>JANLPQ010000097.1:0-74972 GCA_031367325.1 Polaromonas sp. | reverse complement strand
TAATTTAGCACTGCTTTGTGGGTCAAAATGCAGCAGATAGTTCAGCAGCAACGGTATGGGCCTGCCAGTGGCTCCTTTGGCGGTGCCGCCGCTCTTCCAGGCGGTACCGGCAATGTCTAGGTGTGCCCATGGGTAGGCCTTGGCAAAGCGCTGCAAAAACTTGGCCGCCGTAATGGCCCCACCCGCGCGGCCTGCTACGTTGGCTACGTCGGCAAAGTTGGTTTTCAGGCCTTCGGCGTAGTCGTCGTCTAGCGGCATGCGCCAGCAGGGGTCTAGTGCGGCCTCGCCTGCAGACTGCAGGGCCGTGGCCAGGGCATCATCGGTGGCAAACAAGCCGCTGCGTGTGTGGCCTAGCGCTATCACGCAGGCACCCGTGAGGGTGGCAATGTCGATGACGGCGGCGGGTTTAAAGCGCTCGGCGTAGGTTAGCGC
The DNA here is from genome assembly GCA_031367325.1 of Polaromonas sp. Taxonomy (GTDB): domain Bacteria; phylum Pseudomonadota; class Gammaproteobacteria; order Burkholderiales; family Burkholderiaceae_C; genus JAAFIP01. Next base: position 74,540 of record JANLPQ010000097.1, on the reverse strand, counting down.
GTCGCACAGTATCAGGCGGCCTTCGGCGTCGGTGTTGAGTATTTCAATGGTTTGGCCGCTCATACTGGTGACCACGTCGCCGGGTTTGATGGCTTTGCCATCGGGCATGTTTTCGCAAGTAGGAATCAAGCCCACTACGTTGATAGCGGGTTTGAGCACGCTCAGCGCCTTGAACACACCCAGCACGCTGGCCGCGCCGCCCATGTCGTGCTTCATCTCGTCCATGTCTGCCGCGGGCTTGAGCGATATGCCGCCGGTATCGAACGTAATGCCCTTGCCTACCAGCACGGTAGGTGCCTGGGTTTTGGCAGCGCCCTGGTAGCCCAGGACGATAAAGCGCAGCGGCTCGGGTGAGCCTTGCGACACCGCCATGAACGAGCCCATGCCCAGCTTGGCTACTTCTTTGGGGCCTAGCACCTCGCAGTGCAGGTTTTTGTGGCCCTTGGCGATGGCTACGGCCACATCGGCCAGCATGGACGGGGTGGCGTGGTTGCTGGGGCGGTTGGCCCATTCTTTGGCCAGCTCTACCCCTTGCACGCAGGCTACCGACTGGTCAAACGCGGCTTGCACCGTGCGGGCCAGTGGCGCACCCACGGTAACGTAGGCCGCACGTCGGGCAATAGGCTTGCTTTTGGTGCTGCTGTAAACGTAGCTTGCCTGTGCGGCGGCTTGTATAGCGGCACTTACCGCAGAGGCAACAGCGGCCTGTACCCCACCCACATCGGCCAGCGCCGCCAAGCTGATGATGATATGAGCTTGCTTGTCGCTGCTGGCAGGTTTGAAAGCGGCCACTGCGGCTGCCACGGCCTTGCTCACATTGCGTGCCAGCGCCGATGCAGCGCCCTCGCCCACCCCAACCAGCATGACTTTATGCGCTTTCACGCCCACCATGGCGTAGGTTTGCAGCATTTTGCCCGCCGCGCCGTCGTGGTCGCCAGCAGCGCGGGCCTGGGCGACCAGTGCCGCTATAGCGCCGTCCGCAGGTTTGGCGTTTTCGCTGGATGATTTGGTCAGCAGCACCACCAGCAGCGACGCCGGGGTGGTAGCGGCTTGCGCCCAAGACAGGGTTTTTAGTTCAAAGTTCATAATACGTACTTTCTATTCACCACATAAGCATACTGCAAGCAGCTTTTTACACCAGCGCACCATGTTATTCGATTCTTCCCTTCGCAAAGAACTCTCGCGCACTTTTGGTGCCGCCTTGGTGGTGCTGATTACCGTGGTGATGAGTATGCTGCTGATCCGCACGCTGGGCCTGGCCGCCAGAGGCAACGTGAACCCGCAAGACGTGATGATGCTGATGGGCTATGCCGTGCTGGGGCATTTGCCCACTATTTTGACGCTCAGCTTATTTATCGCAGTCACCGCCACTATCAGCCGAATGTACCGCGATTCAGAGATGGCGGTGTGGTTTGCTAGTGGGCGGGGGCTGGCTAGTTTTGCCCGGCCTTTGCTGCGCTTTGCTTTGCCTGTGCTGGTGATTATTGTGCTTATGGCTTTGTTTGTGTGGCCGTGGTCCAACCAGCAGTCACAGTTGCTGCGCGAGCGCTACGAAACGCGTGGCGACCTGGACCGCGTGGCGGCAGGGCAGTTTCAAGAAAACTCCAGCGGGACACGGGTGTTTTTTATAGAACGCAACGACACAGCCACCAGTGAAGATCAGGCAACCATCCCCATTGGGCCGCCTGCACCTGCTTCCGCGAGCGCCAGCGGGGCGTCGGGCAGCGCCGACAACAGCAGTGCCACAGCACCTATGACACCTAGCAACAAAGTAGGCCGTAATATTTTTATAGCGTCTAACGAACAAGGCAAGCAAGCTACCACCTCAGCGCGCAGTGGGCGCATAGAGATGGTGGCCGACGATCAGTTTTTAATCTTGAACAACGGCCAGCGGCTGGAGCAAACCAAAGAAGACGATACGTTAAAAATCAGCGAATTTGGTGAGTACGGCACCAAGGTAGGCCAGATCAAACTGGGTGAACCCGACAAAGCGCCCCCCAAAGCACTGAACTCCATTGACTTGGTGCGCCAGCGCAGCGCGCCCTATTTGGCCGAGCTAGGCTGGCGGCTGGGGCTGGGGTTTGCGGCATTCAATTTGGTGCTACTGGCCTTGGTGGCGTCGGCGTCTAACCCGCGGTCTGGGCGCGGCTACAGCTTGGCGTTTGCCCTGCTAGCCTTTGTGGTGTATTACAACCTGCTTAATGTGGGCCAGGCTTGGGTAGGTGACGCGCGCGTTGGCTTTGTCACTTGGACACTGGGCTTGCATGGCGGCGTGCTACTGGTCACCGGCACATGGTTGGCAGCGCGGCATATGCAATGGTCACCGCGCAACTGGCTAACTTCCCCTGCTTCCCCTGCTTCCCCTGCTTCCCCTGCAGCCACGCCAGCCTAAAACAAAGTCACCCACACACTAATTTATGAAAACACTGCGCCGCCTGATTCACCGCGAGATGCTGATTACCGTGGCATACGTGGCGCTGGCTTTTTTGGCGCTGTTTTCGTTTTTTGATTTGGTCGAAGAACTGGGCAACCTGGGACGTGGCGACAAAGCTAACCCTTACCGCATTACCCATGCCGCGCTGTTCGTGCTGCTGTGGATGCCGTCCCGCCTGTACGAGGCGCTGCCGATTGCCGTGCTGATCGGCTCCATCACGGTGATGGCCCGTTTTGCGCAAAGCTCTGAGTTCACTATTTTGCGCACCAGCGGCATGGACCCTTGGCGTGCACTGCGCACTTTGATGTCGCTGGGCTTGGTGTTTACCGTGCTGACTTTTTTAGTGGGCGACTATATTGCACCTGCCAGCGCCAAAGTGGGGCAGCTGTTGAAGTCCCGTTATCTTGGGCAAATCTCGCTGGGGCAAACAGGCGCTTGGCTCAAAGAGCGCCAGCAGTTTTCCAGCTTTTCGGTCAATGTGGGTGCGCTAACAAGTAAAGGCGATATGCGCAACATCAGAATTTTTGAATTCAATGCCAATGGTTTGCTGGTATCTACGTTGCAAGCCGACAGCGGCAAGTTTGCAGACGATGCAGCGTGGACTTTGCAGGGTGTTAAGCGCAGTGATTTTATTCTGAATGACGACGCTACACCTTTGGCAGCCAACGCGGCGGGCAAGGCAGCCAGTGACATGTCAAGTTCAGGCGCATCGCCGGGCTTAGGTACTACCAAAGCGCGTGTACAGCACACTAACACCGCAGAAAATTACCGCTGGCCTACCGAGCTGAACGCCGAGATGGTGTCGGTGGCCTTGCTTAAACCCGAGCGCATGGGCACGGTTGATTTGTACCAGTACATGACCCACCTAGAGGCCAACGGCCAAACGTCGCAACGCTACGAAATTGAGTTTTGGCGCAAACTTTTTTACCCACTCAGCTGCTTGGTCATGGTGGTGTTGGCGCTGCCGTTTGCGTATTTGCATTTTCGCTCCGACTCGATCAGCGGCTATGTCTTTATCGGTGTGATGATTGGTATCAGCTTCTTTTTGCTGAACAACGTGTTTGGCTATGCTGGCAACTTGAACAATTGGTCACCGTGGATTTCAGCGGCTATTCCGGGTATTTTGTACTCGATGGTGTCACTGGGGGCGTTTACCTGGCTGGTGCTAAGACGTTAGCGGCGCTGTCCGACTCATTCGTATTTTGTAATCTGTAATTTGTATGCCTACACTCCCGCCTGACGCGATTATTTTGTTTGCCCACGGTTCGCGCGACCCCCTGTGGCGCGCACCTATTGAGGCTGTAGCCCAGTGCATTAACCAACAATCCAGCCAACAGTACCCGCAGGCGCTAGCGCGCTGCGCCTACTTAGAGCTGTGCGAACCTGATCTGCCCACTGTTGCTAGTGAAGTTATAGCTGCTAGAGCAGAATTTACGAGGGTTAACGGTCTAAACAGCACTATAAAAGTGCGTATCGTGCCGATGTTTCTAGGCATGGGCAAGCATGCACGCGAAGACTTGCCTGAGCTGGTGGTGGCGCTGCGCGCAGCACACCCCAACGTGCACTTTGAAGTAGTCGCCGCCATCGGTGAGGATGCTCGCGTTACGGCGTTGTTAGCGGATATGGCGGTTAGCAGCAGCCACTAAAGCGGTTGCTCTGAGTTTTTCTAAAGTTTATGCGGGGTTGTGCTTTGAAGATTAATATTCCTGCACCGCAAGCTGCGGCTGCTTGCGTGGCTTGCTAAGGCTTGAAGATTGCTATTCTTGTACGGGAGCCGGCTGGTGGCGTACTCACTGTTTTGTACTGGAGCGGGTCGGCGGCGTACTCAGCTACGCGGCTGTCCTCCGTGGCGGCCTAGGGCCGCCTACTCCCCCTTTATGCCGCTACGCTGAGTACACCGTCGACCCGCTCTTGTGACTATGGTGGACAGTCAACCGCTGTAGCTCCAACCGATCTCGCTCGCAGCCTTGGTGCTTGGTGTGAACAGCGCAGCGGCATAAAGGGGGAGCCCGCAGGGCGGAGGACAGCCGCGGAGCTGTTCACGCCAAGTGCCAGGGCGGGCACAGGTTGGGCGTTGGAGGCACGCGAAGAGTATTCTGAGGCCCATTTTCAGAGTGTTTTGGGCCTCCGACCTAAGTAAATCCTGCTCAACCAGCTATGCAATTAATAGTGTTATTCATTCACCAACCTAACCGAAACCCTAGCGCTTAACCCGAAACCAAGCCGCATACATCGCGGGCAGTGCCAGCAGTGTCAGCACGGTAGCCACAATCAAACCACCCATAATCGCCACCGCCATCGGCCCCCAGAACACGCTGCGTGAGAGGGGAATCATTGCCAGCACAGCCGCGGCGGCTGTCAGCACAATGGGGCGCAAACGTCGTACAGCAGACTCGACAATCGCGTCCCACTGGGGCACGCCTGCGCGAATATCTTGCTCTATCTGGTCGATCAAAATTACCGAGTTACGCTGAATCATGCCCATTAGCGCAATCACGCCCAGCAGCGCTACAAAGCCGAACGGGCGGCCTAGCAGCAGCAGCGCACCGGCTACGCCCGCAATGCCCAGTGGGCCAGTAATAAATACCAAGATAGCGCGGCTAAAGCTTTGTAGTTGCAGCATCAGCAGCGTAAAGGTGATGAACAGCATGATAGGCACGCCCGCGGCAATCGACGTTTGGCCTTTGCTAGATTCTTCTACAGCACCAGCTGCTTGCACAGCGTAGCCCGCAGGCCACTGCGCTGCTAGCGCTTTGAGGGCGGGCAGTACTTCGTTGGTCACGGTAGCGCCTTGCAAGCCTTCCACCACATCAGCGTTGACGGTGATTGCGTAGTCGCGGTTCTCGCGCCACATCACGCCGGGTTCCCATACAAAGACGGGTTTGGCAATTTGCAGCAGCGGTATGCTGCGGCCTGTACTGGTGGGTAGGTAGGCGTTGCCTAGGTCGGTAATGGCATCACGCTCTGACAGCGGCTGGCGCAGCACAATGTCGATCAGCTTGTCGCCCTCGCGAAAGGTGCCCACCGTAGAGCCGCTCAAAATAGCGCGGGCTGCTTGAGCAATGCTTTGGCTGGTAACACCCAGCGCGCGCGCCTTGGCTTGGTCAACATCCAGGCGCAGTGCTTTGACAGATTCGTTCCAGTTGTCGTTAACGCCACGCGTGTTGGCCGACTTGCGCAGCTCAGCCTTCACGCTGTCGGCCATTCCGCGCAGCACAGCCGGGTCGCTACCCACCACGCGAAACTGCACAGGGTATTGCACAGGCGGGCCGTTAGGTAGCAGCTTGGCCCGGCCACGAATCTCCGGGAACTCAGTGGCCAAAATGACAGGTATCTTCAGGCGCAATACCTCACGCGCAGGCAAGTCTTTAGGCAGCACAATCATTTGACTGACGTTACTTTGCGGAAAAATTTGATCCATGGGCAAATAAAAACGTGGCACGCCTGAGCCCACCCAAGTGTTCACGCTCACCATGCCCGGCTCGGTCATCAGGCGCTGCTCTAGGCGCTTAATGACAGCTTCGTTAGCCGCCACGGCAGTACCTTCGGTAAACCACAGCTCTAACAATATCTCAGGCCGCGATGAGTCAGGAAAAAACTGTTGCTGTACTCTGCCCATGCCCACAATACCCAGTGCGAACACCAGCAGCGTGGCACCTATGGTGATCCAGCGGAACTTTACGCACCAGTTCACCATACGGCGAAATACTTTATAAAACGGCGTATCGAAATGCTCGTGATGGTCAGCGCCGTCGCCTGTATGTGTGCCCGTGTGATCACGCATAGCTTGGTTTTTCTTGTGCTTCAAAATCAGCAACCCCAGGTACGGCACAAAATACACTGACACCACCCAACTTATCAGCAGTGCAATCACCGTGACCGCAAAAATGGCAAAGGTGTACTCACCCGTCAGTGATTTGGCAATACCAATGGGCAAAAACCCCACTGCGGTAATCAACGTGCCCGTCAGCATGGGCATGGCTGTTAGCTCATAGGCAAAAGTAGCGGCCCGCACTTTGTCGTAGCCCTCTTCCATTTTTCGCACCATCATTTCCACCGCAATAATGGCATCGTCGACCAGCAGGCCCAGCCCAATGATGAGCGAACCTAACGATATTTTGTGCAAGCCCAAGCCAAAATACCACATGGCCAAAAACGTGACCGCCAACACCAGTGGGATGGTAATACCCACCACCAAACCGGGCCGCATATCAACGTAATAGCGCTTGTACAGCGGTACATGTTTGCCGTGGCTATGCAGACCCAGCGCCAAAAAGCTCACCGCCAACACGATGACCACCGCCTCAATCAACACAGCGACAAACTCATTGACCGATTTAGCCACCGCCTTGGGTTGGTCTTGAATTTGTACCAACTCTGCGCCCACGGGCAGGGTTTTTTCTATGCGGCTGGTAGCTACCGCCAGTGCTTTACCCAGTGCAATAATGTCGCCACCTTTGGCCATCGACACACCCAGCACGATAACTTCTTGGCTTTTGATTTTGCCTGCTTTGTCAAAGTCGGTGGTGCGCACTTTGACTTGGGCGGGGTCAACGTAGCCGCGCCGGATTTGGGCAATATCACCTAAGCGGATTTGTGCTGCAGCGGCACCCGATGCACCACTTTTGATGGGCATGGCAGCCAATTGTTCTACCGTGTTGAACTGCCCGCCTACGCGAATTTGAAAATTATCTGCCGGCGTGGTCATCACACCTGCAGATTCCACAGCGTTTTGCGCCCCTAGCTGGGCAATCACCACGTTGAAGTCTAAGCCTAGCTGGCTGAGTCGTTTTTGCGATAATTCGACATATAGCTTCTCGTCTTGCACACCAAACAATTCGACTTTAGACACGTCTTTCACACGCAGTAGTTGCTGACGCACGTCGTCGGCAAAAGCTTTGCCTTCGGCATAACTAAACCCGTCGGTTTTAAGCGCGTACATGACACCAAATACATCGCCAAACTCGTCGTTGAAAAACGGCCCCAGCACCCCTGGCGGCAAAGTGGCGCGAATGTCGCCTACTTTTTTACGAACGCTGTACCAAATGTTGGGCACCTCTTTGGGATTGCCTGAATCTTTGATCTGAAAAATTATCAAGGCTTCGCCTGGCTTTGAATACGAACGAATCTTGTCGGCTAGCGGCACTTCTTGCAGTGTTTTTTCGATCTTGTCGACCACCTGCTCAGTCACCTGCTGGGCCGTAGCACCGGGGTAGAACAGGCGAATAGCCATCACCCGAAAGGTAAACGGCGGGTCTTCGTCTTGGCCCAGCTGAAAATACGATGCAGCGCCCAATAGCATTAGCACCACCATCAAATAGCGGGTGAGCGCAGCATGGTCGATAGCCCATTTGGACAGGTTAAATTTACCGGCAGCGTGGTTGGCCACCACAGGGGATGTAGGCTCGGTCATGGTGGGCTCACTTGGCTGCAGAGCTGGCAGCAGCACTAGCGGCGTTTGCAGCTACGTTAGCGGCACTGGTCTGGGCGCTGGTGGTAGGGGCTGCAGTGGGCACTGGGCTAGGGGCAGACGCCGCTACATTATTCGTAGCTGCTTGAGCAGGTTTTACGGCCTCTGCACTAGATTTTTCATTAAAAATAGTGACTTTTTGATCGGGCGACAGCACATGCACGCCTGCTGACACTACGAGCATGCCGGGGGTCAAGCCTGCGGCAATCACGGCTTGGTTGCCATCAGCGGTGGCAATTTGCACAGGCGTGCTTTTTACTGTCATGCTGGCACTGTCTAGCACCCACACATAGCTGGCCTGGCCTTGCTGAAACAGCGCACTGGTGGGCAGCTTGATCGCCTGTACGCCCGCCATGCTAGACGGTGGCTGCACCGCCACGGTAGACCCTATGGCTGGCGCCTGCGCAGCATCGACCGATACTTTGATCGGAAAAGTGCGCGTAACTGGGTCGGCACTGGCGGCTATCTCGCGTATACGACCCATAGTTTGGCCTGTGGTCTGGCTGGTGTCGGCCCAGCGCTTAATCAACACCTCGGTGCCTACTGTCCATTGGCGCACACGGTCTTCGGGCACGTTAAACACGACATCGCGGGGGCCGTCTTGGGCAATGCGCACCACCGGCGTGCCTGCGCTGACCACTTGGCCCTGCTCGGCCTCTACCGCCGTGATGATGCCCGCCACATCGGCCACCAGCGTGGCATAGCCTGCCTGGTTGCCCTGCGATTTAAGTTGCACTTGGGCTTGCTCTAGCTGCGCCTGCGCGGATTTTAGGGTGGCTTGGCGGCGCTCTAGCTCTGCGCCGCTGATAAAGTTTTGGTCTTTCAAGGCTTGAAATCGGTTGAAATCTGCAGCGGCTAAGTCGCGGTTGGTAGCAGCAGCAGTCACGCCTGCGCGCGCTGCGTCGGCAGCCAGCTTGTAGTCTTGCGGGTCAATCTGGGCTAGCACTTGCCCTACTTTAACGCGCTGGCCCACCTCTGCCTGGCGCTTGATCAGCTTGCCTGCTACGCGAAAACCCAAGCGCGACTCGACTCTGGCACGCACCTCGCCTGAATATTCGGTGCTGGCCTCCATGCTGCTGGCTGCTACTTTGACGACCTTCACAGACCGCACGGGCTCGGGTGCAGGAGCCGGTTTGCTGCAGCCACTGGTTGCCAGCAGAACCCCTAATGCTATGGATAAAATAGCTGCTTGAGCAGTATTTACGGGCGATATTGGTGTTTTCTTTGCATATAAATACGACATATTGACCCTGAATTTTTTACTAATGACTGATTGGTTAGTAATTTAATCGAATCAATAAACCTTGTCAAGTTAAGGCAGGCTGTCGCTAGGGGCTATGGCATCAGGCTGTAGCGTGTTGGTACCCGTCGCGCAAGCGGCCACGGCCTCGAGCGGTTACGCCCCAACCCAAGGCAGCAGTACCTCAAACCTCGCGCCCTCGCCTTCCACACTGTTCACCGTCACGGTTCCGCCGTGGGCGCGCACAGCGCGGTCCACAATAGCCAAACCCAAGCCTGTGCCCGGGATATGGTTAGCATTAGAGGCACGGTGAAAGCTGTGGAACAGCAAAGGCAGATCAGGCGCAGGTATGCCCATGCCATGGTCTTGCACCACCAAGCGCAAACAGGGGGATTGCGCCCCTTCTACCGAGTCCACCGACAGGTCAACAGCGCCCGCAAACCTAGAGTATTTGCACGCATTGCTCAGCAAGTTGCCCAGTATTTGCCGCAACAGCAAGCCGTCCAGCATCAGCACCGTGGCCTGTTGCACGGCCCCTAATGCATACACATTCACCAAGTGTTGGTTACCGTCCGCGGTCAAGGCCTCTTGCACCATGTCATGCACCAGCGGCATCAGCGGCAATGCCACTAGCTTGCATTGCAGGCCATCAGCAGACATACGGCCAAAGGCCAAGAAGTTTTCCATCATGCTCTGCATGCGCTGCACCGACCGCTGGATGTCGGTGATGGCTTCGGTTTTTTGCGCGCTAGACAATCGCTCGCTGTAGTGCAGCAGCAGCTCAGAGCTGGTTTGTATAGTGGCCAGTGGTGTGCGAAACTCGTGCGAGGCCATCGACACGAAGCGGGTTTTTAAATCGCCCAGTTCTTTTTCTTGCACTAGCGCCACGCGCATATGTTCTTGCGCGTTGTGTTGCGCTGTCAAGTCGGTCATAAAAATCAATGTGGCTGCGCTGCCCTCCCACTCTACAAACGATCCATAAAACCGCACCCACGATATGACGCTGTCTTGTTGCAGATGCTCGCTCGGTGGCGACAGGGTGCGCAGCATAACGCTGCGGTCAAGGTCACCGGCCAGCATGTCTTTGCGGCGTTTTAGCGCCAGTGGCCTGTCCTCGGGATGCATTAAATAGATCGACTCGGTCTCGTACATACGCTGTGCGCTTTGTTTAAAAAACTGCGCTGCAGCAGGGTTGGCGTACGCAATTTTTCGACCTTGTAGAAACATAATCACTTGGTCAGCATGCTCTACCAGCGCCCGGTAACGCGCCTGCGACCGCACCAGCGAGTCCGTGACGTACACCACAGTTGAGGTATCCCGCACTGTAGCGACACAGCAAGGTTGTCCGTCATAACTGCCCATGCGACCAATGACCTCTACGTCAATATGAGTGCCATCAGGCAGCGGTAACTTGGCGTTGATAGGCAAGCCGCGCCCTAGATAAATATGACGCAAGGCCATCTCGTGGTCTAGTGGTGAAAACAAGGTCAGCACGTGCTGGCCCACCAGTGTGGCGTGCGATCGGCCCAGCAATTGTTCAAAAGCACGGTTGCAGTCCAAAATGGCCGCTTCGGTATAGAAAATAACACCCTCAGAAGCCGCTTGCATAAAATCGTGAGCGCGCTGGGCGGATACGCTAGGCACAGCAGTTGCTTTTAAGTTGTCGTTGGATGGGCCGTTTTCCATCAATTCAGTTTACCATTACAGCTTAAATAAACACATCACCATGCACCGCATACTAGTAGTTGACGACGAAGAAGTGATCCGCAAAAACCTAGAGCGTTTGCTGACGCTGGAGGGCTACGAAGTGGCCACCGCCAGCAACGGACAGCTTGGGCTAGCCACCGCCCGCAGCATGCTGCCCGACATTGTGGTCACCGACGTCAACATGCCCGTGCTGGACGGCTTTGGCTTGCTGGACGCTATCCGTGCGCACCACGAGCTTGAGCGCACCGTTGTCATTATGCTCACCGCCGCAGACGACCGCACCCAAGTGCGCAAAGGCATGCGCATGGGCGCAGACGACTACATTACCAAGCCCTTCAAGCGTGAAGAACTGCTGGAATCTATCAGCGCGCAGCTGCACAAAATCAAACGCTTTGACCAGCATAAAAGCCATGCTGTAGCGCTGGCCGTCGCGCAAAACGAAGAGCAGACCAAAGCCAATTTTCTCCAGCGTTATGGCACGCCCGACAATATTGCGGCTAGCAACCCAGCCAACGAGCCTAACCCTGACAGCTACATCATTGCGTCTAGCTTTGTGAGTCAACCAGGCGATTCGGGTTACATCGACTTAAGCGAGCCGCAGCCATTGCAGCAAGATCGCGCTCCCACCCACAGCGTTACCTTGCAAGCCACCGTCATGTTTGCCGATATTCGCAATTTCACCACGATGGCCGAGCGGCTGACCGCTGCCGAACTGGCCACCTTGTTGGGCCGCTACTTTGAACTAGCGTGCAGGCCTGTGGTGGCCTACGGTGGCACGCATTTAAAAATGCTGGGCGATGGCCTGCTGGCTCTGTTTGAAGGCGACCCCTCCAGCAGCGATCCGGCACACAGCGACCACTCGCACGCCAGCCGCGCCATCTCAGCAGCCATGGCCTTGGGTGTGGTGGCGCAGCAGTTTCGCGTATGGGTTACGCAAACCTATGGCGCCCGCGGCCTGCCTGATTTTGCGGTGGGTGTGGGCCTGCACAGCGGCGAGGTGACGCTAGGCCAGCTGGGCAGCCCCAACGCACGCGAAGTTACGCCGTTGGGCGACACAGTCAACATTGCCTCGCGCCTGCAAGCCTCGGGCAAAGACCTTGGCTGGACGGTAGTCACCAGCGCGCAAACCGCGCACTTAGCAGGTGACAACGTGCAAATGGGCCGCCAACAAATTATCACCATCCGCGGTCGTGAGCAGTCGGTCAGCGCGTGCGAGGTGCTGGGCTACCAGGCAGGCGTAGACCTGCAACTGGGTGCCGAGATGACAACCCAAGCATTTGAAAATGCAGCCATCGGCACGGCAGCAGAAACTAATTCGCAGATCACGGCGCGTGCAGCCAAAGGCGCGCTCAAGCAGTCACTGTGGAGCTTGCAGTCTGGCGCATTTGCGTCCCAACCGCAGCGCTTTAAGGGCTACCAAATCATTCGCAAGTTGGGCGAAGGCGGCATGAGCGATGTGTTTTTAGCGTATTCTGCGGCTAAAAAATCTGAAGTGGCACTCAAAGTGCTGCGTACCTCGCTGCAAAGTGATGCCGAAATGCTGCGCCGCTTTATCCAAGAATATGCAGTGCTGGCCAACATCCAGCACCACCACATTGCCGAAATTTATGACCAAGGCTTTACTGACGAATACGCATTTATAGCAATGGAGTATTTGTCTGGCGGCAGCTTTAAAGACGAGGTCGCCAAGCTGCACAAAATGCCATCGGTTCCTGCGCTACACCACCGCGTGGTGGACCTGCTGCGCCAAGTCGTCAGCGCACTGTCGACTATCCACACCCTAGGCATGGTGTACCGCGACCTTAAGCCAGACAACCTGATGTTTCGCGCCGATGGTGCACTGGTGTTAGTAGACTTTGGCATCGTCAAAAATATTCGTGAAGAATCTGATGCGTTGGTGCGCACCAAGCTGGGCCAAATTATCGGCACACCGTACTACGTGAGCCCAGAGCAAGCCAGTGGCAAAGAGGTCACCCACCGCAGCGACTTCTACAGCTTGGGGGTTATCTTGTACGAGCTATTAACAGGTGACCGGCCGTACAAAGGAGATTCTTTGGGTGAATTATTGGCAGGGCACATTCACGGTAAAACTCCTTTGCTGCCGGTGATTCATATCAAATTTCAGCCTTTCTTAGACCGCATGATGGCCAAAATACCAGAAGACAGGCCTGCGGACTGCACGGCAGTGTGGCGCAATTTAGAGATACTGGCATTGCCTTAGCGTGCTATTTATTACATAGCTGCTTGAGCAAGATTTACTTGGGTTACTGGGGGTTTTCGTTATAAAAAATGCGGTTTGAAGTGCTTTTGAAGTCTTTTTCCTGCTTTGTTAGCTTCTTACCGAGTTCGTTGTTCTAGTACACGCACTGCTGCGGCGTGTGTCCTATGCCGTGCGGTGCTGTGTGGCCGCGAAGTACCGAGGCAATCATAAATCCAAGACAAAACCAGCCACGTTTAAACATAAGCCCGCACCGCCAAAGCCTCAGCCAACACCTGCGCAGCATCCACCAGCCGATAATTCGCAAGGTTTGGCACACCTTGCAAGCCCAGTGGTATCTCGGTGCAGCCCAGCACCAAAGGCACATCACCATGGCGCTGCAGCAAGCTAATGGCTACGTCGCTGAAGCACTGTGCAGCTAACGGCATCTGCCCAGCTTTCACGCCGTTGTAAATGCCATGCATGATGCGCGCACGTTCTGCTAGTGTGGGGGTGTGGCAATGCACACCCGCATCTTGCAACGCCTTCTCGTACACACCTGCGCGATACGTGCCTTGCGTGGCCATCAGCACTGCCTCGCGCACGCCCTGCACGGCTAAGTGTATAGCTACCTCGCGCGCCATGTGCAGCACTTCTATCTGCGGAAACCGTGCCTGTAGCGGTGCGTGCCATGCATGCGCTGTGTTACAGGCTATAGCCACACTGCGTACACCCAAGGCGGCTAAGCGCCCCAGCGCCTGCAGCATAGGTTCTAGCGGCTGGTGCGCGCCGCTGTGCACATCTTCTAACGCGTGGCTGCGGTCAGGCACTGGCACTTGGGCTAGCCAATGCTCTGGAAAGCTTTGGTCTATTACCGCTTGGCCGCTGCACTGCATGTGCTGCGTACACGCTTGCACAAACAAGCGGACAAAATCGGCCCCAGCGGCAGGGCCCATGCCGCCCAAAATACCCACTACATGCATGGTGTTACAGCGCAGGCTTGTCGCTAGCAGCTTTCAGGTTGTCACGCAGCTCTTTGCTCATCGGCAAGCTCAGGTTCTGGCCTTTGGGGGGAATGGGTGACATAAACCACTTGGTGTAGAGCTTGTCAAACTCACCCGATTTCATCATGCCGCCGATCACACCGTTGACCAACTCTTGAAATTTCGGGTCATCTTTGCGCATCATGCAGGCGTAAGGCTCTACTTGCAACGAATCGCCTACCACCTCCCAATCAGCGGGGTTCTTGGCGTTGCCCTTTAAACCAAACAACAAAATATCATCCATCGCAAACGCTACCGCGCGACCGCCGTCTACCATCAGTACTGAGTCATCGTGGTCTTTGCCCAATACGATGTCCATGCCCAAGTTGTTATCGGCGTTGTACTTGCGAATAACCTGCGCGTTGGTGGTACCAGTGGTGCTGGCCACTGTTTTCTTGGCTAAGTCAGCGTAGTTTTTAATACCCGATGATTTTTTGGCTAGAAGACGCGTACCCGTATAGAAATGGTTGATCGCAAACTGCACATCTTTGCCGCGCGTGCTGTTGTTGGTGGTTGATCCGCACTCTAGGTCAATCGTGCCGTTTTGCAGCAAAGGAATACGGTTTTGTGATGTCACGGCTTGAAACTCAACCTTGATGTTGGGATTATTTAAGCGTTTTTTTACTGCGTCTACCACCGCATTAGTCACATCAGCCGAAAAGCCGACCGCTGTACTGCCACCCGCCAAATAACTGAACGGCACCGACGACTCACGGTAGGCTACGGTCATCTTGCCGCTGTCGGTAATTTTCTTAAGCGTATCTGCGTGCGCTGCAGACGCTGCTACTAGACCCGTTAACACCATAGCTGCCAAAGCCAAACGATTGAGTTTCATACCGAGTCCTATTTGAAAATTTACATGTTGAAAGAGAATACCTGTGTAGTGTAGAAAGCCCAAGCGGAGTTGAACAATTCCATTTAACCCTAGGTGCATGACTAAAAGTTATGGCTCTTTAGCAATTACCCTAGGATTAGCGCGGTTTTAGATCACTCAGTGCGGGCTAGACAACATGCCATAACTTTTCAACATGGTCACTAGTGCCATTGGCATTGTGCAAAAACACGCCACCTTTCTACAGTGCACGGTATGACAAGGAATTTGCGATGAAGGTATGTGTACTGGGTGCCGGAATTGTGGGCTTAGCCACGGCCTACACGCTGCGTCAGCAAGG
Source organism: Polaromonas sp. (assembly GCA_031367325.1). Classification (GTDB taxonomy): domain Bacteria; phylum Pseudomonadota; class Gammaproteobacteria; order Burkholderiales; family Burkholderiaceae_C; genus JAAFIP01. Next base: position 59,277 of record JANLPQ010000097.1, on the reverse strand, counting down.
CTGCGACGTGACTGTGGTGGACAAAGCCAGCCCAGGATCAGGCACCAGTGGTGGCAACGGCGGGCAGCTGAGTTACAGCTATGTGCAGCCGCTGGCAGACGCGTCACTTTGGGCGAAGTTGCCCAAGCTGCTGTGGTCAGCAGACTCGCCGCTTAAGTTGCGCCCGCAATGGGACCTACAGCAGTGGCGTTGGGGTATCGAGTTTTTGCGGGCCTGCAACCGCACCACGTCAGCACGCAGTACCGTCCATTTAATCGCGCTGGCAGCGCTTAGCCGCACGGGTTTTGATGCGATGCTGGCAGCCCAGCAGCTAGACTGCGACTACACCAGCACAGGCAAGCTGGTGCTGTATCCACACCAGCACAGTTTTGATGCGGCGCAGCGGCAAATGGCATTGCAAAGCGCGTTGGGCAGCCAACAGCAGGCCGTGTCGGCCCGGCAGTGCCAAGCCATTGAACCTGCATTTGCCAGTTACACCCACCGTATCGCAGGGGCTATTTACACCCCTTCTGAATGTGCTGTAGATTGCCTCAAACTGTGCCAAGAGCTGGCCCGTGTACTGCGTACGCAGGGTGTGCGTTTTGTCTTGGGGGCTGACATACACAATTTGCACCAGCGTGGTGACTGCATCGTGGCAGCGCGTACTGCGGTGGGCGATATTGAAGCAGACCATTACGTGATGGCATTAGTGTGCGCCAGCGTAGCATTGGCGCGCAATGTGGGGCTACGTCTGCCGGTGTACCCCATCAAAGGCTACAGCATCACGCTGGATGTAGCGGACGCTGCACAACACGCGCCTACCGTCAGCATCACCGATATTGCACGCAAAGTGGTCTATGCTCGCCTAGACCAGCGCCTGCGCGTGGCGGGCATGGCCGAGCTGGTGGGCCACAACCTGGCAGTGTCGCCGGCCGCTATAAGCAGCCTGCGACGCAGTACCGCGGATCTATTTCCTTCATTGGCTAGTTGCGCCGTAACGCAGCCTTGGGCAGGCCTGCGCCCTGCAACACCTACAGGCTTACCTATCGTGGGTGTGCAGCGTGGAGGGCCCCGTAATTTGCACATGAACGTAGGCCATGGTGCACTGGGTTTAACATTGGCTTTTGGTACGGCGCAGCGCTTAGTGCAACAGCTGATCACTACTGCGTCCAGCTTAGTAACCTGCAACGTTAACCCACGCTCAGAGAGCGCGCTGGTATGAATCTAGTGCCCCAGCGCCTCTTGCACGGCTTGCTGCATGCAGTGCGTCATGGCACTGGCGAGCAGCGAGTTGGGGCGGTCAATAGGGCGCAGCGATTTTACGGGCACGGCTATTTGCGGCTCCAGCTGCAAAACATCGACCTTGCTGCGGTCAGCCGACACTGCGGTGCAACCGTCAATCAGTGCCACTGCCAGCCCATGGTGGGCCAGCGCCAATGCAGAGTGATACGTCTGCACCGTAATCATCGACTGCAGGCCCACACCAGCTTCGCGGCAGGCTTGGCTCAAGCTGGTGCCTACCGGGTCGCGCACGTCCAAGCTAATGACAGGCGTTTTCTCCAAATCAACCAACGACACGGCACCTTTCTTGACCAGTTTGGGGGGCAGCAAACCTTTGGGCGCGACACATACCATGCGGCTGTCGGCCAAGTGCTGTTGCTCCAGCGAAGGGTGGGCGATAGCGCTAAAGACAAAGCCCAAGTCCGCGTCTTGCAACACCAGTGCCGAAACAATTTGCGGTGAGTGCAGCGAATCAATCGTCACGGCCACATGGGGGTGCTGCTTGCGAAAGTTTTTCAGGGCACGCGGCAAGATCTCATAACTCAAAGCCAATACACTAAGGATATGTAGCTTGCCCTCGCTGCGCCCCATTTTCAGGTTACTCGCCAAGCGCTGCACCTCGTCTAGTTGGGCAAAAAGCCGCTCAATATGCGGGTACAAGGTTTGCGCCTCTATGGTCGGCGTGAGTCGCCCCTTGCTCCGCTGAAACAATGCAAAACCAAGCTGCAACTCGGCATGCGCCAATATGCGACTAACTGCTGGCTGCGTCACATTAATCAAACGCGCAGCCGAGCTGACACTGCCTGTCAACATGATGGCATTGAAAACTTCGATGTGTCTTAAGCGCATGGCTACAGGTAAATCTCGTTCTGAGCGCTCGCTGGCACTAAAAAATCCCGGCTGATACGCGCGCCTAGTGCATTCACGCGGTCTAGAAACTGCGTTAAGTAAGCATGCAAACCTGTAGCCAAAATTTCGTCGATGCGGCCATACTGCAGCTCGGCACGCAGCTTACCCGCTACACGCTGCGTTTCCAGCGACTGGTCGTTGGCTACCAGGCTCAGGTTTTCAACCACAGCATTCAGGCTGGCATGCAGCGAGCGCGGCATGTCAGCGCGCAAGATCAACAGCTCGGCCACGCGCTCGGGTTTGATCACGTTGCGGTACACCTTGCGGTAAATTTCAAAGCCGCTGACACTGCGCAAAATAGCGCTCCAATGGTAGAAATCATGCTCCTGATTTTTTTCTGGCAAGTCGCCATAAAAATCAGACTCAATCGCGTGAAACTTCACATCCACCAGTCTGGCGGTATTGTCGGCACGCTCTAAAAATGTACCCAAGCGCATAAAGTGCAGCGCCTCATCCATCAGCATAGTGCCCACAGTGACGCCACGACTTAAGTGACTGCGAAACTTAACCCATTCAAAAAACTTGGCCGGGTCTTCTTCAAACTCGCCTGCTTTGAGCATGCGGTTTACTTCGAGCCAAGTTTGGTTTTGTGTCTCCCATACCTCAGTAGTGAGTGTGCCGCGCACAGCGCGTGCGTTCTCGCGGGCTGATTTAATGCAGCTGACAATCGACGAGGGATTCATCTCGTCTTTGACCATGAACTCCATCACCTCGCTGGCTTTAAAAGTCTTGTGCCATGTGTGGTACAGCGGCAAGAGTTCGCTGATGGACAGCACCCCCTCCCAGCCCACTTTGGCCTCTGCAGCGGTTTGCGGCAACAAAGAGGTTTGGTAATTAATGTCCAGCATACGTGCAGTGTTTTCTGCGCGTTCGGTGTAACGAGACATCCAAAATAAATGGTCAGCGGTTCTAGAAAGCATGTAGCAACCCTTAAAAGTAATTTTTGTAAATTGACCACACTCAAAAGATACCAGATCAATCTTTACCGGTCTAATAAATCGTGGTTTTCAGCTTTCCATAATCCAAGTGTCTTTGGTACCGCCGCCTTGTGACGAGTTAACCACCAGCGAGCCGTCTTTAAGGGCCACACGTGTCAGGCCGCCGGGCACCATTTGCACTGTTTTGCCGCTCAAAACAAAAGGCCGCAAGTCGATGTGACGGGGGGCAATGCCGCTGTCAACAAATGTTGGGCATGTGCTAAGCGACAGCGTAGGCTGGGCAATGTAGTTACTAGGGTTGGCTAGCAGCGCACTACGAAAATTTTCAATCTCTTTGGCTGTGGCCGCAGGCCCTACCAACATGCCGTAGCCGCCTGCGCCGTGTACTTCTTTGACTACCAGGTCTTTAAGATGGTCTAGTGTGTACTGCAAGTCATTTTGGTTGCGGCATAGATAAGTAGGCACGTTGTTTAAGATAGGTTTTTCACCCAAGTAAAACTCGATCATCTTGGGCACATAAGGGTAGATGGACTTGTCATCAGCCACGCCCGTACCTGGTGCGTTGCAGATAGTCACGTGGCCCGCTTTGTAGGCCTCTAGCAAGCCTTTACAGCCCAAATTGCTGTTGGGGCGATGTACTGAAGGATCTAAAAAATCATCATCTAGGCGGCGGTAAATCACATCAACCCGCTGTGGCCCGCGTGTAGTGCGCATGTAGACAAAGCTGTCTTTGACAAAAAGGTCTTGGCCCTCTACCAGCTCTACGCCCATTTGTTGGGCTAAAAACGCGTGCTCAAAATACGCGCTGTTAAGCATGCCAGGAGTAAGCACCACAACGGTAGGATCAGCTGACGAATCGGGCGACACTGCACGCAAAGTTTCCAGCAGCAAGTCGGGGTAATGTGCTACGGGCGCTACTTTGTTGCCCGCAAATAAATCAGGAAACAAGCGCATCATCATTTTGCGGTTTTCTAGCATGTAGCTCACACCACTGGGTACACGCAGGTTGTCTTCTAGCACGTAGTATTCGCCGTTGCCCTGCGCGTCGGGGGCACGCACGATGTCGATACCTGCGATGTGGCTGTAAATGCCATGCGGCACGTCTACCCCCACCATCTCGGGGCGAAACTGCGCGTTGTGCATGACCTGATCTGCAGGAACGATGCCGGCCTTGATAATCTCTTGGTCGTGGTACACATCGTGCACAAAACGGTTGAGCGCGGTGACACGCTGCACCAGCCCACGCTCCATGCTAGCCCATTCGTGGGCAGGGATGATGCGCGGAATCAAGTCAAACGGGATCAAGCGCTCCGTACCTGCACCCTGCTCGTCTTTATCGCCATACACCGCAAAAGTAATACCCACGCGGCGAAATATCACCTCAGCTTCGTCCCTGCGCGATCGCATCACATCGCGTGGTTGCCTGGCCAGCCACGCATCGTAGCTTTGGTAGTGCGGCCGCACGGTGGTGGACGTTGCGTGCATTTCGTCGTATCGATGGGGACTTGCCATAAACTCTTATCTCCTAGCCACAGCATAGCAAGTTTTATGCCCTGCGCAATAGCGCTGCTTACACCAAGCTCTTGCATGTTCGTAGGCTATGGTGAATGTACTAGCCTAACTTTTAGAAATCTACCCAAACCATGCCTGCCCAAGCTGCCCACATTCGTCCGTTTAATGCTGCCGATTGGCCCGCAGTGTGGGCCTTGTTGCATACTACTTTTTTAACGGGCGACACTTACTCTTTTGCACCCGACAGTACCGAGGCACAGATTCGTGCGGCCTGGATTGACCTGGCCGCCGCCACCTTTGTGGCTTGCTCTGCAACAGGCGATGTGCTGGGCACCTACTTTGTCAAAGCCAACCAAACGGGCCAAGGCGCGCATGTGTGCAACTGCGGCTACGTAGTGGCGCACGCGGCCCAGGGCCAAGGCATCGCATCGCAGATGTGTGAACATTCGCAATTACAAGCCGTGGCCATGGGTTTTCGCGCCATGCAGTTCAACTTGGTGGTGGCCACCAATACACGCGCCGTGCGCCTATGGCAAAAGCTAGGCTACGACGTAGTCGGCACACTGCCGGGTGCTTTTAAACACCAACAACTTGGCTATGTGGATGCGCTGGTAATGTACAAAACGCTGGTTCCTTTTGCCTCGCCGGTTAGCTGATTATTTGATTTGTACGCGCGTCGGGAGCTGGTTGCTTGGCTTGGCGTACGCACCGGTTTGATTTGTCGCTTGTCTGTGCGTGCGCGTCGGGGAGCTGGACTCGAGCCGGACCCGACTCGTCACATTGTTCTTTGCGTGGCTTAAACAGCCCGCGCTTCTGTGATGAGGTTGTTGCGATCAGCGTTTTTTCAGCAGCCCGCGCTTCGGTCAAGCGCAATTAGGGTCAGAAGCGCAATTAGGGTCAGAGCAAGATTTCGTTCTGGTTTGGTGTCGCGCCGGGTGCAGAAGCTTCCTGAATTTTGATCTGACCCCAAATGCTTACATCGGCGACTACCGGTAGTGCGCTACTTTAGTTGCAAGTGAGATAGCGTATGCCGACCGCCTGATTTCTGGTATGCCCAGTATGAAGGCGGTTGGCACACGCTATCTCACCACCCAGAGACTCAGCTAATGCGGCACGATCACATGCCATATTAGCCAAGCGGTGATAGAGCGTGGTCGTGATGAAAATCTTACGATGCGCGCGCGGTGCAAACCCTAGAACAAGCTCATTGCGAACGAACAAAAATTATTTTTATAGACCGCTATATCAAGGCAACTGGTGCTGCCAATAGCGCTGACTGATTTGCCTTTGGCAAGTCACCTGCTCAGGCGAGTCGCTGCGCCAAGCGGCTGCGCCGCACTGCGGGCTGGTGATAAGCTGTATGCGTCGGTCAATGTAGCGCTGCGCTACCTCGGGTGCGGGGTGGTTGTAGCGGTTGCGGTAACCTGACTGAAAGATGGCCTGCTTGGGTTTGACAGTGTCTAAAAAAGCCTCGGTAGACGATGTTTTACTGCCGTGGTGCGGGGCTAGCAAAATGTCGGCCTGTAGCGGCGCGTTGTCTGCCATCAAACGGGCTTCTTGCGCGGCTTCAATGTCGGCCACCAACAAGGCGGTGCGTTGGCCGTTGCTAATGCGCAGCACGCAGCTCATGGCGTTGGATTTATTTTGCATGTCGTAGTCGGCAGCTTGTGGGTGCAAAATTTGAAAATCTACGCCGTCCCATTGCCACTGTTGCCCTGCAATGCAACGCTGGGTGATTTGGCTTGCATTGCGTGCAGCAATGATCTCATGACCATCTTCTAGCGAGCTGAAAAACGCTGCCTGTGGCTGCATGGCTTGCACTGCCAACGCACCACCAGAATGGTCGCTGTCGCGGTGGCTGACGATGATAGTGTCCAGCCGCTCGCCCAGCGCGCGCAGCAGGGGCACTAAGGTGCGCTGGCCCGCGTCGCTCTCACGCGAAAAACGTGGGCCGGTGTCATACAGCAGGCTGTGCTGCGCCGTGCGGATGAGCACGGCGTTACCCTGCCCTATGTCTGCGGCCAGCAGGTCAAACTGGCCTGCCGCAGGTCGTGGGCTGTGCCACAACAGCGCAGGCAGCACCATGGCCGCACCCATTGCACGCAGTGGCCAAGACCATTGCAGGGCTAGCATAATGCCGCCCAGTACTGCAATAATCCCTATCAATATTGCTGGGGCAGCTATAGATACCGTAGCTAACGGCCAACTGGCAAACCACGCCAGCACGACGCTAAGCAACTGCACGCACGCTGCGGCGGCTGACCACACGGGGTGTACCAGCACGCCCAGCATGGCCAGCGGTGTCACCACCAAAGTTACCCACGGAATGGCGACGGCGTTGGCGATTAAGCCAACCACTGACATCTGCTGAAACAGCAATAAACTAAGCGGCGCAAGCGCCAGAGTAATCAGCCATTGCTCGCGTGCGGCAGAGGCAAATTTGCGCGCGATGGGGTGGTTGCGCAATTTGGCTAGCTTGCTGCGTTGTGCGGGCGACGGCCCATCGTCTGTATCAGACTGAGTAGTGTTGTCATCTGGTGATGACTTTGCTATGCCCTGCCCCGCGCTGGCAAACAGCACGCCCACTGCGACAAAGCTCAGCCAAAAACCCGCTTGCAACAGCGCCCATGGGTCTATTGCCACCACTACCCCCATGGCCAGCAGCCATACCAGCGGCCACGGCCACTGCTTGCCCGACAAGCGCAGCAGCGCCACCGTGCCTAGCATCCAAATAGTGCGCTGCGACGGTACACCCCAGCCGCTGAACAGCGCGTACAGCATGGCCAGCAGCACGCCACCTACCAGCGCTGCGTGCTGGGCAGGCAGCCAGTGCATGGCTGGGCTGCTGCGCCGCCACAGCGCACCCACACACAGCGCAGCAGCCCACGCAAACATGGTGACATGCAGGCCTGAGATACTCATCAAATGCGCGACTCCCGTGGCGCGGTACACATCCCAATCGGCGCGCTCTATAGCGGCTTGGTCACCTACCACTAGTGCAGCAATCACGCCCGCCAGCCTTGGGTCAGGCACTGCGCTAAAGATAGCATCGCGTACCTGCTGGCGCGCGCGCTCTACCGGGTACTGCCATGTACTGCCCAGCATGCGTGGCGCCGTGCCCGAGGCAACTTCGCGCGGCGTGGCGCGTATATAGCCAGTGGCTTGCAGGCCTTGCTCCCATAGCCACAGCTCGTAGTCAAAGCCATGCGGGTTAGCGTTGCCGTGGGGTGCTTTCAGGCGCACGGTCAGCGCCCAGCGCTCGCCAGCACGCAGGTCGGCACTGCCGGGCTGTAGCGTGGCAAACGGTACGGCGGCAGGGTCTTCGCTGCGCTGCAGGGCGCTGTACCAGCTAAGGTAAATTTGCGGCGGCAAGGTGACGGAATGCATCGGCACGGCCATCTGCGTTGCAGCAGTGTCCACGCGCTGCGCCGACTCTACTTGCAGTTTAAACCGCAGCCCCGCATCGCTGCGCTGCGGCATGGCGGTCACGACGCCCACTACTTGCATGTCCACGCCTTCTAGGGCGGGCGGCAGCGCTTGGCTCTGGAAAACCACCGCCCGCAGCCCTGTGCTGCCCCAGCCTAGCGCCAGTGCGGCCAACATGCACACACCAGCGCACGCAGTAGCGTGACTGATGGGCGCATATTGAAGTGGTGAAAAACGCCTGCGTACTATTAATTGCATAGCTGCTTGAGCAGTTAAATAGAGCCCTGACAGCATAAATGCCATATAAAAATAGCCCGGCCACAGCACCGACTGCTGCAACTGCGCGGCGCAGCCCAACACAAAACCCGCCAACCATGACAAAAATGCGCCCAAGTTCTATACCATTACGGTTTCAGTAAATTATTTTTAGTCTGCACCACTTAACTGTAACGGAGCCCGTATGAGCGTTTATGCCAATCTCAAAACTTTAAATATTGACCTGCCTGCCGTGGCCACACCCGCAGCGGCCTATGTGCCTTTTGTGCAAACTGGCAAGCTGGTGTTTATCTCTGGCAACATTGCCCGCAAAGACGGCGCAGCTTGGGTAGGCCAACTGGGCAAAAACATCAGCTTGGACGAAGGCAAGCTGGCCGCGCGCAACTGCGCCATCGGCCTGATGGCCGCCCTGCATGCCGCCTGCGTGGCTAATGGTGGTGATTTAAACAGCGTCAAACGCATCGTTAAAGTAATGAGCTTGGTCAACAGCACTCCCGACTTTACCGACCAGCATTTGGTCACCAACGGCTGCTCTGAGCTGCTGGGCCAAGTGTTTGGCCCTGTGGTAGGGGCGCACGCGCGCAGCGCTTTTGGTGTGGCGCAAATCCCTATGGGGGCGTGTGTAGAGATTGAGATGATTGCAGAGCTGGCCTAGTCATATGGTTAGCAGGGTGGCTGACTGACTCTTTACGACATCGAATAAGGCGGTGTTTCCATCCGAAAAACCCGGCTGTTTTTAGCCCTAGTAGACTTGATAGTCTGTTTGGGTGATTTACATAACGAAACAATTGCGTTATGCTAATAAAGTAGTAGTTTTCCCTTTGTAAGTAGCATGCCGTGGCTTTGATAACCAAACGAGATCTTGAAAATAATTTAGACCACTTGGTAGTGCGCACTGAGCGTGGCAACGCCGTGGTGCGGCGCAACCCACGTGAGCTGCCGCGCCGCCTGCGCGTGCTGCTACTGGCGATAGATGGTAGCCATACCGTACAACTGTATATTCAAACATTACGCGGCTTTGGCGACATTGGCGAACTACTGGTAGAGCTGGCCGCACTAGGCCTGGTGCAACTTAAGCAGCCCTACGCCGACTTTGCTACTAGCACGCAAGCCGCACAGCGCAGCGAGACGCATGCGGCCCTGCATAGCCTGCTGGACGACACACGGTTTGACCCGGCAGAGGCCGCACAGGTCCTGTACGGAACTACCGCGCCTGGCAGTTTTGACGAGATGCTGCGCGTAGCCGCTATTGAAGAGCCGCAGTTCAAACCACCCTCTACCCCGCCGCCTGCGCCTGTTAGCGCGGCGATGCAAAAAGCACAAATCGAAAGCCTTTTTAACATGCTGGACGCCGTGCGCAGTGAGCGGCGCACCCTAAAGCAAAAGCTAGTCAAAATGGACAAGCTACGCGCTGCAGCTCGCCGTCTGGACAAAGAGAACCAACGCTTGTTTGGCTACGTTTTTGCATTGTCCACCGTATGTGCAGCCCTGCTGGTAGCACTGTTGATCGTGTGGGTTCGGCGTTAGATTTTAAAATCTAAACGCTATTAATTAAATAGCTGCGTAAGCAGGATTTACTTGGGTTACTGGCGTATTTCTCTTTAAAAAAGGCCTTGTGAAGGTTGCACTTGATGTACGGTTAAACCCAAAGCGAGTTCAGTCGCCACCGCCGCCGCAGCCCCCGCCACATCCACCGCCGTCGCCACCCCCACCATCACTACCGCCGCCGTCACTGCTACTAGCGTCAGCGCCACCAAAATCACCAGTGCTGCTGCTGTCACTGCTGTAGCTGACGCTAGAAAAATCGGTGCCACAGTAAGGGTCGCTGCCAGCTACAACACCGCTACCCGCAGCACTTTTCTGGGCAATATCGTTGCAGTCGGGCAGGTAGCTGTAGCCGCCTTCGATCGCCAGTTTGACGTCCAGTGCAAACAGCAGCGGCAAACGGCTGGGCTTTTTGGGGTCGATAGCTTCATCTTTGCAAGCCCAGTACCAGGCGCGTCGCAGGCCGTCGTTATTTTTAGCTTTTTTGCCTAGCGCCGCTGCGGGCGTATGGTGCAAAAAGTAGCCTAACGCCATATTGCACCAAGCTTGGTAGTTTTTAGTGTGCAAGATAAATTCATGCCACAGCGCGTCTACCGCTTTAGACGGCATGGCCACAAACTGCTTTTTGCTGCGCGCACAGGCTAAAAAATACTGGCGCATGCCGCGCTCAACCAATTCGTAGTCTTTGCTGGTGAGGTGCGGGTAGGCTTTGAGCAGTTTGGCTTTTAAAAACCGGGGGAAAGGTGCCTCGCGGATGTGGCGCTCGCGCATGCGTTTGGTCCATGTCATGATGGCAACATAGACTGCCGCCAAGGCGATGTATGCAGGTATTAGCAGCCAAGCGCTGCCTTTGGGTAAAAGGTTCAAACCCGGCAAAATCAGCAACACCACCATCAACGGTATCCAAAAGAATTTGGACATTGCCAACACCGCTGTGCTGCGGGATGAAAGCGCTACTAGAAAACTTTGTGTTTTTGTCATTTCTTTCTCCTTTGTAGCTGTTATTTTGCTAGCTTGGCAGAGATTTATGACACTTTAGTGACCATGTCGTGACAGCGCCACAACTGCAGCGCACACGTTGCAAAACCTCCCCGCCGCTGCGCCTACACCACCACCGGTTCATGCTCTAGCAAAATGCCAAAGCGCTCGTACACGCTGGTTTGAATGGCTTTGGCCAGCGTCATCACCTCACCCCCAGTAGCAGGTGTGGCGGTGCCTGTGCCTTTGTTCACCAGCACCAACGCTTGTTTGTCGTACACGCCAGCGTTACCTACGGTTTTGCCCTTCCAGCCGCAGGCGTCGATCAGCCAGCCCGCGGCCAGCTTGATGCTGCCATCGGCCATGGGGTAGTGCACCACCTTGGGGTCGCGGGCGATGATGTCGGCGCACTGCTCTGTGGTGACCTGGGGGTTTTTAAAAAAGCTGCCGGCATTGCCAATGACCGCTGGGTCTGGCAGCTTGGCGCTGCGCACTTGGCATACCCAGTCGCAAATTTGCTGCGCCGTGGGGGCCAGGCCAGCCCTGCGGCCCAGCTGTAATAATTCCTCTAATCGCTCTGTATTTGATAGCTGCTTGAGCAGTATTTGCTTGGGTTGAAGGCCATTTTCTTCTAAATAATGGGCCCATTTACGCTGCAAATCGCCGTATGCCAGCTCAGGGCGCCATTGCTTGGGCAGTGCAAAGCGCACGTGGGTGATGACTGCTTTGTTCAGCAGGCCCATACCAGAGGTATGTTTAAACACCGAATCACGGTAGCCAAAGGCACACTGCGCCGCTGTCAAGGTAAACACTTGGCCGGTATGCAAATGCACGGCGTCTAGGCTGTCAAACCGGTCTTGCAGCTCTACCCCATAGGCACCAATGTTTTGCACTGGGCTGGCACCCACGCTGCCGGGAATCAGAGCCAAATTCTCCAGCCCCGGCCAGCCTTGTTGCAACGTCCAGATGACGGTCTGGTGCCAGTTCTCGCCCGCACCGACCTCCACGATCCAGTGCTTGTCTGTCTGGCTGGCCAGCCGTTTGCCCAAAATCTCTATTTTCAGGGTGAGTGGCTTGACATCACCTGTCAGCACGATGTTGCAGCCACCACCCAATATAAATGGCGGGTGCGCCGCAAAGTCTTGCGGTGTGCCCTGGGTGGATGTGATGGCTGCGCGCAAATCGTCTACCGAGCTGATACGCACCAGCTGGAGCGCCTTGGCTACGATACCAAAGCTATTGTGTTCGCGCAGGGCGACATTTTTCTCTACAAACATGCCACAATTGTCGCATTCCGTTTGCCTTTAAATTGTGCCTTTTTCGGCGTTTTTGAGAGATTTAGCCATGCCCAGCTTTGATACTGTTTGTGAACCCAACATGGTCGACGTGAAAAACGCCGTAGAAAACGCCGCCAAAGAAATTGCCACGCGCTTTGACTTTAAAGGCAGCTCGGCCGCTGTAGAGCTGAAAGACAAAGAAATCACCTTGTTTGGCGATGCTGATTTTCAGCTGCAACAAGTTGAAGATTTGCTGCGCGCCAAGCTGACCAAACGCAATGTGGACGCGCGTTATTTGGATATTGAAAAAATTCAAAAAATAGGCGGCGACAAGGTCAAGCAAGTGGCCAAAGTACGCGAAGGTATTGAGGTTGAAATGGCTAAAAAAATCGTGCGCGTGCTCAAAGACAGCAAAATGAAGGTGCAAGCCAGCATCCAGGGTGACAGCGTGCGCGTGACAGGTGCCAAGCGTGATGACTTGCAAGCGGCTATGGCGCTGCTGAAAAAAGACATTGACGATGTGCCGTTAACTTTCAATAATTTTCGCGATTGATGTGCACTGCCGTTAACCCGCACTACAGTGCATCAGCATTCACATAACCATAAGCCTGCAATGCATCGAATAATAAAAAATACTACTATTTTCATAGCTGCTTGTGCAGTATTTACTTGGGTTGCAGCCCAACCAGCCACGCAATCGGTAGCGCTCAGCGGTGTGATGGGTAGTAAAGCCTTGTTGGTAGTAGACGGCGGTGCACCTAAGGCATTGGGTGTGGGCGAGACCTACCAAGGCGTTAAAGTAATCAGCGTGTCGGGTGACCAAGCGGTCTTGGAAGTTAAAGGCACGGGCAGCAGCGCTGCGAGCACGGTACGCCTGACCGTACGTGTGGGCGATGCGCCCGTCAGCCAAGGCGCGCGGCCCGGCGGCAGCAACGCCAGCAAAATCATCTTGCCAGTGGGTCAAGGCGGCCACTTTTTTGCGCAGGGATCGATCAACAACCGCCCTATTCAATTTATGGTCGATACCGGTGCCACTACCGTGGCCATGGGCGTGAGCGACGCAGAGCGCATGGGCATAGACTACAAAAAAGGCCAAATGGTACGTATGGGCACGGCCAACGGTGTAGCCCAAGGCTGGAAAGTGAAGGTCAATATTTTAAAAATTGGCGATATTGAGGTGTACGACGTAGACACCGTAGTGGGCCCCAATATGCCCTACGCGCTACTGGGCAACAGCTTTTTAAGTCGTTTTAATATGAATAAAACGTTTGACCAGATGGTGCTGGAAAAACGGTATTAATTTATTTTTTCTGCCCCAGCTTTGATTCGGTCCCCGCCAGCAGGCGGTTGATGTTCTCACGGTGGCGAATCGCCAAGATCACTGCCATGATAAAAATCGCCAGCATCACCGGCTTTGACGTGTACCACGCCACCCGGTCACCGAACAAATAGTAAAACGGCGCAAACCCAGCGGCAGCGATAGACGCCAGCGACACATATCGAAAAAAGAACAAAATAATCGCAAAACTGGCAATGCAAGCGAACCCTAAAATCCAGTGAACGCCCAGCACAACACCCAGTGCCGTAGCTACGCCCTTGCCACCCTTGAACTTAAAAAATACCGGGTATACATGGCCCAAAAATGCCGCCAGCGCGACCAGTGCCAATGTGCCATCTTCTAGGCCAAACTCTGGTCCCCACACCTTGACTGCCATCACCGGAATAAAGCCTTTGAGCACGTCTAATACCAACGTTACGCCCGCTGCACTCTTGCTGCCCGAGCGCAACACATTGGTAGCCCCTGGGTTTTTGCTGCCATAGCTGCGAGGATCGCTCAGGCCCATTAAGCGGCTCACAATCACAGCAAAGCTGATCGAACCGATCAAATAGGCGGCTAACGTGGCCAGCAAGGGATAGATAAATTCCAAAGTATTCTCCTGTTTTTGTAGCGCTAGCGAACGACGCGCCATGCAAAACATACACCCTAGCCTAAGCTTGCGATGCATAACATGATTTTATGCTGCGAATACGCTGTGCCAACACACATTGGTTGGCCTAGCGCTTAACGCATTATCAAACGCGCTACCCTAGCAAAGCACATTGCACGCTGATGGCACCTAACAGTTGCAGGCACACTTGGGGATTAACCTGCACCAGATACCCGCGCCGTCCACCGTTAATGAGGATGCTGGGTAGCGCAAGAATAGTTTCTTCTAGGTAGACTGGCATAGTTTTACGTGTAGCAAATGGTGATGTACCACCCACCAAATAGCCGCTGTGTTTGTTGGCAATTTCAGGCTTGCAAGGTTCGACAGATTTAGCGCCTATTTGGCGGGCTAAATTTTTGGTGCTCACTTTGCGGTTGCCGTGCATGAGCATCACCAAAGGCTTGGCGTCTTGGTCTTGCATGATGAGAGTTTTAACCACCATGAAAGGGTCAAAACCCAGCACCTGCGCACTGTGCTGCGCGCCTCCATGCTCTAGGTAGTCGTAAGCATGCTCGGTAAAGCTGATTTGGTTAGCTTTTAAAAAAGCGGTGGCCGGAGTTTCGCTGATGTGGTCTTTTTTGGCCATCGCTGAGTACCCATCTATCGCCTGCCCAGCCATGCATTTACAAAGCAGGGTCGCGGTGCAACCATCTAATTTTGTCGATTTCGGCCAACAGCTCGGTGGGCAGTACTGTGCCCCAAGCGTCCAAGCATTCGTCCAATTGCGCCAACGACGTTACGCCGATGATGGTGCTGACCACGCGCCAACTGGTGTAGCAAAAAGCCAATGCCATTTGCGTGGCCGTCATACCGTTATCTTTGGCCAGGGCGTTGTATTTGCGTGCAGCCTCTAGTGCCTCTGGCCGACCCCAGCGTTGTTTTTTCATGGCGTCATAGCCGCTCATGCGGCCTTTGGGTGCGTCGGCGCTGTGAATACCGGTGCTGTCATATTTACCGGTCAACAAACCGAAGGCTAAAGGCGAATATGCCAGCAAACCCACGTTTTCACGGTACATCACTTCATCTAAACCGTTGTCTACCGTGCGGTTGACCAAGCAGTAGGGGTTTTGCACGCTGACGATGCGTTCTAGGTTGTGCTGCTGCGCAAGTCGGGTAAATTCCATCACGCCATAAGGCGTTTCGTTAGACAAGCCGATAGTGCGCACTTTGCCAGCTTTGACCAATGCGTCCAGGGCAATAAGCTGCTCATGAATAGGCGTGTTGGCGCTGCGGGCGTTGTCTTGCTCAGGATCAAAGTACGGAATACCAAACGCAGGCACGTGGCGCAGTGGCCAATGGATCTGGTACAGGTCAATAACGTCGGTTTGTAGACGTTTTAAGCTGTCGTGACAGGCTTGGGTAATTTGCGCTGCCGTAACGTTAGGACTGCCGCCACGCACCCAGTCCATGCCGCGTGCAGGGCCGGCTACTTTGGTAGCCACTGTCCATTTTTGGCGTACACCCGGGTTTGCTGCAAAATAGTTACCGATGATTTTTTCGGTTAAATTGAATGTGGCGGCACTAGTAGGTACAGCATACATCTCTGCTGTGTCCATAAAATCAACACCGCGCTCTAGACTGCGCGCCATGATCTTGTGCGAATCCGCTTCATTGACTTGTTCGCCAAAGGTCATGGTGCCTAGACAAATGGGGTGAACCAGCAGATCAGACTGGCCTAGCGGAACTTTGGGAACATTAATAATTTTCATATGCCGCAGTTTAGCGATAAATTAGCGCAGCCAGTGTGCCGCAGATGTCTCAAGAGTATATGGCTGACAATAACACTAAGCGCGGTTAATCTCTTGGTCAAACTGCTCTAGGATGTCGTTAATGGCGCTGCTACCCATGCGCGTAGCAATCGTGTCAATCACTTGCCCAAACTGTTGGTACAGGTCGTCTTCGGTTTTGATCTGGCCAATACTGCGCAGCAAGCGTACGTCGCGCGAGTCCAGCAGAGTGCTGGTTAGGTTAATCAAGTAAGCCTTGCCCAACGCCACACCGCGCGAAGTAATGGCGCGTTGCAGGGTAGAGCTGGGGTCAGACATAGTGCCAATGTCTGAATGACTGTGCGACACAGTAAAAGTTGATACTTGGCGCTCAAACTCGCTGACCCCGTCAAAAGTCAGTTCCTCAGAGAAGTTATTAGCTAACTCATCGACCAAAGCATCATGGTCATGATCTGCCTCAAGCTGCGCTGCAATTGAGACAGCGGGCATGAGATTAATTGGCAAAGAGGCTGGGGCTTGTACAGGCTTGCTGCGTCCCATGCTGACTAGCAGTGCAGCGTGACCGGATACAGAGCTATTTTGCACACTGCCCTCAGGCATTATTAAATGCAAAGCCTGCAGTTGCTGAACTATAGCGTCCACGGGTGCGTTCATCATCGCTTGCAACTGCATTACAGACCGCGTGCCATCCGCCAGTATGAGTACGCGCCGCTCTAGTAAAGACAGCCCGTGCGAACGCACTGCCAGTTCAGCGCGCCCAAACAGCGTTTTGACAAAAAATGTTTCTGGTGTGAATGCAAATGCCACTGGAATAAGCTTAAAAATGAGGATTTAAATTAATTGTACTTTAGTACTCGTTTGGAGTGCTAAATGCACTATACAACAAGGGCGGCTAAAGCTTCATACCAGTATCGCGCGCTGTTGCTCTTGCAGTCTCAGTACATTGCGCTGCACCTTGCCTGTGGTAGTCATAGGCAAGGCATCCAAGAACTCGATTTCTTTGGGGTATTCATAGGGAGCAAGCTGGTCTTTAACGTAGTTTTGAATGCTGTGTATCAGGTCTTGATCATATGCTTTTAAAGCCTTTTGATTGTTCTGGCCCATTAAACTTGCTCGAGCAGCTATTAAATTAGGAGTGAGCACTACATACGCCTTGACCACTGCACCGCGCTGGGCATCGGGTTTGGGCACCACTGCGGCGTTGAGTACCGCAGGGTGTTTGACCAAGCAGTTCTCCACTTCGCTGGGGCCAATGCGGTAACCCGCAGCTTTGAACACGTCGTCGCCGCGACCTTGGTACCACAGGTAGCCATCGGCGTCTTGGGTGGCTAAATCGCCAGTGCGGCACCAGTTGCCAGTGTATTTTTTAGCCGTGGCAGAGGCGTTCTTCCAATAACCTAAAAAAAATACTGGGTCAGCGTGGCCGTGGATATCGTACCGGTTAAGTGCTACATCGCCCACCGTGCCAACGGCGCATTCTAGGCCTGCATCGTTAATTACCGCTACGCGATGGCCTGGGTAGGCACGGCCCATACTGCCCGGCTTGGCAGGCCAACTGGTGGCCCCTGCGCTTGCCACTGCTGCCATGCTGCAATTACCAACGATGTAATTGATCTCGGTTTGGCCAAACATTTCGTTCACCGTAACGCCCAGTTCGTCACGGCAATAGGTAAATACAGCGTCCCCCACCGCCTCGCCAGCACTCATGCAGGCTTGTAAATGCAGGTCAAACTGCTGGCGCGGATGTGGGTAAGCCTTCATCATGGCCTTGAGCGCGGTAGGGAACAAAAATGTGTGTGTCACTTTGTGAGTTTGCAAAATATTCAGCGCTAGCTCGGGAGAGAAACGGCCGTTGTAGGCCACTATCTCGCGGCCAAAATACAGGGTAGGCAACAGTGCATCCATTAACCCGCCGGTCCAGGCCCAGTCAGCAGGGCTCCAAAACACTGCGTGTGAAGTTCGGTTGTGCCATGCTGCGTTATCGCTAGCATCAAAGCCAAACCAATTCTGGCTGGCCACAAAACCGCTTAAGTTACCAATCAACGCGCGATGCGGTATCAACGCACCTTTGGGTGGGCCGGTGGTGCCGCTGGTGTAGATCAGCACAGCAGCTTCATCCGCTTTAGTGCGCACCGCATCAAACTGCTGCGGCATCAGCGCACATTCAAACCCGTAGTCCACCTCGGTGCGGTCTGCCGCGTTGCCTACGCCTACCAAAGTGCGCAGAGTTGCACATTTTTTGCGTACCACCAGCAAGTTGTCGGCACTGCTTTCGTCACAAATAGCCACCACTGCATCAGAATCTTGAAGTCGGTATTGCAAAGCCTCAGGGCCGAACAGAATAGACAGCGGCATGGCTACGGCACCCATTTGCAGCACAGCCATATAAGCTACAGCGGTTTCAAAGCGCTGAGGCATCACAATTGCTACACAGTCGCCGCGCTGCACACCCAAACGCTCCAGCACATGGCTAAGCTGATTAGACTGCGAAAATAACTGCGCATAGCTTAATTTTTCACAGTCTTTTGAATCTGTCGAGCTTGTAACATGTGCTCGAACAGCTATTTTATGCACAGCATCTTGCGATTGCGCCCAGCGTCGGCAACAGACGTCCGCCATGTTAAAAAACTCTGGCACTTGCCAGCGAAAATTGCGGTACAGCGCGGCGTAATGGTCAGCTTGCATGGTAAATCTAAATAAGCAGTGTAAAAAAATGGTGCTATTGGATTAAGAATCTTGCAGCCACGTAAGTGACCACTGCATGCTTAGTTTGCACCTATGATCGTTTTCAGTCATCGTTTTCATTCATCGTTTTCAATATTAAATTTAGAATCACCTCACTAATGTACCTAGTTCAACGCCCCTCGCGCAGCGAGTTTGTCCCTATTCGCAGCCAGCAATACCATGTACGCATTTGGGGAAGCCCCTCGCCCGACTTACCGCCCTTGGTCATGGTGCACGGCTGGATGGACGTAGGAGCGTCGTTTCAGTTTGTAATGGATGCACTCAAGCAAGACCGTTATGTCATAGCACCCGACTGGCGCGGCTATGGTCACACTACCGGCCCGGCGACGGATAACTACTGGTTTCCAGACTATATGGCCGACCTAGATTTTTTACTAGACCATTACGCGCCAAACCAAAGCGTTGACCTGCTGGGCCACAGCATGGGCGGTAACGTAGCCATGGTCTACACGGGCGTGCGGCCTGAGCGTATCCGGCGGCTGATCAACCTAGAGGGGTTTGGTATGCCTAGCACCGTACCAGCGCAGGCTCCTGGGCGCTACGCCAAGTGGATGGACGAGCTGAAAGCCTTTGGCAAGGGCGACATGGCCCTGCGCCCCTACCCCGATGCCAGTGGCGTAGCCCGCCGCCTGATGAAAACCAACCCCCGCTTATCTGCTGACAAAGCAAATTGGCTGGCCCAGCACTGGGCAGCCCCTAATGCGGACGGCCAGTGGCAGATATTGGGCGACGCAGCGCACAAAATTGCCAACGCACAGTTGTACCGCGTCGAAGAAGTATTGGCCTGCTACGCCCGCATTACCGCGCCAGTGCTAAACGTTGAGGCGGCTGATGATTCATTGACCGGGTGGTACAAAGGCACATTTACTTTAGCGCAGTACCACGAGCGCTTGCAAACTGTGCCCAACGTACGTAGCGAAACCGTGCAAGACGCAGGCCACATGATGCACCACGACCAGCCGCAGGTGCTGGCTGCAATGATTGAGGAATTCTTGGGAAACTAGCGCATGCCCAAACCACTCAACCCACTCAACCCACTCAACCCACTATGGACCGCATGGTTACGCTGGACAACGCAGCATGTTGAGGACGACTCACAGATACACCAGCAGCTAGATGTCATCGTTAAATCAGCGGTGGTGTCTCTTGCGGCAGCAACGCTGCTGGTGGTGTTTGCGTGGACTCGGGCACCCTTAGCCCACGTGCTGGGTTGGCTAGTCGCGATGGCCTGTGTGGTAGTGCTGTGGCTGACCGTTAGGATTATTTTTAATCAACGCTCTGCTGTGGGCCGTGAATCTGATTTTTCACTGGCCAAGTTTGCAGCGGTACACACCCTGTTTGTAGCGGTTTTAGGCGCCTTGTGGGGCCTGTGCATTTGGGTGTTCAAAGTGCCCCAAGACTTTAATGCAGGCATTGCCGTGGTGACTATGCAAGCCAGTGTAGCCATGACAGGATGGTTATTTTTTTCGGGCTATTTCCCGGCGCTGCTGATGTATTCACTGGGTATGTTTATGCCCGCTGCGCTAGCCTATGCAGTGCATGGCGACTACGCGCATACTGCCTTGTGCGCCATACTGAATCTAATTTTTGTTATGCAAGGCAAAAAAGTAATTGAGGTCATACGCATACGGCATGAAAAAGAAGGTTTAGTTCAACAGCTGCAAACGGAGAATACGGCCAAACAAGAAGCCCTGCTATTGGCCCACGAGGCCACTGCCGCCAAAACACGGTTTTTTGCAGCCGTTAGCCACGATGTCAGGCAGCCTTTGTACAGCTTGTCTCTGTTAGCCGGAGCCATCACCCCCAGCACGCCAGACGGGCAGCGCAAAGAACTGCAACAACGTATGCAGCAAAGTGTAGCGATGCTGGATGGGCTGTTTACCCAATTGCTAGAAATGTCGCAACTGGATGCAGGCGCACTGCACCCCAAAATGCAAGCTATTGATCTGCCCATATTTATGCAAGATATTGCGCAGGCTTTTGAATCGCAGCTTGCACAAGATACAGCTACGCTAGTGGTGCACCCAATCGATACGCACGTTTTAGCAGACCGCGGTTGGTTGCAACGCATACTTTCAAATTTGATCGGCAATGCGTTGAACTACGCACCCTGCAGCGAATTAACCTTTGCTGCCACTGCGCATGACGATCGCATAATACTCACAGTGCAAGACCATGGCCCGGGCATTGCTGAAGCTGAGCAAGAGAAAATTTTTGAAGAGTTTTACCGTCGATCCAGCCCTGACACTTATATTAAAGGCTTTGGCTTGGGCTTGCCTATCGTGCGCCGACTGGCGCGCGCTATGGGCACTGACGTGCTATTGCGCTCGCAACTAGGGCAAGGGTGTACCTTTTCTCTTAGTTTGCCTGTTGTGCCCAAGCCTGCGGCGCCATCTGCCGATGCGCACGATCACCCACCGATGGCATTCGCCCCCGAGTCTGGCAGCTTACTGCGTAACGCCAAAATAGGCTTAGTAGAAGATGACGAAGCTGTGGGGCATGCGCTGTCGGCACTATTAACATCTTGGGGGGCGCATATGCAGTGGGCCCGCACCTCGCACGCCGCATTACAGTGGACGGCCCCCGTGGACGTTTTGATTGTGGATTACCAGCTTGCCGATAGCGACCCACTACACGGTGTCGAAGTAGCTGTTGCGTTGTGCAAGGCCTGGGCGGGACTGGCACCAAAGGCTACGCGCGTGCTAGTGGCCAGCAGTTTAAATTTGAGCTCAGCACAAACAGCTGGATTTGAAGCCATGGTAAAGCCGCTGGCACCTGTCAAACTGCGGTCATGGCTATTGACTGCGATGGCCACGGGCCAGCTTAGCTCTAGCGATCTTTCACCCAATCGCCGCTAACCATCACAGGTTTGCCCACGGTGTAAGCTGAGTTAATCTCATATACAAAGCAAGGTAACTCGTGCCCATGCACCACCACGGTAATAGACCGCTTAACGTACTCGTCGGGATGCTCAGGGTATTCAGACTCTATGGCGTCCAGCCGCTGCGCTAGCAGCTGGTTTATGGCATACACCTCTCCTACGATGTCTGTATCGCCCCCCAATGTTACGCCTGGGTAGCCCCCTAAATGCGTCATCACCCCTTTGATATTTGCCAAGCTTACAAAACGTGGTGCAGGTTGTAGCTGAGTAATGTCGTTGTCATCGCCTTGACGCAAAGTGCCGTAGACAAATAAGTAGTGCTCGTCCGCTGCAAGCGGGGCAATCTTGGGCAACGCGGTAATTGCTACAGGCTCTGGCATGATGCAGTTTTAGTTTAATTTCAAAGCCTCTATTGTGAATCGACTTACCGCCTTTGCCTGCCTAGCACTTTCCATGACATTGGTAGGCAGCTATGTGGGGCTGTCTAAAGGTTTGGTCGCGGTGTTCCCGGTGTTTCTGTTGGCTTGGCTACGGTTTGGCATTGGCGGTGCGGCCATGCTGCACTGGTTGTGCAAGCCTGTGGACGAGCCAACTATGACAGCACAAACTAAAAAGCTGGTGTTTTTAGAGTCTTTTTTAGGCAATTTTTTGTTCTCAGTCTGCATGCTCTATGGCGTTAGTATGACCAGCGCTGTAGCCGCAGGCGTGGTGATGGCCAGCATACCTGCCTGTGTGGCGGTGATGAGCTGGTTATTTTTGCGCGAGCGTATTACGGCGCGGGTATGGGTTGCGGTGGCCTGCGCGGTGCTAGGTATCAGCCTTGTATCACTATCAAAATCAGAGCTGCTTGAGCAGTATTTATATGCTCTACAGCCAGATTCTCTATCTAAAAACGCAGCACCTCAGGCACTTTGGGGTAACTTATTAGTGTTTGCTGCAGTGCTGTGCGAAGCGGCCTATGCGGTGATTGGCAAGCGGCTGACGGGCGTGCTGGGTGCTAAGCGCATTACTTCATTAATCAACCTATGGGGGTTTGCCTTAGTCACGCCGCTAGGGCTATGGCAAGCCAGCCAATTTGATTTTTCGGCTGTGCGGGGCTCTGTTTGGCTTTTGCTGGTTTTCTACGCACTGGCTGCCAGCGTCTGGACCGTATGGCTGTGGATGACAGGATTAAAAACCGTGCCCGCGTCGCAAGCAGGGGTGTTTACCGTGATGCTACCCATCAGCGCGGCTGCCGTAGGCGTACTATGGCTGCACGAGCCTATGGGTCAATTGCAGCTGATGGCCTTTGCAATTGCAGTGGTGGGCGTCATATTAGCTACTTTGCCCAATACTACAGCAGACCAAAAACTGTAACTATTGTGCAATCACGGCCTTGTGATTGGGTGCAATGTTTGAATGGATTGGTAAGGTTTGAGCGCAATAATAGACAATAGAATATCTATTTTTATAACTCAGCCTCCATTGATCAACGCACTTTTGTCCTTCACCCCTACACTGTCGCAAGCTTGGGGGCTACTGTCGGTAGCCATTGCTTTTGAAGTGGTCGGCACGACATGCATGAAGCTATCGCATGGTTTTACAAACTGGATACCTTCGGTAGTGATGTTTGTCTGCTACGGCTTGGCCTTCTCTTGCAACACCTTTGCTACCAAAACACTAGACCTGAGCATTACGTATGCGGTATGGTCGGGCGTGGGCACGGTAGCTACCGCATTTATTGGCATGTACTTTTTCAAAGAAAGTGCCACTGCGCTAAAGATGGTGTCCATCACCTTTGTGGTCATCGGCATCATGGGCCTGCACACCGCATCGCGCCTGCAAGCCCATACTTAACGCCTCGCTATAGGCCTGTGGCTGTCACGTTGCAGGTTAGCGCCAGCGTCAAACTGGTATTGGCGGGCAGCGTGTTGATAGGCAACCCAGTAGACTGCAAAGTGGGTATATCCAGCACTGCAGGGCAACTAGCACCCCCACTGCTGCACGACAGCGTGGTACACACCAGCCCTGTGGCAGCCGCATCTTTAACCAAAGCACCATCTGCTGCCGACGGGCCTGCGTTACTGACCGTGATGGTGTAAGTGGTACTGGCACCCGCCGCCACCGTAGTAGTGCCGTTGGTTTTGCTGATGGATAAAAAGGCCACCAGTGTGATGGGCGAGGCCGCACTGGCGCTAGCAGAAGGGGCACCGCCTGTGCCGTCAATATCTCCCGTAGCTGTGTTAGTCACAGTGCCTGTTGCCGTGTTGTTGACCACCACTTTAAATACTAGCGTTGCAGTTTGGCCGACAGCCAGCACACCAGCAACTTGGCCGGCACTGTTGACCAAACCGGTGTTGGTATACGGCATAGCTCCTGCACTATCTGGTACAGCAGTGGCATTAAGCGACGTGCTGGCCAAGACATATTTCACGCTGGCAGGGATCGTATCCTGGGCTGTTGTAGCCGTGGACGCCGCTGTGCCATCATTACCCAAAGTAATGGTGTAAGTCAGCGTTGTGCCGGGCGTAGCACCCGTAGCAGGAGACACCGTCTTTTGCAAAGACAGGCGGGCTATGGTGGTGGTGACCACATTGGTCGATATAGTGCCCGTAGACGTAGGCTGGCCGGCGCAGCTAATGAAGTTGTAGTTCCACGACGCAGTGTTGCTGTACAGCGCGGCAGCAGGCGCTGCTGGAATGCTATTAACCACTACTGAAAACTTTATCACTTTAACGGCACCTGCCGCCACCGTACCCACCGCCACCCCCGTAGTGGGATTACCCGCATTGGCCACACCGTCAACTAATACGCTACCAGGCACAAAGCTGGTGCCTGCAGGTGCTACATCGGTAAACACTAAATTAGTCGCATCGGCAGTGCCTGTGGTGTTGTCCAGCCTAATCGTGTAGGTCAGTGTGTCCCCCACTACAGTCACTGCTTTATCGACCTGCTTGACGGTTGCAAGAAATATGGGTGCGCCGACGTTGATTTGCAATGCCAGCGCATTGATAAGGTACTGGTCACCGGTGGTGGTACCTTGTGCAAAAGCCGTGGTTTGGTTGTTTAACAACGAGGCTGACACATCCACGTTGGCAATGTCATAGCCTTGACGCCCTACACCCGCAGTGCCTGGGGTTTGGTTTGACGTGCCAAAACTCCCAGAAGTATCTAAATTGCCAGAGTCATTATTGATTTGACTGGCAAAAAAGTTACCCACCAAATTGTTAAATCCTGACTGGGCAGTTAGTGTGGTGGTGGTGGGGCCAAACACCATCTGATCGCCAGCAATACCCGAATCACCTTCCAAAGCACTAACCATCAGTCGCCCTGAGCGCGGGCCCGTGGGTGCTGTACAAAAGCCTGACACACTTGCTGCAGCAGATCCCGCTACTTCTGCGCCTACAAAAAGCGAAAGACTGCGCGAAGGCAGTGAAGAATTACCATAGACAACTGCAAGCGTCCAGCCGCCAGTATTGGAATTATTTTCTGTGTCTCCTTGGGTAGCTGGAATGCCACCCACGGTAAATGTAATAGACCCCGTGCCTACCGCTTGTACCAACGCGGTAACGTCAGCCGAACGCACATAAAAGCACGGGGTAGTGGTGCAAGTACCAAGTGCCTTTCCCGTACCTGCCACGCCTGTAATTGCAGATGTAGCCGCTGCAGGACTAATTGCACTGCTACCTAAGGGCGTTGTTAAGGTCACAGCATTACCCAAAGAAGCAACTACAGTTTCGCCACCATAGCTGTAGCTACCAGACCAAATCAGTTCAGCGTACAGCACATTACTGCCTGGGAGGATGCTTAAAACCGCACGCGAGGCATTGGTTTGCCAAGTAGACGTAGTGCCTGCCGGGTAGGTGCCATCTACTGATGTAGCACTGGTGGTTATGAAAGTCCCAATTGACCCCGACGTGCCGGGGGAATTAGCGTTGGCGGTTTTGTTAAGGCCAATCGTATTGCCAGTAAAAGTAATGGCTCCGTTGGTGATAGTGTTAAAGCGGGAAACATACGCCGCATAGGCAAACTGGGCGCAGCATAAAACACCACAGAGCATAATACGCAACATCCAGAAAACCAAAGTATGCAATTGCACTGGTTGCACACTGCAGCTTGATGATTTGTTCAATTGCCGTCTCCAACGTATTTATTGCGTTGAGTACTTTTTAACATTCAGCCAAGTTGTATGGTTGTGAAAATCACACGAATTGAAGACTTAATAGTGATGCGCTGGTTAAATATGAGAATAAATTTGCAATTCGGTTGTCTGGTGTGACGCTTTTCTGAAGTCTAACTCGGCTCAATCTATTGCTATATTATTTATAACTCACAACATAGCCATCATTTGAATTTATACGCTGAGCACCAAAGTTGTCACTGCAGGGTTATAGAGTCCGCGTAAAAAACGCTTTGTATTGATCTCGCAGCAGATTTTTTTGCACCTTACCCATCGTGTTGCGCGGCAGCTCGTCAACTACGCAACAGTGTTTGGGGATTTTGAAATTGGCCAGCTGTGATTTGAGCGCTGCAATAATGACCTCTGGCTTGACTGCGGCACCAGGTTTGGCAATGACAACCGCTACGCCCACTTCGCCAAAATCAGGGTGTGGCACACCGACTAGCGCCGACTCAGCCACACCGGGCATCTCGTTGATAGTGCCTTCAATCTCAGCGGGGTACACGTTGTAGCCGCCGCTGATGATGAGGTCTTTACTACGGCCTACGATATGCACATAGCCGCGCTCATCGATTTTCCCAACATCGCCGGTTCTAAAGTAGCCGTCTTGGGTAAATTCTTCTGCCGTTTTTTCGGGCATGCGCCAGTAGCCTGCAAAAACGTTGGGGCCTTTGACTTGCAGGCCACCAATAGCGCTAGTTTTTAATGGCTTATCGTTGTCATCGCAAACACGCAGGCTTACACCGGGTAACGGAAAACCTACGGTAGTCGGTCGGCGATCGCTCTGGTTTTTATAGCGCTTGTCAGCTAAGTAGGGGTTGCTAGTTAGCATGACTGTCTCACTCATGCCATAACGCTCTAGGATGGTATGGCCCGTACTACGCTGCCATTGCTCGAAAGTATCACTCAGCAACGGCGCAGACCCTGCTATGAATAGCCGCATGTTTTTGGCAACGTCTTTAGTCAGCGATGGCTCGGCCAGCATGCGCACGTACAGCGTAGGTACACCCATAAACACGGTGGCGCGGGGCATGGCGGCAATAACTGCTTTGGGGTCAAACTTATTGAGCCAAATCATCTTGCTACCATTAATCAACGCACCGTGAATAGCTACAAACAGGCCGTGCACATGAAAAATAGGCAGGGCGTGAATAAGCACATCATCTTTGCGCCAACCCCAATAGTCTTTCAACGTTTGGGCATTGCTGCGCATATTGCCATGGCTAAGCATAGCCCCCTTGCTACGCCCTGTGGTGCCACTGGTGTACAAAATAGCCGCTAAATCATCGTCTTTACTGCTCAAGCAGCTATGCTTATCAGAGCAATGCACTGCCCGCTGTAGCAAGCTGCCCGTACGATCGTCGTCCAATGTAAAAACATTCTGTGTGCCGCAGGTAAAAGCAATTTTAGACACCCAGCCAAAATTTTTGCTACTGCACACCACCACCGATGGTTCGGCGTTGGTGATGAAATATTCCATCTCGCTGCTTTGGTAAGCGGTGTTCAATGGCAAAAATACATAGCCTGCGCGCAATGTGGCCAAATACAACGCCATGGCTTCAACCGACTTTTCTACCTGCACGGCGATGCGTGCGCCTACAGGTAGTTTTAATGAAACCAATAAGTTAGCCAGCATGGCGCTGGCGCGGTCAAGGTCGCGCCAGCTGTAATGCAAGCCGCTATCTGTTTCTACGGCAATGGTATCTAGGTCTGATGGAAAATTAGCGTTCAGATGAGCGTATAAATTGGCGTTAGTCATCGCAGGGTTCTTTTAAAACTGTGGGGTTCGTTTTTCTAGGAAAGCAGTGATGCCTTCTGCATGCTCTACGCTATCAGCGTAGGCAAATGGATTGTCTGTGGCCACATCATTCACTATATTTTTCATAGCTGCTTGAGCAGGTTTTACCTGGGTTATTGGCGTATTTTGCATATAAAACTGCCTTATAGCTTGCTTATTGAGCTGTGCAGCCTGTGGGCTAAGTGCGGCAATGCGTTGCGCGGTGGCTAACGACTCAATGGCGACATCAGCATCTGCCACCATACGCTGCACAAAGCCGCGCTGCAGCATTTGCACGGCGCTAAAGGTGCGGGCTTCTAGCAGCATCTCGCGCACCGTAGCCTCGCCGGCAGCACGTACCACGATGGCCAGCTCTTGCGGAGCCATGGGCATGCCCAGCTTGGCAATCGGCGCACCAAAACTAGCGCCCTGCCCGGCAATGCGAATGTCGCAACAAGCGGCAATTTCTAGCCCGCCGCCCATGCAACTGCCTTCAATCTGCGCAACGACAGGTACATCGCACGCCAGTAGCGCGTGCAGCGCAGGCGCTACATCTTGCTCGTGGAAAGCGCGCAAAGTATCTTCATTAAATCGAAACTCAGGGTATTCTGAAATATCGCCGCCTGCGCAAAAATGCCCAGTTTCACCTGCCACAATTAAACATCTAATTGTGCCGTAACCCTTTGAATTACTGCTCAAGCAGCTATTATTCTGAGAGTCTTTGACAGACTGCACCACCTCGCGCAACGCGCGCCACATAGCGCGTGTCATGGCGTTGCGTCGCGCTGGGTTGCGCAGGGTAATGGTCGCTATCTGCCCAGCGCTGTGCTGATTAATCTGCAGGTCAATCAAGCTTGGCACCTGATGCCTTAACCACCGCAGCCCAGCGCTTAATGTCGGCATTTAAGAAAGCAGCAAACTGTGCGGGTGTAGAGTTGGGAAATTCTGCGCCTTGGCTGGCCCAGACTGCTTTGAGCTCATCACTGCCCAGTGCTTTACGAAACTCGTCTGTGGCGCGTGCTTGCGCCTCTGCGGGCATGCCTTTGCTACCCCAAATGCCGTACCAAGTGGCCACGGTGTAGTCGGGCAAACCTAATTCAGCTGCGCAGGGCACATCTGGAAAAGCGGGGTTGCGCTTAGAACCAGACACCATCAACGCTTTAATGCGGCCGCCTTTGATGTGGGTAGCTGATGAGCCCAGGCCATCAAACATCATGTCCACTTGGCCAGCAATCAAGTCTTGCAGCGCTGGGCCTGCACCACGGTACGGAATGTGGGTGATGAACGTGCCCGTTTGCAGCTTAAACAGTTCACCTGCTAGGTGGTGCGATGTGCCGCCGCCGGCTGAACCGTAGTTGAGTTTACCCGGGTTCTTTTTGACAAATTCGACGAACTCTTTAAAACTATTAGCAGGCACTTTTTTGGGGTTGACCACCAGCACCTGCGGCACCACTGCAGCCAATACCAGCGGCACCAGATCAGTCTCAATGTTGTAGTCCAGCTTGGGGTACATGCTGGGTGCAATGGCGTGGTGCACAGCGCCCATAAAGTAGGTGTAGCCGTCGTTTGTTGCCTTGGCAGCAAACGACGCGCCTACGGTGCCACCTGCGCCACCTTTGTTGTCGATGATCAGTTGCTTGCCTGTGGTTTTAGAAAACTGCGCACTCAAGGGGCGGGCAAAGGCATCGGTGCCACCGCCTGCGGGAAATGGCACCACCATGGTCACTGGCTTAGCAGGCCAAGTAGACTGGGCATAAGAGGACATGCAAGGCATGGCTGCAATAGCTGCGGTAGTTTGCATAAAAGTGCGCCGACTAGGCATGGAAAAATGGGTCACTAAAGTCTCCTAATAATATTAAATTAACTTCTCTACATCACTCGAAATCGGTATTTTGCCTTCTGAGAGCATTTGGCGGTACTTGTCTAGTCTTTTCAGATCATACAAATAATTCACCATCAGCCCATAAGACTGTTTGATGCCTTTGGTGCTGGCATCCCCCTCCCAGTTAAGCCGTTCAATACGTGCGCCGTTACCTAAATGAAAACGCGCCACAGCATCAATGGGTGCACCGTCTTGCAACTCACGGCTTAAATAATGGGCCGCACAACGCAACAGCATTTGGCGAATGGGTGATTTGGCGTCTAGATTGAGCGCTCTGTCCGCAGCTGCCAAAAAATGCTCCGTCGCTGGCGGTTCAAAACCCACTGCGCGGCCCAGCTCTTGACGGTGTTTATCATCCAGATTTTCCAGCATCATCGACGCATTCTTAGCCAGCCATGTACGAAACCCTGGCATGGGGGACAGTGTGGCAAATATTTTAAGCTGTGGAAACTCTGTCTTCAGAGTCTCCACCACATTCTTAATCAGTGAGTCACCAAAACTGACCCCACGCAAACCCGTTTGGGTGTTGCTGATGGAGTAAAAAATAGCCGTGCTGGCCTTTTTCAAATCAACCAAGGCGGCTGATTCGTCTAGCAATGGTGGAATGCTTTGCGCAATTTCGTCTAGTAGCGCCACCTCTACAAAAATTAACGGTTCATCAGGAAGCCGGGGGTGAAAAAATCCGTAGCAGCGGCGGTCACTGTCTAAACGATTTTTCAAATCAGCCCAGCTCTTAATGTCGTGCACAGCTTCGTACTGAATAAGCTTTTCAATCATCGACGCGGGCGAGTCCCAACTGATGCGACGCAACTCTAAAAACCCGATATCAAACCAGGTAGTAAACACGTACTCCATCTCTACATCCAGCGCTTGCAGGCGCTTGTCAAATCTAAGATGCGGCAGCATTTGTGCGCGCATATCTACCAAAAACCGGATACCTTCTGGGAACACGCTAAAACGCTGCAACAATCTGCGCCGGGGTGACACGGTTGCTTTGCGCAAGCGCACCTCTGCCGCTGCCTCGTCAGGTGAGCCCACCATGACGGCGTATTTGGCTTGCGCAGCCTTGACCACATCGGGGTTGGCCATGAACTGCTCGCTCATCAACAGCCAGCAGTCGCGCCGCTGCTCTGGCGTGGCCTTGGCATACCAACCGGCGACACCCTGAGCGCGGCGCCCGCCCTCTACCTCACTCACGCGCGGGTCTACTATGGATTGCAGCTCTTCTAGCGTGCGGCGCAGCACACGGGGCGATAACGCCTCTTCTTTGTGGCGTAAGGTGCCGTCCAGGCGCTGGCGGGTGCTGCGGCGTTGGACTGTTTTTGTATCGCTATCGCTTGGCTCTGGCGCCCTGCTGGCGCGAAACTTGGCTGATTTGTCTAAACCAGCATCTGCGCCAAACGCAGTTTTGCCGGCAGGGCGAAAACGCGAAACATTACGGGCTATCCAGTTAGGCGTGCTCATAAGCTGCTCCTACACTACCAAGCGTGTTTGCTGGACCTGCGCCAACTCGCGTAGCGCACTGCGCTGGCGCGTAAGGTGGGTGCGCATGGCCGCCTCAGCGCCCTCACCGTCACGGGCCTTGAGCGCTTCAAACACGTCCATGTGCTCTGACAGGCTTTGCTCCAGCCGACCCGGCGCATGCAACTGCTGCAAACGGGCCAGCTTGACGATCTTGCGCAAGTCACCAATCACCTGCGACAGCCATTTGTTATCAGCCAAGGTAATAATGGCCTCGTGAATGGCAAAGTTGGTTTCGTAATACTCGGTAATGCGTTTGGCCTTAGCATGCTTTTGCAAGCGCGCATGCAGCGTTTCTAGCGCTGCAATGTCACCATCACTCGCCTTGGTGGCCGCCTCTAGCGCGCAGCGTCCCTCCAGCAACGCTATCACGGGAAATATTTCATCCAGATCTTGCGCAGTCACCTCGCTTACAAAGCTGCCGCGCCTTGGCTCGTGCCGCACCAAACCCTCAGCAGCCAATACCTTAAGCGCCTCTCGCAGCGGTGTACGAGAAATTTGCAAATCTTCTGCAAGTACCGTCTCGTCCATAAAAACGCCTGGTGCCAGAGTACCCGCAAAGATACGCTCACGTAGCTGCGCAGCGACTTCCATGTGTAGAGATTTTTGAACCGCATGCATTCCATAATTATCGGTAATTATGGATAATTACCAAGCAGTATTTATATGTAGTGGCTCAAAACCCCACGTTAGCTGGCACTTTTTACGATTACTCGGGAGACAGTCTATGGGTCTAAAACCAGCCTATGCCTTATTCTGGTTGCGCGCCCAGAACCATAAGCCTGCTCCACCCAAGATCATGGGCACGCATAACCACTGCCCCATGCTTAATCCCATGCTGAGTAACCCTAAGTGCGCATCAGGCTCACGGAAATATTCGGCGATGAAGCGGAAGATGCCATAGCCCACCAAAAATACCGCCGCCACTTGGCCAGGCTTGCGCTCTTTGCGTGCATACAGCCACAGCAAGACAAACAGCAGCAGCCCTTCCATCAGCATTTGGTACACCTGCGAGGGGTGCCGTGGTGCATCGCCCGCACCTCTGAAAATCATGCCCCACGGCAGTGACGGGTCGGCCACCCGGCCCCACAGCTCACCGTTGATAAAGTTACCCACGCGCCCCATCATCAGACCAGTGGGCACGCACGGGGCTACAAAGTCGGCCACCTGTAGCAGTGGGCGCTTGCGCGAATACGCAAACCAGATCTCCGCCACCACCACACCCAGCATGCCGCCGTGAAAGCTCATGCCGCCTTGCCATACATAAAAAATTTCTAACGGGTGTGCAAGGTAATAACCAGGTTTGTAAAACAAGCAATAGCCGACGCGCCCGCCTAGCACCACGCCCATCACGCCAAGGAACAAAATATCCTCCACGTCCTTGCGGCTCCATGCACCACCACCCGTGATAGACGCAAACGGCTGGTGCTTTAACCTGCGGATGCCTAAAAACATAAACAGCGCAAAAGCTGCTAGATAAGTTAAGCCGTACCAATGGATGGCAAGGGGGCCAAGCTGCAGGGCGACGGGATTAATTTGGGGATGAATAAGCATCCCCATATTGTGCATGTAATGCCTAATTGATTGAAATTGAATCAACATAATGACCATTACGGCCATTCAAATAATGGTGAGCGATGTGCTGTTTACACTGAACTTGTCTTGTCTTTTTTGTTTTGTACTAAAGCTGTCCACGCCGAGTGCCTGAGCGCGCTCAGGCCTACAGACCGCTTACCGTGCATTAGAACGCAAGCAAAATCGCCGGCTTAGCCCACTACAATTAGCATATTCTTTAGTCACAACCTAGCTCAGACATGGCCACCAAAATCATTCCTATCCAAAACCTGCGCTCTGCCAACATCACCGAGGGCAAGTCCCGCGCGCCCAACCGGTCTATGTACTATGGCATGGGCTACAAAGAGAGCGACTTTGGCAAACCGATGGTAGGTGTGGCCAACGGGCACAGCACCATTACGCCGTGTAACAGTGGCTTGCAAAAGCTGGCCGACGCAGCCATTGCTGGCATTATCGAGGCGGGTGGCAACGCGCAAGTGTTTGGCACACCGACGATCAGCGATGGCATGGCCATGGGCACCGAGGGTATGAAATATTCGCTGGTCTCACGCGAAGTGATCTCAGACTGCATAGAGACCTGCGTGCAAGGCCAGTGGATGGACGGTGTGGTCGTGGTGGGTGGCTGCGACAAAAACATGCCCGGCGGCCTGATGGGCATGCTACGCGCCAACGTACCCGCTATCTACGTGTACGGCGGCACTATTTTGCCGGGCCGTTATAAAGACCAAGATTTGAACATAGTGAGTGTGTTCGAAGCCGTGGGCCAAAACGCCGCAGGCAATATGAGCGACGAAGACCTGCGCGAAATTGAAATGCGCGCCATCCCGGGTACTGGGTCGTGTGGCGGCATGTACACGGCCAACACCATGTCATCCAGCTTTGAGGCGCTGGGCATTAGCTTGCCCTATTCTTCTACCATGGCCAACCCACACGACGAGAAAATGAACTCGGCCAAAGAGTCGGCTAAAGTGCTGATGGAGGCGATTAAAAAAGATATTAAGCCGCGCGACATTGTGACCAAGAAAGCGATTGAAAACGCCGTAGCCGTCATCATGGCTACCGGCGGATCGACCAATGCTGTATTGCACTTCTTGGCCATCGCGCACGCGGCTGATGTGGAATGGACCATTGACGACTTTGAGCGCATGCGCAAAAAAGTCCCGGTGATTTGCGACTTGAAGCCCTCTGGCAAATACCTGGCCGTAGACCTGCACAAAGCGGGCGGCATTCCGCAAGTCATGAAAACGCTATTGGCCGCAGGCCTACTGCACGGCGACTGCATCACCATCTCGGGCCAAACGATTGCCGAAGTCTTAAAAGACGTGCCTGCCGTGCCGCGCGCAGACCAAGACTGCATTCGCCCCATCGACAAACCCATGTATAAAGAAGGCCACCTGGCCATCTTGAAGGGCAACCTGAGCCCCGAAGGCGCCGTGGCCAAAATCACTGGCCTAAAGAACCCCGTAATGACAGGCCCTGCCAAATGTTTTGACGACGAGCAAAGCGCGTTAAAAGCCATTTTGGGCGGCAAAATCACCCACGGTGACGTGATGGTGCTGCGCTACCTAGGCCCCAAAGGTGGCCCTGGCATGCCCGAAATGCTAGCCCCCACAGGCGCGCTGATCGGTGCGGGCATGGGCGAGACAGTGGGTTTAATCACCGATGGCCGCTTTAGCGGTGGCACATGGGGCATGGTGGTAGGCCACGTAGCACCCGAGGCAGCCGAGGGCGGCAATATTGCATTAATCGAAAACGGCGACAGTGTAACGATTGATTCCAAGAAGTTACTGCTGCAGCTGAACGTGACGGATGCCGTGCTAGCCCAGCGCCGTGCCGCTTGGAAAAAGCCAGCACCGCGTTACACACGCGGCGTGCAAGCCAAGTTTGCGTTTAATGCGTCCAGTGCGTCCAAGGGTGCTGTGCTGGATCTTTATTAAACACGCTACAAATTAAATAGCTGCTTGAGCAGGTTCTACGGCCTTAAACCGCTAAAACACTGCACAAACGGTGCATCATTTAGCGCTTTTTAGGCCCCATGCCCATAGCGTCACGGTTTTTGGCAAGGCGGTCTTTTTTGCGGTTGTCCATCTTATCCATGGCACGTCGCTTGGTGTAGCCCGACCAGTCGGCCCATGCCCACCATGCGGCGGCCAAAATGAACGGGGCGGCAAACCAGTACCAATCGGTGGCCCAGTCTAGCCTGCCGACAGGGCCTATATCCAAAAACTTCATCAGCAATACCAATAGTCCAAGGTATAAAAAATACATACTACGCTCCAGAGCAACAAAAGTTAATTTAAATCTCATTTTTAAGCTTTTTAGCTGAAAAAGAGATGTTTTAGGTACAAAACCCTTATCTTCACATAACTGGCCGTAGCTATGTCTTTTAGAGTCCACAGTTAAGCAGCGGTCAACGCTAGGCTCTAGAATTGCGTTATGTTGTGTATTAGGTGCATTGCATCTTACACCGCGTAGGTGTTTTAAAGGAAGACTATGAAACTCTCACTACTTTATGCCGCTTTAATAGCTGCCGCTTTGAGCGCAGTAACTGCACCCGCCATGGCCGACGCAGCCTTAGCAACATCCAAAAACTGTATGGCATGCCACGCTGTAGACAAAAAAATGGTGGGGCCTGCTTACAAGGATGTTGCCGCTAAATACAGCGCCGATCCCGATGCTGCCAAAAAATTAGCCGTAATTATCCAAAAAGGTAGCAAAGGAGTGTGGGGTCCTGTGCCCATGCCAGCCAACCCGCAAGTTAATGAAGCCGATGCAGCTAAACTGGCCGCTTGGGTAATGACGTTGAAATAAGCCACCCGTTAACTTCAAGCAGGCACTGAAGTCAGCCCAAGATCTACTTCTCTAGAGCCCACACAACATACGCCGCACCTTTTAGTAGGTGTCGGCGTATTTTTTTAGCTCCCACGGGCTTACATGAGAGTTAAAAGCATCCCATTCTTGGCGTTTCAGTTTTACAAACTCAGCGCAAAAAGCACTGCCTGTCTGCTCTGTGAGCGCCTTGTCTGCCGCTAACGCGTCCACCGCCGTCCGCAAGTCACGGGGCAGCTGTGCAGGCATAGCACCACCCTTTGCGTGGTGTTCGTACAGATCTACCTGACATGCAGCAGGAGCTATCATCGAATTCTTTATACCGTTTAGCCCAGCGGCCAGTGTGGCGGCCAATGCTGCGTATACGTTGCAAGATGGGTCAGGCAATCGCCACTCTATACGCCCCGCCACGGTGCGCACCAAACAGGTGCGGTTATTGTCCCCGTAAGACTTCCACACTGGTGACCATGTGGTGCCGGAGGCACTGTCGCTGCTGGCCAAGCGTTTATAGCTATTTACTGTAGGCGCGCACAGGGCAGCTAACGCATCAGCGTGGTGCAGCAGCCCCGCCACAAAGCTGTAGCCTGTCTCGCTCAGTTCTAGCGGATCTGCAAGGTTGGTAAACAATGCTTTACCTTGCGTGTCGGTAATACTCAAATGAAAATGCAAGCCGCTGCCTGGCGCATGCGCAAACGGCTTAGGCATACAGCTGAAGACCATACCATGCTGCTGAGCTATGGCATGGGCCGTCATTTTGAAAAGCATGTAGCGGTCCGCAGCTGCGAGAGCGTCGTCAAATTTGTAGTTAATTTCATACTGGCCACAGGCGTCTTCGTGGTCTATTTGCTGCAACTCAAAACCCAATGCAGTCAGGGCTTTGCGCATATCATCCAAAAACTCTTGGTTTCGGTAAATTGCTTTTAGATCATACGAGGGCTTGTCCAGCTGATCGGCTACGTCAGCTGGACTCCATTGGCCCAAGGCATCTTGCTTCAGCAAAAAAAACTCAGGTTCAATGCCAACCCAGAGAGTCAAGCCTTTGGCTTGCAAGCGCTCTACTTGCCTCTTTAGCACTTGGCGCGAACAAGTCACCAGCGGCTCACCGCCCGCATAGCCGTCGCACACGGCATGCACCACGCCTGGCATAAAGGGTAGAGCCTTTAGTGAACCTACTTGCACCCGGCCATAGTATTCACTGCGCTTACCGTAGCGCCCTAAACCCGTACCCCAAATACTAGGCCCAGCAAAGCCAGCACCAACAGTCACCCATTCTTGCAAATTGGCCAGTGGTACGAGTTTGCCTTTGGCAACACCATGCATGTCTGTAAATTGAGCAAGGACACTGTGAATACCTTGGGCACTTAATGTCTCCACCGTTTGGGTCACCGTCTGTTCAATAGTCATGTGCAGCCCTAGTTTTTTTCACACGGGACTGTCAATACGAATCCACGTAGTTTTTGTTTCGGTGTATTTGTCAAAAGCATGCAGCGACTTATCACGCCCTGCGCCGCTTTGTTTAAAGCCACCAAATGGCACAGTAATATCGTCCTCGTCATATTGGTTGATATGCACCGTGCCAGCACGCAGCGCGCGCGCAACACCGTGAGCTTTGTTCAGGTCGGCGGTCCATACACCCGCTTGCAGGCCATACACACTATCGTTGGCTTGGCGTACCGCATCCGCCGCATCGGTAAATGTGAGTACCGATAGCACGGGGCCAAATATTTCTTCGCGTGCAATTGTCATGTGGGGCGCTACACCATCAAAAATAGTAGGCTGCACATAGCAGCCGCCAGTTGCCTGCATGACTTGCTGGCCGCCAGCTATTAACTGGGCACCTTCGCTCTTGCCACTTTCTATGTAGCCCAAGATGCTGCTAAGCTGGATTTGGTCCACGATTGCCCCCATATTGGTGGCCGGCTCCAGCGGATTGGCAGGCATATAGTTAGGCACTAAGGCCAGCGCTTTTTCTAAAAACCTGTCTTTGATACTAGCCTCTACATACAGACGCGAGGGAGCGTTGCAGCTTTCTCCTTGATTAAAGAAAATACTGCCTACCGCTGCCTCCACGGCTTTGTCTAAACTAGGGCAGTCAGCAAACACAATGTTGGGCGACTTGCCGCCCAGCTCGGTCCAGGCGCGCTTTAAATTGCTTTGCCCAGCCATAACATAAATTTTCTTGCCTACCTGGGTAGAGCCGGTAAATGCAATGCAATCTACATCCATGTGTAAAGCCAAGGGCGAACCCGCCTCAGCACCATAACCAGTCACTACATTAAACACACCATCAGGTATGCCCGCCTCTAGCGCCAGTTCAGCCATACGCAAAGCAGTTAGTGGTGATTTTTCGCTAGGTTTAAGCACTACACAATTTCCAGCAGCTAGTGCGGGGGCAATCTTCCATGCTGCCATGATCATCGGGTAATTCCACGGCACTATCACGCCCACAACACCCACAGGTTCGCGGGTAATCAAGGCCAGTGCAGTGTCTGCCGTAGGTGCAATTTCATCGTAAATTTTGTCCACTGCCTCACCGTACCAGCGAATGCAGTTGGCTGCACTGTTGACATCCACCGCTTTGGCATACCGAATGGGTTTGCCCATGTCTAGCGTTTCAGTCAGCGCCAGTTCATCACCATATGCCAGCATCAAATCGGCAAACTTGATCATTGTGCGTTTGCGCTGTGCGGGAGCTAGCGCCCGCCATCTTCTATCATCAAATGCTTTACGCGCAGCTGCTACCGCCACGTTGACGTCGGCTATGTCGCAGCGTGCTACTTGGGTAAGTACACGCCCATCCACAGGTGAGATGCAATCAAACACCCTGCCACTGCAGGCGCTAACACGTTGGCCATCAATTAGTGCACGACCATCGAATTTTGAATTTTTCATATCAACCATTGCGCTCACCATGCTCTCATTGGGTTAGTCTTGTTAAACAAGATTGGCACTACCGATAGGGCCAAGTGCAAACGGGGCGACCATACTGTCTGCCCCGTTTGTGTTTTAAAAGAATAGACTACGAGTGAATCAGCTCTTCACATGTACCAGATTTGCATATTAGAAAGACACAACAATCGATGTACCCAGCAACAAGTTGGACTTTTTATAGCTGCCATCGCGCAACTGAAAAACAGCTCCGTTAGCACCATCTAGCCGCACTTCTGTTTTAAATGTGGTGCTAGGGTTGATCAAATAATTCATACCTAACGAGAGTGCATA
This sequence comes from Polaromonas sp., assembly GCA_031367325.1. GTDB lineage: Bacteria > Pseudomonadota > Gammaproteobacteria > Burkholderiales > Burkholderiaceae_C > JAAFIP01. The sequence goes on along the minus strand of JANLPQ010000097.1, from coordinate 20,850 downwards.
GCGATTCACGCCTTTATCTACATCAGGCTGAAACCAAGTGTTATTTCCAGTGCCATCATCTTCCCATGCGGGACCAAAGCCATTGCGGTTGTCAGCCACACCGCCAAACATGCCACCGCCATTTTTAGAATTATTAATGAAATCGTAGCGCGCAACTACTTGCGCCCGTGGCGTGACTTTATAGCCCACCAAACCCGATACACCTACCCATTTGGCATCTCCACCATTAGATGATTTAGATTTATGACGGCCGGCGGCAATCTGGCCTTGCAATGTCAAGTCTCCGCGTGTGTAGTAACCATCGACCTCTAGCAAATCAAAACGACCCGGTGTAGTGGCCTTGTCTGCAAATGAATGCCCACCTGAAAAGCCTAAGCCTGTAAACTCGTTTACAGCATAATCAACACGGTACACCAACGCAAGCTTCTTATCAGCCGCTTCGCGCGCAGCTTGATTTACATTACCCACTAAGAACTTGCTTGTCCAAGGGCCACGCACCACTTCCATACCTGCACCAGTGTAGTACGTTAGTGCAGTAAAATCGTAAAGCATGTTGTGAGTGACCAAAGGATTTACGTTGGCAGCCGTCAATTCATAGCCCGACCAGTCGGGTATTTGACCGGCAATCAATCTTGTTTTCTCATCACCCAAGGGGACAGACACCGAGGCTTCGTGCACTATAGAACCCGCACGGAAGGCTGAGCCTGCAGATTTGTGCGGCATTAAAGTCAAGCGCCATTTGCTACCACCATTTGTTTCTTTTTGGAAGTCTAGCATGGCTGTACCGAAGGAGCTGTTATCGAAAGTATAGCCATCAGTTTGTGGCAACATAGTTGTTTTGTCTATACCAGAGGCCCCATCAAAATTATTCAAAAAAGTAACCCCAGCGCGCTTCTGGCTAGAACTGTAGATATAAGTCGGGTCAATCACACCGCTAATTTTCAGGCCTTTAAAACCTGCGGCTTCAAAAGCATCTTCAGTCGATTCTGCTTTAATTTTGACTCGGTTAAATTCTTGCTGATCTACAGCACCAGTCGCAGCTGAGGGCGCTGCAGATGCAGGTGCGGCAACAGCGGCGTCCATCTTTTGCGTCAAAATTTGAAGTTGCTTCTTTAAAAGCTCTAGCTCTTGCTTGAGCTCTGCATTGGTTTGCGCGTGAGCGCTATGCACCATAGGAAATGCAGCCGTAACGGCTATGGCCAAAATTGACAGTTTATTTTTCATAAAAGCTCCAAAAAAATCAATCGTTCTAAGCAACCGTGCCGCGAAATGCGGCAGACATTTCGCGCGCCCGTTTACGCTCTGCGCGCGCAATCCAAATACTTGCCAGCACCACACCCAAGCTGACGACCAGCACAGTCAGCGTAGCAATCGTATTCACGCTAGGACTCAAGCCCAGCCTAGCTCGGCTAAAAATCACAATCGGCATTGTGGTAGACCCAGGACCGGACAAAAATGCAGACAACACCACATCGTCTAGTGACAGCGTAAATGTGAGCAGCCAAGCGGATCCTAAAGCTTGCGAAATCAGTGGCAATGTAATCAAGAAAAAAACTTGCCACGGTCGGCAACCCAAATCTTGCGCGGCCTCCTCAAGCTGCGGACTCATCTCTTGCAGACGCGACTGCACCACCACCGTGGCGTAAGCCATTCCCAATAAAGTATGACCTAGCCAAATCGTCATCATGCCGCGCTCAGGAAATCCAAACGCGCGTTGCACCGATACCAGCATAAGTAGCAAAGACAGTCCAATAATCACTTCTGGCATCACCAACGGCGAGTTCACCATACCTGCAAAAAGCGTGCGCCCAGGAAAGCGTTTAAAGCGGTTAAGTGCCAATGCCGCCAAAGTACCCAACACAACGGAGGTACAGGCTGTTAAAAAAGCAATTTGCAAAGAACGCTTGAAACCCAAAATAATTTCAGTATCTTTAGACAACGCCTCGTACCATCGCAGCGACCAGCCGCCCCAACTGGTGACCATAGGACTAGCGTTAAAGCTGAGCACAATTAAAGTAAAAATAGGCAGGTAGAGGAAAGCAAATACTGCAGTCATCCATGCTTTAGAAGTCATTCTTCCAGCGTTAAACCGTGCTGTAGTGAACATCATGCATGCACCCCGCTGGTATTTTCGGCTTGGTACTTATTAAACCAAGCCAGCGGCACAATAATCAGTAGCACCATCACCACGGCCACTGTGGCAGCCATAGGCCAATCGTTATTACTAAAAAACTCGTCCCAAAGCACACGACCGATCATCAAGGTTTGCGGCCCACCCAACAGCTCTGGAATCACGAACTCGCCCACGCAAGGAATAAACACCAGCATAGAACCGGCAATGATGCCGCTTTTTGACAGCGGCACTGTAATGCGCCAAAAGGCTTGCCATGATGTAGCACCCAAGTCAAGTGCTGCTTCTAACAAACGCAAATCCATTTTGACCAAGTTAGCGTACAGTGGCAAAATCATAAAAGGCAGATAGGTGTAGACCATACCCAGTACCAATGAAAACGGCGTGTTCATCATTTTCAAAGGCTCAGAAGTCAAGCCAGCACCCAGCGCAATGTTATTGAAAACACCGTTGTCTGCCAGTAGCATCTTCCACGCATAAACGCGCAGCAAAAATGAAGTCCAGAAAGGCAGCATGACCAACATCAACAGCGCAGGACGCTTTTCAGGCGTGCTACGTGCTATGAAGTAGGCAAATGGGTAGGCTATGAATAAACAAATGACCGTAGTAATAGCTGCAAACTTAATCGAGCTAAGGTAAGTGCGAAAGTAAAGGTCATCTTGCGCAATGTAAATATAGTTGCTCAGTTTGATCTTAAATTGCAGCACACCCTCTGTCCAAGAAAAAAGCTCTTTGAACACCACATTGTCCATCTCAGACACGCTGATTTTAAAGACGATTAGGAATGGAAACAAAAAGAATGACAGCAAAAACAGCAAGGGAATGCCAATCACCAGCTTACGGCCCCATGCGCCAGTGAATCTTTCATATAAAGACTGTGGCGGCAGCAAAGAAGACGAAGCAAGCGCAGTCATGTTGCACCTAACGAGTTAGCACAACCACATCACTACCGCACCACCACACGTACACTTTGTCACCCCAGGTCAAGGCACTGGCCTCATGCCTTGCGGCATTGGTTTGCGTAACTTTCGCGACCATACTGCTACCGTCAATCAGCACATGATAGGTGGTTAAGCTACCTAAATAGGCCAAGTCTTTGATTACGCCCTGCACCACGTTAAAACCCACTTGGGCTAAGGACTCTCTGTCTTCGTCTTTGGGCGGCGTTGTTTGAATAGCCATTTTTTCAGGTCGCACAGCCACATGTACGGGCATGCCACTGGTACCGGTAATACCATGGTTAATGTAGTGCTGGCATTCTGGGGTCGAGATGACCACGTGGTCAGGCTCATCTACCGTAACCGTGCCTTTAAATAGATTTACGCTGCCGATAAAATCTGCTACGAAGCGACAGTTAGGTGTTTCATAGACTTCGGCAGGACGTCCAATCTGCAATATTTTTCCCTCGCTCATGACGCCAATGCGAGTTGCCATAGTCATCGCTTCTTCTTGGTCATGCGTCACCATCACGCAAGTCACACCCACCTTCTCAATAATGTCTACCAACTCTAGCTGGGTTCGCTCGCGCAACTTGGCATCTAGTGCTCCTAAGGGCTCGTCCAGCAGCAGCAACTGCGGCCGTTTGGCCAAACTACGTGCCAGCGCTACGCGTTGTTGTTGGCCTCCAGACAACTGATGCGGTTTGCGCTTAGCGTAGGCTTTAAGCTGAACCAAATCCAACATTTGGTCTACCCGTGTCTGAATTTCATCCTTGGGCATTTTGTCGCGGCGCAGGCCAAAAGCAATGTTGTCCCATACATTGAGATGCGGGAACAAAGCATAACTTTGGAACATCATATTGATAGGCCGCTCGTAGGGTGCCAATGCCACGATGTCGCTACCGCCTAGCACTATTTGACCCGACGTGGGCTTGTCAAAGCCTGCCAGCATGCGCAGCAAGGTGGACTTACCGCAGCCCGATGAACCCAGCAAAGCAAATATCTCACCCTGAGCAATATCCAGAGATACATCATCTACTGCAAACACGTCGCCAAACTGTTTGACGACGTGTTTAATCTGCAAAAACGGAACAGTCCCGTGCTTACTTGCAAATGCTGGGGTATTTACATCAGTTGCCACCGGCATACCTCTTTTTTATTTATGTACAGCTCTAAATCAAAGGCCTGTTTTAAACGCCGTATACGCCCGCGTCACTTGGCGACGAATATCGTTGTTAATCGCTTTGGGTGGCTGCATATTTACCATATCGGCTGCAGATGGGAATACCGTAGGATTTTGCGTCATCTCAGGCTTGATGAACTTGCGCGATTCCTTGTTGGGGTTAGCGTAGAAGACTTTGTTGGTGATAGCTGCATGCACTTCAGGACGCATGATGTAGTTCATAAACAAATGCGCGTTCTTAGGGTGTGGGGCGTCCACAGGAACTGCCATCATGTCAAAGAACAAAATACCCCCATTCTTTGGAATCAGTGCAACAATATCTTGCCCAGTTTTCCCGTCGATAGCGCGCCTGCGAGCGATATTAATATCGCCCGACCAGCCCAGTGCCAAGCAGATTGAACCACCCGCCATGTCGTTGATATAACCCGATGAACTGAACAATGTGACATAGGGCCGTACAGCTTTAAGAACCGCACTGGCTTCGGTGTAGTCTGCCGCATTTTTGCTAAATGGATCTTTGCCAAGAAAATGCAATGCAGCGGGTAGTACCTCGGTTGCGCTGTCCAAAACGGAGACACCGCAGCTTTTAAGTTTACTGACATATTTCGGGTTGAAGAAGAGCTCCCACACATTGGCGGGTAGTGGCTCTGCGCCCAACGCCGCCTTTACTTTAGCTGTGTTGATGCCAATTGTGGTGTATCCCCATAACCAATTTACCAAAAACTGATTGCCAGGGTCTAGGCTGGCAATTTGGTTTTGTACATCAGGGTCCAAATTTTTCAAGTTCGGTAACTGATCTTTGTCGAGTTTGCGCAACAAGCCACCGTCCATCTGCAGCCTAGCCCAATTGGAAGAAGGTACAACTATGTCGTAACCCGTTTTACCCGCGACTAGTTTGGCATGCAAAATCTCGTTGTTGTCAAAGGTGTCGTAGCGCACCTTAATGCCAGTTTCTTTTTCGAAATTAGAAATTGTATCTTCGGCAATGTAGTCTGACCAGTTATAAATATTAAGGACTTTTTCCTCTTGCGCTGTTGCTAAAGTTGCTGATAAACCCAGTAAGCCCGCCAAAGCAAAGCGCCCCAGGTGCTTGCGCATTAAATTGTTTGTGAATTGATTGTCCAATTTAGTACTCCTGAAAAATTGATCGGAACATAGTAACAATTGATGTTATCTAGTAAACAATATCTTCTCAATGCTAGCAATCCCTATGCCAGCCAACCATTCTTTTTGACTTCGTCATACGTTAAGTCGAGGCAGTGAAGTATCAATGCCACCATTTCGTCGATTTGCGCATGCGTAATGATGAGCGGTGGAGAAATAATCATACGGTTACCTACGGCGCGCATGATAAGCCCGTTTTTAAAGCAATGTCCGCGGCAAATCATGCCTACGCCGTGGTCTGAATCAAATCGCTCGCGTCGCTCTTTGTTCTTGACCAATACCAAGCCTGCGACTAACCCGCAAGTCTCAGCCAATCCCACTAAGGGATGCTCATTGATTTCCAAGTATTTTTTTGCTAAATACGGCGCGAGATCGCTGCGAACGCGCTGCGGCAACTGTTCTTTTTCCATGATTGCTACATTGGCCAGCCCTACAGCGCAGGCTACCGGATGTCCACTATAGGTGTAGCCATGGTTAAATTCGCCACCCTGCTCAATCAAAACTTTGGCTACACGGTTGCCCACCATCACTCCGCCTAGAGGTACGTAGCCACTGGTGATGGCTTTGGCGAAAGTAACCAAATCGGGTTTGTAGCCAAACTTTTCATATCCAAACCAGTGGCCTAACCGTCCGAAAGCGCAAATCACTTCGTCGCTAATGAGTAATATGCCGTACTTGTCAACAATGCGCTGGATTTCTGGCCAGTAGGTGTCTGGCGGGATAATCACACCGCCAGCACCTTGCAGAGGCTCGGCAATAAATGCCGCCACTTTGTTTTGGCCTATTTCTAAAATTTTAGTTTCTAGCCAGCCTGCAGCGCGTAGTCCGAACTCATTCAGTGATTCGCCTGGCAGGCCGTTTTCAAAATGGTAGGGTTGCTCAATATGAGTGATGTTGGGAATAGGCAAATCACCCTGCGCATGCATACCCACCATGCCGCCCAGCGATGCGCCCGCCATGGTACTACCGTGATAAGCATTAATACGGCCAATAATTACTTTGCGTTGAGGTTGCCCCAGTAGGTCCCAGTACCTGCGTACCATGCGCACATTGGAATCGTTACTTTCGCTACCGCTAGAGGAGTAAAAAACGTGCTGAAAACTACGGTCACCTACGTCGGGCGCCAGCGAAGCCAGTTTGGCCGAAAGTTGCACAGCAGGCACATTGGTAGTTTGGAAAAAACTGTTGTAGTAGGGCAGCGTCATCATCTGATGGTGCGCAGCATCGGCCAGTTCTTTGCGGCCATAACCAACATTCACACACCACAAACCGCTCATCGCATCTAGCATGCGAGCACCTTCAGAATCCCACACATAGATGCCTTCAGCCTTAGTGATAACGCGGGCACCTTTGCTGGAGAGTTGCTTGAAATCTGTGAATGGATGCAGAAAATGAGCGCTATCTAAAGCTTGGATCATGGCGGTATCGACTACGGTGTTCATGGTACTGCTTTCAATGGAAGTGGAGGGAGCTGTTGCTGTATCTACTAATCAAGGTGAGCGCAACACGCCTACACATGGAGCAGCAAATGCTCTCGCTCCCAAGGCGATATAACCTTCATAAATTCATCAAACTCAAGTTCTTTAATTTCTGAATACACGGTGATAAATTCCTTACCCAAAACTTCGTGCAAATCAGATTCCTTGCGCAACCAGTCCAGAGCCTCACCCAAACTGCGGGGTAGTGAGTAGGGCGCGAGGTAAGCATCGCCCTTCATTTCCGCTTTGGGTTTGATTTTGTTTTTTAACCCCAAGTAACCACAGGCCAAAGTCATGGCCAGCGCCACGTAGGGATTGGCATCTGCGCCAATCACGCGGTTTTCTACGCGGCGCGCCTCGGGGTTGGAAATAGGCGAGCGAATGCCTACAGTACGGTTGTCATAGCCCCATTCAATATTGATCGGCGCGGCGCTGTTTCTCGATAAGCGGCGGTAGCTGTTCACATAGGGCGCCACAAGCACCATAGCTGCTGGTATGTATCGCTGTAGACCGCCGATATAGTGCATAAAAGCTTCTGAAGGCGTGCCGTCTTCGTTGCTGAAAATATTTTTACCCGTCGCTATGTTTAATATGCTTTGGTGCACATGCATAGCGCTGCCGGGTTCGCCTGCGATGGGCTTGGCCATGAAGGTAGCATACATGTTGTGGCGCAGTGCGGCTTCACGCACAGTGCGTTTGAAGAAGAAAACCTCATCCGCTAAACCCAGAGGTTCGGCATGGAAAAAATTAATCTCCATCTGGCCTGCGCCCACTTCGTGAATCAACGTGTCTACGTTGAGTTCCATCTTCTCGCAGTAATCGTATATTTCTTCGAACAGTGGATCGAACTCGTTCACCGCATCAATACTGTAGGCTTGGCGTGACGTTTCTGCACGGCCACTGCGTCCTATAGGCGCTTTGAGCAATGTGTTGGGGTCGGTGTTGCGGGCAGTGAGGTAGAACTCTAGTTCGGGGGCTACGATGGGTTGCAAGCCTTCAGCAGCAAACAGGTCACACACCCGGCGCAATACCGAGCGTGGCGCAAACGGAACCAAGTTGCCTGCATGGTCAAAGCAGTCGTGAATTACCTGCGCTGTAGGGTCGGTGGCCCAAGGCACGATGCGAACCGTAGATGGATCAGGCCGCAGTTGCATGTCTTTGTCGGTAGGGTCAATAACATCGTAGTAACTGCCGCTTTCAGGAAACTCACCTGTTACGCCCATGGCCACAATAGCCTCGGGCAGGCGCATGCCGCGATCTTCGGTAAATTTGGCGCGAGGCAGAATTTTGCCGCGCGCTACACCTGTTAAGTCGGGAACTAAGCACTCGACTTCGGTGACACGCCGTTCGTTGAGCCATTGTTCAAGTTCATTAAAGGTAGTTGCTTTTTTATCGTACATAGTTTCCTTGCCGCTGCGGTTAGCAGCGTATAGTTATGCCATAACCCTGCCCTGCTTACGCGCGCGACACGCATCTCCAAATGCAGTGAAAATTGCCGCATAAAAGGGTGTTTCCCAAAACTTCCACTCGGGGTGCCACTGCATAGCGTAAGCAAATGAGTGTGCTCCCACGATTTCAAACGCTTCGACCAAGCCGTCTGGTCCGTGCGCCAAAGCACGCAAACCCTGCGCCAGCCGCGCTACACCTTGACCGTGCAATGAATTAACTTGAACCGAAGTGGCTCCAGCCCATTGGTGCAAAACACTATCCCGTTCAAGCAACACATCATGGCTAGGGGCGTACTGCACATCGTAGGACTGGTCAGCCCTCTCGCGGTGGTCTTGCATACCAGGGACATGGTGCACCCGCTGATGTAAGCTACCACCCATGGCCACGTTAATCTCTTGGAAGCCTCGGCAAACACCTAGTAGAGGGATTTGTTGCGCTACGCAGGCCCTCACTAACGCCAGCGTTAGTTCGTCACGATCTGGATCTAACGGCAAACTCATATCCGCCACTTTTTCTCCAAAATGTGAAGGATGGACGTTGGACGGCGAGCCTGTCAACATCACCCCGTCTACCAAATTAAGCAATTCGTCAATTTGATCTAAATCACACAGTGGAAACACTACTGGTTGGGCACTCGCGCCTATTTTGACGGCACGGGCATATTTGTCGCCCAATATTAAGAATGGTAATTGACGATCCTCGTTGCCCAGCAGCCGATGGTCGGCGGGTAACCACACCATGCTGGACGTAGGCCTCATAGGCTTGCCTTATCGTAATTTTTTTCTGTCATAAAAGCATTGTGGCAGAGTAATTGGTTTGCCAAAAGAGCCAGTTAAATAAAGTCTATGGTTCCACTTTACACTAGTGGTTATTTAGCTCTTCCAAACTGTACCCGTATGTTGTCTGAACTTTTACTCGCCGAGATGGCGCGGATTGTCCGTAAGGACAAGCTACCATTGCATCGGCAGCTTTATGAAGCATTGCGCCGCGCCATTCTGGAGGGTAAGCTAACTGCAGGTGACCGCTTACCATCGAGCAGGGAACTGACACAAGATTTAGGTTTGTCGCGCAACACGGTGGTGGCAGCGCTAAGCCAGCTTAGCGTAGAAGGCTACCTGGTGAGTCAAGTAGGCAGCGGCACATTTGTCAATGACAACGTACCCGCTGTGTCACCCCTTCGCCACCTACCCAAGTCACTGCCCAAAGCGCAGCTTTCTCGCAGGGGTCATTTGCTGGCCACTACTTTTTGCGCTACACGACTTGAAGTTCAACCTTTCTGCACTAATGCGGCCGACTTCAGCGGCTTTCCCATTGCGCTGTGGCAGCGATTGCAAAACAAGCATTGGCGCATGGCTTATGCTGAAATGCTGGATTACAGCAACACTGGTGGCTACGCGCCACTGCGCCGAGCGTTAACTGATTATTTGCGCGTATCACGCAGCGTGCCGCTGGATGTAGAGCAAGTAATTATTACCAGCGGAACCCAGCAGTCGCTAGAGCTATGTGCACACCTGCTGGCAGACCATGGAGATACCGTGTGGATAGAAGACCCTGCTTATTGGGGTGCAGTCAAAGCGTTCTCGGCTACAGGACTGCACCTGCACCCCGTGGCAGTAGACCATGCCGGTATTGCGCCGCAAGCAGCGGACGCTGCTCATCCACCTCGCATGATTTATGTAACACCTTCGCACCAGTATCCCACGGGTGCGGTGATGTCGCTGGCACGGCGACATCAAATTTTGTCACTGGCCAAAGAGCACAAGGCTTGGTTGCTAGAAGACGACTATGACAGCGAGTTTCGTTTCAGTGGCCCACCTATTTCGTCTTTGGCGGGGCTAGATTCGGATGCACGGGTGCTTTACATGGGCTCGTTTTCCAAGGTGCTGTACCCTGGCCTGAAACTAGGCTATTTGGTGGTGCCCAAAGAGCTGGTAGCACCGTTTAAACAAGCCCACTACGACCTGAACCGGCCGGGCCAATTACCCTTGCAAGCGGCACTGGCCGAGTTTATCGAAATGGGCCATTTCGCCAGTGCGCTGCGCAAAGCACGCCTGCGCTATGCCCAGCGGCGCAGTTGTTTGCTAGAAGCGCTACGCCCTTGCTTGGGTAGCCTAGCGCACATCAGCGGCGCAGAGCAAGGCCTACACCTTTGCTTGCAGCTGCCGCAGCAGGTGGACGATGTGTCACTGGCAGAGAAAATTGCACAGCTAGGCCTAACTGTACGCGCGCTGTCGGCTTACTGTTTAGGCCGCAAAGATGCCAAAGGCTTAGTGATTGGTTATGGCTATGCGCCGTTGATCGACATTGCACGCTGCGGCCCTATTTTGGCCAAGGCAATTGCTACAGAGCTGGCGCTGATCGCTAAGAAATAAAAATGACAGTTTGCAGCTCGTGCTGCACCGGCAGCAAAATTACAGCTTGTCGCGCAGCTGGTGAAACAGCATTCCCAGCATTAAACTGGGGGTACGCAGCAGCGCGCCGCCCGGGAACTTTCGATGCTGCAAGCGGGCAAACACATCAAAACGCTCTGCCTGCCCTGCAATCGCTTGGGCCGCCAAACGGCCCGCCAAACCTGTCAGCGCTACGCCGTGCCCACTAAAGCCTTGCAGGTAGTACAGGTTGTCAGCCAAGCGGCCAAAGTCAGGGGCACGATTCATGCTGATGTCTACATAACCGCCCCACACATAGTCAATCGCTGTGTTTTGCAACTGAGGAAACACCAGCCGCATGCGCGCTGCCATCACTTGCTCCAAGTTGGCAGGGGTCTTGGTGCTATAGCTAACCTTGCCGCCAAACAGCATGCGGTGATCGGCGCTGAAGCGAAAGTAGTCCAAGATAAAGTTGTTGTCACACACAGCGGCGTTGCTAGGAATTAAGCTTTTACGCAGCATTGGGTCAAGCGCAGCTGTGGCCACAATATAGGTACCCACAGGCATGATACGCGGCGTAATTTCTTGTGCTACACGTGGGCCATATTCGCCTAGCGTGCAGTTACCGGCCAGCACACCAAAGCTGGCATGCACTACGCCGCGTGCAGTATGCGCCTGTATGCGCGCCCCGCGTTTCATATCCAGCACTGGAGAATGCTCAAAAATTTGCACCCCCAATGCACGCGCGGCGCGCGCTAAACCCAAACCGTACTTAAGCGGATGCAGGTGGCCCGACACGTTTTCGTAAGCAGCAGCGCAGTAATGCGGGCTTTGGATATAGCGCTGTGTGTCAGCACCTTGGGCAAAGTCGCACTCTAAACCGTAATGGTCTTTTTGCTCTTGCAAGCTGCGCTCTAGCGCGCGAGCTTTGCGCGGCGAGTCGGCTACGTACAAATAGCCCTTGGTCCAGTCGCAGTCTATGCCGTACTGCGCCGTACGTTGGTCAATCATGTCAATGGCTTCGAGCGACATGTCCCATGCCAAGCGCGCATCCGCCTTGCCCAGTTGCTGCTCAAACGGCTCTTGCCCACTGGCAAAACCCACGATGGCTTGGCCACCGTTACGCCCCGAGGCACCGCTGCAAATGCGGTCAGCCTCTAGCGCGGCTACGCTGTAGCCGCGCTGGGCCAGCTCAATAGCTGCTGACAACCCTGCAAAGCCAGCGCCCACCACCACCACGTCCACATGCACATCACTTTGCAAAGCGGCCAAGTCTGCGCCGCGCTGCGCACTGGCTTCGTAATAGCTTTTTTGGTTGAGTTGGGTGTCTGACTGCAATAGCATGGCACGGTTGCCTCCAAGTAAATGGGTGATCAGCTGGATATACAGCTAGGGGATCTTGGCCACTTGGCCACACAGGTACGTCCACACAAATGTTGCCGCCGCATTGCAGGTAAGCTCAGCGTGATCGTAGGCGGGGGCCACCTCCATGCAATCCATACCGACCATGTTGAGCGGGGCCAATTCTTCTAGAAAGGTCAGCACCTGCGAGCTGGTCATACCGCCCGGCTCCGGGGTGCCGGTGCCGGGTGCAAAGGCAGGGTCTAGGCAGTCGATATCTAGCGACAAATAGCAAGGTTTATTACCAACGCGCTGCAATATTTGGGCAATGATGGGTTTTAAGTTAACGCCATCCAGACCGCGCAATGCTCGGGCATCAAAAATCAGTCCCCCTTGGTCCTGCACATATTCCCTCGAGGTGCGCTCGCCGCTAGAGCGCAGGCCGATTTGCACAGTGTGCTGTGAGCTGACCAAGCCTTCTTTCAAAGCCTCATAAGTCCAAGTACCGTGGCCTGAAGGCTCGCCAAAATGGTCAGTCCAAGTATCGCAATGCGCATCAAAATGTACCAGTGCCATTTGTCCATAGCGGGCATGGGCAGCGCGCAGCAAAGGTAGAGTAACCGAGTGGTCGCCCCCTAAAAAAACGCAGTGGTGTTTGGCCATCAAGGCGCTGGCTTGCTGCTGTATGTGGCTGCGCACCTCGGTCAGTGGCGACGCATTAGGCAGGCGCATATCCAGCGCATCGCCCAAGTGGTGTACGGGAGTGACGTTAAAAAAAGGGTGCAACCCGTCGCACAGCATCAAGCTGGCACGCCGTATCTCTTGCGGCCCAAAGCGTGCACCAGGTCGGTTAGTAACGGCTCCATCAAACGGTACGCCTGCGATAGCAAAAGGCTGGTCTTTAAGCCCGGGAGCAGCTAAAAATCGGTTGCTGTTGCTGGCGTACGCAAACTGTCCTATGGCCATGCTGTGTCCTTGGTGGTAATTGGTTTGAATTTACAGCAATATATTATCTGCCGTAGGAACCAATTTACTAGAGATGGGGCAAACCACTCTGGTTATGTGGTTGGTTAAGTTCAATGGAATTACTTTGAGTCATGCTAAGTCGAACTTGGCGCTGATGAATTAATAGCGGTCTCAGAAGAATCATCTTTAATAAGACAGCATTGGCGAGACTTACTCAAGCACAGCAACTTACGATAATGAAATTTTGGTCTTCACGCAAAACCACAGTCAAGCCTGCGCAGCCGCCCGCCCCCGTCCCATATCGACTTTCTGCAAAATCACCAGTCCCATCACAAACAGCACTGCAGTAGACGCAATCGCAATACGCTGGTTGCCCCCCGTGGCCCATGTAATCGCACCATAGGTCAATGGCCCCACGATGCTGGCCAGCCGGGTGGCAAAGGTCCACAGACCGAAAAACTCTGCGGTTTGCTTGATCGGGGACAGCATGCCCGCCATCGCGCGGCCTGCGGACTGGCTGCTGCCCATGCACAGGCCAGCCAACGCGGCGGCGTACCAAAAGCCACCTTTGGTAGTGGTCAGGGCAGCAATCACACAGGTGGCGGCCCAACCCACTATGGTCAGGCCCAGTGCAAGTTTGTGGCCCACGCGGTCTTGCAAATAACCGCAGCCAAACGCACCAGCGGCGGCGGCAAGGTTTAGTACAAATATCAGCACCATAGTCTCTTGCTGTTTAAAGCCAATCACCTGCTCGGCATAAATCGCCGCCAGCGTGATGGCAACAGCCACGCCACCTTGGTAGAACACCGCGCACAACAGCAACCACATAAAGTCTTGGTAACGCCGTGCTTGTTTAAAAGTGACTTGCAGTTGAATGAAAGACGCTTTAAAACCGCTTTGCTGGAGAGCTTGGGGGTTGGGTACAGCCCGCTCTTTCAAGAGCTTAAAAGTTACCAGCGCGGCGGCAGCATAAATGACAGCCGTGATCAGCATGGTGACGGGTACAAAGCTGTTCGCGCTAATGCCACGCTGGCCTGCCCAAATGGCATAACCCAAGCAAATGCCCAGCGCCAGCATGCCGCCAAAGTAACCAAAGCTCCAGCCCCAGCCGCTAACTTTTCCCATGCCTTCGGGTCGGGCCAGTTCGGGCAAAAACGAAGCGGTTAGCGATTCGCCGTAGCTATAGAAAGTGTTAGAAATGACAATCAACACAAACGCCAGCGCCACGCTACCCGGCCCTGCAAAGGCAAGCGCGGCCGTGGACACTACGCAGCCTGCAGTAAACAGCATCAGCAGCTTCTTTTTGTTGGCGCGCGCGTCGGCGTACGCACCCAAGCTGGGCATGGTCAGCATGACGATGGCGTACGAAATACTCAGCGCCAATGTCCAGGCAAATGTGGCCCATTGCGCGCCTTGGGCAATACCGCCCACAAAATACGCCGCAAACACTGCCGTGATCACCACCGTGGTGTAGCCCGAGTTGGCAAAGTCATACATCGCCCAGCCAAACACCTCGCGCTTTTTTACGCCGGGGTTCAGCGCGTCTTGACTGAAAATGGCCATACTGCCTCCTAATGAGCTTGGCTCAGATTAAAGCATGATCAAGCCAGCGACCGTGCAGAGCACAACGCAGCCATTACGTATACTTAAGGGCACTTGCACAACAGCACTAGTAACCCAACCTCACACTATGGCCAAACTGTATTTCCGCTACGCCGCAATGAACGCAGGCAAATCCACCGCGCTGTTGCAAGCTGCGTATAACTACGAAGAGCGTGGAATGGCAGTGGTGCTGCTGACAGCTGAGCTAGACACGCGCGGTGGTGTAGGCCTAATATCGTCTCGCTTGGGCCTCTCACGGGAAGCTATTACCTTCAACGCTGGCCATAGCATGGCCGAACGCATTGCCCACGCACAGCAGGCCAAGTGGGCAGCTAAGCTGTCATGTGTATTGATTGATGAGGCACAGTTTTTAACCCCTATGCAAGTGCAAGAGCTTCACCGTTGGGCGCATGCGTACGACACCCCCGTCATGTGCTACGGCCTGCGCAGCGATTTTTTGGGCAACGCGTTTGCAGGCTCTGCCACCTTGTTGGTGCTGGCTGATGACATCGAAGAGATGAAAACCATTTGCGAATGCGGCAAAAAAGCCAGTATGAACGCCCGCTTTAACGACGATGGCGACCGTGTACGCGAGGGCGAGCAAGTGCTGATCGGTGGCAACACACGCTACCGCGGGCTATGCCCCGATTGTTTTTATTTGAAGTGACTGCAAGATACTATAAATTTAATAGCTGCTTGAGCATGATTTACTTAGGTTTAAGGGCTAATAGCTTTGAAAATATAACGTTTCAGTGTGTCCCTATTTGGCTTGAGTAGCGCATAAAGTTTTAGCCCGATTGCAAGCGCAGGCCTCTCAGGCACGACTAATTTGCAGCGTTTAGCATGACCACTACCCATCGCTGCACTGTTAAATTACAGGTTTATGCCCCGCAAACAGGGCAAGCGAGGCTAAACCCTGCGAAAATAGAGTTATGTTTACAGGCATCATTACAGGTGTGGGGCGCATCGCCGCTATCCACCCGCTCGGCAGCAGCTCTTTCCATGGCAAGCGCTTAACTATTGCTGCGCCCACTGGGTATTTGGACGACGTTGGCTTGGGTGACAGCATTGCGCTTAACGGTGCGTGCATGACGGTCACCACGCTAGACAAAACTGCACTGCAATTTACTATCGACATTTCTGCCGAATCGCTGGATAAAACGGCAGATTTGGACGCCTTGGGCCAAGTTAACCTAGAAAAAGCCTTGCGTGCCAACGACCGTTTGGGCGGCCATATAGTTAGCGGCCATGTAGACGGCGTGGGCACTGTTAGCTACTTTGCACAGGTGGGCGAAAGCTGGGAGCTGCGCGTGACCACACCGCATGCTTTGACTAAATATCTAGCCTACAAAGGCTCTATCACCATTAACGGCGTAAGCCTTACCGTCAACAGCGTGCAAGACATAGCCGGTGGGTGCGAAGTCAGCATTAATTTGATTCCGCACACGGTAACTAATACGGCGCTGGGGTCGCTGAAAGCAGGCTCAAAGGTCAACGTAGAAATTGATACTGTCGCCCGCTACGTAGAGCGTATGCTGTCGCTGGCCAGCACCGCCAATACTGCCGTCAGCACTGCGGCCACAACACATTAAATACCTTCAAGTAAAGGACACACACCATGGCCCTGCATGCTATTAAATCTGCCCTCACACCGGTGGCAATTTCTAAAGTAGAAGACATCGTGGCCGACATGGCCGCAGGCAAAATAGTAATCTTGGTGGACGAAGAAGACCGCGAAAACGAAGGCGACTTAGTCTTAGCGGCTGACCATGTAAGTGCAGAGGCCATTAACTTTATGGCGCGATTTGGCCGCGGGTTGATATGCCTTACCTTAACCAGAGAGCGTTGCGAACACCTCAAACTGCAACCCATGGCCACCCGCAACGGCACCAAGCACAGCACTGCTTTCACCGTATCCATAGAAGCTGCTGTAGGCGTGACCACCGGCATTAGCGCTGCCGACCGCGCTCGCACGGTACAAGCCGCAGTGGCTAAAAACACCCAGCCCGACGACTTGGTGCAGCCCGGCCACATCTTTCCCCTGCAGGCCGTAGACGGCGGTGTACTGATGCGCGCTGGCCATACCGAGGCAGGCTGCGACCTAGCCGCCATGGCGGGCTGCAGCCCCAGCGCAGTGATCTGCGAGATTATGAAAGACGATGGCACGATGGCGCGCCTGCCTGATTTGCAATTGTTTGCTGCTGAACATGGGCTAAAAATTGGCACCATTGCCGATTTGATAGAGCACCGCAGCCGCGTGGAAAGCCTGGTGACAAAAATAGGCCAGCGCAGCATGCACACCAGCTACGGCGAATTTACCGCCATCGCTTTTAAAGACAAACCCAGCCAAGGCGTGCACATTGCACTGGTCAAAGGCCAGTGGGGCGAAGGCGACACCATTGCCGCCCGCGTGCACGAACCGCTGAGCGTGCTAGACGCGCTAGAGGTTAACCGCACTATGCACAGCTGGAGCTTGGACGCCAGCTTAAAGTACATCTCTGCGCAAGGCCGCGGTGTAGCCGTACTACTGAACTGCGGCGAGAGTGCTGCGCAATTGGTAGCGCAGTTTGAAGGTGTAGCTACTGCATCGCAAGCGCCTGTGCGCGGCAAGATGGACCTGCGCACCTACGGTATTGGCGCGCAGATCTTGCGCGAAGTAGGCGTCACCCGCATGATGCTGATGGGCCAGCCGCGCCGCATGCCCAGCATGGTGGGCTATGGCCTGGAAGTTGCCGGTTTTATTGCCAACGCTAAATAATTAATCATATAAAAAGGACGCGCACCCATGTTTGGAGCAGATAAAGGCAAAGCCGCAGGTGGCATGTTGGATGGGCGCAAGCTGTACATCGGCATAGTGCAAGCGCGTTTTAACGAAGACATTACCAACGCGCTGGCTGCCGCTTGCAAAAAAGAATTGGCCGTATTGGGCGTTATCGAAAGACATGTTGACCACTTCTATGTACCCGGTGCATTAGAAGTGCCGGTGGCCCTGCAAGCTCTGGCTGAACAAAACAAATACGATGCGCTGATAGCCATAGGCTGCATTGTGCGCGGCGAAACCTACCACTTTGAACTGGTAGCCAATGAGTCTGGCGCAGGCGTGAGCAAAGTATCGCTGGATTACAAGCTGCCTATTGCCAACGCCATCATTACCACCGAAAACTTGCCCCAAGCCATCGCCCGCCAAACCGACAAAGGCACCGATGCCGCGCGCGTGGCTGTGGAGATGGCTAATTTACTGAACGAGCTAGCATGATCAGCATTACACCAGCAGGCCCGGTTGCAGCCTCTGCCGCCCAAGCTACCAGCCATTCAGCGCCGCCCGCAGGCAAGCCTACAGTTAAATCTACTGCATCCAAAGCCCCTGTGCGCTCAGGCCGCACGCGTGCACGCGAGTTTGCTATTCAGGCCTTGTACCAGCACCTAGTAGGTAAGAATGACTCGGACGATATCGACATCTTCACGCGCGACCTGCAAGGCTTTAGCAAAGCAGACGCTGCGCACTTTGACGCACTGTTTCACGGCTGTGTAGACCATGCTGCAGCACTGGACGCCTACATCGTGCCGCATCTAGACCGCCCCTTGGCTGAAATATCGCCGGTAGAGCGCGCAGTGATGTGGCTGGGCGCGTACGAGCTAGAGCATTGCCTAGACGTACCATGGCGTGTGGTGCTCAACGAATACATCGAGCAAGCCAAAGCCTTTGGCGGCACCGACGGGCATAAATATGTTAACGGCGTGCTTAACAAACTAGCGCCTTTGCTGCGCACCGCTGAGGTGGCTAACGACAAAGCGCCTAGCAACAAGCACACCGGCAAAGCAGCCAAAGCTGACGGCGCTGACAACGCTGAAAAGTCAAGCTAGCCAGTGAACGCATCGCCCATGCGCATCTCCCAGCGCGCACAAAAAATTGAACCGTTTTATGTAATGGAGGTAGCCAAGGCTGCGCAAGCGTTGGCCGCGCAGTCTGCGCACACCGATAAGCCGATGATTTTCTTAAACATTGGCGAGCCTGACTTTTCGGCCCCGCCTTTGGTGCAAGAGGCTGGCCAGCGGGCCATACGTGCGGGCCACACCCAGTACACGCAAGCCACCGGCTTGGCCCCGCTGCGCGAGCTTATTAGCGCATGGTATGCCAGCCGGTTTAACATACAAGTGCCCGCGCGGCGCATTGTGCTGACTGCCGGTGCTTCTGCTGCGCTGCAGCTTGCCTGCTTGGCGCTGGTCGAGGCGGGTGACGAAGTACTGATGCCCGACCCCAGCTACCCGTGCAACCGCCATTTTGTCAGCGCAGCAGAAGGCACGGCCAAGCTGATTGCTTGTACGCCACAAGAGCGTTTTCAACTGACGGCGGCTAAGGTAGAGGCGGCTTGGACCGATAAAACACGTGGCGTTTTACTCGCCTCCCCTTCCAACCCCACAGGCACCTCCATCCACCCTGACGAGTTGCGGCGCATTCACAATGTGGTCAGCACACGCGGTGGCGTGACGATGATTGACGAGATTTATCTGGGCCTGAGCCACGACGCCACCTTTGGCCGCAGCGCGCTAGAAATAGACGACCAGATCATCAGCATCAACAGCTTTAGCAAATACTTCGGCATGACAGGCTGGCGCCTAGGCTGGCTGGTCGTGCCCGATGCATTGGTCAGCGTGGTAGAGCGTTTGGCGCAAAACCTGTATATCTGCCCCAGCACGGTGGCCCAGCATGCGGCGCTAGCGTGCTTTGACAGCGAAAGCATTGCTGAATATGAAAAGCGTCGCGCCGAGTTTAAAGCTAGGCGCGACTACTTTATCCCTGCCCTGCGCAACCTAGGGTTTGAGGTGCCAGTAGAGCCTGATGGCGCTTTCTATGTGTATGCTGATTGCTCCAAAATTCAAACCAAGCTGGGCGTGCAAGCATCGTCAGGCGCGAGTACTGGCACAGGTACAGGTGGCAGCTGGGATTTTTGTTTTGAAATGATGCACCGCGCTCATGTGGCCATCACACCAGGGCGCGACTTTGGCACAGACTCTACCCACCAGTTTGTGCGCTTTTCTACCGCCAGCTCGATGGCTGATTTGCAAACTGCCGTAGCCCGTATGCAAAAGGTATTGGCTTGAGCGGCGCATCAGAACTGTTTACTTGGCCCGTGCGCGTGTACTGGGAAGACACCGATGCGGGTGGCATCGTTTTCTACGCCAACTATCTTAAATTTATGGAGCGTGCCCGCACCGAATGGCTGCGGTCGCTGGGCATATCGCAAAACGTGTTGCGCAACCCACCCGAGGGCCAAGTAGGCGGCATGTTTGTGGTGCGCAGCACACAGCTAGACTACCTGCAACCCGCGCGGCTAGATGACCAACTTTTAGTTACAGCGCGTATCGCGGAAAGCACCCGAATTACGCTTACTATTACGCAAGAAATCAGGCGCATTACACCCAATAAACCCACAGATAATATGCTCAACCAGCTATTAAAACCAGAGCATTCCACAAACACTCAGCAGGAACTTAACGCCCTGCCCTTAGTCTGTTCTGGACAGATTCGTATTGCGTGGGTAGATGCCCAGCATTTCAGGCCCAGCCGAATTCCACAACATGTAATGGAGATATTACAGTGACCCAAGATTTATCCATACTGCACCTGGTGCTGAACGCCAGCTTTGTGGTGCAGGCTGTGATGCTGCTACTGCTTGTGGTGTCGGTGGCCAGTTGGGCTGCCATATTTCGCAAAATTATCTCGCTACGCAAAATCAGGTCGCTTAATGACGAGTTTGAGCGTGAGTTTTGGTCAGGCACGTCGCTTAATGAGCTATTCCAGTCAGCAGCGCAAAACGCCAAACACTCTGGCCCGATGGAGCGCATATTTGCCAGCGGCATGCGTGAATACCAAAAACTGCGCGAACGCCGCATTGCCGACACCTCTACCCTGATGGACGGCGCACGCCGCGCCATGCGAGCGAGCTTTCAGCGTGAGATGGACGTGGTGGAAACGAATTTATCGTTCCTCGCGTCGGTCGGCTCAGTCTCGCCTTACGTCGGCCTGTTTGGCACGGTATGGGGCATCATGCATGCCTTTACCGGCTTGGCCTCGCTCCAGCAGGTAACTTTGGCTACGGTGGCCCCTGGCATCGCGGAGGCGTTGGTGGCCACCGCCATTGGCCTCTTCGCCGCCATCCCAGCCGTCGTGGCGTACAACCGCTTTGCGCGGGATATTGACCGCGTCGCCATCCGGCTGGAAACCTTT
>JANLPQ010000061.1:0-51029 GCA_031367325.1 Polaromonas sp. | reverse complement strand
GTAAAAGACTTGGCCGAGGCCATTGCACTGGTCAACTCCCATGAGTTTGGCAACGGCGTGGCCTGCTTTACGCGCGATGGCAACGTAGCGCGCGAATTTTCGCGTCGCATTCAGGTAGGCATGGTCGGCATTAACGTACCTATCCCCGTACCCATGGCTTGGCACGGCTTTGGTGGCTGGAAAAAGTCGCTGTTTGGCGACATGCACGCCTACGGCGAAGAAGGCGTGCGTTTTTATACCAAGCAAAAGTCCATCATGCAGCGCTGGCCAGAGAGCATTGGCAAGGGTGCTGAGTTTGCGATGCCAACGAGTAAGTGATCTCTACTTTCACCATGAAGCGTTGTGTACGTGAGCGGGTCGGTGGCGCATGTGCAACGGCGTCATACCCAACCTATTCGCAGCCGTGTCGTTTGGTGGGTACGGCGCAGCGGCATAAAGGAGGAGCCCGAAGGGCGGGGGACAGCCGCGTAGCTGTATTCACCAAACGACACGGCGGGCACAGCTATGTTGTCGCCTCCTGAATCTTCCAACGCTTGCAAACCCTCGCCCATCAATGGCGTCAATTTCAGAGTCTTCAATAATGTCTAACCCCACTTTCGACTACATCATCATCGGCGCAGGCACAGCCGGCTGCTTACTGGCCAATCGGTTGAGTAAAGATAAAAACAAACGTGTTTTGTTGATTGAAGCAGGCCGTAAAGATGACTACCACTGGATTCACATTCCCGTGGGCTACTTGTACTGCATAGGCAACCCACGCACCGACTGGCTGTATAAAACCGAGGCTGACGCAGGCCTTAACGGCAGGCAGCTGGGCTATCCGCGCGGCAAAGTGCTGGGCGGTAGCAGCAGTATCAACGGCATGATTTATATGCGCGGCCAGTCACATGACTACGACCAGTGGGCGCAGATGACGGGGGATGACGCTTGGACTTGGGACCATTGTTTGCCCGACTTTATGGCACACGAAGACCACTACCGATTTGACAAAGCTGAGCACGATGCTGAGTTTGCACGCTTTCACGGCAAGAACACCCGCCACCAACAATCCAGTAGTAAAGGCTTGGTAGACCGCGGTATGGGTGGTGAATGGCGCATAGAAAAGCAGCGCTTGCGCTGGGATATTTTGGATGCATTTGCCCAAGCCGCTGTGCAGGCCGGCATTCCTGCCACAGCCGACTTTAACCGTGGCGACAACGAAGGCGTAGGCTATTTTGAAGTCAATCAAAAGAAGGGCTTTAGATGGAATACCGCTAAAGCGTTCTTGCGCCCGCAGTGCTATGGCCGACCCAATTTTGAGCTGTGGACAGCCGCGCAAGTGGTGCGGCTAGTCATTGATAAAGCCGACGATGGCAGCCAGCAGTGCACGGGCGTACAGGTGTGGAACGGCCACCAGATGGTGACCGCCGTGGCCACGGGCGAGGTTATTTTGAGCGCGGGCAGCATCGGTAGCCCACAAATTTTGCAGCTCTCAGGCATCGGCCCTGCCAAGCTGTTGCAAGAGCGTGGCGTGCCCGTGGCAGTTGACGCACCGGGCGTGGGCGCTAACTTGCAAGACCATTTGCAAATCCGCGCGGTGTTCAAGGTGCAAGGCGTTAAAACACTCAACACCTTGGCCAACTCGCTGTGGGGCAAAGCAAAAATTGGTCTGGAATACGCCTTTAAACAAACCGGTCCGATGAGCATGGCCCCCAGCCAACTAGGTGCGTTTACACGCAGCAGCCCAGACCAGCCCTACCCAAATATTCAATACCATGTACAGCCTTTAAGCTTGGATGCGTTTGGCCAACCTTTGCACACCTTCCCAGCCTTTACCGCCAGCGTGTGTAACTTAAGCCCTACCAGCCGTGGCACCGTCAACATCACTTCCAACAAGTTTGAGGATGCCCCCGCTATTGCACCCAATTACCTCAGTACACCCGAGGACCGCAAAGTAGCCGCCGACAGCTTGCGCGTTACGCGCCGCATCGTGGCGCAACCTGCGCTAGCCGCCTACCAGCCGCAAGAGCACAAGCCGGGGCTTCAGTTCCAAACCGACGAAGAATTGGCCAAGCTAGCCGGGGACATTGCCACCACAATTTTTCACCCCGTAGGCACCGCCAAAATGGGCACAGCCAACGATCCGACGGCTGTGGTGGACTCGCATTTACGAGTACGCGACAGCCAAGGCGGATTAATCCGCGGACTGCGCGTGGTAGACGCCAGCGTGATGCCTTTGATCACCAGCGGCAACACCAACAGCCCTACCTTGATGATGGCCGAAAAGGCGGCACGCTGGATTGTGCAGGGCGATTGATTGTCGCCGCACAGGCACTATGCGCGGTGGCGCTGCGTGAATACTGGGTTTCCCCCAAAAGGGAAAATCCGGATAACCAACCCAAGCAGTGGGGACTATATTCATATCACTTAAGTTCGGCATGCCGAACCTGAGGGCTTGAGGAGACAAAAAATGGCCCGCTGCACATTCTTACAGCGCACACATTGCCTAAAGGCCAGCCTACCCGGCTGGCCTTTTTGTTGCCTAGCTGCAGCTGGCATCATCTGGATTGGCTATGTCTAAAAAGAATATTTTTGCAGCGAGATGCCCGGCTCGAGTCCAGCTTTCCGGTGCGCAGGCTAACCGACAAGGTAACTCTTCGGCGCGCACAATACGCAAGAAACCAACTCTCCGGTGCTCAATTCGCCCTATTTAATAGCGCTTTAAACGCTCATTAGGGCTTGGTTTTTGTACCCGCGATGACGCTGGCAGTAACAGTGGTAGTAGTCGTGGCGGTTTCCATAGGGTTAAATGCACCAGGCACTGCAGGCCAAGGTATGTCACTGGCCATGCGCGGTTTGCCAATAGGCGCAGCGGCTTGGCCTTTTTGCACGGCGGCCATGTCTTGCTCGTTGGGGTACTGACCTAGTATCCAATAATCAAACGCACGCCGCGCAATGGGCGCTGCGTGTTCCGCACCAAAGCCTGCGTTTTCTACAATCACCGCAATCGCAATGCGCGGCGCGTCTGCTGGGGCGAACGCCATGTACAAGGCATGGTCGCGTTGGTATTCTTCTAGTTTGCGTGCGTCATACTTGTCTTTTTGCCCAATGCTCACGGCCTGCGCGGTGCCGGTTTTACCGCCGCTAGCATACCCCGCACCAGCAAATACGCGAGCCGAAGTACCCTCGGTGGTAACGCCCACCAGTGCACGGCGCACGGTGGCTACGTGATCACTTTTGTAACCTAAATCTTCAGCGGGCAAAGCAGGCACGGGCACGCGTTCGCGCAGCACCGAGTCTTGCGTGGCAATCACCAATCTAGGCTTGTGCTTGATGCCGCCGTTGGCCAAAATAGCGGTCGCTTGGGCTAACTGCAGCATGGTGAAGGTGTTGTAGCCTTGGCCAATACCTAGCGAGATGGTCTCGCCTGCGTACCATTTTTTTTGCTCTGGGCGCTTGTATCTTTCGCGCTTCCAGTCGGTGCTGGGCAGCACGCCGCGTACTTCGCCGTTGATGTCAATACCCGTGTACTGGCCAAAGCCTAATGGCTTCATAAAATCATGCATCGCGTCAACGCCCAGCTCGTTGGCCAGCGAGTAGTAATACACATTGCTTGATTTGACGATACTGCGGTACATATCTACCGCACCCAATCCGCCATCGCCGTGGCTGCGAAAGGTATGCCCGCCAAACGTCCAAGAGCCTGCGTCGTTGATGATGGTGCCCGCTGTGCGCTTGCCACTCTCAAGCGCGGCCATGGCCATAAAAGGTTTGTAGGTAGACCCGGGGGGGTAGGTACCACGCAAGGCACGGTTAAGTAGTGGTCTGTCGGTAGCGTCGTTCAGCAAAGCCCAGTTTTCGTTGTCGATACCCTCGACAAATAAATTAGGGTCAAACGTAGGCTTGCTCACAAAAGCCAGCACCTCGCCATTGCGTGGGTCGATGGCTACTACCGCACCACGTCGGTCACCAAACATGTCTTCAATTAGCTTTTGCAGTTTGATGTCGATCGACAACTGAATGGTGCTGCCGGGCGTGGCAGGCGTGCTGGCCAGCCTGCGCACGGCGCGACCACCGGCAGAGGTTTCCATTTCCTCGACGCCGGTCATGCCGTGCAATTGGCGTTCAAAGCTTTGCTCTACGCCCAGCTTGCCAATATAGTCGGTGCCGCTGTAGTTAACTTGTTGCTCGTCAGGCCAATCGTCTATCGCCTCTTTCTCACGCTGGTTAATGCGCCCGATGTAGCCCACTACGTGGCTGGCCAATTCGCCATAAGGATAATTGCGAAACAAGCGCGCCTTGATGTCGACGCCAGTAAAGCGAAAGCGTTGTGCAGCAAATTTGGCCACCTCTTCGTCTGATAGTCGCGTGCGGATAGGCAGTGACTCAAAGCTTTTCGATTCGTCCATCAGCTTTTTAAAACGCTTGCGGTCGCGCGGCGTAATATCTACCACCGCACTCAATTGCTCGATCGTTTCTTCTAAATTACCTGCTTTAGACGGTGTGATTTCTAATGTGTAAGCCGAGTAATTGGTGGCTAATACCAGGCCATTGCGGTCTAAAATTAAGCCGCGATTGGGCACGATAGGTACTACGGCAGTACGGTTACTTTCGGCCTGCTCGCTCAAGTCTTCGTGGCGCACCACTTGCAGCCATACTAGGCGCGCCGCCAGCAAACAGAACGCTATCACCACGGCTAAGCTGGCCACCAGCACGCGGCGGCGAAACCGCACTAGTTCTTGCTCGACGTTGCGTAGTTCAGTCATGACAACGTAATGCAGTTAATAAAATGGCAAACACGGGACATATTACAAAGGCCTGTTCTCGTCGGGGTCAGGCGCCCGACGCTGCGGAGCTAACAGCATAATCGACACCACGGGCCAAAGCAATGCCTCCAGCGCGGGCGCCATAAACACACCCAAGCCCGGAAAAGCCCCGCCGCCCAGCAAGCGCACCACCACTTGCAGCGCCTGCGCTGCCAAAAATAAAGGCAGCACTTGCAGTGCCTGCGACGGCACGCTGAACCACAGCAAACGGCGGTGCATGGCCATCGCGCCAAAACACATGACGGTGTAGCTCCACGCATGTTGGCCCAGCAAGGCTGCTTGCTGCACGTCCATGCACACGCCAAAGAAAAACGCCACACCAATACCAATACGCCGGGGCTGGTGCACCACCCAAAACACCAACACCAACGCCAATACATCAGGCATCCACACTTCGCGGCCAAAGGCTGTACTCATCACAAAATTAAGCAGCATGGCGCCCAGCAGGCTGGTCCAGATAAACAACGGGTTCGCTGGCAATAGCAGCTGTTGGCCAGATCGCATGATCATTTGCTGGCCCCTTTCTTGGCATTGCCTACGACGGGGTCCGGTTTAGACTTGTCAGGAATTTGCGCTTTTACGGGGTCTAGCAGCAGCACATGCTTGGTGCTGTGCATCAATGCAAACGGTGTGCAATAAATGCGCGCAAAGGCAGAGTCTGCGCGGCGCTCGATTTTGTCGATACGTGCCACCGACAAACCGGCCGGATACACACCGTCCACGCCGCTGGTGGCCAAAATATCGCCTTGCTGCACATCGGCATTCCCCGCCATAAAACGCAGCTCTAAACTACCGCCTTGGGTTATCGGGTCGCCATAGGCCACGCTGCGCGCGCCGGTGCGCGTGTTCAGCACCGGGATAGCTTGGTCACGGTCAATTACCAGGGTCACTTCGCTCATCAGCGGGTACACGCGTGTTACCTGCCCCAACACACCTGCCTCGTCGATCACGGGGGAGCCTGCTTTCACGCCTTGTAGCATCCCTTTGTCCACCACGATGCGGCGGGTATAGGGGTCTGCAGCGTCATACAGCACTTCAGCTGCACGCGATGGTGTGCTGGTTTGGTCGCGCAGGGCCATCAGTTTGCGCAGGCGGCTATTTTCTAGGGACAACTGCTCTACTTGCGCGGCGCGTTGGGCTTGTAGTGCCAGTTTTTTACGCCCCTCTTCTTCAGAGGTTTGTGCGCCTTGTAATGATTCAAAATAAGCCGCGCCGCTTTTGACCATCAGCACGGGGCGCAGCGCCACCCACTGCGCAGGGTACAGCAGCGCTGCCACAGCGGTGCGCAGCGGTTGGGTAATTTTGAAACGTGTGTCCGCCACCATCAGAAACAACGCTAATGCGCTGAAAAACATCAGCTTGGTTAACGCTGAGGGCCCTTGTTTAAAAAAGGGAGGGGGAGAGCGGTCGAGGGTGCCTAATGGCACGGTGGCTCCTTGCGTCTAACTTATTCCGACGTAAAGATCGAACCCAAACGCTCCATGCGCTCTAGGGCAATACCGCAGCCGCGCACCACGCAGGTTAGCGGGTCTTCGGCTACCAGTACCGGCAAGCCGGTTTCTTCGGCCAATAGGCGGTCTAGGTCACGCAGCAGCGCACCGCCGCCGGTGAGCATCATGCCGCGCTCGGCAATGTCAGCCCCTAGCTCGGGTGGGGTTTGCTCCAACGCGTTTTTTACGGCAGACACAATGTTGTTGAGCGGGTCGGTCAGTGCTTCGAGAATTTCGTTAGAACTGATGGTGAAGCTGCGCGGCACGCCTTCGGACAGATTGCGGCCTTTGACTTCCATCTCTTTAACTTCACTGCCCGGGAAGGCAGAGCCAATTTGCTTTTTAATCGCCTCGGCCGTTGGCTCGCCGATCAACATGCCGTAGTTGCGGCGTATGTAGTTGATGATGGCCTCGTCAAACTTGTCGCCACCTACGCGTACGCTACCTTTGTAGACCATGCCGCCCAGCGAGATCACGCCCACCTCGGTGGTGCCGCCGCCAATATCGACCACCATGGAGCCGCTGGCCTCTGATACGGGCAAGCCTGCGCCAATAGCGGCTGCCATCGGCTCTTCAATCAAATACACCTCGCTGGCGCCTGCGCCCAAAGCGCTTTCACGGATGGCGCGGCGCTCTACCTGGGTTGAGCCGCAAGGCACACAAATAATGATGCGCGGGCTGGGCTTAAAAATGCCGCGTGGATGCACCATTTTGATAAACTGCTTGAGCATTTGCTCGGTGACGGTAAAGTCAGCGATCACACCGTCTTTCATCGGGCGTATAGCCTCGATGTTGCCGGGCACCTTGCCCAGCATGGCTTTGGCTTCTTTGCCCACTGCTTGGATGGTCTTTTTGCCCTGCGGGCCACCTTCGTGGCGAATCGCCACCACGGAAGGCTCGTCCAGCACAATACCCTTGTCGCGCACCACAATCAAAGTATTGGCGGTACCTAAATCAATCGCCAAATCGGTAGAAAAGTACCGACGAAAAGCTGAAAACATCTTCGAATCCTCTCCAGCATGGTGGGCGCGTGGGCCAGTCCATCGCTGTACAACAACTTAAAATTATTAAAAACCTGTTTTTGAGTGCAAATATGCCCCAATTAGAAGCATTTACGCTAAAAGCTTGATAATACTGCATCCCCTGCGCATAACTGGGTTGAAATAGGCGTTTTAGCTCTTATTTTTGATGCAGAAACACTGGCTTACAAAGCCCCGTAGCACGGGCAAAACCAACGCTGCATTTCGCCCTTACTCATTTTGGTTTAAATCCATGGCTCTACTTTCTCACGATATTGACCGCATTGCCAACCTTGCGCGGCTGCAACTGCAGCCTGAAGAATCTGCGCGTATGCTGGGGCAAATTAACGGGTTTTTTGACATTGTGGAGCAAATGCGCGCGGTGGACACTTCCGGCATTGAGCCGTTGGCCCACCCGGTAGCCGCTATGCAAGACATTTCGCTGCGCCTGCGGGACGACATAGCCAGCGAGCCTAACCAGCGCGAGGCGAACCAGCGCAGCGCACCGTCTGTCGAGCGTGGCCTGTTTTTAGTGCCCAAAGTCATCGAATAAGGGGCGCACTATGACCGCATTGCACACCCTGGGCGTGGCCCAACTGGCCCAACATTTGGCCGCTAAAAAAGTATCGGCAGTCGAAGCGGCGCAGCACTATCTGGCGCGCATGCAGCAGCACACCGCGCTGGGTGCGTTTTTGGCGGTGGATGAAGACGTCACGCTAGCGCAAGCCCGTGCCGCCGACGCACGCCTTGCCGCAGGCGCGGCTGCGCCACTGCTCGGCGTGCCTGTTGCGCACAAGGATATTTTTGTCACCGCGGATTTTGCAACCACGGCGGGATCAAAAATGTTGGGCGGCTACCGCTCACCGTTTGATAGCACGGTAGTTAAACAAATGGCGGCGCAAGGCGCGGTCACGCTAGGCAAGCTCAATTGCGACGAGTTCGCCATGGGCTCGAGCAACGAAAATTCTGCGTACAACAACGTGCAGAACCCATGGGACACCTCGCGTATTCCCGGTGGCTCATCGGGCGGCAGCGCAGCAGCCGTGGCGGCGGGCCTGTGCGCAGCGGCCACCGGCACCGACACGGGCGGCTCGATTCGCCAGCCTGCTGCGTTTTGCGGCATTACGGGCATCAAACCCACCTACGGCCGCGCATCGCGCTACGGCATGGTGGCTTTTGCGTCCAGCCTAGACCAAGCTGGCCCTATGGCGCGCAGCGCCGAAGACTGCGCGCTGCTGCTCACCGCCATGTGCGGTCCAGATTTAGACCGTGATTCCACCTCGCTGGACATGCCAGCAGAGGACTACTCACGCTCTTTAAATGAAAGCATCAAAGACCTGCGCATTGGTATTCCCAAAGAATTTTTCGGCGATGGTTTAAGTGCCGACGTGCGCGCGGCTGTCGACGCGGCACTAAGTGAATACGAAAAACTCGGCGCCAAGCTGGTGCCCATCAGCCTGCCGCGTACCGAGCTGTCGATTCCGGTGTACTACATCATCGCGCCTGCTGAGGCCAGCTCGAACCTGAGCCGTTTTGACGGCGTAAAGTTTGGCCACCGCGCAGCGCACTACAGCGACCTGACCGACATGTACAAAAAGACCCGTGCCGAGGGTTTTGGTGACGAGGTCAAACGCCGCATCATGATTGGCGCGTATGTTTTGTCGCACGGCTACTACGACGCGTACTACCTGCAGGCGCAAAAAATTCGCCGCATGATCGCGGATGATTTTCAGCAAGCGTTTAAGCTGTGCGACGTCATTGCTGGGCCTGTGGCACCCACGGTGGCGTGGAAAATTGGTGAAAAATCTGACGACCCGGTGGCTAACTACTTGGCCGATATTTTTACCCTGCCTGCCTCGCTGGCCGGTTTGCCGGGTATGAGCGTGCCAGCGGGTTTTGCTGCATCAAAAGAAGGTGGTGGTATGCCTGTGGGTTTACAGCTCATCGGCAACTATTTCTCTGAAGCCAAACTCCTCAACGTGGCGCACCGTTTGCAGCAGGCTACGGATTTCCACACACGCCAACCCGCCGCTTTCATGGAGGCCATGTAATATGAACGCCTCTGTACAAACCACGCAGCCAACAGCTTCTGCCACCGACTTTAAAGACGACCGCCAGGTCGATTTGTCTTTGCTGGTACGCGGCTATGAAGTGGTTATTGGCTTTGAAACCCATTCTCAGCTGTCTACCCAAAGCAAGATTTTCAGCCGTGCCTCAACTGCTTTCGGCGCTGAGCCGAACACCCAAGCCTGCGCCGTTGATTTAGCCCTACCAGGCACCCTGCCAGTGATGAACAAAGGTGCGGTCGAGCGCGCGATTCAGTTCGGTCTGGCCGTTGGTGCACACATCGCCCCGCGTAGCATTTTTGCGCGTAAAAATTACTTTTATCCTGACTTGCCCAAGGGCTACCAGATCAGCCAGTATGAGATTCCGGTAGTGCAGGGCGGGTCGGTGGAGTTTTTCCTAGATTCGCCAGTAACGTCTTCGACAAGCTCAGAACGGGTGAAAAAATCAGTGCGGTTAGTGCGTGCCCACCTAGAAGAAGACGCTGGTAAATCGTTGCATGAGGACAAAACTTTAGGCGTGTCCATCGGAGATGGCCGGGGCCAAAGTGGCATCGACCTGAACCGCGCTGGCACACCGCTGCTAGAAATCGTCACTGAGCCCGACATGCGCAGCAGCGCCGAGGCGGTGGCCTATGCCAAAGAGCTGCACAAAATCGTCACTTGGATTGGTATTTGCGACGGCAACATGCAAGAAGGTAGCTTCAGGTGTGATGCCAACGTGTCGGTGCGCAAGCCCGGTGCCAAATTTGGCACGCGGCGCGAAATCAAAAACCTCAATAGCTTTAAGTTTATGCAGCAGGCGATTGACTATGAAGTGCGCTGGCAGATTGATCAGATCGAAGATGGCCATGCCATCGAGCAAGCCACGGTGCTGTTTAACCCCGATACGGGCGAGACCCGCGCCATGCGTACTAAGGAAGACGCTGCAGATTACCGCTACTTCCCCGACCCCGATTTGCCGCCGCTGGTGATTGACCGCGCTTGGGTAGAGCGCACCCGCGCCGCCATGACTGAGCTGCCGCGTGTGATGGCGGCGCGTTTTGTGGCCAATTATGGTTTGTCTGAATATGATGCAAATGCACTGACTCAGTCACGCGATTTTGCTGAGTATTTTGATATGACTGCAGACATCACTAAAAATCCCAAACTCGTTGCAAATTGGATGCTAGGTGAAATGTCAGCTTTTATGAATCGTGATCAGATAGAGCTTTCTGACATGCCACATCCGCGCGCATTTGCAAAGTTTCTGAGCCGCATCATTGATGAGACTATCAGTGGAAGCGGCGGGAAGAAATTGTTCACGCATTTGGTTGAGTCTACGTGGAGAGATAGCTTTGCGCAGGGCAAGTGGATGAGTGACAATTTACCTATAGCTGACGCAGAAAGAAAAATTGATCTAGCTATCGAAGAGCTTGATCTACGCCAAATGAACGACAGTGGCGCACTGGAAGCCATCATCGACGACGTACTCGCTGCGAATGCCAAAAACGTGGCTGAGTTCAAAGCGGGCAATGAGAAAGCATTGAACGCGCTGGTGGGCATGGCGATGAAGGCCAGCAAAGGCAAGGCCAACCCAGCGCAGGTGAACGAGATGCTGAAGGCGAAGCTGGGTTGACAAAACGCTTGGCTACAACGCTATTCGAACAACCAGCTTCTAGGTCAACACCAGAACAGTAGCGCTATAAATTAAATAGCTGCTTGAGCAGGATTTAGTTGGGTTACCGGCCTAAAGCCTCTATTTTTTGGCACTTGCAGCGGCTTTGCTGGGTACGGCAGCCGTTAGTTGCCACAGGGTCTTCAATTTGCCCAGCTCTTCGTCAAAGCGTGCGTTGATACGCTTTTTCTCGCCCTCTTGGTCGATGACAAAACGCTTTTGCACGGCCACGCTGTTGTTGTTGTCGTCCACTTGGCGGCGTAAGGTTGGCGGTGCTTTGTTGGGGTCTTTTTTGTAGAACTCTAGCTGCGCGTCTATCTCTTTGCGTTGCGTGCCCAGCTCGCCAATGCGTTTGGTAGCGGCGCGCATGACGTCGTCTACTTGCGCCAGCGCCTCGGTGCGTTCTTGGTCGTGGCTGGCGCGGTTGGGGTAGCGGGTCAGCAGGGCGCGGTCTTTACGTTTTTCTTCGGCAATGCGTGAGCGTTCTTCGGCTTCGGCGCGTTGTTTGTCGTCAAAAACGCGCTGCTCTTCGACGGTCATCACGGGTTTGACGGTGCGCTTGATGGTGCCGCTGCTGTTAAGTTCTTTTTGCTCGCGTTCTGCGCATTCAGGGATGGGGCGGTCGGAAGTGATTTTTTTGCCGTTAGCGTCAATGCAGGTGTAGATTTGCGACCACACTGCTGCGCTGGCCAGCCACAGCGCGGCAACCATCGCGGTCTTTATGCCGACTCGCACAGTGGATTTAGGTGCCGTTTGTTTATTGTTTTTCATAACGCTCCTGTGGGCTGATAAGGGGTGTGGGCTACCAGCCCATGATTTATATGCACATATTTAACGCGCAACCTGTGCGCCGCGTTGGCAAGGTGATGGCCTGTTTACGCTGCTACGCTACGCCGTACTGCTGCCGATAAGCCTGCACCGCCGCACTGTGCTGCGCCATGCTGGCCCCGCTGGACTCTAAGTATTGCAGCAAGTCGCTTAGTTTGGCAATCGTGCAAACCTGCAGGCCCAGTACGCCCGTGACGTATTGCACGGCGCTGTGCGGTACGTCTTGCAGGCCTGTGGCGGTGTGTTCGGTGGCTTTTTCTTGCCGGTCTAGTGCAATGGCCACGGCATGTGGTATGGCACCCGCTGCTTTAATAATAGCAATAGACTCTCGCGCAGCAGTACCTGCCGACATGACATCATCCACAATCAGCACGCGGCCTGCTACGAGTGCACCCACCAGCGTGCCGCCCTCGCCGTGGTCTTTGGCCTCTTTGCGGTTGTAGGCATAGGGCACGTTGCGGCCCAAGCGCGCCAGCTCGATAGCCACTGCGGCGGCCAGCGGAATGCCTTTGTAGGCTGGGCCAAACAGCATGTCAAACTCGATGCCGCTGGCGATAATACGCTGGGCATAAAACTGCGCTAGACGGCCCAGCTTTGCGCCATCGTCAAACAGCCCGGCGTTAAAGAAATAAGGCGACAATCTGCCCGCCTTGGTGGTAAATTGACCAAACCGCAGCACGCCAGATTCGACGGCGAATTGCACAAAATCTAGCGCCAGTTGGTTGCCCTTTGACGATTCGTTTTTTATACTGTTATTTTGCATTGCACACCATTGAATTTGCTACGAACTTATTGCCATGAAAAAATCGCTCTTTCGCATTACCAGCCTAAACTTTAACGGCATTCGCTCGGCCGCTACCAAGGGCATGCAGGCGTGGGTAGAAAAGTCTGCCCTCGATTGTATGTGCGTGCAAGAGGTCAAGGCCCAGGCGGCAGACATTGCCGGCAAGTTTGAACAGATAGCAGGTATGCAAGGCTATTTTAATTTTGCTGAGAAAAAGGGCTACAGCGGCGTGGGCGTGTACACCCGGCATGCGCCTAGCGAGGTGATGATTGGTTTTGACGGCGGCGAATTTGATGCCGAAGGCCGCTATGTCGAGCTGCGCTTTGACACGCCTGCGCGCAAATTCTCAGTGATTAGCAGCTACTTTCCCAGTGGCTCGTCGGGCGAAGACCGGCAGCTGGCCAAGTACCGTTTTTTAGCCAAGATGGCTCCGCATTTGGCTAAGCTCAAGGCACAGCGCGAGTTTGTGCTGTGCGGCGACATCAACATTGCCCACCAAGAGGCCGACTTGAAGAACTACAAAAGCAATGTGAAAAACAGTGGCTTTTTGCCCGAAGAACGGGCCTGGATGACGCAGCTGTTGGCACTAAATCATGACACTGGTAAAGGCGAAGGCACAAAGCTGGCCATAGCCGACGGCAGCCATGCCAGCACCACAGGCTGCGGCCTGGTGGACGTGTACCGCCGCTTGCAGCCCGATACCACCGACCAGTGCTACACCTGGTGGAGCCAGCGCGGCCAAGCATATGCGAAAAATGTAGGCTGGCGGCTGGACTACCACTTGGCCACGCCTGCTATTGCAGCGCTGGCCCGCGCGGAAGAAATTTATAAAACTGAGAAGTTCTCAGACCATGCGCCGATCACGGTGGATTACGACTTGCAAATTTGAGGATGGAGGCGACGTGCTGCAGAGCACCTATTTGCAACATTCCTTAAGCTCATGCAGAAGTGAACCTCACTACGAAACCTTCCCTCGGTACGCGTTGCCACAACGGTGTTTTTTAACGGCTTATGCTGGCTGACGCGCAACTCTTTTTCTTGCTTCCGGCGTTGCTAGGCAAGAGGACACGGCTTCATACCCGGCAGAGCCTGCGAAGGACGAAACAACAAACGGCACCGAGTGGTTTGGCGGGCAATACAAAATTGCCTCGCTTGGGCCAACGCTTGCTAAAACAAGAATTGATGAAGAGCGTGTCATTGCAATCACGGGCCCCACACGTGTTTTTAGGCGCTGGCGCAAGAGTGGCATCAGCGCTTCCTGAGATGGCCGGCTCAAGCCTTCCTCGATCATGTCAATCACCAATGGTTGATGGCCGCCGCCAGCTTCCAGCGCACCCATTAGCAACCGAAGCGGTTCTAGGTCCACGGCTCCTTCCTTGCGCAGCCAGTCTAAGTGCCTTTCCATCATCGAAACCTCGTTCTGAGTCAAGTTGAGTTCGCGTTCGAACTTGCGTGGGTCATCAAGTCTTTGTAAGCCGAGCCACCTCGCGTTTGGTAACGTCTTAGAAAGATGCAGGGCAAGGCGGGTCTTGCCGCTGCCAAGCGATCCAACCAGATAGATCAGTGGCGCAAACTCTGTCAGCATGAATTGCTCCCCGTCCCAAGGCCACGGTAGCTTGAACGACACCGTTACGCTGTTCGTACAGCGGGCGTCAGCCAAGTAGCTAGGTCGGTGCCCTGGCTCGTGGGCAAGGCCATGGCGTAATTGTCGTATGCGCTCACTGGCCTTCTGCATGGCTGCAAACTGAATGCGCAACTCCGTTTCGCGTAGTGCAAGTGCTTGATCTGTCGCTGCGGCGTCGCCCCTCAACACACCGGCAATCTGGGCCAGACTCAGTCCCAACGAGCGAAGCGCGACGACTTCCCGCGCTGAGCGAAGATCTTCAACGCTGTAACGCCGATAGCCCACGTCCGTACGCATTGGCCGGATT
This sequence comes from Polaromonas sp., assembly GCA_031367325.1. Taxonomy (GTDB): domain Bacteria; phylum Pseudomonadota; class Gammaproteobacteria; order Burkholderiales; family Burkholderiaceae_C; genus JAAFIP01. The sequence goes on along the minus strand of JANLPQ010000061.1, from coordinate 36,452 downwards.
AGGCCTTTTACCTCGTAAAGTCGCAGTGCTCTGACCGAAACGCCCAGATGGCAGGCGGCCTCAGAGGCAAGCAATGATTCGGGGAAAGTGGACATATAGATTTTCCTTTTAACAAATCAGAATCATCAGGCCGGACCCAAGGGCAAGGTCAAGCAGCAGGCTCAGAGCACTGGCCTCCAGAATCTAATTTGGCCAAACTATCCCTAAAAGTCACTAGTTTCAGGTTTTTTGCTGCATCGACTATCACTTAGATACGCCCGCCATTGCCGCGCTGGCCAGAGCAGAAGAAATCTACAAAACCGAGAAGTTCTCAGACCACGCGCCGATGACTATTGGCTACGCGATGAGTTTGTAGGTTGCGCTGGTAGTACTATTAATTTCATAGCTGTTTGAGCAGTTTCTACGGCCTAAAACACTGATTTTTACATATAAAATTTATGTAGCGATACTTTTAACATCGTCTTAGTTTTGAACAGGACAACTCTATGAACAAGGTAGTTTTAATTACCGGCGCTTCGCGCGGCATCGGCGCAGCCACGGCGCTGCTGGCGGCGCAGCAGGGTTGGGCGGTAGCGGTGAACTATGTGGCTAATTCGCTGGCAGCAGACGATGTGGTGCGGCAAATTCGGGCTGCGGGTGGCACGGCGATGTCCGTGAAGGCAGACGTTGCGAACGAAGCCGAGATTTTGCGCATGTTTGACACGGTGCATGCCAAGCTGGGCAGCATTGACGGCCTAGTCAACAACGCGGGCGTAGTAGACGTAGCCTCGCGCGTAGACGGCATGAGCGTGGCGCGCCTTGAGCGTATGTGGGCGACCAACATCACCAGCAGCTTTGTCTGCGCGCGTGAAGCGGTTAAGCGCATGAGCACGCGGTACGGCGGCGCGGGTGGCAGCATTGTTAATTTGTCGAGCGCAGCGGCGCGATTAGGCTCGCCGGGCCAGTACGTGGACTACGCGGCCAGCAAGGCAGCGATTGACGCTTTCACCGTGGGCCTGGCTAAAGAAGTAGCGGCTGAGGGCGTGCGCGTTAACGCTGTGCGCCCCGGCATTATCGACACCGACATTCATGCCAGCGGCGGCCAGCCCGACCGCGCAACGCAACTGGCCGCCAGCGTGCCGATGCAGCGCGCGGGCACGGCGCACGAGGTGGCGCAAGCGATTGTGTGGCTGCTGTCGGACGCGTCTAGCTACACCACGGGGTCGGTGGTGGATGTGACGGGTGGGAGATAGGTAACTAGCGCTTTTGTTGAGAGTGTCTGTTCTTGAGTCTTGCGTTGCCGTTGTGCAGTTCCGGTACTTGTTAGCTCGAGGATGTCTTTCTTTAGACCTCGCGGCTTCGCGGCGCAGCGCAGGCCCTGAAGTTGCGCCCCGGTCGGCGGCCCCCTTCGGGGTAAGCTTCGCAGTGCTCGAAATTTGGGAAAACGTCGAAACTCGCGCAAGCGCTCAAACAACGACGTTTCCTGATCCAAATTTCTCCGCGCTTCAAGCCCGCCGCCCTGATTGGAGCGCAACCCCAAGGCCTGCACTGCACCGCGAAAACTGGGTTGGCGGGTTTATCTGCGGTGAAGGCACGCTGGGCGGTGTTTTGAGGCATATTTTAAGAGTGTTTTAAGCGTTATAGGCTGCAGAACCTGCTCAGCCAGCTATGCAATTGATAGTATCTACTCATCCAGCAACCAAACCGAAACACGGGCTGTTCACTCCAAGCAAAGAATAATGTGACGAGTCGGGTCCGTCTCGATGAAAAATATGCAGCAAGGCGCGCGTTGTTGAAAGCAGCGCACCAAAGACCATTATTCGCGCGTGTTTGCGAAGTATTTTTGCAGCGAGATGCCCGGCTCGAGTCCAACTTTCCGGTGCGTACGCCAAGCCAAGCGACCAACTCCACAGGCAAGCAGTGCAAACCATAGTGGTGACGCGCCTCCAAGCACGCTACAGTCATGTTCTTTGAAGAAACAGTATTGTTAAAGGCACGGGTTGTGGCATTCATAAGTTCGAAATTACATCTTTTGCAGCGCACAGTGACTGCAACCACCTGCATAGCCCTTTGCGGCTTAGCGGTAGCGCAAAGCGCCAACCCTGCTGTGCCGCGCTTTGTTGAAGAAACTGACGCGGCTGGCTTGCAAAGCCGCTTTGAGGGCGAAGCTGAATTTTTAGTGGGCGGTGGCCTAGCCACCTTCGACTGCGATGGCGATGGCCTGCCCGAGGTCTATGTTACCGCGGGCGTGAACAAAGCCAAGCTGTACCGCAACCGCAGCGCCAAAGGCGGCGCAATTAAATTGGTAGAAGAGCGATCGGGCCTAGAACTGACCAATGCCATAGGTGCGTATCCGCTGGACATCGATGGCGATGGCAATGTTGACCTGGTGGTGCTGCGCGTGGGTGAGGTGCAGGTGCTCAAAGGTTTGGGCGGTTGCAAATTTCAGCGTGCCAATGAGGCGTGGAATGTGCAAACCAGCAACGGTTGGCATACGGCCTTTGCCGCCACATGGGAGAAGGGCGCAACCTGGCCCACGCTGGCTATTGGCACCTACACCGACCGCACCAAGCCTGAGTTTCCGTGGGGTAGCTGCACCCCGGGCTTGTTGCTGCGGCCTGATGAATCTGGCAAAAAGTTTGCGGCCCCTGCACCACTGCTACCCGGCCACTGCGCACTGTCGATGCTGTTTACCGACTGGAACCGCTCAGGCGAAGCGGCCCTGCGCATCAGCAACGACCGCGAATATTACAAAAACGGCCAAGAGCAGCTGTGGCACATGCCGCCAGGCCAGCCGCCCACGCTTTACACCGCGGCCGAGGGCTGGAAGCCGCTGCAAATTTGGGGCATGGGCATCGCCAGCCACGATTTAACTGGCGACGGGCTGCCTGAGTTTTTCTTAACCAGCATGTCGGACAATAAACTGCAGCAGCTGGAAGCCGGTGCCACGCAGCCCATATATGTTGACACCGCGTACAAAAAAGGCGTTACCGCGCACCGCCCGTATGTGGGCGGCGATGTGCACCCGTCTACTGCGTGGCATGCGCAATTTGCCGATGCTAACAACGATGGTTACGCCGATTTGTTTATCGTCAAAGGCAACATCTCCAGCATGCCCGATTTTGCGGCACTAGACCCGAATAATTTGCTGCTGCAAGAGACCAACGGCAACTTTAAAGAAGTAGGCCAGACTGCAGGCATTGCCAGCTATAAGCGGGGCCGTGGCGGCATGATGGTCGATCTGAACGGTGACGGCATGCTGGACATGCTGGTGGTGAACCGCTGGGACAAAGCGCAACTGTGGCGCAACCTGGGCAGCGGCACGGTTGACAAGCCCGTGCCCATGGGCAACTGGCTGCAACTGCGGCTAAAGCAAGCCGGTGGCAACCGCGACGCCGTGGGCGCGTGGGTCGAGGTAGATTTAGGCGGCCGCACCATTCGCCAAGAGCTGAGCGTAGGCGGTGGACACGCTAGCGGGCACATGGGCTGGATGCATTTTGGCTTGGGCACGGCAACGCAAGTTAAGCTGCGCGTGCAGTGGCCGCATGGCGCGTGGAGCGACTGGAAAACAGCCACGGCCAACATGCAGTATGTGATGGACAAAGACGCAGGCACATTGCAGGGGAAGGCACCATGAAGATCACTAGCTTTTTTGCGCGAACTGGCGTTATGTGGGCAGCTGGCATCGTGTGCGCCGCCGCTACTCTGGTGGCAGCCACGCCGTTGCCCAGCTATGCACAGTCTGCACCAACTACAGCGGCCAGTGCAGCGCCACCCGCTAGCGCCTACAGCGCCAACGTTGCCACCGAATGGATGCAACTGGCCTTGCTGCTAGCGCAGCAAAACCCCGGCTTTAGCCCGCCTGTTACGGCGCGGGCGCTGGGCTACTTGGGCCTCACCTTGTACGAGTCCACCGTGCCGGGCATGCCGGGGCGCATCAGCCTAGCCGGGCAGCTCAACGAATTAAATTCGCTGCCACTGGCGCAGCCTGACGAGCCCTTGCATTGGCCTACCGTAGCCAACGCCGCGCTGGCCACCATGACGCGCATGATGTTTAGCAACGCCAGCGCTGAGAACAAAGGCCGTATCGACCTGCTAGAGCGCAACCTGCCGCAAAAATACAGCGCCGACTTTGACCCCAATTTTTTAACCGTAGACATCACCAACCGGTCGGAGACTTTTGGCAAGCTGATGGCCATGGCCATCATGACTTGGTCGCGCACCGACGGCGGGCACGAGGCCTGGGGCCCACTGCGGCGCGGCGCGGCCAACTATGTACCACCCAGCGGTGATGGCAAATGGTCGGCCACGCCGCCCACATTTGCAGCGCCGCTGCTGCCGCGCTGGGGCGATGTGCGTCCCTTTGTACTGAAAAGCCCTGCAGAATGCGCCGCGCCCTTGCCACCCGCCTATTCTGAGGAAACCACCTCGGTGTTTTACAAAGAAGCTGCCGAGGTGCACCGCATCAGCACGCAAATCACGCAAGAGCAGCGCCAGTTTGCGCTGTACTGGGCAGATGATCCGGGCAAAACACCCACGCCTGCAGGCCACTGGGCGTTTATTGCCAACGACATGGTTAAACAGCGTAAAGACAGCTTGGCCAGCGCCGCCGAAACCTTCGCACGCCTGAACATGGCCATGGCCGACGCTTTTATTGCCGCGTGGCACACTAAATACACCCTTAATGTGCAGCGGCCCGTCACGTTTATTCAATCGGCGATTGACAGCAACTGGGTGCCCACGCTAATGCACACGCCACCGTTTCCAGAATATCCGTCTGGGCACTCGGTACAGTCCAGCGCGGCAGCGGTGGTGCTAAGTGCTACGTTTGGCGAAAACACTGGCTTTACCGACAACACCCACAACGACCGCGGCTGGGGGCCACGCACCTTTAAAAACTTTGACACCGCCGCCAACGAAGCAGCGTTGTCCAGGTTGTACGCAGGCATTCACTACCGCATGGGCGTGACGGCTGGGCAGGTGCAAGGGCGCTGTGTGGGGCAGAAGGTACTGGCTTTGAAGTTCAAGCCGTAGGTAGGTTTTGCGCTGTAAAACAGAGTGGCATTGAGGTCGGTGAGGCTTCGTCTCTGTTCTAGGACTTCGCGGTCACACAGCACCGCACGGTATGCCCATGCCCAACGTACCTAGCGGCTCTTTATTGTTTGTCATAGGCACACCGAACGTTACTGCGCTCCAGTGGTGTGGTCACTGGCATAAGAGTAGCAGCCAGCTGTAAACTCAATTTATTGTGACCAGCACAGAGCGAAACCCCCAGCCCTACAGCAAGCGCGCTGTTGTGGTCAGTCCTATGACAAACAATAAAGGGCCGCAGGTCCGTTTGGCATGGGACTGACCGCAGCAGTGCGCGTGCTGGAACAACGAACTCGGTAAGAAGCCACAAAGCCACAAAGCAGAAAAACACCCTAAAAACCACTTCAAATAGCCTTTTCAACAACAAAAAAGGCTGATAACCCAAGCAAAACCTGCTCAAGCAGCTATTATTTCAATAGTATTCAATTAGCCTTTCAATAAGCCCATAGCCAATCACAACGGCGTGCACCGCATGTTCAATGCCACAGTTGCATCAATGCCTGCAACCAAGGCTATCAACGTCAATCTACCTTAGCCCCCGAAGTCTTCACCACCTGCGCCCACTTGGTTATCTCAGCGTCGATCATTTTGGCAAACTCTGCTGGCGTACCGCCACCTGGTATCGCGCCTTGCGCCAAAAGTTTTTCTTTGATCTCAGGTTTGGCAAACGACTTCGCCACTTCTTGTTGAATGCGGTTGACTACATCGGGTGGCGTGCCCGCTGGTGCCAGCAGGCCAAACCATGAGCTGGCCTCGTAGCCCTTCATGGCGGGGCCGCCCGCTTGTTCTATGGTAGGCGCATCGGGCAGCGCGGCAGAGCGTTGGCCGCTGGTGACTGCCAGCGCTTTGAGCTTGCCACCCTTGATTTGCGGCAGCGCGCTGGGCAGGTTGTCAAACATCACATCCATCGTGCCGCCCACCAGGTCTAGCAGCGCGGGGCCTGAGCCTCGGTAGGGGAAGTGCACCATGTACGTGCCGCTCATACTTTTAAACAGCTCGCCCGCCAGGTGAATGGATGTGCCGTTGCCGCTGGAGGCCATGTTCAGCTTGCCGGGATGGGATTTGGCGTAGGCTACAAAATCGGTCACGCTAGTAATGCCCAGTTTTTGCGCTTTCTCGGTGTTCATTACCATCACGTTGGGCACGCCAGCTACCAGCGTGATAGGAGCAAAATCTTTTACCGGGTTGTAGGGCAGGTTAGGGTACAGCGCCTTGTTAATGCCATGCGTGCCCACGGTACCCATCAGCAGTGTGTAGCCATCAGCAGCCGATTTGGCCACGGCGTCAGCGCCCACGTTGCCGCCAGCGCCTGCACGGTTTTCTACGATAAAGCTTTGGCCAAAAGCTCGGGTTAGTTCGGGTGCGAGGGCGCGTGCCAAGATGTCGGTGGTGCCACCCGGTGCAAATGGCACCACAATACGCACTGGTTTGTTGGGCCAAGTGGTTTGTGCTGTAGCGCCTTGGGTCAATATACTCGCTATTAATAACATAGCTGCTTGAGCAAGCGTTAATTGGGCTGTACGGCGGTTTTCTGATTTAAATAGCATAGAGTGACTCCATGAGAATTGCAGTCTATCCATCTTAAACCTGAAACAACGGCCACGGCTGCGGCCTGCAGCGCAAGTCGCGCTAAAAATGCACAAGCAGCCGTTATGCAGCCTTGTGTACTAACAGGCTGGCTACGGCAAGACGCGTTTCGTTGGCTGCGTTAAACAATTGCGGCATCAACGCGATAGGCGTTGCGCTGTCTTGTTGCGCGGCTGCGTGTTCAATACGGGCCAAGATGTCAGCCATGCTGGTAAAGCCCATAAGTTGACATGCACCTTTAAGCTGGTGTGCGTTATGTCTGGCTTGTTCTGTGCCTTGAGCTAACAAATCAGCCATGGCGTGGATATCACTGCGCTGTGGGTCTAGCAGCGATTGCATTTGCTGCAGCACAGTAGCTTGCGGCAATAAATTTTGAAATTCTATAAATATCTCATTACGTATAGGAGAAAGTGTAGGCATCTTTAAAACGATATAAGAATGGGTCTTGGGCAGAAATATACGTTTTCAAAAACTCACTGTCTACTGGGCTTTATTGCTAACGTGATATGTTGCACAAAATATTCATACGAATGCATTTAAATGGGATTGGCCTAGATAAACTCATAATAAAGTATTATTAGTTAACACCCTAGACAATATAACTTTATTCAAATCAACAATCTGTGTAAAAAATGAACGAGCTAAAAACACTATTGGATTTGCTGTCGCAAATCACTGGTTCGTATGGTGGCATTAGTTTTGGCATTGTTCACTTTGTGTTTGCAGCGCTGTTTTTTGGATTTCTGTTTGTCTTTGCTTGCGCTAAGCACCGCGAAACGCGAAGCCCGCGCGAGCTACTGTTGATGTGGGGCTTTGGGCTAGGTTTTTTTCGTGAAATGTTCATGCTCTTGTTGGCGATAATACAAGCTTTGAAATGGGTTGATCCTGTCGTTTTACACGAGATTTTTCCACCGCTAGAACATGCAGTGCGCACGGCATCTTTGATCATTGTTGCAGCTGCCTATCTGCGCTATTTACTAGACGACGAAAAACTCACTCGCCGCTACCTGCAGGTAGCGCTTGTCAGTACAGCGCTGTGCTATGCGGTTACTTTTTGGTGGTGGTCGCAGTTTATTCAAGCCAACCCGGCTTCTAAATTTGGCCAGACCTGGTGCGACTGGGTATTTCACATTAACTCTAGCAGCTGGTTCTTATTGGCTGCTGTTATTTTGGCAATCAGAGTCAAAGGCTGGCAACGCAATACGGTGGTGACGGCGCTTGTTTTTTTCTTCATTGCAGATTTTTTGAAACTGCCGGATCTAGCGCTAGGGGAGGTCTATGAAAACATATTCAACCCTATAAGTCGCATTTTCTACCTGACCGCGATCCCTATGCTGGGCTACATCTATGTGCGTGAGACTTTGCAAGACGTAAAGCATTACACCCGTAGCCTTGAGACACAAGTCAAAGCGCGTGCTATGGCTGAGCAAATGGCGCAGGCCAAAAGCAGTTTTCTGGCTACGATGAGCCACGAGATTCGCACACCCATGAATGGCGTGATTGGCATGACGCAACTATTAGCCAGCAGCCCTTTGAATAAAGAGCAACAGGGTTTTGTGTCTACTATCCATCAGTCTGGTGAGTCTGTGTTGATGGTACTCAACGATATTCTGGATTACGCCAAGATCGAAGCGGACGGAATAGAACTGGAGCATATCGTCTTCAAGCTACCCAACCTGATGCAAGAGTGCCGCACATTGTTTTCATACCAAGCGTTGCAGTCAGGTATTCAACTAGACATTCAGCTTGCAGACAATTTGCCGCCGCTTGTAGGCGACCCGCTGCGCATCAGGCAGGTGCTGATTAATCTGATAGGCAATGCTTACAAGTTCACTAAGCAAGGTCAGATCACAGTGCGCGTAGATTTATCACTAGACAGCGACACCACTGCACGCGTGCGTTTTGAAATTCAAGACACTGGTATTGGCATAGCACAAGCGCAGCAAGCACACTTGTTTGAAGCCTACAGCCAGGCAGACCCCACAATTTATCGACGCTTTGGCGGTAGTGGTCTGGGTTTGTCGATCTCGCAGCAATTAGTCAATCTGATGCAAGGCGAAATAGGTGTGCGCAGCGAGCTGGGCAAAGGGACCTTGTTTTGGTTTACCGTGCCGATGGAGATAGCGCATGCGCGAACACCCCATGAAATATACCAAAGCCATATGACTTCCGGCGAATTTTCACATCTGAAGATATTGGTGGTGGACGACTATCCTATCAATTTGCAAGTGATGACAGCGCAACTGCAAAGACTGGGTGCACAGGTACATACCGCCCATGACGGTACGCAAGCCTTGCAAATTTTGACGGAAAAAGACAGCGGGTTTGATCTTGTCTTTATGGACTGCGAAATGCCCATCATGGACGGTTATGTTGCCACGCAGAATCTACGCGAATGGGAGCGTCAAGATCAGCGCAGGCCCTTGTACATTTGCGGGGCCAGCGCCCACGCATTACCTGAATACCGAGAGAGGGCCTTGGCAGTAGGCATGAATAAATTTGTCACCAAGCCGCTGCGTATTGAGGATTTACAGCAAGTACTTAGTCTTGTAGCAGGCAGAAAATAATTTTCTGCCTGCGCTGCGTCGCATTTATATGGTGATAACGCTATCAGTCAGCGTATACGCCAGCAGCCTTGATGATGGGCGACCACTTGGCGATTTCTGCGGTAACAAACTTTTTATGTTCTGCTGGGTCCACGCGTTTGTCGTTGATGATCACTGCACCTAGGCCTTCTTGCTTCTTAATGAATTCTGGGTCTTTCAGTGCGATTTTTAGTGCATCATTGAGCTTCTTTTGGATACCAGCGGGTGTACCTTTAGGGGCATACAAACCATGCCAAACCGTTACTTCAAAACTTTTCAGACCAGACTCTTGCAAAGTGGGTGTATCTTTCAAAGCAGGTACTGTCAGGCGCTGGGCTGTAGTTACGCCAAACGCCTTGACTTTTTTGGCTTCGATTTGGCTGGTGGTGTTGGTGGTTTGATCGCACATCAAATCAATTTGACCGCCGATCAAATCCGTCATGGCGGGTGCCGTGCCTTTGTAGGGCACCGAGGTCATGTCGGTTTGTATTGCAGTTTGGAACAACAAGCCGCACAGGTGGGATGCTGAGCCTACGCCTGCGTGGCCAATATTGATTTTGCCTTTGTTCGCTTGCAACCAAGCAGTCAAATCTTTGTAGTTGTTGGCCGCCAATGCAGGCTTGCCAATCAAGGTCATCGGCACATCGTTGATCATGCCCAGGTATTCAAAATCGCTTTCTACCTTGAACGGCATGTTGCGCACCAGCGCGGGCATGGTGGACATGCCGATGTGGTGCAGCAGCAGGGTGTATCCGTCGGCGTTGGCTTTGGCTACCTTGTTGGCACCAATGGAGCCACCCGCACCCGCTGCGTTTTCTACCAGCACGGTGCCGCCGCCTAAAGGTTTACGTAGCGCCTCTGCTAAGTCGCGCGCTACCCGGTCGGTGGGGCCACCGGCTGCAAAAGGCACCACTAAAGTAATGGCTTTGTCTTTAACGGGATAGTCTTGGGCAGATGCCGTGCCCAAGGCCGACAATGCAAATGCCACTGCGGTAGCAATAAAGGTTAAACGTTGAACGAACATGGCTAGCTCCTGATAAAGATAAATTAACTATAGCGCCCCTGCGCGGCTACATCACAACGGGAAATACGTATTTCAGGATGACAACGCACCGTACAAACCCTATATGTGATAAGCACTTACGCGCTTATCACCAAACGCTATGTACTTGTGATTTCTTTGTATTGGACGATTCCAGGGCGCGCCACTACATTGCAGGCTATGCGAAAAATCTCTTTCAACTGGGTTCTGGTTTGTTTGGTACTTATCAGTGCTGGCCCAGCCCAAGCCGTAGGCCCAGCTCAATCTGCAGGCCACGAAGCAGTGTCTGCCAATGCTGCCGCTCAGGCTATCGCGCATGGTGCCAGCGTAGTAGATGTGCGCAGTGCCAGCGCCTATGCCCAAGGTCATATGCCCCAAGCGGTGCACTTGCCCAGCGATGCGGCTGCCCAAAGCATAGAAGTGTTGCAGCGGTGGGTGTCTGATGCAGGGGCTGATTTGTCGCGCACGGTGCTGGTAGTAGGCGAGCCGGGCGACGCGAATGCACAGGCACTGTGGCACAGGCTGTCGGGCTACGCCACGGGCCGCGTGCTATGGCTGGTAGGCGGCACCACCGAATGGCAAATGACGGGTCGCGCATTAAGCGTTAGTGCAGTGCACGTTAAAGCAGTACCCCAGTACTTGGTGCGTTTGCACAGCGCGCCTGCAGATGCGCGTATGGCGGGGCACAGTGTGCGCGCTGCGGCATTGCCTGCCATCGAAATCAGCCAAGTTGTAGTGCTTAATTAGCCCTGCATGCCGTAGAACCTGCTCAAGCAGCTACTGAAAATATAGCAAACCGTAGCGCAGTGTGCCGTACTACTTGTAGCTGCGCGCATCTTCAATCACCTTGCCATCGTTGGGCAAGCTACCGGGGCTGACCAGCTCTACATCGCCGCGCAGCTTGGTCACGTCACGAATCGCTTCGCCGATTTTTTGTGCTAACGCATCTGGGCCGCTGCACGAGGTTTCTACTTTCAGCAGCATGGCATCGTTGGCCATCTCACCACTGACCACCAGGCGTGCTTTGGCTACTTCGGGGAAGCGTTTGGCTATCTCAGCTACTTGGGCTGCATGCACAAACATGCCGCGAATTTTGGTGGTTTGGTCGGCGCGGCCCATCCAGCCTTTGATGCGGGTGTTGGTGCGGCCCGTGGGGCAGTGGCCGGGCAGCACTGCGGTGAGGTCGCCAGTGCCAAAGCGAATCAATGGGTAGGTAGGGTTGAGCGTAGTGACCACTAGCTCGCCTACTTCGCCTTCTGGCACGGGGTCGCCGGTGCCTGGACGCACAATTTCTACGATCACACCTTCGTCTAACACTAGGCCTTGGCGCGCAGAGGTTTCATACGCTATAGAGCCTAGATCTGCCGTAGCAAAACACTGGTACACGTCGATACCGCGCTCGGTAAACCAGTCGCGCAGGCTGGGTGGAAAAGCCTCGCCACCGACCATGGCTTTTTTGACCGTGGGTAATGGCACACCCATCTCGGCAGCTTTTTCGACAATAATTTTGAAGAAACTGGGCGTGCCAATGTAGCCTGCGGGCTGCAGCTGGGCCATGGCTTGCACCTGTTGTTCGGTCTGCCCTGTACCGCCGGGGAAAACGGTGCAACCCAGTGCCTGCGCGCCGGTTTCCATCATCGATCCCGCAGGTACAAAGTGGTAGCTAAAGCAGTTGTGCACCAGCTCGCCGCTGCGAAAGCCTGCCGCGTAAATAGCACGCGCCATGCGCCAATAGTCGCGGCTGGTACCCTCTGGTTCGTAGATAGGGCCGGGGCTGGCAAACACGCGGGGCATGTGGGGGCCGTAGCGTGCCGTGCTAAAGCCGCCAAAGACGTCGTTGTTTGCTTCCTCTAATGACGCGTGAGCAGCTTTTTGCCGGTCATGCAAGTCAGACTTGCGCGTCACGGGCAGCTTGGCCAGCGCAGCACGGCTAGTGATGTGCTGCGCGTTAACGCCTTGCAGTGCATCGCGCATAGCCTTTGAATGGGCTTGCGAATGGGCAATCTGCGCTGGCAGAGCGGCCAATAGGGCAGCCTCACGCGCAGCAGGATCGCGGCTTTCTAAACCATCGTAAAACTGGCTCATTGTTAGCTCCCTCTTACGCCAACCAGCGCTTGCGGCGCTTGTAGCTTTTTACATCTTTAAAACTTTTCTTCTCACCGTCGCCACCACCGGTACCCAGGTAGAACTCTTTCACGTCTTCGTTGGTAGCCAGGTCTTTGGCCGGGCCATCCATTACCACGCGGCCACTTTCCATGATGTAGCCGTAGTCTGCGTAGCGCAGCGCCATATTGGTGTTTTGCTCGGCTAATAAGAAAGTGGTTTTTTCTTTGATGTTCAGGTCTTTGACGATCTCAAACACTTCTTCCACAATCTGCGGTGCCAGGCCCATTGAGGGCTCATCTAGCAGCACCATGGTCGGGTTGGCCATCAGCGCCCGACCAATCGCGCACATCTGCTGCTCACCACCCGAGGTGTAGGCCGCCTGTGATGTACGGCGGGTTTTAAGACGCGGAAAGTAGGCGTAGACTTTTTCTAAGTTGGCTGCAATTTGTGCCTTGCTTTTGACGGTGTAAGCCCCGGTCATTAAGTTTTCTTCAATCGTCAGGTGCGCAAAGCAGTGGCGCCCTTCCATCACCTGCACTACGCCGCGCTGCACCAAATCTGCTGGCTTCAAATTTTCAATCCGCTCGCCACGCAGTTCAATGCTGCCTTTGGTAACCTCGCCGCGCTCGCCTTGCAGCAGGTTGCTCACCGCACGCAGCGTGGTGGTTTTACCTGCGCCGTTACCGCCTAGCAGCGCCACAATACCTTGTTCACGCACTTGCAGCGACACGCCCTTAAGGACCAAGATAACGTGGTTGTAGATAACCTCAATGCCGTTGACATTAAGAACAATGTTGGGTGATGTCGTAGTAGTCATAGGTGCTTGTCTTGGAACAATCTGAAAAGCTGCGAAGCAACTTTTCAGATTGGCGGCTCGTGAAAGCCGCCAAGAGAGTCATCAAGGCTGCCACCCCGTTCTTTGCTTTAAAGCACAGGATAGATGCCGTTGATTACGATTGACAGTCTTCAGCGCTACGAGCGACTAGCTTTTTGTCAGCAGCGTATTTGGCTGCGGTGGCTTTGACCAAAGGCTTGATCACTTGCTCATCGGCTTGCAACCAGTCTGACGTAAAGTTCCATTTAGCACCATCCCATGTGTGGATACGTGCCCATGACGAACCCATATGGTCTTTGCACGATGTAGAGATCGGGCGCATTACGCCTTTAAAGCCCAGTGCATCCAGCTTGGCTTGTGTCAGGTTCAGGTTTTCCAGGCCCCAGCGTGCTTGCTCGCCTGTGATGACTTTACCTTTGGCAAAACGTTCTTGTCCAGCGCGCACACCTTCAACACCCAGCATCGCGCTCATGGCACCGCGCATGTACAACACTTGGCCCACTTCTTCTTTAGGACCTGTGCCTTGGCCTTTGCTGTGCACCATGGCCATCATGTCTTTGACCAATTGCGAGTCAGGCTCTGCGCCGTGTTGCATGGTCACCGCGTTGTAGCCCTTGGCACCTTCGGCCACGTCTTTCACGTCAGGCTCGGCACCTGCCCACCACACGCCGTACATTTTGTCGCGCGGGTAGCCAGTGGCTTGCGCTTCTTTGATGGCGGTGGTGTTCATGATGCCCCAGCCCCACAGCACAACGTAGTCAGGTTTGGCTTGGCGAACTTGCAACCAAGTGGCTTTTTGCTCTACGCCAGGCGCTGTTACCGGCAGTAATTGCAGGTTGAACTTGTGCATGGCTGCGCGCTCTTGCATCAGAGGAATAGGCTCTTTGCCAAACGGACTGTCGTGGTACACCAGTGCAATTTTCTTGCCTTCCAGTTTGTTCCAGCCGCCTTCTTTTTTGGCCAGCGTTTGCAAAATAGTGTCTGCAGCCACCCAGTAGGTGCCTGCAATGGGGAAGTTCCACTTGAACACGCCGCCGTCAGCAGACTCGCTGCGACCGTAGCCTACGGTGACCACCGGAATTTTGTCCACGGGGGCTTTTTCGGTAATAGCGAAAGTTGCGCCAGTAGACAAGGGCTGCACCAAGGTAGCGCCGCCGTTTTTGCCTTTCAGGCGCTCGTAGCATTCCACGCTGCGCGCGGTATCGTAGCCAGTTTCGCATTCTTCAAAACTGATTTTCACGCCGTTGATACCGCCGCGCGCGTTAACCAGCTTAAGGTAGTCCACATAGCCGTTAGCCCATGGCACACCGTTAGGTGCATACGGCCCTGTGCGGTACGACAGCACTGGGAAGAACTGCTCTTTGGCTTGCGCCAAAGCGTTGGTGGCCACAGCGGCCAAGCCTAGTGCTGCAACCGTTGCAGCCACTGTTAGTTGACGAAGTTTCATAGTCTCGCTCCAAAAAAATTAAATAAACACACTCAAAACACACTTACTGAACGCTCGATTGGTTATCTTAGAAGTCAGTGTTTGCGAGCATCAAACACTGCAAAACCTCACACAGCAAATTTAAAAATGATTAATGCGGAAAAGGCCATAAGCGCAGTTTTTGTTTGCCTACACTCCACAGCTTGGCCAAGCCGTGCGGCTCGACAATCAAAAACCACACAATCAAACCACCAAAAATCATCAGCTCAGCATGCGCAACGCCTGCCGTGGAAATGTTAATGCCCACCATAGATGCCGCAACAGGCAAAAACTGGTTCAAGAAAATAGGCAAAACCACAATAAAAGCTGCACCAAAAAAGCTGCCCATGATCGACCCCATGCCGCCAATAATTACCATAAATAACAGCTTGAATGATTGGTCTACAGAAAACGCCGCTGGCTCCCAAGCGCCCAAGTAGATAAAGCCCCATAGCGCTCCGGCCACGCCAATGATGAAGCTGCTGACTGCAAAGGCACTGAGCTTGGCGTACATCGGGCGAATACCGATCACAGCGGCTGCCACGTCCATGTCGCGAATGGCCATCCACTCACGGCCAATCGCACCGCGCACTAAGTTTTTAGCCAGCAAAGCAATTACGGCCAGTATGCCTAAACAAAACAAGTATTTCGAGACAGGGCTTTCAATCGGGTAACCCAGCACTTGCAAGTTATTGACCGACACAGATCCCGATGGCGAGTCGTTGGTAAACCATTTGATGCGCAGAAACATCCAGTCCGCAAAAAACTGTGCCGCCAGCGTGGCTACTGCCAAATAAAGGCCTTTAACGCGTAAGCTGGGCAAGCCAAACAAAATACCAAAGGCCGTAGAGCACAAGCCGCCTAAGATCAATGCTGGGATCAATGGCATGCCCGGAATGCGCACAAAAAAGTTGTACGCTGCATACGCGCCCACTGCCATAAATGCACCTGACCCCAGCGAGATTTGCCCGCAATAGCCCACTAAGATGTTCACGCCAATGGCGGCCAGCGAGAAGATGAGAAACGGAATCAAGATAGCGCGAAAGATATAGTCGCTGGCCAGAAAGGGTACGGCCATAAAAGCAAACGCTAAGATCAGCGCCAGCGCCACGCGGTCTTGCAAGATCGGGAAGATCTGGTTGTCAGCACGGTAGCTGGTTTTAAATTGGCCGTTTTCGCGGTAAAACATTTTTGTTCCTAAACTCTGTCAATAATCTTCTCGCCAAACAAACCCTGCGGCCTGAACAGCAAAAACACCAGCGCCAATACATAGGCGAACCAGATCTCAATGCCGCCGCCCACATAAGGCCCTAGGTAGACCTCTGAGAGTTTCTCGCCCACACCAATAATCAAACCACCCACAATGGCACCAGGCACCGAGGTGAGGCCACCCAAAATTACGACGGGCAAAGCACGCAAAGCCACGGTGGTGAGTGAGAACTGCACCCCCAGCTTGCTACCCCAAATCATGCCGGCCACCAGCGCCGCCACGCCTGCTACGCACCACACAATGACCCAAATGCGGTTCAGCGGAATACCAATCGACTGCGCGGCTTGGTGGTCATCGGCCACTGCACGCAAGGCGCGACCTGTGGAGGTTTTTTGAAAAAAGATACTCAGCAACCCAACCAACACAGCTGCTATCAATGCCGCATAAAGGTCCTCTTTATTGATCAAAATACCGCCTTCAATTAACGACTCGAAAGCCATCACCGGGTCTTTGGGCATGCCAATGTCGATTTTATAAATGCTGCTGCCGAAAATACTTTGGCCAAGGCCTTCTAAAAAATACGTAATACCCAAAGTGGCCATCAACAAGGTAGCGCCTTCTTGGTTAACCAAGTGGCGCAGTACCAAACGCTCAATCACCCAAGCTACAGCAAACATGACCACCCCGGCAATCAGAAATCCTGCAACGTTGGCAAAGATCTTGTTATCAATACCGGTCCATTGCGGAATCCATTCGGCAAACCGTGCCATGGCCAGTGCAGCAAACAACACCATCGCACCTTGTGCAAAGTTAAATACTCCGGAGGCTTTGTAAATCAGCACAAAGCCCAGTGCGACTAGCGAGTACAACATGCCCGCCATCAGGCCGCCCAATAATGTTTCTAAGAAAAATCCCATGCTGTACTCTCTTTAATGGCTGGTGCCAAGGTAGGCTTTGATGACTTCGGGGTTGTTGCGCACTTCTTGCGGTAAACCGTCGCCAATGATTTTTCCGTAGTCCAGTACCACTACGCGGTCAGAGATGTCCATCACCACGCTCATGTCGTGTTCGATGAGCACTACGGTCGTACCAAACTCGTCGTTCACATCCAAGACGAAGCGACACATGTCTTGTTTTTCTTCCAAGTTCATACCCGCCATGGGCTCGTCTAGTAGCAGTACTTGGGGTTCCATAGCCAGCGCGCGACCTAAGTCAACACGCTTTTGTAAACCGTAGGGCAGTTGGCCCACAGGGGTTTTGCGATAAGCTTGAATTTCTAAAAAGTCAATGATCGATTCCACATATTCGCGATGCTTGATCTCTTCGCGCTCAGCCGGACCAATGCGCAACGCTTGCAGCAAGATATTGCTTTTGATCTTAAGGTTGCGCCCCGACATGATGTTGTCCAGCACGCTCATGCCTTTGAACAAAGCCAAGTTTTGAAAGGTGCGCGCTACGCCCATGGTGGCGACTTCGTGGCTGTTCATGTGCTTAAACGTCTTGCCGCGAAAGGTAATACTGCCTTCTTGCGGCTGGTACACACCGTTAATGCAGTTCAGCATGGACGACTTGCCTGCGCCGTTAGGCCCAATAATGGCGCGAATTTCATGCTCGCGCACATTAAAGCTGATGTCCGTCAGTGCCTTGACACCACCAAAGCGCAGCGAAATATTTTTGACGTCTAAGATCACGTCGCCGATTTTTTTGCTCATAGTGGGCTTGCGATTCTGAAAAAAGATGGGGAGAACTTCCGGACGCGAAGGCCGCTTAGGTTTCCCGAAGGGCGCGAAAGAAAACCCAAAAAATTAAAAAAATTCAGAAACCGACGGCCATTACTTTTCATGGCTTGGCTTATTGAAAAGCAGCTTTTAAATTCTGAATTAATTTCGGTATTTTTTAGCGTCCTTCGCGAAACCTTCGCGCCCTCCGCGTCGGGCAATCCGCATTCGGTATTCAAAACGTAGTTCATGCCGCCACCTTCACCGGAGTAAAAGTTTTTGCATCAGATATCTTCAGCGTAGCTGATACTTTGCCGCTGCGGCCGTCTTCAAACTTGACGACAGTTTCAATAAATTGAGACGTTGCGCCGTTGTACAGGCCGTCGATCAGTGGCTGGTATTTTTCAGCAATAAAGCCGCGGCGGACTTTGTTGGTGCGGGTCAGTTCTCCATCATCAGCATCTAGCTCTTTGTGCAGTACCAAGAAGCGGCTGATCTGGCTACCTGCCAGCATGGTGTCGCGGCTTAAATCAGCGTTGACGGATTCAACACATTCTTTGATCAGCTGGTATACCTCAGGCTTTTGCGCTAGGTCGGTATAGCCTGCATAGGGCAGATTGCGCCGCTCTGCCCAGTTGCCTACAGCGTCAAAATCAATATTGAGCATGACGCAAGCTTTGTCGCGGCCATCGCCGTAAGCCACAACTTCTTTAATATGCGGGAAAAATTTGAGTTTATTTTCCACGTACTTGGGTGCAAACATAGCACCGTCGTTCGCGCCACCTGTGATGCGGCCTACGTCTTTGACACGGTCAATAATCTTCAAGTGGCCTTGTGCGTCAATAAAACCTGCATCGCTGGTGTGGTACCAGCCGTCAGCTGTTTTAACCTCGGCCGTCGCCTCGGGGTTTTTGTAATATTCTTTAAGCAGGCCGGGGCTTTTAACCAAGATCTCGCCGTTGTTGGCTAATTTAATTTCAACGCCGTCAATAGGTATGCCCACGGTGTCGGCCATGGCGGCATTGTCGGGCTGCAGGCACACAAATACGGCGGTTTCTGTAGAACCGTAGAGCTGCTTGAGGTTAATGCCAATCGAGCGGTAGAAGGTGAATAAATCAGGGCCAATCGCCTCGCCAGCAGTGTAGGCCACGCGCACGCGGCTAAAGCCTAAGTTGTTGCGCAGCGGGCCGTAAACCAACAGGTCGCCAAGGCCGTATTTAACAGAGTCTAGCAAGCCCACGCTTTGGCCATTCATCTTGGCGGGGCCCACACGCTTGGCGATGTCCATGAAATTTTTGAACATCGCGCGCTTTAAGCTACCCGCATCTTCCATGCGAATCATCACGCTGGTCAGCAGGCCTTCAAACACGCGCGGAGGTGCAAAGTAATAGGTGGGGCCAACTTCTTTTAAGTCGATGGTGACAGTAGCCACGCTCTCGGGGCAGTTAACCACATAGCCACACGACAGCCACTGCGCATAGCTGAAAATATTTTGTCCAATCCATGCCAGTGGCATGTAGGCCAGCACTTCTTCATGGCTGGTGAGCTTGTCAAACTTGGCACCCGCTGCTGCGCGGTCTAGCAAGGTGCTGTGGGTGTGCACTACGCCTTTGGGGTTGCCGGTGGTGCCGCTGGTAAAAAACATGGCGGCCACATCGTCGGGCTTGACTTTGGCTACGCTGTCTTTGAAAAAGCCAGGGTTGCCAGCTGCAAAATCTTGACCTGCAGCCAGTAAAGTATCCAGCGCGGTCAAGCCCGTCTCGGCGTAGTTACGCAAGCCGCGCGGATCGTCAAAATAGATATGGGACAGCTGGGGGCACTGCGTGCGTATCTCTAGCATTTTGTCGACTTGCTCTTGGTCCTCGACCACGGCAAAGCGCACTTCAGCGTTGTTGATAGGAAAGACCACCTCCAGCGCTGCAGCGTCTTGGTACAGCGGCACGGGGATGGCACCCAGCGACTGTGCCGCCAACATGGTGGCGTACAGGCGAGGGCGGTTTGAGCCGATCACTACCAAATGCTCACCGCGCTGCAAACCAGCTACGTGTAAGCCGCAGGCCATGTGCTCTACCATGGTGGCCAGTTGCTGCCATGTAGTGGTTTGCCAAATACCGTATTCCTTCTCACGCATGGCGGGCGCCGTGCCTCGGGCGCTGGCGTGATGCAAAAGTAGTTGGGGGAAAGTCTGCATGGCGGCGTTGTCTCGTGAAATGACTTTGTTAACGAATTAAGCCCACTGTATGCTTCACTTTGACGTTATCATGTCTGTTGGACGACATTTATGGGTTTGCCCTAGGCAGGAGTTACCCTAGTTTTGTCGCCCCGGCATCTAAGAATAGACTTTGTATGACAAAACACATCCCCGTAGAGATCAGTTTGCACCAGCGCCGCCGCTCAGCGACAGCAGCTGAGCTGCGAGCGATACCTTGGTTGCAGCTACTTAGCGCACAAGAGCATTTGCGCGCCTGTGCTGCACTGCAAGTGGGCGACGCGCAGCCAGGCGACTATGTATGCCGCATTGGCCGGCCCGTGACGTACTGGTTTGGTTTGATTGACGGCCTGCTGAAGATGAGCAATGAAACTGCCGATGGCCGCAACATTACGTTGATAGGCGTGCCCCCTGGAGGCTGGTTTGGCGAGGGCACAGTGCTAAAACAAGAGGCATATCGCTACAACATCCAAGCCCTGCGAACCAGCGTGATTGCAGGCATACCGGTAGAGACTTTTCATTGGCTGCTGGACCACAGCATTAGTTTTAACCGCTATGTGATGAACCAGTTAAACGAGCGCTTGGGGCAGTTTATTGGAGCGCGCCAGAGCGACCGTAACCCCAACCCAGATGCACGCGTGGCGTCTAGCATTGCAGCCTTGTTTAACCCGGTGCTGTACCCCAGCATGACGGATGTGCTACGGATTACACAGCAAGAGCTGGCGTATTTAGTAGGGTTGTCGCGCCAACGGGTGAACGAGGCGTTGAGCTTGTTGCAAGAGCGCAATTTGGTACGGCTGGAGTACGGGGGGTTGAAGGTGTTGGATATTGCTGCCTTGCGAGCTGCCGTGTTTGACTAGGGTCGCAGTGCTAGGGTGTTTTGCATGATTCGCTTTTAGCTGTTTTTGATGTGAATTTTTAGGTAGTTTAGGCCTGTAACCCAAGTAAAACCTGCTCAAGCAGCTATTGAATTTGCAGTATACCTTTAGGCTTTTGCGCATAGATCTCGCGGCTGTGCAGCGTCGTTTTGTTTATTGGGCCTTTTGCCTGTCCTGGCACCTCGCGGTCACACAGCACCGCACGGTATGCCCATGCCCAACGTACCTAGCGGCCCTTTATTGTTTGTCATAGGCACACGGAATGTTGCTGCGCTCCACTGGTGTGGTCACTGGCAGACGGGTAGCGGGGTAACAGGGTAGCGGCGTAGCAACCTTATGGACTGTAACCAGCACCGAGCGAAACCCCAGCCCACTACAAGCGACCGGCTGTGGCGCAGCCCTGTCGCCACCGATTCGAGCCCCGGGCTCGAGGAACGCAAATGCAGGGGGTAAGAAATTTAGATGTTTGAGCGCTTGCGCGAGGCTCGTTATTTCCCCCGGAATGCATACCGCAGATGCTTGGCCGTTGTGCCCGGGGTTCGGGTGGCGATAGGGCTGCGCCACAGCCGGGCGCGTTCTAGAACAACGACATTGAGATCCACCCACCCAATGACCTAAAAACGCCCCAAACAGCTAAAGTTTAAGCATCAAATAGGCCGTGCAGCCCGTAAATCCTGCTCAAGCAGCTATGAAATTGATACTGCGCCGCAACACGATAAACCACCGGCCCCGAGAATCTACAATCACCGTATGACGACCAAACACCTTAAACCTGCTGACTACCTGACCAAAATATTGAACGCCAAGGTGTACGACGTGGCGATTGAGTCGGATTTGAGCCATGCCGTGCAGCTGAGCCGTCGGCTGAACAACACTGTGCTGCTAAAGCGCGAAGACCAGCAGGCGGTGTTTAGTTTTAAGCTGCGCGGGGCGTACAACAAGATGGCGCATCTGTCGCCAGAGCAGCTAAAAAAAGGCGTAATTACCGCGTCGGCTGGCAACCATGCCCAGGGCGTGGCGTTGGGAGCCAGCAAGCTGGGCACCAAGGCCGTGATTGTGATGCCGGTGACCACACCGCAGCTAAAGGTAGATGCAGTTAAAAATTTGGGTGGCAATGTGGTGCTGCATGGCGACAGCTACACCGATGCCTACCAACACGCGCTGGGCCTGCAAAAGAAGCAGGGCCTGACTTTTGTGCACCCGTTTGACGACCCCGATGTGATTGCTGGGCAAGGCACCATTGCCATGGAAATGCTGCGCCAGCACCAAGGCAAGCTAGACGCCGTGTTTTTGGCCATTGGCGGTGGCGGGCTGGTGAGCGGTGTGGCCAACTACATCAAGGCAGTGCGGCCAGAGATCAAAATTATTGGCGTGCAGATGAACGACTCCAACGCGATGCTGCAGTCGGTCAAAGCCAAAAAGCGCGTGGCTTTGAAAGACGTAGGGCTGTTTGCCGATGGCACGGCTGTCAAGCTGGTGGGCGAGGAGACGTTTCGCATCGCGCGCGGCTTGGTAGATGAATTTATCGAGGTAGACACCGACGCCGTGTGCGCGGCCATCAAAGACGTGTTTTTAGACACGCGTTCTATCGTAGAACCCTCCGGTGCCATGGCCGTGGCGGCGATTAAAAAATACGTTGCTACCCACAAAACCAAAGGCGAGACCTACGCCGCCGTGCTGTGCGGTGCCAACATGAACTTTGACCGCTTGCGCTTTGTGGCCGAGCGTGCCGAGGTGGGCGAAGAGCGCGAGGCGCTGTTTGCCGTGACGGTGCCCGAAGAGCGTGGCAGCTTTAAACGCTTTTGCGAAACGATTGGCACGCTGCCCAGCTTTGGCAAGGCTGGTGGAAGCGATGGGGGCGATACAGGTAGCGGCGGCGTGCGCAACGTGACCGAATTTAACTACCGCATCAGCGGCGCAGACGAGGCGCATGTGTTTGTGGGCCTGACTACGTCAAACAAAGGCGAGAGCCTGAAAATTGCGACCCATTTGACCAAAAAAGGCTTTAAAACGCTGGACCTTACGCACGATGATTTAGCCAAAGAGCACCTGCGCCACATGGTGGGCGGTGCTAGTGCGCTAGCCTTCGAGGAGCGCTTGCTGCGCTTTGTGTTCCCCGAGCGGCCCGGCGCGCTGATGAAGTTTTTAGCCGCCATGCGCCCGGGCTGGAACATCAGTTTGTTCCACTACCGCAACCAAGGCGCAGACTACGGCCGCATTTTGGTGGGCCTGCAAGTGCCTAAAGCAGACGATAAATCGTTTGCGGCGTTTTTAAGCGGCTTGGGCTACCCGTTTGTGGAAGAAACCCACAACCCGGTGTACCAGTTGTTTTTGAAAGCGTAAAGATAAACATTGCCTTCGTCGTCCGATCAACCAGAGCTTGTGGAAAACTTGCGCAAAGACTCTAGCGGCCTGCAGATGGCTTTTTGTCAGCGGTGGATAGGCTGCAATTTAGAATCAAGTTTGATTTTTTAAGCTTACTCACTACAAACGCTCCACGCTGCGGTTTGCTATTTTTTCAATATGACGACATTTAACTTTCCCACCATTGCACCACTGCACACCAGCTTAGCCGACAAGGTACTGGCCCAGCAACTACAGCACACCATCAACTTTAAAACCAAGCCGCAGGGCGCGCTGGGCCAGCTAGAGGCGCTGGCGCTGCAGCTAGGCTGCATCCAGCAAAGCCGGCACATCACTTTTGATGCACCGCAAATGCTGGTGTTTGCAGGTGACCACGGCATCACGGCCGAGGGCGTGTCGGCTTTTCCGGCAGCGGTAACCCAGCAAATGGTGGCCAATATGCTGTCTGGCGGCGCAGCAGTGAACGTGTTTGCACGCCAGCATGGCTTTGTGATGACGGTGGTAGACGCGGGGGTGGCAGGAGATCTGCCCGCACCTATCAACGCACCATCAGCTCAGCCCAGCGCGTCTTTGGCCCAGGCCAGCATATTATCGGCCCAGCCCAGCGCGCTATCAAATGCACAGCGGCAGCCCCAGCTGCTGCGCCGCAAAATCGCCCTAGGCACGCAAAACGCGTGCACCACCACCGCGATGACAGCCACCCAAGCCAGCGCCGCCGTGCAAGCCGGCATGGATGTGGTGCGCAGCCTGCCCGGCAATGTGCTGGCGCTGGGCGAGATGGGCATTGGCAACACGTCTAGCGCAGCGCTAGTTTTTGCGCTGTTGGCCAAGCTGCCGGTAGCCGATGTGGCCGGGCGCGGCACGGGGCTGGACGATGTGCAGATGCAAACCAAGCTGACCGCTTTGCGCAAAGCCGCTGCGCTGCACGCTAACGCTAGCACCCCCATGGACGTGCTGGCAGCAGTGGGCGGGTTTGAAATTGCCATGATGGTGGGCGCCATGCTGCAAGCAGCCAGCCAGCGGCGCGTGGTGCTGGTTGACGGTTTTATAGCCAGCGCAGCCGCCTTGGTGGCCTGCCGTTTAGCCCCCCAGGCGCAGGACTACATGGTGTTTTGCCATGTAGGCGCAGAGCACGGGCACGCTGCGTTGTTGGCGCATCTAAAAGCTACCCCGCTGCTGGGCCTGGGGCTGCGTTTAGGCGAAGGCACCGGGGCGCTGCTGGCGTGGCCGTTGCTACAGTCGGCGGCGTTGTTTTTGGTGGAAATGGCTAGTTTTGAGGCGGCGGGGGTGGACCAGCGCAGTTGATTGCGTTTGTATTTTTTGTGCAGAGATGGCGTGGGTGCGGTTGCTGATGATTACGCTCAAGTGCATGTAGTCGCTGGTGATGTTGCGTATGCCAACCGCCCACCTACTGGGGTGACCCAAAATCGGTCGATCGGCATACGCCACATCACTTGCACAAACCTTGGCGCGCTAGCGGTAGTTTCGGGAAACACAGTGGAGAGGCTACGGGTAGTCGCCAAAAAAATCCACGTCAAACCGCGGGCTGTTCAATCCAAGCCAAGAATAATGTGACGAGTCGGGTCCGTCTCGATGAAAAATACGCAGCAAGGCGCGCGTTGACAATCTCAGCAAACCAAAAGCCCCCGTTCGCGCGTGTTTGCGGAGTATTTTTGCAGCGAGATGCCCGGCTCGAGTCCAGCTCCCCGGTGCGCACGTTTAGCCAAGCAACCAACTCAACAGCGCGCGCACTAACCAAGCGATCAACTCTGCAGACAAGTTCATCACAGCCGCTATAGACACTACAAAATCAATAGCTGCTTGAGCATGACTTACTTGGGTTACAACCCTAAAAGACCTAAAAAACAACGTCTACAGCACGTAAAATAACCCCGTGACTTTTATTCGCCATTTTTTACTTGCCGTGCAGTTCTTCACCCGCATCCCCATCACCGGGCGGCTGGCAGCGTGGGTGGGGTACAGCCCAGACATGTTGCGCCGCAGTGCGGCGCATTTTGCGGGCGTGGGCTGGATAGTAGGGTTGGTGGCCGCCAGCGTCTACGCGGCGGTGATGGTGGTGACGCAAAACGTGTTTGCACCGCTGGTAGCCGCATGCTTGTCCACCATTGCCACCGTCATGCTGACCGGCGGCTTCCACGAAGACGGCTTGGCCGATGTGGCCGACGGGCTGGGTGGCAGCTATGATCGCGCGCGGGCGCTGGAGATTATGAAAGACTCGCGCGTGGGTGCGTTTGGTGCGATGACGCTGGTGCTGGCACTGGTGACTAAGGTGAGCTTGCTGGCCGCCATGGGCGCGCAAGCTGCCGGGCCACACAACCTGCGCGGCTTGTGGCTGGTGTGCGTGCTGATGCTGTGCGCGCACGTGGTCTCGCGCGCTGCCCCCATGCTGCTGGTGTGGGCGCTACCGCACGTGGGCGACACGGCCACGTCTAAATCTAAACCGCTGGCGGATAAGATTAACATTGGCGCGCTTTTAGTCAATTTTTTATGGTGTTTTATGCTGCTAGCGCCCGTAATACCTGCTCAAGCAGCTATGGTATTTATAGTAGGCTTGCTGGGTACAGCGTGTGCATTGGGGTGGATGTACCGCTTGTTTAACCGGCGTTTGCAGGGCTTTACGGGCGATTGTTTGGGCGCTACGCAGCAGGTGTGCGAGCTGGCTTTTTATGCGGCGGCGTTGGTAGTGTTACCCACGGTGGCGCGGTAATCTGCCCATGCAACTTTGGTTGATTCGCCACGCGCAGCCGCTAGTAGCGCCGGGTGTGTGCTATGGCGCGCTAGACATGGCGGCAGACTCTGCGGCTACCGCGTTGGCCGCTACGCAGCTGGCGGCTGCGCTGCCGCAGGGCTTGCCAGTGCATTACTCGCCTGCGCTGCGCTGCCGCCAGCTAGCCAACGCTGTGCACACGGCGCGGCCAGACCTGGTGATGCATTGCGCGCCCGATTTGCGAGAGATGCACTTTGGCCAATGGGAAGGCCAGCGCTGGGACGCCATGGCCCCCAGCGAACTGGCCGCATGGACGGAAGATTTTGAAAACTACGTGTGCGGTGGTACAGGTGAATGCACAGCAGATTTTGTACGGCGTGTGCTGCGTGTGGCATTGCACTGCGCGCAGCCTGCACAGCTTGTGCAGGCTGCGCAAGAGAGCAGCGCAAGCCCTGTGCCACCAGCCATGGCTTGGATCACCCATGCGGGCGTGATACGCGCTATTGCGTGGCTGTTGCAGCAGGTTGGCCCTGAAACGGCTGGCCAGGGGCCACAGACGCTGGAGTCTCTGGCACCAGAGGGCCGCCGTCTGGGCCTGCGCGCAGACGCTTGGCCCCTGCACGCACCGCATTTTGGACAGTACCAGCAGCTGGATTGGACGGCTCAGGCATCGGCACGGTGGGCGACGCACCTACCACAGGAGGCGCAATAACGATAGGCGGTGCGGGTGGCGGCATAGCTTGTATCGGCTGCGCCGCTTGCGGCACCACCACCGGCACGGCAGACCCCGCCACAATGCTGATCAGTGCAGGCAGCTCTAGCGTTAGTCCATCGTTGGCGTCAGGCGCGCTAGACAAGCGTACCAACCTAGATTGCACCGACTGCACCACCACACCCGAGGCCACCTCTGCCCCCACACGGTACGGCCGCGCGGGCTTGCCGTCTACCGCCAGCAGGGCAATGCCTTGGCTGGCTGTTGTGCCTGCCACCAATCCGGTTAGTACAAACCTGGAAGCGTTAATGTTGCTGGCCACAGGCGCTGCGGCCAGTGGCATGCCGCCACCCAAGCCACGGCTAAGGGCAACACTGTCGATGGCCGTGTTGGTTTGCGTGGTGATCACGGCGGCGTTGGCAGGGGCCGCTGTGCCGCTGACAAACTTCAACACCCAAAACACCACGCCTGCACCCGCTAACAACCAAATAGCAAATGTTGCAAGTCGTATCGTCCAATTTTTTTGCATTTGCATATTATGATGGGTTTATGAAGCAAACATACCACCCCCCCATCGCCCCGTATTCTGTTTGTAATGACACGCAACAGTCGCGCTGGCAGCGCGGATTTACCTTGATTGAACTCATGGTGGTTTTGGTCATCATAGGGGTCTTGGCGGCCATTATTGTGCCCAACGTGCTAGACCGCGCCGACGATGCACGCGCCACGGCTGCTAAAACCGATATCACCAACACCATGCAAGCTCTCAAACTCTACAAGCTAGACAACCAGCGCTACCCCAGCGCTGAGCAGGGCCTGCAAGCCTTGGTTGCCAAGCCCACAGTAGGCGCTATTCCGGCCAACTGGAAGCCCTATGTTGAGAAGCTGCCCAACGACCCCTGGGGCCGCCCGTACCAGTACCTCAACCCTGGCATCAAAGGCGAGATAGATGTGTTGTCCTTCGGTGCAGACGGCCAAGCCGGCGGCGAGGGCAAAAATGCTGACATTGGTAGCTGGTGATTATTTAGCCCCCACGCTTGCTGCTTTGCAGTCTGCGCTGCCCCCCGAGGGGGCCGGCCTTGCTTGGGGCGGCCCGGCGCGGCGGCTCATTCTCCCCCTGCGTAACGTGCTATCGCGGGGTTTTACGCTGTTGGAGTTATTGGTGGTCTTAGCCATCATCGCTATCGCCACCGCGGGCACTACGCTGGCGCTGCGCGACAACAGCGTGACGGCGCTGGAGCGCGAGGCGCAGCGGCTGGCTGCCGTGCTAGAGGCGGGGCGCAGCCAGTCGCGCACCACCGGTTTGATGGTGGGCTGGCAGGCCAGTGACGAGGGTTTTACGCTGGGCGAAGATGTAGTACCCGCCGCTACGGCCACACAGGCTTGGCTGACGCCGGGCATTACCGTACAAACATCTAACGACCGATCGTCCGTTATTTTGGGCCCCGAGCCTATCATCGCTGCGCAATCAATCACGCTGTTTTTAGAAGGTCGGCGCATCCAAATTAGCACTGATGGGCTGCGACCATTTCGCATTCAAAGTGGCGATGCTGTGCTTGAGGCCAACCCATTGTGATGCGCCGTCGCTCACCCCAAGGCTTTACCTTGATCGAGATCTTGGTAGCGCTGGCTATTGTGTCGATTGCGCTGTTGGCAGGTACGCAAGCTATCTCAGCGCTGGCGCGCGGTGCGCAGCGCCAAAGCGATGTGCTGCTGTCGCAAATATGCGCTGAGAATGAACTGGTCAAAATGCGCCTGTCCAAACAAATGCCCGGCGTGGGCGACAGTACCACCACCTGCCAGCAAGCCGGCAAAACCTTCACCGTGCAGCTAGAAGTGCGCCCCACGCCTAACCCCAGTTTTCGCCGGGTAGAGGCCAGGGTGCGCGACGAGAACGCTGCGGTGTTGAGCGTGTCTACCATTGTGGGCAGGTACTGAGCATGCGGGCAACATACATGCGGGCAACATACATGCGGGCAATACACATGCGGGCAATACCTATGCAAGCACGCCGCACATCCCAAGGTTTTACGCTGATCGAAGTGTTAGTGGCGGTTTTTATCATGTCCATACTGGCCGTGATGAGCTGGCGCGGCATTGACGGCATGGCCCGCTCGCAAGAAATTAGCCGCCAGCGTGCCGACTATGTGGCCACCATGCAAACCGCATTGGCGCAATGGCAAACTGACCTGGACCAAATGACAGGCTCTGCGCAGTACACCGCCATCGACTACGACGGCCGCGTGCTGCGCATTACCCGCAGCTATGCGGGTGCAGAAATTCGCGTAGTGGGCTGGACACGCCGCAGCGTGGACGGGCAAACACGCTGGCTGCGCTGGCAGTCTGACGCCTTAAAAAACCGCAGCGACTGGCAAAACGCGTGGGCACAAGCCACGCGCTGGGGCCAAAACCCCGGCGATGCCGAGCGGAATAACGAAACTGCGGTGGCTAGCATTGACGACTGGCAGCTTTTCTACTACCGCAACGATGGCTGGTCAAACCCCTTATCCACGGCCGAGAATGCACCCCCGCCCGGCCCCGGGCAGCAACCCGTCACGCCCGTGGGCGCAGGGCTGATTCCACCGCCCGACGGCGTGCGGCTGGTGCTTACACTGTCGCAAGGGCAGGCCCTGGCAGGCACCCTCACCCGCGACTGGGCGCAGCCACGCACGGGGGGTGGCAAATCATGACCGATGCAACAAGCCCCTACGCTTGCTGCTTCGCAGTCTGCGCTGCCCCCCGGGGGGGCCGGCCTTGCTTGGGGCGGCCCGGCGCTACGGCTGCACGGCCTCGCATATATCAGCGTGGCGCGGCCTTGCTGCTAGCCATGCTCACGGTTACCCTAGTAGCTAGTTTTGCGGCGGCAGCGGCGTGGCAGCAGTGGCGGGCGGTAGAGGTTGAAACTGCTGAGCGGGCGCGGGTGCAGGCGGGTTGGATTTTGGTGGGCGCGCTAGACTGGGCGCGCCTGATTTTGCGTGAAGATGCGCGCTCGGGCGGCATTGACCATTTGGCCGAGCCTTGGGCGGTGCCACTGCAAGAAGCACGCTTGTCCAGCTTTTTAGCAGCCGACAAAAATAATACCGAGCTCAGCCCCGATGACCAAAACGCGGAGCTTTTTTTATCTGGCCAAGTGGCCGATATGCAAGCACGGCTGAATGTGACCAACTTAATCGAAGGCGGCAAAGTATCAGAGCCTGCACTGCGCAGCTGGGCCAAGCTGTTTGATTTATTTAACCTCAACCAGAGTGAATTACTGGGCATGGTGGAGAACCTGCGCCTAGCTACCGATAGCGCTGACACTGCCAACACGCCTTTGCTGCCCCAGCGGGTAGACCAGCTGGTGTGGCTGGGCTTGCCTGCCACGTCGCTTGAGGTACTGCGGCCGTTCATCACCATGCTGCCTAGCCGCACGCCGGTGAATCTCAACACTGCGCCCGCTGAGGTACTGTATGCCAGCATACCTGCCTTACAGCTGGCAGGCGCGCGCGCTATGGTGCAACAGCGCAGCACACAGCACTTTCGCACGCTGGCAGAAGCAGGCCAAGCAGTGCCTAGCGTAGCAAGCCAAATCAGCGATGGGCAACACAGTGTTGCAAGCAATTACTTTGAGGTACGCGGGCGGCTGCGGCTAAACGCTACCGTGGTGCAAGAACGTTCTTTAGTGCAACGTACAGGCCTAGACGTGAAAACCCTATGGCGCGAGCGCGCAACGCTGGCCAAATTTGAGAGCCAAGCCTCTCTACAATAAGGGCATTCGCTTATGACCACCCTGATTGTTACTCTGAACACCCCCGGCCAGCCAGACCTCGACATGGTCTACTGCCAAGTCTCTAACGCCCAAACCATCAGCAGCTACGGCAGCGCTTCCTTGGGTTTGCTGCCGCGAGCAGACGATGTGGTGCTGTTGTTGCCCAGCGCCGCGGTGTCGTGGCATAGCGTGGGCTTGCCCAAGCTAGCGCGCTCCCTGTCGGCCCCTAAGTTGCGCGCCATGCTCGAGGCACTGGCCGAAGACGTGGTGCTGGACGACCCAGCAGGTTTGCACATTGCGCTGTACCGCCCCAAAGCAGGCATTAATCCGCAGGCCGCATGGTTGGCCGTGTGCGACAAAGCATGGCTGACTGAGCAATTGCAGTTTTTTCAAGGTGCGGGCTACAAAGTCAGCCGCATAGTGCCGCAGGCTTATCCGCTGCACGCTGTGGCTGCTAGCGTTGACGGCCCAGCTAACGGCGCCAGCCCCGCAGCGCGCTTGCACGCCAGTGGCAGCCCCGACATGGCGATGGTCACCATGACCGACAGCGCAGGCGTGCTAACCATACCGCTTGCCCAAGCCAAGCTGCTGTGGCCCCAGTTGCGGGCCGACGACACATTTGCCGTGTCTGCCGAACCGGCTGTAGCCGCCGCCACCGAAGCTGCGTTAGATATTAAGGTGACCGTCGTGCAAACCGCACAAGTCGCC
Organism: Polaromonas sp.; assembly: GCA_031367325.1. Lineage (GTDB taxonomy): Bacteria > Pseudomonadota > Gammaproteobacteria > Burkholderiales > Burkholderiaceae_C > JAAFIP01. The sequence goes on along the minus strand of JANLPQ010000061.1, from coordinate 5,487 downwards.
TTGCAATCCATGCTGGATGCACGTAACGATGGTGTGGACCTAGCCCAAGGCAACTTAGCCCTGACAGGCAGCGACCGCTGGCTGCAAAAAGTGGGCGCTACGCTGCGCCTTTGGCTGGCAGCGCCCGAGTGGCGCACAGCCCGTGTAGGCGCACTGGTGCTGGCCGTGGTGCATTTGGTCGGTCTGAATGCGTGGGCTTGGAAAGAGCGCAGCAGCTTGGCCGCCAAGCGCAGCCAAAGCACCCAAATACTGACCCAAGCTTTTCCTAACGTGAAGGTGGTGGTAGACGCCCCTGTGCAAATGCAGCGCGAGATGAATGCGCTGCGCCAAGCCAGCGGCAGCCTGGCTGGGCGTGATTTTGAAAGTCTATACGCGCGCTTTTTTGCATTAACAACGGGCGCTGCAGCACCTGCAGCGATTGAATTTTCGGGCGGGGAGGTCTCTCTTAAAGGGCACGGTATTTCGGCATCGCAATTGGCAGAGCTGGCACCTAAGCTGCGCAGCGCGGGGCTGTCTGCGCGCAGCGAAGCCGACAAAATTATTATTGCTGAGTTGACCGCACAGCCACAAGCCAGCACGCCCACCCAACCTGCTGCTGCAGGAGCCAAGCCATGAGCGCATTGAAATTATGGTGGGCTGGTTTAGGTGCACGCGAGCAACGGCTGGTGAGCATTGCGGGGCTGATAGTGGGCATCGCATTACTGTGGTGGGTGGCTATCGCACCGGCTTTAAGCACTCTACGCACCACCGGGCAGCAGCACGCAGCCGTCGACAGCCAGCTGCAAAGCATGCGCGTGCTGGCCAACCAAGCACGCGACCTGCGTGCCAACCGCGCTTTAAGCTATGAAGAGTCTCTGCGTAATTTAGAAAGCTCAGTCAAACAAACTTTGGGCAGTGGCGCGACATTGGCAGTTACCGACAACCGCGCCAGTGTGACCTTGCGGGCGGTGAACGCGGATGCATTGGCCCTATGGTTAAACCAAGCGCGCATCAACGCGCGCGTGGTGCCGTCTGAAATGCGTCTCACCCGCACAGCCAGCGCCCCCGCTGCAACTGGCACCAGTACGGTCAGCAGCTGGGACGGCACCATGGTGCTGACCCTTCCGGCGCGTTGATGGTTTGAAAGCAAGCATGGCATCAAGATTTAACCGCACTCCGCGCAATACAGCCAAGCGGCGCGCTGCGGACCACTACGGACAGCGACAGGCCAGCTATTCGCGCTGGGCGTGGTTGGGTTGCACTAGCGGGGCCTTGGCCTCGTTGCTGTGGTTTGCGCCGGCAGCTTGGTTGGCCGCAGGCGTATCGCGCGCCAGTGCGGGGCAATTGCAACTGGCCGATGCGCGGGGCAGCGTGTGGCGCGGCTCGGGACAATTGATTTTGACCGGTGGTGCCAGCTCGGTAGATGCCACTGTGCTGCCTGATCGCGTGCAATGGACTTTGTGGCCCACGCTGTCAGGCTTGCGTGGCGACGTACTGGCGCAATGCTGTAGTACATCGCCCGTGCGCTTGGGCGTCAGCCCGCGCTGGGGCGGCGCGCAACTGAGTATCAACGCGCTTAAAGTCAATTTACCTGCCGAGCTGCTGGTGGGCCTGGGTACACCGTGGAACACGCTTAACCCGCAAGGCAAGCTAGCTTTGGAAGCCGACGCCATGACCATAGAGTGGGCCAGTGGGCGAGCGTTACTCACTGGTAACGCTACGCTGAACATGACTGACGTATCATCGCGTTTATCTACACTCAAACCGCTAGGCGACTACCGTTTGAGTTTGACCGGAGGTGAGGCGCCTAGCGTGCAATTGCAAACTCTACAAGGGGCGCTACAACTATCGGGCTCGGGGCAATGGGTGGGCGCACGGATGCGCTTTACGGGTGAGGCTAGTGCCGCGCCCGACCGCGAGGCGGCGTTGGCCAATTTACTCAACATTATTGGTCGCCGCCAGGGTGCCAAATCGCTTATTACATTAGGGTAGCCATGAAGCAAAAAACACCTACCATGCAACTGAAAAAAACGACAGCGCCGTTCGCGTTGAGCGCACTGCTAACCACAGCCGTGGCGCTAACGAGCGTAAGTTTTGTGGGTATGGCTGCTGCGCAGACTAATCCAGCAGCAGCCCCCATTACATCTAGCACCACACCTACCAGCACACCCAACTCCACACCTAGCATTTCTAATCCTAATAACGCAGCGCCCCCTCCAGGGGTCGCAGTCTATCGCAACGGCAACGGCGTCACACTAAACTTTACCAACGCCGAGATCGCCGAGGTAGCCCGTACCATGGGTGTCATGACTGGGCGCAGCATTGTGGTAGACCCACGCGTCAAAGGCACGATGAATTTGAGCAGCGATAAGCCGCTAACCACAACAGCTGCGTACAACCAATTTTTAACTGCACTGCGTTTGCAGGGCTTCACGGTAGTCGAGTCGGCAGGTATCTCTAAAGTCGTGCCCGAAGCGGATGCCAAGCTGCAAGGCGGCACGGTTACCACTAGCCAAGCGCGCGTAGGTGGTAATCAAATTTTGACGCAAATCTTCAGGCTGAACTATGAGACAGCCAACAATCTTGTACCAATTTTGCGCCCCCTGATCAGCCCTAACAATACGATCAACGTTAACCCCGGCAACAATTCACTCGTCATTACCGACTATGCTGACAACCTACAGCGTATGGCGCGCATTATTGCGGCCTTGGACGTGTCTAACGCATCAGACCTGGAAATTATTACCCTGCAGCATGCATTAGCGTCTGAGCTAGGCCCGCTGCTGCTACGACTATCAGAAGGCGGCAGCGCAGCAGCCGCAGCGGGTGGCCAACCCGACGGCACCTTTAAAACTACCATCGTCCCTGAGCCGCGCAGCAACTCCATTATCGTGCGCGCAGCCAACCCTGCCCGGCTGGCGATGATCAAAGCGCTGGTGGTGAAGCTAGACCAGCCCACTTCAGCACAAGCGTCGGGCAACATCCACGTGGTGTACCTGAAAAATGCAGACGCTATTCGCGTGGCGGCTACTTTGCGCGCAGCATTGGCCGCCAACACCTCAGGCGCAGCGTCAGCTGGTGGCGGCGGTGCTGCACCTGCAGCCACGCCTGCACCCACCGCTGCCAGCGCAACGGGCGGTGCAGGCGCTAGCGCAGCGACAGCGCCCACGTCGCAAAATTCTTTGCCTTCTACAGGCGGCAACATTCAAGCCGATCCCGCTACCAACAGTCTGATCATCACCGCCAGTGAGCCGCAATACCGACAGATTAAGGCAGTGATTGAAATGTTGGATACGCGGCGTGCGCAAGTTTTTGTGGAGAGTTTGATTGTTGAAGTTAACAATGAAAAAGCTTCTGAGTTTGGAGTTCAGTGGCAAAGTTTAATAGGCGGCAGTGGTGCCGCAGGAACTAATTTTGGAACGATTGGAAATATCCTTACTACTAGCATAACCAGTCTCGTTCCTGGATTAAATCTAGGTGCCAGAGCCACAATTGACGGTAATAAAGCATTTAGCCTCCTTGCAAATTTTTTCCAAAATAATAAACAGTCTAATTTGCTATCAACACCAACATTGCTTACGATTGACAATGAAGAGGCTAAGATTGTGGTGGGTAAGAATGTACCTTTCATCACAGGTCAATTTACTAATACGGGGGGAGGCGGCAACGGATCGGTCAATCCATTCCAAACTATTGAGCGTAAAGATGTAGGCTTGACTTTGCGTATCAAACCGCAAATTAGCGAAAACGGTACGATCAAAATGCAGATTTTTCAAGAGGCTTCTACTGTTGATTCTGGAACAGTCGGTTCTCCTAGTGGGTTGACAACCAGCAAACGATCCATTGAATCAAATGTTTTGATAGAAGATGGTGGAATCGTAGTTATTGGTGGTTTGCTACAAGACGACTTCATTAACGGAGAGGAAAAAGTACCGGTCTTAGGTGATATACCTATATTAGGCAGCCTTTTCAGAAAAGAAAGTCGCTCACGCAATAAGACTAATTTGATGGTTTTTTTGCGACCCACCGTAGTGCGCGACGCAAATGCTACGCAAAATCTCTCACTAGACCGTTACGACATCATGCGCGTTTTGCAAAAAGACACGCAACCAGCTCCTAGCACCGTATTACAAATTAACGAAGCGCCTGTGCTTCCACCAAGTCCTACCACCCGCTCTCCATCGCAAGCGCCTGCTCTGCCGCCCTTGGGCCAACCCGAGAAAGGCAACCAGTGAAATTCCCACTGCCCTACGCCTATGCGCGCACGCAGCAAGTTTTGCTGCAAGAAGACGCGGGTGAATTGACGCTATGGCTGCACCCGCAGTCGCCACGCAGCGCGGTGGCCGAAGTATTGCGCAAATACAGCTTGGGCCAACAAACCATAGCGATGGAGTCAATTGGCCAAGACGCGCTAGCCCAGCGCACCAGTGCCGCCTACGCCCAAGGGGAATCAAGCGCGGCCACCGTAGTAAGCGAGGTACAAACCGATGCCGACCTGTCGCGCATGATGCAAGAGCTGCCCGCTGTAGAAGACCTGCTAGAAACCGCAGATGACGCGCCAATCATCCGCATGCTGAACGCATTGCTCACACAGGCCGCGCGTGACGGTGCCAGCGATATCCATATTGAGCCGTATGAGCGCCACAGCGCTGTGCGCTTTCGGGTAGACGGTGCCCTGCGCGAAGTGGTGCAGCCTAACCGGGCGCTGCATGCTGCGTTGATCTCGCGCTTGAAAATCATGGCTGAGCTGGACATTGCCGAGAAGCGCCTGCCGCAAGACGGCCGTATAAGCCTGCGCATAGGCACCCGCGCCGTAGACGTGCGGGTCAGCACGCTGCCCAGCGCGCATGGCGAGCGCGCTGTGCTGCGATTGCTTGACAAAAGTGGCAACAAGCTCACGCTGGAAGCCGTGGGTATGCAAGGCGAAGTGCTGGCACAGTTTGAAAAATTGATCAGCCAGCCACACGGCATTATTCTGGTCACCGGGCCTACGGGCTCTGGCAAAACCACCACACTGTACGCTGCGCTAGGCAAGATCGACGCGTCGCAAACCAATATCATGACGGTAGAAGACCCGATTGAATATGAGCTGGCGGGCGTAGGCCAAACGCAGGTGAATGCCAAGATTGATTTGACCTTTGCCAAAGCCCTGCGCGCCATTTTGCGGCAAGACCCCGACGTCATCATGATCGGCGAGATTCGCGATTTTGAAACTGCGCAAATTGCGATTCAAGCCTCACTGACTGGCCACTTGGTGCTGGCCACCTTGCACACTAACGATGCCAGCAGCGCTGTGACGCGCTTGACCGATATGGGTGTAGAGCCGTTTTTGCTTAGCTCGTCACTGCTAGGCGTTTTAGCCCAGCGGCTGGTACGCAAGCTGTGCACCCAATGCGTAGACCCATCATTCAAAGGTGCACCCATAGGTTGCGCGCATTGCAACCAAACCGGCTACCAAGGGCGCACGGGCGTGTTTGAAATGCTGGTCAGCAACGACGCTATTCGCGC
>JANLPQ010000010.1:0-2357 GCA_031367325.1 Polaromonas sp. | reverse complement strand
AGGCCCACGTCCATCGCGGTTTTGCCAGCGCCGATGATGGCGTAGCGCGTAGGCCGCTGGCTTTTGCCCTGCCACAGATGCGCCAGCGCATTCGGCGTGACCAGCCGCACGCCATCGGCCACGGTAAATTTGGGTGTGTGGGTAGAAGGCACTTTGGGGCCGAAGTAGTTGGCGTCGACTATTTTCTTGCGCACGGTAATGTGCGTTTGCTGCCCCGACAAGATAGATTCAAAGCAGCCCACACGCTTGGCCCCCATACCTTTGTCACTGCTTTCAACGTCACCCAAGTAATTGCACATTGGGTGGTAGCTTACCCGGCCACTGGGCAGCAGCTTTTGGTGCATCACTTTGTCAAAATAGCCACTCACCTCGGGCCCAGACGCCAGCTCGTACAGGCCTTGGTTAACGCCGATAGTGTCTTTGCGGTTAGTACCAAGATCGAGTGAGTTGACGCCATAAAAAGATGAGGGCTGGTGCAAGGCGACAAAAGGATAAGCATCGTTCCAGTGGCCACCAGGTTTAGCGTGCCGGTCTACGATAGTAATGTGCGCATCGGTCTCGTGCACCAGTGTGTCGGCAAAAGCCAAGCCCGACGCGCCGCAGCCGATAACCAAATAATCTGTCTGTGCGTTTGCCATGTTGCTGCCTTGTTAGATTGACAAACAACTATGCTAGCACAGACAACTATTTATAAGCGTTTTAGCCGTTCTAGGCCGCAGAACCTGCTCAACCAGCTATGCAATTGATAGTGGTTACCTTTTCAGCGCTGTAGCAGAAACGCGGGCTGTTCAAAACTGCTAGCAGAAACCAGCCCAATGACCGGCACGCGGGCTGTTCCAACCCAAGCAAAGAACAATGTGACGAGTCGGGTCCGTCTCGATGAAAAATACTACGACAGGCGCGCGTTGACAATCCTAGCTAAACAAAGATCTCAATTCGCGCGTGTTTTCGGAGTATTTTTCGCGAAAGAGATGCCCGGCTCGAGTCCAGCTACCCGGCGCGCGCGCTAGCCATGTGACCACCTCAATGCAGCGCACAAAAACCTAGCGACCAACTCTCGAAGACGCACAGATGCCAACTGTCTGCAGATGCCAGCAACAAGCACCTGCAGAGCAAGCCAGTTAGCTACGCGGCCTTCTTAATCCACCCGCTACACCAGCCCGGCCCAGCTACCTTTTTGCCAGCAAATAAGGTACACGGCCCAGCAGCGTCACCCGCCTTGCCTTGGTACAAATTGCAGTTGCTGCACATGCTGCCGCCTACATAGGTTTTGTACTTGTCCTTATCCACCTTGGAGGCGTCGGCCACGTAGCCCAGTGCCACAGCTTGCGCGTCTTTTTCGTCCAGCATAGGCAATGCCGATGTATTGGTGGCATCGCTAGGGGTAGAGCTGGCGGGCGCACTTGCTGCTGAACTGGGCGCAGTATCCGTCGCGGGTGCTGGGGGCGGCGTAGATGACACAGGCGGTGTGGTGTTAGCAGGAGCAGGCGGGGGTGTCGGTGAGCATGCGGCCAGCAGCGCGATGCTGGTAAAAGGTGCCATTTCGATAAAGCGGCGACGTGTGGCTGGAGATACCATGATGATGTCCTTAGCTGATAAAAGAAAAGTGGTGAAAATTCCCCTGTCAAAGACGCTGCAAGCGAACGGGCTGCAACAGGAATAGGTACGTTATCAGCATTTGTCCGTGCGCGATGTAAGTATCGGTATTGGCTGACATGAGAGCAGCGTGGGGCCTGTCACGCTAGGCAGCTAGCCACGCAAAAGCAATGTCTAAGGCGCAGATTTATTAAAGTGCCGCGCATCAAAGTCAAAGCGTTCTTGCATCAACATCGCATCATCAAAATGCCGCTTGCCCACAAAAGCAGTGGCATGTTGCCCCCACTGTCGCATGCTGCCTGCGCGTGCGATGCCCATGGGCCAAAACAGGTAACGCTCGGCACGGTCGGTACCGTCAATAAACCCTTGCGGGCTAAAAACGCTGCGACTGCTGATGGTAGGGTTTGAAGGTAATGCATCTGTAGCCAACCGGTCTAAGGGTAAAGAGCGCAGGCTGTGATAGTCAAGCGTGGCAAGAGGTGTGGCAGTATCTAGGCTGGCATCTAACACGCTGACGCGGTCAATGTAATGGGTGTTTGGCGCGACTCGCACTAGCACGCGCTGCTGGGCGTTGATGGCGGGCAAACTGTGCGGGACAAACGCCCATTCAATACCTTGCTGGGGCGCTGGCTTGGGCTGCGCAGACGGTGTGGGAAAAAACATGTGGTAGCAGCCACAGGCGTGCATGGTGTCGTACACCAGCGGCGTGCCGTCGGGTGCTAGTGTGACGCGCCAAGTAATGCCGTCAAGTTTGCCTGCCA
>JANLPQ010000038.1:0-86957 GCA_031367325.1 Polaromonas sp. | reverse complement strand
GGTACGCAGTTGGTGCTAGAAGACCACCGGCCACCGCAGGGGCGGCCTTACCCATCGACCATCGTGGATAACGACACAAGGGCTGCGGGCGAGGTGGCAGCCGTGCCCGGCCCGGCGCTGGCAAGCGCGCCCCAAGGCCGTGGCCTGAAAGTCAGCGTGTGGTTCGCCACTACCGCGCCCACCACCCCGCCGCACCTGCGCGCACCCGCGTTTACCCGGGGTATTCGCGCGCAGTAAACGCCTTGCGCAAGCGGCGGGCTGTGAGAGAATCATTACAAAATATCACGCAAGGCGTGGCATCCCAGCCGCTTGCACGAACATCACGCATTCCATAAACTGCAAGCCCATGACCGAAGTAACTACCAACTCTAGCGCCACCAGCGCTGAAGACGCCACCAGCGCCTCTGCAGAAGCCGCCCCCCGCAAGCGCCCCAAGCCGGGCGAGCGCCGCGTGCAAATACTGCAAGCCCTGGCCACCATGCTAGAGCAGCCCGGTGCCGAGCGCGTGACCACTGCGGCCCTGGCCGCCAAGCTGGATGTGTCCGAGGCCGCGCTGTACCGCCACTTTGCCAGCAAGGCACAAATGTTTGAAGGCCTGATTGAGTTTGTAGAACTTACCGTCTTTGGCCTAGTTAACCAAATTACCGAACGCGAGAAGCAGCCTGCTGCGCGTTTAAACAAAATCATCACCATGCTGCTGCAGTTTGGCGAGAAAAACCCTGGCATGACCCGCGTGATGGTGGGCGACGCCCTGGTGTTTGAAAACGAGCGCCTGCACCAGCGCATGAACCAGCTGTTTGACAAGCTGGAGAGCACCTTTAAACAAGCCCTGCGCGAGCTGGGCGAGGCCACCGGTAGCACCGCGCCCACGGCAGATGCGAACGTACGCGCCTCGGTGCTGGTGTCGTTTTGCATTGGCCGCCTGCAGCGCTACGCGCGCTCGGGTTTTAAGCGCGTGCCGACTGAATATTTAGAAGCCAGCCTGGCCGGGTTAGTCGGCTAGTCGGCTAGTCGGCTATTACTATCAATTGCATAGCTGCTTGAGCAGGTTCCACGGCCTAAAAGCCCTAAAAGGCTTATAAAACAGTGCTTCCCATCACGCTTTTTGGCCACGCCGCCGTGCTGCACCCCAGCGGCGCGCTAGAGCTGCCGACCCTGCGCACGCTGCTGGTAGCCGATGCGCATTTTGGCAAGTCCAGCAGCTTTCGCGCGCTAGGCGTGCCGGTGCCCAGCGGCACGACCACCGAGAATTTAAACGTTCTTTCGCAGCTACTGGCCACCACGCAGGCGCAGCGCATTATTTTCTTGGGCGACTTTTTGCATTCTGCCCGCGCGCACGCTGCCAGCACGCAAGGCGCTATCGCGGCATGGCGCGCGCAGCATGCGGGTATTGCGCTTACTTTAGTGCGTGGCAACCACGATGCGCACGCAGGCGACCCGCCTGCGGCGCTGCGCATTGACGTGGTGGACGAGCCTTTGATGCTGCGGGCAGCTGGGCCAGCTGCAGCGGCACAGACCGCGGTAAATCATGCGATGCAAACGGCATCAAGCTCCATAACACCCGACCACCCCACGCCGACGCGCACGCCAACCAACATGCCAACGGACCTGCTGGAGACCATGCCTGGCACCCGCCCACCCGGCCCGCTAGCGCTGTGCCACCATCCGCAGCAAATCACTGGCGCTTACGTGCTGGCAGGCCACTGGCACCCCTGCATTACCGTGCAAGGCCGTGGCCGCGACCGTCTGCGCCTGCCCTGCTTTTGGCTAGGCGACGAGGCGGCCCACCCGGTGGGCATATTGCCCGCCTTTGGCAGCTTCACAGGCATGCACCCCATTGAGCGGCGGGATGGATTAGCCAACGGCACAGGCCGCGACCGCGTGTTTGCCGTGGCGGGTGATGCAGTGCGGGCACTGCCTTAGATTTTTGCGTGCGTTGGTTCTGGGCTAACGTTGTTGCTGCGGGGCTGGACCCTTTAGTCTCTCCGGAGAGTTGGTTCGCTTGCCATGCGTGCGCACCGGCAAGCTGGTTGCTTTGCTAAGCGTGCGCGCCGGGGAGCTGGACTCGAGCCGGGCATCTCTTTCGCGAAAAATACTCCGAGAACACGCGCGAAACTAGGTTGCATAGGGCTAACTTTTGTACCGCGCGCCTCTCTGCGTATTTTTCATCGAGACGAACCCGACTCGTCACATTGTTCTTTGCTTGGTTTAAACAGCCCGCGCTTCGGTTGGGTTATTGGGATGGTCAATACTATCAATTGCATAGCTGGTTGAGCAGGATTTACTTGGGTCAGTGGCCTAAAACGCTCTGAAAATAGGCCTCAGAATACGCTTAGCGTGCTCCTCAAAGTCAGTTCTGTGCCCGCCTTGGCACTTGGCGTGAACAGCTCCGCGGCTGTCCTCCGCCCTGCGGGCTCCCCCTTTATGCCGCTGCGCTGTCCACACCAAGCGCCAAGGCTGCGTATTAGTTAAGTGAAAATACAGCGGTGGATTACCTACCAAGGTCACTGGAGCTGGCCGGCGGTGTACTCAGCGCAGCGGCATAAAGGAGGAGAAGTTGGCCCTGGGCCAACACGGGGGACAGCCGCGCAGCTGAGTACGCCGTCGGCCAGCTCCCGTACAAGACCTGCACAGTTCCCCGCAGGACCGCCGCACAGTTAAAGTAGAACCGCCTGCCCGCTGCCGTACAAGAATATCAATCTTCAATGCCCACGCTGCATTAAGATCACCCCACCCAAACATTCGCCCCAAACTTCTCCAAGGGCTCACGCCCCACCAGGAAACAAAAAATATGAAACTCGTTCGCTACGGCAACCCCGGCAAAGAAAAACCCGGCCTCATCGACACCCAAGGCGTGCTGCGCGACCTAAGCGCTGTGCTGCCCGACATTGGCGCAGCGCAGCTGGGCGATGCAGTGCTGAAGAAAATGGCCAAACTTAAAACCGACAAACTGCCCGCCGTGCGCGGCAAACCTCGCATGGGTTGCCCGGTAGCTCATGTGGGTAAATTCATTGCTATTGGCCTGAACTATTCAGACCACGCTGCCGAGGCAGGCATGCCACTTCCCAAAGAACCTATCGTCTTCATGAAGGCCACAACGTGCATTCAGGGGCCTAACGACGACGTGATACTGCCCAAGGGTTCGGTCAAAACCGACTGGGAAGTTGAGCTGGGCATCGTCATTGGCACCAAGGCGCAATACGTTAGCCAAAAAGACGCTTTGAATTTTGTCGCAGGCTACACGCTGATCAACGACCTGAGCGAACGCGAATACCAGCTAGAGCGCGGCCCGCAGTGGGACAAAGGCAAAGGCTGCGACACCTTTGGCCCTATCGGCCCGTGGCTGGTAACCAAGGACGAAGTGGCCAACGTGCAAAAGCTGTCCATGTGGCTAGACGTGAACGGACAGCGTTTGCAAACCGGCAACACCAAGACCATGGTTTTCGGTGCGGCCAAAATCGTCAGCTACGTCAGCCAGTTTATGACGCTGCTGCCCGGCGATGTGATTACCACAGGCACGCCGCCCGGTGTGGGCATGGGTTGCAAACCTCCACGTTATTTAAAGCCAGGCGACGTAATGACGCTAGGTATTGAAGGCTTGGGCGAGCAACGGCAAGTGGTGCGGGCCTACAAAAAATCTTAAGCTAAAGTGGATAAAATGCGTTCGCGTTAAGCGTGCGTGCACGGTGGGCTGACTGAATTAGCATGACTATGTTGGCTTAGCTTGACTTATCGCAAGGCTTGGCTAGGATGGTCAGATAGCTGGGCCAATTTGAGTTACGGCCCAGTCACCCCACCACCACCACAGGAGCTTTGCATGGCCACCACACCGAAAAAACAAACCGCTTTGCTAGCCCCGTGGCAGCCACCCACAGCTAGCAAAAGCAAACCGTTTGCACTGGCCAAGTGCGACACTGCAGCCAAGCCGTTTTCAAGCGGTGACAAAGTTAAAGACAAAGCCAGTTTAGATTCGCTGGCCCTAGAAATCGACGCGCTGCAAGACCTGCTGTACGCCGACCGCCGCCACAAGCTGCTGGTTATTTTGCAAGGCACTGACACGTCCGGCAAAGACGGCACCATACGCGGCGTGTTTGGCCACACCACCGCACTGGGCGTGCACGCCATCGGCTGGAAGGCCCCGTCTGAGGCAGAGCGTGCACACGACTACCTGTGGCGTATTCACCAGCATGCGCCCGCTGCGGGCGAGGTGATGATTTTTAACCGCAGCCAGTATGAGGATGTACTAGTGCCCGTGGTCAACGGCTGGATCACCCCTGAGCAAACCCTCCAGCGCATGCAGCACATCAACGATTTTGAACGCATGCTGTGCGAGACCGGCACCACCGTGATGAAGTTTATGCTGCACATCAGCTTTAAAGAGCAAGGCCTGCGCCTGCAAGAGCGCATCGACGACCCCACTAAACGCTGGAAGTTTAGCCACGGCGATGTAGAAGTGCGCAAGCAGTGGGCCGACTACCAAAAAGCCTACGCCGCACTCTTGGGCGCTACCAGCACACCCCACGCCCCATGGACGGTAGTGCCCGCAGATTCTAAAACCCACCGCAACCTGATGATCGCCACCATGGTGCGCGACAAGCTCAAGTCGCTAGGTTTGAAGTACCCACCCGATGACCCTACGATGGTAGGACTGAAAATCAAGTAACTATGAATTTAATAGCTGCTTGAGCAGGATTTAATTGGGTTACTGGCCTATTTCTCATAATATCTCGACCTTTAAGCACCGTACACAGGAGCAAACAGCACCTGCGTCTTTACCGAGTTAGCAATAAAGCAATCCGCATGCGCCGCATGGTGCATTGCGTCAATGTCGGCGCGCGACGGCAGGTGGTCGCCTGAGAACTGCACATCAGGCCGCAACGTCACCACAGACACAAACAGCTTGCCATCGGCATTCTTGTCCATCACCCCCGACGCCGCATCAAAGTAGCGGTCCACACAAAACTTGCGCTTAGCCGCCACCGACAAAAACCACAGCATGTGGCAGCTAGACAGCGACGCAATAAACATCTCCTCTGGGTCTACCGCCGATGCATCCGAATACGGCAACGGCACTACATGCGGCGACGACGACCCCACCACCTCAGCGCCACCATCAAACCGCAGCACATGCTGGCGGCTGTAATGGTTATCTAAAAAGTTTTGCTTGCCTCGGAGCCAGAGGGTTTGGGAAGTGTGGGTGGTCATGGCAAGTTCGCCGTATGCTAAATTTTCTAGCCTAACAATTTATCGTAGTCAGCATGGCTGCCGATCCAAAACCATTGCACACCCTCAGCCACTGGCACACCTAAAGCGCGGTAGCCTAAGTTAACGCGTACGCTGCGAAACGTACCATTTTTCACAGGTTTGAACTGCAGCGATGGATGAGATGGGTTTTGTTTAAGTAGCTCAAAATTGCCGCGCGCAATGGTTTGAATGTCTTGTGGCAAGGCTTCAAAGCGTTGCCAGAATTTTGCAGAGGCAAAATGCTTCAAAGCTGGCGTGCCTTGCCAGCTTGGTACTCTGCCAAAGCCTCTGCGGCCAATGCATCGAGTTTGCCCGCGCCCGCATCGGCTTCAATCTGCGCATCCCATGCAGCTTCGTCAAACTGCATAAACCAACGGCGAAACTCGGCAAGCTCGGCCATAGGCAGCTTTTGCACCGCCTGTTCAATGGCATGTATGGTGGTCATAGTTGTGTGACTCCTTTAACTTTAGCTAAGAATAAATAAAATTATTTCTTCTTCAAGATCGGTCTTTTAACCTTGGCAAACGCTTCTTTTTCAGACACATCAGGCCAAGGATCGGCGCGGCTTACTGCCACCGCCCCACGCAATTGCTGCACCTGCAACTGCGCGAGCATGTTTTGGTAAGTGGCAGCGGGCACCAAATAGGCTGCTGGACGGTTATGGTTAAGCACTGCTACCGCCTCCGTGCCCGCTTGCTCAATGACCGAAGTAGGACTGCGTTTGAGTTCGGTCACGCTGATGGAGCGGTTGGCAAAGAGTTGTTCCATAAAGATCGGCGAGAGTATTTAATGCTTAATAGTGTACTTTATTTAGCGCTTTATGTGGTGCTTGATCAGCAGCGAGGCTTACGCTGCTTACCAAACCATATATTCAGTGTTCCAAGGCCAACAATAAAAGATCTCGAAGGCTCAAGGTTAGGCGCGACATTAGTGCACAGATAGCGAAGTCTCAGTATGAAACCGAAGACGTTAAAAACATGCCTAATGGATCCCGTCATCGCCACACGGTAACATCACGGTTTGTCGCGAACTGATTTCACTAGGCTATTGAATATGTTCCGTATGCACGTCACAGGGTTGGATACAAATATGGCGCAAGTCCGAAAGTATGGCTAAAACTTTTTGGTTGTGGCCAAATGTTTAGGCAGTGGCATGACTTCAATGAAAGATAAGTTATTTCACTTCTGAGAAAGTCCATGAAATTCCACTGGAGCCAATAATTTCCACTGTGCCGCCCCCAACCAGCGAATATGTGCCATCAAAGGTACGTACATCAGTGGATGTTTTGAGAATCTCATTAACAACTAGTTGGCCTGCAATTTTGACGATAAAGTTTGAACTGTTGCCGTTTAAATTTCCCTGTATTCGAATTCGAGTTACTCGGGATGGCAAATCGAAAACATTGTCACCTGTTCCCGATTTTGAATATGGGTTAGTCGGTACTGACTCTTTCTCCGCAGTTACCTCAGTGAAAGTCCACGAAACTCCGCTTGAACCAGTAATTTCCACCGTACCACCCCCAACTAGTAAATAAGTGCCATCAAAAGTACGTACGTTGCTAGATATTTCAATAATTTCGTTGACAACTAGTTGGCCTGCAATTTTGACGATAAAGTTTGAACTGTTGGCGTTTAAATTTCCCTGTATTCGAATTCGAGTTACTCGGGCTGGCAAATCGAAAACGGCATCACCATTCCCCGATTTAGAAAACAATGGTGTAGCAGTCGTACCACTGCCAATGGTTCCAACGCTGCTGGTGCCAGCCGCGTCGGCACAATATAACCCACTCCCAGAGCAAACCCCAGGATTTCCTCCGCCCCCTCCGCACCCAAATAAAATTGTTGTTGAAAAAACGTAAATCCAAAACGAGAATTTCATATATTTTTAAATCTTTTTCGATTTTAAATGGTGACAAGTCATTATGCCCCTAACACCCGCACCTTCACACCCTTACCCTTAATCTGCGTAGCATTCAACCGCCCAGCAGCCTCCTGCCCAATGCTGCGCACCACGCCTACATAAGTAGAAAACTCATTCACCGTAATCTTGCCTACCTGCTCGCGGGTGTAGCCTAGGTCCGCAGTCAAAGCCCCCAGCACATCGCCCGGACGAATCTTTTCTTTACGGCCGCCTTGGATGTACAGGGTGGCCATGGGGGGCACTAAAGGCTTGTCGCTGCTTGGCTTTAGTTCGGCCAAAGGGTGCCATTCGGATTCGCGGTTTTGCAGCTGCTCTATCTTGCCTACCGAGCCCATCTCGTTCAGGCTGGCTAGGCTTAAGGCCAAGCCTTCTTCGCCAGCGCGGCCGGTGCGGCCTATGCGGTGGATGTGGACTTCGGCATCGGGCGTGACGTCTACGTTAATCACGGCTTGCAGGTTGGCGATATCCAGGCCGCGTGCTGCTACATCGGTGGCTACCAGCACGCTGATACTGCGGTTGGCAAACTGCACCAGCACCTGGTCGCGCTCGCGTTGCTCTAGCTCGCCGTACAGGGCTAACGCTTGGGTGCCTTGGGCTTGCAGGGTGGCCAGCAGGTCTTTGCATTGCTGTTTGGTGTTGCAAAAAGCCAGCGTCGTCTCGGGCCTAAAGTGCGCTAGCAGTTGGCCGACGGCTAGCAAGCGCTCGCTACTTTTTACTTCGTACCAGCGTTGCTGTATTTGGTTGCCTGCATGTTGCAGCTCGACCTTCACCGTCAGCGGGTCGCGCATAAACTGTTTGCTGAGCTTGGCGATTTCTTCGGGGTAGGTAGCAGAAAACAGCAAGGTTTGGCGCTCTTTGGGGCACTGCTTGGCTACCACGGTAATGTCGTCGACAAAGCCCATGTCCAGCATGCGGTCGGCCTCGTCTAGCACCAGGGTGTTCAGCGCGTCTAGCTTCAGGCTGCCGCGCTCCAGCAGGTCCATGATGCGGCCGGGGGTGCCCACCACAATGTGTGCACCTTGCTCCAGGCTGGCAGTTTGCCCGCGCAGGGGCACACCGCCGCATAGGGTCACTACTTTGATGTTTTGCTCAGCGCGGGCTAAGCGACGTATTTCGGTAGACACTTGGTCAGCCAGCTCGCGGGTGGGGCACAGCACCATGGCTTGTACGGCGAATCTTCTGGCGTTCAGATTAGCTAGCAAAGTTAACGCAAACGCGGCGGTTTTGCCGCTGCCGGTTTTGGCTTGGGCAATGATGTCTTTGCCCGCCAGCGCGGCGGGCAGGCTGGCCGCTTGAATGGGCGTCATGGCCAAGTAGCCTAGCTGGGTAAGGTTGGCCTGCTGGGCGGGCGGCAGGGGAAGCTGGTCGAAGCGGGCTTCTTTGGGGGCAACAGGGGCGGAAGGCGAAGGTGATTTGGGTGTAGAAGTCATCTGCCCATTATCGGTGGCTGGGCAGTGCGCGCGCTATCCTACATACAAGGCCAGCAGTTACGGCTACGATGTGCTGCTAATTAAAAGGGATCACCCATGCTGCACAGTTTAGAAACCCTCGAGGCCAACGAGCCTGCGTTAATTGCCGAGATGACCGACATATTGCGCCGCAAGATGGAGCGTGACTATGCCAAAGGTGCCACGCTGCGCGATGCGCACCCTAAGACGCTGGGTGTGCTGCGCGGTACGTTTACAGTAGCGCCTGACTTGCCCGCAGAACTGAAAGTTGGTATTTTTAAGCAAGCCATGCAGCACGCCTGCTGGGTACGTGTGTCTAGCGCCAGCAGCAAGCCGCAGTCTGATGCGGTGAAAGATTTTCGCGGCTTTGCTATTAAATTGATGGCATCTAGCGCAGACAATTCAAATGCTGAGGAGCCTATTGGCCAAGATTTTGTGTTGATGAGCATTCCCACTATGCCCTTGGGCACGATCAAGCTGTTCAGAGACGCGGTGTATTTTTCTATCGAGAGCTCTCCTTTGCTGTTGCTGGCCAAAATGGTACTGACAGGCAAGGCCTCGGTGCTAAAAGCTTTGAAAAATGGCCGCACTAACCCCACCTCGCCGCTAGACCTGCGCTACTGGAGCACCACGCCCTATTTGTGGGGCAAAACCCAGGCGGTGAAATATTCGCTACTGCCCACATCACACCACCGCAGTACGCTGCCCACTATGCTGGCTGACAACTACCTCAGCGTGGCCATGCAAACCCATCTGGCCGCCCACGAGGCCAGTTTTGATTTTTGCGTACAGCTACGGCAGGGCGATATGCCTATTGAAAACGCGGGCCAAGAGTGGCTTGAAACGGCATCGCCTTTTGTCAAAGTAGCTACATTGCGTTTAGATAAACAGCAGTTTTGGGGTGATGCCAAGCGCGACGAGATGTCGCAAATATTGTCATTTTCCCCCGGCCACGCCTGGCCGGACCATGCACCGCTGGGTAGCATTAACCGCGCACGCGTGGCTATTTACACAGTGCTATCGAAGTTTCGCCACCAGCGCGATGGGCGGCGTAACATCGCCTGACAGCACGCCAAGGGTTTCCCCACCCTTGCAATAGTTATTTGCCTCTAGAAATGACCTAGATCACGCAAAGGTCATAAAACTATTGCAAAATAGCACGATCGTTCTTTTTTACAAAGCTCCGTTGCTGATTATTGCTGTATGGCTATTGCTAACCTACCCGTTACACCTGCTACCTCGCCCAAGCGCATAGCTTTAGGCGATAGCAAAGCCGCGCCCAAAGGCCAGCAAAAAGGCCAGCAAACCAAGGCTGCCATTGTCGACGCAGCGCTGGGCTTGGCCACACAAATCGGTCTAGAAGGCCTGAGTATAGGCGCGCTGGCCGAGGTAACGCAAATGAGCAAATCAGGCGTGTTTGCGCATTTTGGCTCGCGTGAAGAGCTGCAAATATCGGTGGTGCGTGAATACCATGCCCGCTTTGAAGAAGAAGTGTTTTACCCCGCGCTGCAGTCTGCGCGCGGCCTGCCGCGTGTGCGGGCGCTATTTGACAACTGGATGAAGCGTACCTCGGTCGAGATTGACTCGGGCTGCATTTACATCAGTGGCGCAGTAGAGTTTGACGACCGGCCCGGCCCGGTGCGCGACGCAATTGCCTCATCAGTCAAAACTTGGCTGGCCGCCATGCACCGCTCGGTGACTGGCGCGCAAGAAGAAGGGCACCTGAGCGCCACGGCCAATGCACAGCAAGTTTTGTTTGAAATTCACGGCCTGATTCTTGCGTTGCACTACGAAGCCCGCTTTTTAAAAACGCCCGGCTCGATTGACCGTGCGTGGCAAGGTTTTGAGAATATTTTGCAGCGTTACGGGGCTTTAGCCCAAGTAAAACCTGCTCAACCAGCTACTAAAAAAATAGCTAAAGCCAAATTTTAATTTTACCAACTCAATTTAACTCAATCTGTTTTGATCTGAAGGAAACCACCATGCCAGTCTACAACCCACCGCTGCGCGACATGCAATTTGTGATGAACGAAGTGTTCAACGTCACAGAAGAGTTCAAGTCGATTCCTAAGTACGCTGATGCCGACATTGACACCATCAACGCCGTGCTGGAAGAAGGCGGCAAATTTGCCACCGAGGTGGCCTTGCCCATCAACATCAGCGGCGACGAAGAAGGCTGCAAGCTAGACATTACTACCCACGCTGTCACCACCCCCAAGGGCTTTAAAGAAGCCTATGCCAAATACGTAGAAGGCGGCTGGCCTGCGCTGAGCTGTGACCCTGAGTTTGGCGGCCAAGGCTTGCCACTGGTGGTAAACCAGTGCTTTTATGAAATGCTTAACAGCGCCAACCAAGCCTGGACCATGTACCCCGGCCTGACGCATGGCGCGCACGCTGCGCTGCACAGCCACGGCACTGATGCGCAAAAGCAGATGTACCTGCACAAAATGACCAGCGGCGAGTGGACAGGCACCATGTGCCTGACCGAGCCACATTGCGGCACCGACCTGGGCCTGATGCGCACCAAGGCCGAGGCCCTGCCCGACGGTACCTACAAAATCACCGGCAACAAAATATTCATCAGCGCCGGTGAACATGACATGGCAGGCAACATCATTCACTTGGTGTTGGCACGCTTGACCGATGCGCCTCCCGGCATCAAGGGTGTCAGCTTGTTCATCGTGCCCAAGTTTATGGTCAACCAAGACGGCACATTGGGTGCGCGCAACGGCATTTACTGCGGCGGCCTAGAGCACAAAATGGGCATCCACGGCAACGCTACCGCGCAGATGGTGCTAGACGGCGCGATTGGCACGCTGGTGGGCCAGCCCAACAAAGGCATGCAAGGCATGTTTGTCATGATGAACGCGGCACGCTTGGGCGTGGGTAACCAGTCGCTGGGCCTGACCGAAGTGGCTTACCAAAACGCGCTGGCGTATGCCAAAGACCGTATCCAAATGCGTTCGTTGTCTGGCCCCAAAGCTAAGGACAAGCCTGCCGACCCGATCATCGTGCACCCCGATGTACGCAAGATGCTGCTGACCGCTAAAGCGTATGCCGAAGGTGGCCGTGCGTTAGCTATCTATTCAGCCATACTGCTAGACAAAGAACATAACCACCCTGATGAGAAAGTGCGCAAAGACAGCGGCGAAATGCTGTCGCTGCTGACGCCGATTGTCAAAGCCTTCACCACCGACAACGGTCATATTGCCACCAACATGTGTATGCAAGTATTTGGCGGCCACGGGTTTATCAAAGAATGGGGTATGGAGCAGTATGTGCGCGACAACCGTATTAACATGATCTATGAAGGTACTAACACCATTCAGTCACTCGATTTGCTGGGCCGCAAAGTGCTGGGCAATAACGGTGCAACTTTAACCAAGTTCGGCAAGCTCATCGGCAAACTGGTGGAGGAAGAAGGCGTCAACGAGAAGATGGCCGAGTTCATTACACCCATTGCTGTACTGGGCGAGCAAATGACCAAGTTCACCACCGAGCTGGGTTTTAAAGGCTTCCAAAACCCAGACGAAGTGGGGGCGGCTGCGGTGGACTACCTGCGTGTAGCGGGCCACCTGGTGTTTGGCTACTTTTGGGCGCGCATGGCACAGGTTGCGCTGCGCGAAATTGCAGC
Organism: Polaromonas sp.; assembly: GCA_031367325.1. Taxonomy (GTDB): domain Bacteria; phylum Pseudomonadota; class Gammaproteobacteria; order Burkholderiales; family Burkholderiaceae_C; genus JAAFIP01. The sequence continues at coordinate 74,711 of JANLPQ010000038.1, read as the reverse complement.
AGGTAACAACGACCCGTTCTATCTGGCCAAGGTGCAAACCGCGCGCTTTTACTTTGCCAAACTGTTCCCGGAAACCGCCAGCCTCATGCGCACAGCGCGAGCGGGTAGTAAAGTGCTGATGGACACTGACGCTGTGTTTGCTTAAGGTGTCTACCGCTTTGTCTTGATTTGCGTTATCTATATGGGCGTTTTAATTTTTTTAAAGGAGCTTGCTATGTTCAGTCGCTTTATTACTGGTTTGGCTTTGTTAGGTGCACTAGGCTGTGCGTGGGCAGACAATACGCCCGTGGGCAAGTGGCACACCATTGACGACAAAACCAAAGAGATCAAGTCTGAGATCACCATCACCGATGCAGGTGGTGTGCTGACAGGCAAGGTCAGCAAAATTTTGCGCAAAGATGCCAAGCCCGATGCCGTGTGCGAAGAATGCAAAGACGCACGCAAAGGCAAACCCATGATGGGCCTGGAGATTATTCGTGGCGCCAAAAAAGACGAGGGTGCTGATATATGGTCTGGTGGCAAAATTCTTGACCCTGAAAACGGCAAAGAGTACACCCTGAAGATGACGCCCGAAGACGGCGGGAAAAAACTGGCCGTGCGTGGCAGCATTGGTCCGTTTGGTCGCACCCAGACTTGGGTTCGCGTTGAATAAAAATAAGGTTAAAGAATGTCTGGTTTTCAAGTTAAAAAAGTCGCCGTGCTCGGCGCAGGCGTGATGGGTGCGCAAATTGCTGCGCACTTGGTCAACGTCAAAGTACCTGTTGTATTGTTTGATCTGGCGGCCAAGGAAGGCGCTAAAAACGGCATCGTCACCAAAGCGGTAGAAGGGTTGAAGAAACTCAAGCCATCACCATTAGGCGTGGTTGAAGATGCTGCGCTGATTCAGCAAGCCAACTACGACGAGCACCTAGAGCTTTTGCGCGACTGCGACCTCATTATTGAGGCGATTGCCGAGCGCATGGACTGGAAACTAGACCTGTACAAAAAGATAGCGCCTTTCGTGGCTGAGAACGCCATTGTTGCGTCTAACACCTCGGGCCTGTCGATTACCAAACTGTCTGAGGCTTTGCCCGAGAACATCAAACCACGCTTTTGCGGTATTCACTTTTTTAACCCACCGCGCTACATGTACTTGGTGGAGTTGATCAACACCCCTACCACGCAACCTATCGTGCTAGACCAGCTCGAAGCCTTTGTCACCAGCGCTGTAGGAAAAGGCGTAGTGCGTGCCAAAGACACGCCTAACTTTATTGCCAACCGCATCGGCATCGCCGGCATGCTGGGTGTGATGAAGCAGGCCGAGAACTTTGGCCTGACCTACGACGTGGTAGACGACCTGACGGGCAAAAAATTAGGCCGCGCCAGCAGTGGCACCTTCCGCACTGCTGATGTGGTGGGCTTGGACGTGATGTTTCACGTGATTAAAACCTTGCAAGACAATTTAGACGAAAAAAGTGATCCCTTTTACGGCAACTTTGGCACGCCTACCGTCCTCAAGACCTTAATGGACGCTGGTGCGCTGGGCCAAAAGGCCAAGGCTGGATTCTTTAAAAAAGTAGGCCGCGATATTTTGCGTTTTGACTTTGAAAGCAAAGACTATGTGCCTGGTGGCGAGAAGTCTGACGAGGTATACGCCCGCATGCTAAAAAAGCCTGCCGCTGAACGCCTGCAGCTACTTCGCAACGCCGAAGGCAAACAAGGCCAATTTTTGTGGGCCATCTTGCGCGACAGCTTCCACTATGCAGCGATCCATCTGCAATCGGTTGCCGAAACCGCACGCGACCTCGACTTGGCCATGCGCTGGGGCTTTGGCATGAAGCAGGGCCCGTTTGAGCTGTGGCAAGAAGCTGGCTGGCTGCAAGTGGCCAAGATGATCCAGGAAGATATTGACGCTGGCAAAGCGCTGTGCAAAGCACCGCTGCCTGAGTGGGTGTTCAAAGGTGCTGTTGCAGACAAAGGTGGTGTACACCAAGCCGATGGTTCTTGGAACCCATCTACCAAGCAGTTTGTGCCTAAGCGCCAATTGCCCGTGTATGCACGCCAACACTTCCCTGAGATTGTCAGCGGCCATGCGCAAGGCCTTGGCTTGGCAGGGTTTGACACCGCAGGCAAAACATTATTTGAAGACGCGGCCATCCGCTTGTGGACCTTGGATGGTGATGATCGTCCAGCAGGTAGTGGCGTGGTGATTGCCAGCATTAAAACCAAAATGCACGTTATCAGCATGGATGTGATGGCGGGCTTGGAAAAAGCCGTCGAATTAGCCGAAGCCGATTACGCAGGCGTAGTCATTTGGTCAGGCGATGAGCCGTTTTGCGCAGGCGCTGACTTGCAAGGCATGCTACCTGCATTCATGAGCGGCGGCGTGAGCCTGCTAGAAGAGGCCATGGCCGAAGTGCAGCGCGTCATGCTGCGCCTGCGCTATGCCAACGTGCCGGTGGTCAGCGCGGTGCGCGGCCTGGCGCTGGGTGGTGGGTGTGAGCTGGCAGTGCACTCTGCCAAGCGCGCTGTGGCGATGGAAAGCTATATTGGTTTGGTCGAAGTCGGCGTGGGCCTGGTGCCCGGTGCTGGCGGCCTCACTTACATTGCGCGCCGCGCGGCTGAAAATATGGCCAGCAGCAACAGCAAAGACTTGTTGCCCTTCATCACCGAAGGCTTTACCAACGCCGCCATGGCCAAGGTGGGCACCAGCGCGATTGAGTCGCGCAAGCTGGGCTACTTGCTATGGTCTGACGTGATTGTGCCTAACAAAGACGAGCTGCTGTTTGTAGCGATTAACGAAGCCAAGGCGATGGCAGCATCGGGCTACCGCGCGCCTCTGAAGCGCCAGTTCCCCGCAGCAGGCCGTAACGGCAAAGCCACCATCACTGGCTCGCTGATCAACATGCGCGACGGCGGCTTTATTAGCCAGCACGACTTTCATATTGCTACGTTGATTGCCAACGTGATCTGCGGAGGCGATGTTGAAGCTGGCACGCTAGTGACCGAAGAATATTTGATGACGCTAGAGCGCCAAGCCTTCACCAGCTTGCTGACGATGGCTAAAACGCAAGAGCGGATTATGGGGATGTTGTCGACTGGTAAGCCTGTCAGAAACTAACGTAACTCATACTTCACCGTTCGCGCTGAGCTCGTCGAAGCATTCATACAAAACTACAGCAAGTAATTGCATAAAGCCTTCGACAAGCTCAGGCCGAACGGAACACTACAACATGACCAACACCCCCAACCGCCTGCAACGCCAGCTAACCCGCCTAAACGAAGTACCCGCCTACTTCCGTCCGTGGTTTCAGTCTGTCGTACTAGGCCGCGCTGTGCCCTTCACTGGCACAGCCAAGCTGCGCTACGAAGTCATGTCGCCCGACAAAGTGGTGATCTTTGTAGCCAACCGCCGCAAAGTACAAAACCACATCGAGGGTGTGCACGCTGTGGCCACCACGCTAGCGGCTGAGACCGCCACTGGCATGGTGATGGGCATGAACGTGCGCGACGACTGCTTGCCCGTGGTTAAAGAAATGCGCGTGCAATTTACCAAGCGCGGCATGGGCGCGATGCGCGCTGTGGCCACGTTGACTGATGAGCAGCGTGCGTTGATTCAAAGCACCGACAAAGGCGAAGTGGCTGTACCCGTGGTGGTCACCGACGAATCGGGCAACCATCCACTGGTGTGCGAGTTTATCTGGGCTTGGATTCCATCCAAGCGCCCCGCCAAAGTTGCAGCCACTAGCGCAGCGTAAATTGATTAAAACTGAAACTTTGCGGGACAGTCCAACGGCCAGCGTGTAGCGCACCGTTGCTTTGTCCTCAACTAACTAATAAGGAATTCACCATGGCCAAACAAGTTCAAGAAGCCTATATCGTTGCTGCTACACGCACGCCTATTGGCCGTTCGCACAAAGGATTTTTTCGCAATACACGGCCTGATGATTTGCTAGCCACTGTGCTGCGCAGCGCGTTGGCCCAAGTGCCCGGCCTGGACCCGGCCAGCATTGAAGACGTGATCTGCGGCTGCGCCATACCCGAAGCGCAGCAAGGCCTGAACGTGGCACGCGTGGGCGCGGTGCTGGCAGGTTTGCCGAAAAGCGTGGGTGGCATCACCGTCAACCGTTTTTGCGCATCAGGCATTAGTGCCGTGCAAATGGCCGCTGACCGCATTCGCGTAGGCGAGGCCGACGTGATGATTGCTGCAGGCACCGAGAGCATGAGCATGGTGCCGATGATGGGCAATTCGCCTAATCTGTCGCCCGCTATCTTTGCCGACACCGAGAATGTTGACAACTACGGCATCGCCTACGGCATGGGCCTGACCGCTGAGAAAGTAGCCACGCAGTGGAAGATCAGCAGGCAAGCGCAAGACGAGTTTGCCTACGCGTCGCACATGAAGGCACTGGCCGCTATGAAAGCTGGCCACTTTGCCGCAGAGATGACAGCGGTAGAAGTGACCGAGCGCAATGTGAACCTAGACACTGCCGAAGTCACCACCAGCACCCGCAGCGTGAACCTAGACGAAGGCGCGCGGCCCGACACGACAGTAGAAGGCTTGGGCAAACTGCGCGCTGTGTTCTCGGCGCGCGGGTCTGTCACTGCCGGCAATAGCAGCCAAACATCGGACGGCGCAGGTGCACTCATCTTGGTGAGCGAGGCTGCACTCAAACGCTACAACCTCACACCACTGGCCAAGTTCTCCAGCTATGCCAGCCGCGGCGTGCCACCCCACATCATGGGCATTGGCCCGATAGAGGCCATTCCCGCTGCATTGAAGTACGCAGGCTTAAAGCACTCTGACATCGACTGGTTTGAACTGAATGAAGCCTTTGCTGCACAGTCACTAGCAGTCATCAACACCTTGGGTTTAGACCCATCTAAAGTGAACCCGATGGGCGGCGCGATTGCGCTGGGCCACCCACTGGGCGCAACGGGTGCTATCCGCGCGGCCACCGTTATCCATGCGTTGCAGCGCAACAAACTGAAATACGGCATGGTCACCATGTGCGTTGGCATGGGCCAGGGTGCGGCAGGTATTTTTGAACGTGTATAAGCCTTATTTCAAGCTATTTTTGTATAAAAACAGCTTCTAACCCAAGTAAATACTGCTCAAACAGCTATTAAATAAATAGCGTTTTATTTGCAATATTGCTCCCTTGTAATTAGCATGGTTCTGTATGTCATCCCGCTCTTTTGATTTTGACCATGCACTAGCATTGCACAGCGCGGGTACTGGACACTACGGCGGCGCTACGCAGGCGGCTTGGCTCAATATGGTGGGGCCCTTTGGCGGCATCACGGCCGCTGTGCTGTTACAAGCGGTCATGTTGCACCCAGAGCGGTTAGGCAACCCTGTGTCATTAACCGTGAATTTTTGCGCGGGTGTAGCGCAAGGTGCGTTTGAAATTACCGCCAAGCCTGCGCGTACTAATCGGTCTACGCAGCATTGGCAGATTGAGCTGACGCAAGCCGATCAAGTGGTTATCACAGCCACGGCAGTCACCGCTGTGCGGCGCTGCACCTTTGGCAGCAACGAGTCGCCCATGCCCGCCCTGGCGGCTGCACACACCTTGCCACGCGCGCAGCCACCGGAGTTGGCATGGACCCAGCGCTATGACATGCGCTCTATCACCGGCCATTTGCCTGCGGTATGGGACGGCAAAGAAGGTAACACGCTCACACAAATGTGGGTGCGCGATGTGCAAGAGCGCGCTGTAGACTTTACGTCTCTCACAGCCATCGCTGACACCTTCTTTCCACGCGTGTATTTACGCCGCGCTACGTTTGTGCCTATTGGTACTGTGTCCATGACGGTGTATTTTCATACCGATGCTGAACAGCTGATCGCTTTGGGTAGTGGTTTTGTACTAGGTCAGGCAAAAGCGCAATGCTTTTTCAACGGATTTTTTGACCAAACAGCGCAGTTGTGGTCGGAGGCTGGCACACTATTAGCCACCACGCACCAAGTGGTGTACTACAAGGAATAAATCACCATGACCGCCAGCGCCAAACTTAGCATCCCAAGTCAAGGCGTATGTTTGGTCATTGGCGCAGGCGATGCAACCGGCGGGGCAGTGGCGCGGCGATTTGCACACGAGGGCTACATTGCATGCGTAACACGCCGCAGCATAGACAAACTCCAACCTCTCAAGCAGCAGATTGAAACCGCTGGTGGTGTGTGCCATGCGTTCGGCAGCGATGCACGGGTGGAGGAAGAAGTTATCGCGCTGGTAGAAAAAATTGAAGCTGAGATCGGCCCTATCAAGGTGATGGTGTTTAATATCGGTGCCAATTCACCCAATAGCATTTTGACTGAGACCGCACGCCGCTACACCAAGATGTGGGAGATGGCTTGCTTGGCCGGTTTTTTAACGGGGCGCGAAGTGGCCAAGCGCATGGTGGCACGTGAAGATGCTGCGCAAGGCCATGCAAACGGAGTGCAGCACAAAGGCACCATTATCTTCACAGGGGCTACCGCATCGCTACGCGGCAGCGCAAACTTTGCAGGTTTTTCCGGTGGCAAGATGGCGCTGCGTGCGCTGGCACAAAGCATGGCACGCGAGCTAGGGCCGCTGGGCGTGCATGTGGCCCACCCCATCATCGACGGTGCGATAGACACTGCATTTATTCGCACCCAGTTTCCAGACCGTTACGCCATGAAAGAGTTAGGCGGCATAGTCAACCCCGACCACATCGCCGATGCCTACCTCATGCTACACCAGCAGCCGCGCGACGCATGGACGCATGAGCTAGACTTGCGCCCGTACATTGAAAAGTTTTAAAAAAATTAGGAGATCAACATGGAAAAAATCATCGACTATTACTTTGACTTTGGCAGTCCAGCGTCGTACCTGGCCTACACACAACTGCCCAAGCTGTGCGAGCAAACGGGTGCTTCGGTAGAGTGCAAACCCATATTACTGGGCGGTGTGTTTCAAGCCACTGGCAACCATTCACCCGCCACTATTCCCGCTAAAGGCAAATACACCTTCACCGACTTTGCACGCTTTGCCAAACGCTACGGCGTACCACTGGCTACCAACCCGCATTTCCCCATTAACACCTTGCTGTTGATGCGCGCAGCGATGGGTTTACACATGACCGACGATGCACGCTTTGTGCCTTATTGCAACGCCATCTACCAAGCCATTTGGGTCGACGCGCTGAACATGAGCGACCCGGCTGTGGTAGGCCTAGTGCTCGCCGCTGCGGGCCTTGACGCTGCCAGCATAGTCGCGCTGGCTAATGCTCAAAACACCAAAGACGCACTTAAAGCAGCTACCGAGGCGGCCGTAGCGCTCGGCGTATTCGGTGCACCTACCTTCTTTGTCGGCGAACAAATGTTTTGGGGTCAAGACCGTTTAGACTTTGTACGCGAAGCTTTAAACGCCCTACCCGCCTGACAGTTTTTAAATCAATATTTTTTACCCACACAAGCAAGTTATGAGCGACATCCTTATTCACCATGACGCAGGCGTCTGCACCATAACCTTAAACCGCTTGGACAAAAAAAACTCCATCACCTCGGCGATGTACCAATCCATGGCCGACGCTTTAACCGCCGCCCAAGGCGATGCCGCCACGCGCGTAGTAGTCATTCAAGGGCACGAGACTATATTTAGCGCGGGTAACGATATCGCCGACTTTTTGAACAAACCCCCTGCTGGCCAAGACAGCCCGGTGTTTCAGTTTTTGCGCGCTATTTCCAGCTTTACCAAACCCATCGTCGCCGCTGTCAACGGCCCAGCGGTAGGCGTTGGTACCACCCTGCTGCTGCACTGCGACCTAGTGTACGCAGGCGATAACGCGGCTTTCTCTATGCCGTTTGTCAACCTGGGTCTGTGTCCCGAAGCTGCGTCTAGCTTGCTGGTGCCACAACTAATGGGCTACCACCGCGCAGCCGAGGCACTGCTACTGGGCGAGCCGTTTATGGCGGAGGCTGCACTAGAAGTAGGCTTGGTGAACCGTGTGGTACCGCCGCTGGAGACCAACACCTACGCCCAATCTGTCGCACGTCGGCTAGCCGCCAAGCCCATCAGCAGCCTGGTCGAGACCAAGCGCCTGATGAAAAAAAACCAAGGCCCGCTGGTTGCACAAGTGATTGCAGAAGAAGCCGTCAGCTTTGGCCGGATGCTGCGCGAACCTGCTGCGCGCGAAGCATTTGGTGCGTTTATGGAAAAGCGCAAGCCTGATTTTTCCAAGGTGTAAAGCCTGGGCACTGCGCGCTTAAGTTTTGGCACCCAAAGCTTAAGCGTCGCGTCAGTCTGCACTGCACAATCAGGCCATGACTAAAAAGACTGACCTCGGCCTTGTGCAGCTTGAACCTGAGTTCATTGCGGCCATTAACGATATTTTTGAAAACAAAATAGCCTTCAATCACGCGCTGGGCCTCAAGGTGCTTAGCGCCAGCGCTACCGAGGTGACTGCCAGCATCGCCATGGATGCAAAACTGGTAGGCCACTTTGCCTATAACCGCCTGCACGGCGGCGTGATCAGTGCCTGCCTAGACACCATCGGCGGCCACGCCATCATGGCGGCCATGGGCGCACGCCACATTGACGAGCCGATTGCCAAACGGCTGGAGCGCTTTAACAAACTAGGCACTATTGACCTGCGCATTGACTACCTGCGCCCCGCTATCGGTCATCATTTCACGATGCGCGCCCAAGTAGTACACCTAGGCTCACGCCTGGCCAGATCACGCATGGAGTTTTTTGGTGCTGATGGTACGCTGCTATCTACCGGGTCGGCCGCTTACATTGTGTCTTAATGATTCACTGGTGCTTGGCTTGGCTAGCGCGCATCGGATTGGTTGGTTGGTTGCTTGGTTAGTTTGCGCGCCGCGGCGCTGGACACGTGCCAAGCATCTCGCAGTCACGCAGCGCTGTACGGTGCATTGGACTTTTGCTGTCTTGGTATCTCGCTATCACACAGCACCGCGCGTGCTAGAGCAACGACACCAGCTCGCGCTAAAACAAAGAACCTGATGCGAAGCTAACTAAGCGTCTAAAATACAGCCCAGAGTACCTCAAATGGCATTTTTAACAACAAAAACAGGCCAGTAACCCAAGTAAATCCTGCTCAAGCAGCTATTTAATCAATAGCATTACGCCATCAAATCTTCAACGCAAACGCTTCACCAAGCTAGACGTATCCCAGCGTTTACCGCCCATCTGTTGCACGTCTGCATAGAACTGATCGACCAATGCGGTGACAGGCAAACGTGCGCCGTTACGCTTAGCTTCGTCCAGGACCAGACCCAAATCTTTGCGCATCCAGTCCACTGCAAAACCAAAATCAAACTTGTCGGCCACCATGGTTTTGCCTCGGTTGTCTAGTTGCCAGCTTTGCGCTGCACCTTTGCCAATCACGTCCAGTACCAGGTTCACATCCAAACCTGCTTTTTGACCAAACGCCACCGCCTCCGACAAACCTTGCACCAGACCTGCGATGCAGATTTGGTTGACCATCTTGGTCAGTTGCCCTGCCCCCGCCTCGCCCATGCGCGTGAAGGCACGCGAGAAGGCCATGGCTACTGGCTGCGCTGCGTCAAACGCTGCTTGATCGCCACCGCACATCACAGTCAGCAGGCCGTTTTGCGCACCCGCTTGGCCACCCGATACGGGCGCATCGACAAAATGCAAACCGGCAGCTTGGGCCGCAGCGTACAGCTCGCGCGCTACATCGGCAGACGCTGTGGTGTGGTCTACCAAAATAGCGCCTTTTTTCATACCCGCCAACGCACCTGTGTCGCCCAGCACTACGCTGCGCAAGTCTTGGTCATTGCCCACACAGCAAAACACCAAGTCCGCATCTTTAACCGCATCTTTGGGTGTCAAACCATGGGTAGAGCCTGCGTATTCTGCGTTAAATGCTGCAGATTTAGTAGCGGTTCGGTTATACACCGACACCTGATGGCCCGCTAAATGCAAATGCCCCGCCATGGGGTAACCCATAACACCCAAGCCTAAAAAGGCAACCTTGCAACGGGGCGTAGATTCGTAAGTTTTGGGATTGGTAGATGGCATAAAAATGATTCGTTGGTAATCAGAAAATAGGAAACAGTGCCTTTACTTTAGCACCGGATCCGCCTAAAGTAGTGCAGTACAGAATTGACTAAAAAAATCAGCCTATCCTGTCAAACCGCATAGTGTGCGATGCCGTTACCAAAAGACCAGTTTTCTCGAACAGTTTCAACCAAATTGATAATGACGTCTCTAGCAGCGAATCCGCAAGTACCCGCAATACGTTGCACCATCAGTGCATAAAGCGCTTTTTTAGCGTCTATCGTGCGCCCAGGTGAACAAGTAATTTGCACCAGCACCACATGCGCAGAGCGATGCACGCCTAAAAACTCTGGCGTACAGACCAATTCATCTGGCGCGCGGCGGGTGATAGTTTGAAAACGATCCGCTAAAGGGACATTAAAAGTATCCACCATAGCTTGGTGAACAGCCTCGGACACAGCAGCAATATTGACAGCGCTGGTTGATGCGGGTAGGTCGATACGGACAAATGGCATAGTGAGCTCCAGTTTAAAAATGTGCAAACCTGTATTGCATGGGTTCTAGACTGTGCAGCATCTTAGAGGCCAGCGAAACTGCCTAAAGCGCATAATGCTTGTGCAGACACTGCACAAGCCATGAAGAACCTCAGCCTAGACGATTTTGCTTTGTTCACCCACATTGCACAGCACCAGTCACTGTCCGCAGTGGCGCGGCAGCGTAATGTCGCGCCTAGCTGGGTGTCGCGCGCTTTGGCGCGTATGGAGGCAGCGTGCAATGTACGTCTGGCACACCGCACCACGCACGGGTTATCCATTACGCAGGAGGGAGAAGTTTTTCTAGAACATGCGCAGCGTATTTTGCAAACGCATGGGCAATTAGAAGACAGCCTCAGTAACCGTGGCCGCACAGTCGCAGGGTGCGTCGTGATCAGTGTGAGCCAGCTAATGGCCCAGCATGTAGTGATACCGCGCTTAGCCGCATTGCGTATGCAACATCCAAAACTGTCCGTTGACCTGCATGTGGACGACCGTTTGGTGAGTATGGCGCGCGAAGGCATTGATATTGCAGTGCGGGCCGGCGCATTACCGCCGCAGAGCTTGGTGGCAAAGCCACTAGGGCACCATGGCCGCGCCTTGTATGCGTCACCCGGTTACCTCAAGCAGCACGGCACACCACGCACGCCTGATGATCTGGCCCAGCACACGCTTATTGGCAACAGCACCACACTCACGCATAACGAGTGGGGCTTTAATATGAACGGGCAAATGGTCATCCGTACTTTGCCCGGGCACTTGCGCGTTAACAGCAGCGCGGCCGTCGTAGCGTTGGCGCTGTCGGGTGCAGGCATTGCGCGTATAAATGATGTGGTGGGAGACAGTTTGGTAGCACAAGGTCAACTCAAGCCTGTATTGCAGCGCTATGTGCAGCCCGGACAGTACGCGGTTTATGCGATGATTTTGGCAGAGCGCCACCGCGCAGCTAAAATCCGCGCCACGATGGATTTTTTGCAAACCTGCTTTGCAGCTTTTGCGCAGAAGCCGCAAAATCCGAACGAACAACTCAGATAACCATACTACATAATTTGCAGATGCTCAGTCCCTGCGGCCAGATCGACCGTTTTGGCGCGCTGCGAGTTCAGCTTGATTTGCAGGCGCAAGTCGTTCACTGAGTCAGCGTTGCGAAGTGCGTCTTCAAAGGTAATTTGGTTATTTTCAAAACCATCAAACAAAGCTTGGTCAAAAGTTTGCATGCCTAGGTTGCGGCTTTTCTTCATGATTTCTTTGATCTCAGAGACATCGCCTTTGAAAATCAAGTCAGAAATCAAGGGCGTGTTCAGCAGCACCTCTACCGCTGCAAAACGGCCTTTACCGTCTTGCTTGGGCACCAGGCGTTGCGAGATCATGGCGCGCAAGTTGAGCGACAAGTCCATCAGCAACTGCGTGCGGCGCTCTTCGGGGAAGAAGTTGATGACGCGGTCCAGCGCTTGGTTGGCGCTGTTGGCGTGCAGCGTGGCCATGCACAGGTGGCCCGTCTCGGCAAAGGCTACAGCGTGCTCCATGGTTTCGCGGTCGCGGATCTCACCCATCAAAATCACGTCGGGTGCTTGGCGTAAGGTATTCTTCAGCGCGGCTTCCCAGCTGTCAGTGTCCAAGCCAACTTCGCGCTGCGTCACCACGCAGTTTTTGTGTGGGTGCACAAACTCTACCGGGTCTTCAATGGTGATGATGTGGCCAAACGAGTTTTCGTTGCGGTGATCGACCATGGCGGCCAGCGATGTGGATTTACCCGAACCTGTAGCACCCACCAAAATCACCAAACCGCGCTTGGTCATGGTGACGTCTTTGAGCACTTGGGGCAAGCCCAGCACATCAATCGTTGGCAAAGTAAGCGGAATGGTCCGCATGACCATGCCAACCTTGCCTTGCTGGATAAACGCATTCACCCGAAAGCGCCCAATACCGGGAGGTGCTACGGCAAAGTTGCATTCTTTGGTGCGCTCAAATTCAGCGGCCTGCTTGTCGTTCATGATCGAACGGGCCAGCGCTAAGGTGTGGTTGGCAGACAAGGGCTGCGGCGACACCTTGGTCACCTTACCGTCCACCTTGATAGCAGGCGGAAAGTCGCCGGTGATAAACAAATCACTGCCGTTGCGGCTGACCATCAACTTTAAAAGATCGTTGATGAATTTACTAGCTTGGTCGCGCTCCATGAAGCAGCTCCTTTCTTGTGTCGCATTGCGCAAATGCGCAATGCTTCGTTGTATTCACTACTTGAAAAAATCGCCGGGTCACCCCAAGATTTTTTCACTGATTAACCCCGGGCAAAAGTATCGTGCGCAGCAAAGCGGAGCGAAACTTTTGTCCGTATCTAACCTACGAAATTCTCTGGAATCTTCGCCTTACTCCGCGCCTCTGCAGGCGAGATCATGTTGCGCTTGATCAGCTCGGTTAAGTTTTGGTCCAGTGTTTGCATGCCCACGCTGTTGCCGGTTTGGATGGCCGAATACATCTGCGCCACCTTGGCCTCGCGAATCAAGTTACGAATAGCACTGGTGCCCAGCATAATTTCATGCGCTGCCACACGGCCGCTGCCGTCTTTGTTTTTGCACAAGGTTTGTGAGATCACCGCTTGCAATGACTCTGACAACATCGACCGCACCATCTCTTTTTCTTCAGCAGGGAATACGTCAATAATGCGGTCAATGGTTTTGGCCGCGCTGGAGGTGTGCAAGGTGCCAAACACCAAGTGGCCCGTCTCAGCCGCTGTCATGGCCAGGCGAATAGTTTCCAGGTCGCGCATCTCGCCCACCAAAATAGCGTCGGGGTCTTCGCGCAGGGCAGACTTTAGCGCTGCAGCAAAGCTCAGCGTCATGGGGCCCACCTCGCGCTGGTTAATCAGGCACTTTTTAGATTCGTGGACAAATTCAATCGGGTCTTCTACCGTCAAAATATGCCCGTATTCGGTCTCATTCAAATGGTTCACCATGGCAGCCAGCGTAGTGGACTTGCCCGACCCGGTAGGGCCGGTGACCAACACCAAGCCGCGCGGCTTCATGGCCAGGTCGGCAAAAATCTTGGGGGCGTTCAATTGCTCCAATGTCAAAATCTTTGACGGAATGGTACGAAACACCGCCGCCGCGCCCCGGTTTTGGTTAAACGCGTTCACACGAAAGCGCGCCAGCCCGTCAATCTCAAACGAAAAGTCGACTTCTAAAAATTCTTCGTACTGTTTGCGCTGCCCGTCGTTCATGATGTCGTACACCATGGCGTGCACTTGCTTGTGGTCCAATGGCTCAACGTTGATACGGCGCACATCGCCGTGCACGCGGATCATTGGCGGCAGGCCCGCAGACAGGTGCAAGTCGGAGGCTTTATTTTTGACGCTGAAGGCCAGTAGTTGGGTAATGTCCATAATTGTTACAGTTAAAGGTGTAATCAGAGCGCTGTCGTTAAGACAATAGATACATTATGGGCATGATTTCTAACAATCTACAAACAGTAACTGCACAGATTCGTGCTGCATGTGCCGACTGTGGGCGAAATCCCAACGAAGTTAGCTTATTAGCCGTCAGTAAAACTTGGGGGCCGGACGCAGTGCGCCAAGCCTACGCCGCGGGCCAGCGCCATTTTGGCGAGAATTACATTGCCGAAGGCGTGGACAAAATAGCCCAGCTAGCAGATTTGCCGGACGCTGTGTGGCACATGATTGGCCCGATTCAAAGTAACAAAACCCACGCTGTGGCCGAGCATTTTGCGTGGGTGCACAGCGTAGACCAGCTTAAAACCGCCCAGCGGCTGAACGCGCAGCGCCCCAGCCATTTACCAGCGTTACAAATTTGCCTGCAAGTCAATATCGACGGCGGTGCCAATAAATCTGGCGTGCCGCCCGAAGCACTGCCCGCGCTGGCTAATGCGGTGCACGCCCTACCCCAGCTGCAGCTACGCGGCATGATGGTGATACCCGAGCCGGCAGCAGACTTTGCCGCCGCTTGTGCAGTGTTTAGCGATGCTTACTTATTGTTTGGCACGCTGCAAAAGCAATTTTCCAGCGTAGATACTTTGTCGATGGGTATGAGCGCCGATATGGCCGCTGCCGTGCAATGTGGCAGCACCATGGTGCGCGTGGGCACCGCTATCTTTGGCCAGCGCCCGCCGCGTGTTAAAACACCGGCCGAGATTTAAAACATGCCCGATGGGCCAAACACTTTTCGCCTAACAAAGCGTGGCAGCCAGCCCCAAAAACCGCGCGGCTTGGGCACCGGATGGACAGCACGGATCAAAGCTAAACACGCCAGCGTGCGCAGCAGCGCAGGGCGCGTTAAACGCAGCTGTTTTTGAATATCATCGGCTTTGCGCGAACCTAAATCTAGCAGTTGCAACAGCGCAGCGCAGTGGTCGCCCAGTGCACGCTCGCTCATTTGGGCGATACGGCGGTGCGTTAAAGGCTGGGTTAAATAAGCGCTGGGCACCATTTGGGCCAGCCAGGCCTCGGGGCAACGTTTGGCAAACTCCCACAGCGCATGCTCTAGCGGCAACATATCAAAACCCGGCGCCGCAAAACCTGTGGACTGCGGTACGGCCTGCACGGTGGCACGGTCTAGTTCATCCATGGTGCAATGGGCTGATAAATGAACCACCCATTCTTGGGGCGCGATAACAGCTATCAAACGCGATTGGCACTGCAAATGCAAACGGCGGGTTTTCCATGCGCCGCGCTCTTCCCAAGCTATGGCACCCAGTGCGTACAACATGCGCTGGCTGATCAGCTCTTGCTGCAGCTTGCGCAAGCCCGCTTCAAGCTGTTGCAAAGCATCTGGAAACACCAGCGAAGGCAGCATGGTGGCGTCGGGGTCAGCGCTGTGTTGGCCCAGCACGCAGACAGGGTGATTCTTGTGGTAGCCGTTGTCGTCCACACTTAAATGCGAATACTCAAACCCGCTGGTTTGCGAATTACCCGGTGTACTGTCCCCCGAAGTGCGCAGGCGTGTGCTTTTTTGAATGCTGTCGGCGTGCGCCAAGTAAACGTCGGTCATCACGCCTGAGGGCGCAAGGCGCCAGCGCACCGGGCCGTCCATGCGCTGCGCCGCTTTAAGCAGACGCAACGAATCCGCAGCCGAGAAACCTACTGGCCGGACAAACACCAAAGGGGTGTGTTCATTTTGAAAAACTAAATCGGCCAAGCCAAATCACCTACAACGACAACCATACGCTCCTAGGCCACTTGCCTGGCTGCGCTTCCCTATTTATCTGCTCATCATACTTGCCAAAATGCACTTATTTGGGGCGCAACGCAAATGGTCGCAGATAGTGCCAACCGCTTTGCACTAGCGCGGTAGGGTTGCGACACAATTTAAGGTTTGCGTGACAGAAGGCATACCTTGTGCACGCTTTGCATCCTAGAACCGCATAACTACCAAGCCAGCGGTCAGCGCTATTAATTCAGTAGCTGCTTGAGCAGGTTCTACGGCCTAGAACGGTTAAATGCCTTATAAATTCGTTTACTTTTGGCTATAAAACCAGCTTTGTGGTCTCTTTGACTTCTTCCATCACTGCGTAGGTGCGCGTCTCGCGCACGCCGGGCAGTTGCCACAGCGCGTTGCCTGCAAACTCGCGGTAGGCGGCCATATCGCGCACGCGGGTTTTGAGCAAATAGTCAAAGCCGCCCGCCACCATATGGCATTCTAAAATCTCGGGCCGGGCTTGGGCTGCAGCCTTAAATTGGTCAAACACTTGCGGCGTGGTGCGCTCTAGCAGCACCTCGACAAACACCGTCAGCCCGCGGCCCAGCTTAGCCGGGTTCAACCGCGCTTCAAAGCCCAAGATATAGCCATCGCGCTGCAGCCGCTGCGTACGCGCCAGCACGGCAGTGGGGCTCAGCGCAACAGCCTCGGCCAGCTTTAAGTTGCTGATGCGACCATCATTTTGTAGCGCGTTTAAGATCTTCAGGTCGATCTTGTCCAGCGTATCGGAAGTTTCGTTAATAGTTGCCATAACGCAATTTTATGCACCTTAAGCAGCTATTTTTAGTGAATTAAAAAGTAAATTTTCATACGGATGATTGAAATTGTTCATCTATCAACCGGTTCAGCTCTACCACGTGCTGGCGGCCCGCTATACCCGCCGTGCGTGCCATTAGCGCGTAGCTGGGCAGTGTGGCCATTAATTGGCTGGGCGACCGCAAAGACTCTAGCTCCTTGAGCATGCTGTAGGCTTGCAAGGGCAAATGGGTCAGCACAAAAGTGGCCATGGTGTCGGCTATGTTTTGAATTTGGTTGGCCAATAAGCTCTCCAGCGACAGTGCTGGCAGCTCGTCCAAGCCGCCAGCTGCTGTGGCGGCCCAATGGCTTGGTTTGCCGTAAGCTGCAGCACCTGCCCCTTGGGATGGATGGCCCAAGGGCGCTGGCGCCACTAAATGCAGCGGCGCTAACCCCGTGTGCGCCTGATAGCTAGGCCTGCCTGTGAAACCCCACTGCCCATCATTCAGGTCCAGTAGGCCTGATGCGCAGTACTCGCTGCTGTCAGCGTGCTGGTCAAAACCACTGCTTCGCTCTGTTGTGTTTTTGTCTTCAATCAAACCCGCGTTTTCCAGCTGTACCAAAAGCTCTGGCACGCTGCCTAAGTTGGCCAGTTGCTGGGCTAGCACGCTAGACACTGTTTTACCGTCTACAGCCTGCAGCAAGGTTTTTAGTGCTGTAGGTAAGCTGTTGGTAGCGTTAAAGGCGGTGTAACGACCTTGCGCTGGGCGCGTGTACATAGAGGAAATAGTTTGCATAAGGCTGGCAACTTAAAACAATGTGATTTACATAAACTCACATTTATTAAAATCTAATTTACCCTTCACATAAAACTTCTTTCTTGCTTTTTTAGTGTGATTTGCTAAGTAGTTGTACGGTCATTTATTTCTTATGTCGCGTGCGCTGCAGCAGGTGTGTCGCGCCAGCGCAAGGTCAGCCGTGTACCACCGCGTGCAACGCGGCTAAAACGCAAGTCAGCGTCCATCAGTTTGCTGCGCGCCACCATAGATGCCATGCCCACACCTTGGCGCTGATCTTGCCGTTGGGCATGATGCAACGCGTGTTGCTGGTTATCGCCCGGTTTTGCCAGTGGCTGTAAACCGGCCCCGTTATCGCTGACCACGATCGATCTGTGCACGCCTTTTTGCGACAATATCAGATGCACTTGTGTTGCACCTCCGCCGCGCAGCGCGTTGGTTGTGGCCTCTTGCACTATGCGGTAGGCATGGTGGGCGGTGGCTGCAGGCAACTGCTCCCAATCACCCCGCAGCGTAAACTTGCACGCTACGCCCGGCAAGCTGTTAGTGTCGATAGCCAAGCGTTCCAGCGCACGCCACAGCGCGCCCGGTGTAGCGCCGACAGGCATCAAGCCACGCGCCACATTGCGTGTCATGTCGGTGGCTTTCAATACCTGCACCAAGATACGCTCTACTGCAAGCGTATGGGCTGCGTTGCTGGCCAGCATGGTCTTAAGGTTGCCTAGCAGCAGCGTCACGCTGGCCAAGGTAGCGCCTATGCCGTCGTGCAGCTCTTGCGCTATGGTGGACTGCTGCGCATCCAGTGCGTCCATCCACTGGCGGCTGGTGTCTTGCGCTACTTCTGCAGCATCGGGCAAACGGGTTGCAAGTAACAGCGCTGGTGGCAAGCTGGGAGCTGACATGGATGAATGTTCGCTCTGTTAAAAATAAAACGCGTACCGAAAAAATAGTAGTCTATGCTGTACGTGTAAAACTCTTGGGTACGTTTTGCATGTTGGCATATCTAAACTAACTAGCCTAGCAGCTTGAGGCCGCCATAGTGGTATTGCACACCAGTACAGAGATAAGTACTTATACATAGCAAGCGCTTCTAAATTAGCCTAAACTTTCGGCGCAGCAGATGTTGGTTCAATGCACCTGCAGACTGAAGCCATGAGGATTTAGCGCAAAATTCAAATTCAATTTTCATCCAGCCTGCCCGAACGGGTTATTAGAAATAAAAAGAAATGTCCTTACTGCAAAAGTCGATTTTTATCGTGGACGATCATGACATCGTGCGGTTTGGGCTTGAAACTTTATTCAAAAATATCCCCGAATTTAACCTGCTGGGCGCGGCTGTCAATCTAGCCCACGCGGTAGGCGCTATTGAGCGCTTGCAACCTGATTTGGTGATTACAGATATGTCGCTGCCAGACTCGCAAGGCTTGGACACCGTGCGCGCTATAGTGCGTGCACAGGCGCCGCGCCCAGTGCTGGTACTGTCGATGCACGACGAATTAATTTACGCCGAACAGGTAATGCGTTTGGGTGCTGACGGCTACCTGATGAAAGACATGGCCCAAGCTTTGATAGTGCAAGTATCGCGCGCACTGCTGGCAGGCGAGCGCTGGGTGAGCACCAAGGTAAATGGGCAGTTGCTGAACCGGTTGGTGCGTCAACGGCGTAGCCTGCATGGTGGCCACCATCCGCCGCCCAAGCCCACGCGTGGCGCAATGTCGATGCGCGAAGTCGAAGTGCTTGAAAAAATTGGTGCGGGTAAAACCACCAAAGAAATTGCCTACGGCCTGAGCTTGAGCCCGCGCACCATAGATGTTTACCGAGCCAGCCTTAAAAAGAAGCTGGGCCTGCGCAGCGGCACAGAGCTGGTAGCGTTTGCAGTGTCGCGCATGTAGTGGCGAGAACCCTGCGGGCTGCAGGAACGCACTGCCTGATAAATACTTTAAATCAATGGTTTAAGTGCTTGTGCACTTAAACCATTGCAGTTTTAGCCGCCTTTGCCGCAGCGCTTGCCAGCGTTTTTCTTGCTGCGTGTGGCACTGCCGCGCTCTAGGCTGCGCTTTTGGCCGCGGCTTACAGGCATGTTCACGCCGTTAGGCAAAATTGGCTTAGGGCTGCGCTTACGGTCTGCTTCGGTTCTGATCTTGACGGCCATGGTGGGCTCCAGTTAAAAATTAGGTAACCTTAGATTAAGCCACAAAGAAACCTAGTTTCCGCATAAACCTGGCCTTTATGCCTGCTTATTCACTTTGAAGGTTTGCCCAAGCGTTGCGGTATACAGACAGAATTTATCACTACCAAAATTATAAAAATAGATAACTATGCGGCATTCATTGCGGCATGATTGCAAATTATTCAGTTAATCACGCACTTTCCCGAGGTTTTTATGCGCCTACCTACTGCCTACCGCTCTGAGACGTCTGTGGTCTCGCACCAGTTGTCTAGCCTGCAGGGGGCGGTTGACTGGGCCGCAGCGGCCAAGCAGGCCGCCCCGTGGGTGCAAGCCGTGCGCGACAATCCGCCGCCGTTTTGGGCTATGGAAAGCTTGCTGAAAGAATACCCCATCTCTAGCGCCGAGGGCCTGGCGCTGATGCGCTTGGCCGAGGCGCTGCTGCGTGTGCCCGATGTAGAAACTGCCATTGCGCTAACCACTGACCAGCTAGGCCGCGCTGATTTTGACGGCACGGGTGATGCGGTGCTGGCCCGTTTATCGTCTGCCGCCATTGGTATGAGCAAGCACTTTTTACCCACCGACGCCAACACCCAGCCCAGCCTGATCGCTAAGCTGGGCGCACGCACGGTGGTGGCGGCCACGCTGCGTGCGGTGGCGCTGCTGGGCAAACAATTTGTATTGGGCCAAACCATTGGCGAGGCGCAAAAAATTGCACGCCAAAGCCCTGGGCTCACCTTTAGCTACGACATGCTGGGCGAAGGTGCGCGCACCGAGCATGATGCCCAGCAGTACTTGGCCAGCTATACAAATGCTATTAACTCAATAGCTGCTCGAGCAGGTGATACGGGCTCTACAGCATCAAAAGGCATTCAAACTAACGGTACGTACAGCAGCCCGCACACCGCTGATGGCATATCCATCAAGCTAAGCGCGCTGCACCCGCGCTACGAGTACACGCAGCGCTCGCGCGTGATGTCCGAGCTGGTGCCGCGCGTGTGGGGCCTCTGCGAACTGGCGGCGCGCGCCAACATTAATTTAACGATTGACGCTGAAGAAGTAGACCGGCTTGAACTGTCGCTAGACGTGCTGGAAGCATTGATCGAGAAAATCGCTGCGCACTACCCGCAGTGGCAAGGCTTTGGCTTGGCCATGCAGGCTTACCAGTCGCGCAGCTTGGATTTGATTGCGCACATCATCGCGCTGGCGCGCAAACACCGCGTTAAGCTAATGTGCCGCTTGGTCAAAGGTGCCTACTGGGACGCAGAGGTCAAACGCACGCAAGAAATGGGGCTGCCGCACTACCCCGTGTTCACCCACAAACACCACACTGACGTCTCGTACCTGGCCTGCGCCCGCGCACTGCTGGCCGCCAGCGACGCGGTGTACCCGCAGTTTGCAACGCACAACGCGGGCACGATTGCGGCTATTTTGCAGATGGCAGGACGTGCCCCCACGCTCCCTGCAGAAACACGCCCCCACGCTGCCCCGCTGCGCGGGTCGCTTCCCCCCGAGGGGGCGCGATCCAGCTTGGGACGGCCCGGCGCTGAATCAGTGAGCCCCCAGTCTACTGCGCTGCCCGGCGCTGAGCCATCCGGTGCGCAAGGCCCACAGTTCGAGCTGCAGCGCCTGCACGGCATGGGCGAGGGCATTTACCGCGAGGTGCTGAAGAACCCGCTGGTGCATTGCCGCATCTACGCCCCCGTGGGCGCGCACCGCGACCTGCTGGCCTACCTGGTGCGCCGCTTGCTAGAAAACGGTGCTAACTCATCGTTTGTGCACCAGCTGGCTGATGAATCAGTGGGCATGGACACACTGCTGATCTCACCATTGCGGCTGGACAGCAGTACATCGCTGCCCATGCCTGCTGCGCTGTACGGCGCAGCACGGCCTAACAGCTTGGGCATTGACATGGCCGACGAGTCGATGCGCGCGCCACTGCTGAACGCACTGGCGCGCTGCACAGTGCCCCATGTTTCACTATTTGATGCAAAATTAGCCTCTAGCGCCCTAGATACCTGCTCAAGCAGCTATAGAATTTGGAGCAACACACCGGTGGCACAACGCGCCGCCATACTGCGTACCGCCGCCGACACACTGCAACATCAGTTGCCCACTTTTTGCGCGCTGCTGGTCAAAGAAGCTTTTAAAACTTGGGGCGATGCCGTGTCAGAAGTGCGCGAGGCGATAGACTTTTTGCGCTACTACGCTAACGAGGCAGAGCGGGTGATGCAGCCTGTTAGCTTGCCTCACCATAGCGATGCGGTGATGCAGGGCATGGCATCTGGCGTTACGGGCGAAACCAACACGCTGCGCCTCAAGCCGCGTGGTGTGTGGGTGTGCATCAGTCCGTGGAATTTTCCGCTGGCTATCTTCATGGGCCAAGTGGCTGCCGCACTGGCCACCGGCAATACGGTGCTGGCCAAGCCTGCTGAGCAAACGCCCGGCGTGGCGCAAGCGGCGGTTGCTTTGCTGCATGCCGCAGGCGTTCCTGCAGACGCGCTGCAGCTGTGCCACGGTCCGGGCGATACGGTGGGCGCTGCGTTAGTTGCCTTGGATGGCATAGCAGGCGTGGTGTTTACCGGATCTACGCAAGTGGCCAAAATTATCAACCGCGCTTTGGCCGCCAAAGACGGCCCCATCACCCCGCTGATAGCCGAGACTGGCGGCATCAACGCCATGGTGGTCGACAGCAGCGCCCTGCCCGAGCAAGTGTGCGACGCAGTGATACAAAGCGCGTTTCGCTCTGCCGGCCAACGCTGCTCGGCCCTGCGCCTGCTGTGCGTGCACGAGGCCATAGCCGACAACGTGATCAAGATGATTGCTGGTGCTGCGCAAGAACTGGTGTGTGGCGACAGCGCCGACTTGGCCACCGACGTCCCGCGCGTGATCGACGCCGAGGCGTACCAAAACATTGCGCAGCACCTCAAACACCTATTTTCACAGTCAAAACAGCTGTTAACCCAAGTAAATCCTGCTCAAGCAGCTATTAATTTAGTAGTACCGCAAATGTTTGAAGTGGCCAACATTGCCGATGCAAAAGCCGAAATATTCGGCCCCGTGCTGCAGGTAGTGCGTTACAAAGGTGAGCCCATGCAAGTCATCGACCAGATCAACGCACTAGGCTACGGCCTGACAATCGGCATTCAAACCCGCATTGACAGCCGCGCCCAGGCACTGGCGCACGCCGCGCATATTGGCAACGTGTATATCAACCGCAGCACCATCGGCGCAGTGGTAGGTGTACAGCCCTTTGGCGGCGAAGGCCTGTCTGGCACAGGCCCTAAAGCCGGTGGCCCGCACTACCTGCTGCGGTTTTGTGCAGAGCAAACCGTCACGGTTAACACTACGGCTGCAGGCGGCAATGCAGCACTGCTAGCGGGTTGATTGCAACTGCCAAGACACGTTATTTCACACCTCGCAATATAAGTTGCATCGCCACACGCATGTGTGCGTAGGTGACAACCGTAACTCTTACGCGCATTTGGTAGCTGCGCGCACGCCTTGGTGATATCTTGCACAACTTCTTGTAGCTTTATGGTGCAGGTTGCGAGAATTTACTAGGCTTTCAGGGCTGTCGTGTAACTACCCTATACGAATGACCTGACTGACTAGATTTTGTGCCTTTACTAACAAAATTTAAGCGAGGTGACGATCATGTCTTGGATTCAGAATATCCGTGAACACAACCTGTCCAAACCCACAAGGTGGTGGGCAGGTGCCTATCTGGCGTTTGCCGTGTCTATTGGCCTAGTGGCCTGCGGTGGAGGCGGCGGTGACGCTAACCCCACTAACGCAGCTGCCAGTACAGAGGCCACCAACGCCAGCGAAGTAGCCGGCGTAGTGGCAGCCGCCGAAGACGCCAAAATCATGCTGGCGCTAGAAGACGAAACCGCCATCGAGAAAGAAGAAAGCCGCAAGGCCTGCAAAGACCGCAACAACAACACCTTTAAAAAGCTGCTAACTTGCGTGACGCTGGATGGCGTGCGCGCGCACCAGCTAAAGTTGCGTGATATTGCTGCAGCCAATGGTGGCACGCGCGTAGCAGGCACCAAAGGGCATGACGATTCTGTCGACTACGCAGAAAAGGTGTTTAAAGCTGCGGGCTATAACGTCACGCGTCAAGCGTTTCAATTCCAATCGTTTATTGAATTACCAGGCACCAGCTTGGCCCAAGTAGCACCTACACCCACTGCAGTAATCAAGACCAATATCTTGTCGTACTCTGGCAGTGGTAGCGTCACAGCGACGGTAAGCACGCTACCCACCGTCACTGGCTGCAACACGGCAGACTTTGCAACTTTTACCAAGGGTAATATTGCGCTGATCAGCCGAGGCGCATGCACGTTTGCATCGAAGGCCACCAACGCACAAGCTGCCGGCGCATCTGCCGTAGTGATCTACAACAACGCCGCAGGCGAGCTCAACGGCACGTTGGGTGCAGAGTTTGCTTTGAACATCGCCGTTACAGCGGTACCGCAAACCGTGGGCCAACAGCTCAGCGCTATACCAGGCTTGGTGTTGTCAGTTAACACCAGCACTTTGCGCGGCACAGTCACTACTACCAACATCATTGCAGAGTCCAAAGGCGGCGATGCGGATAACGTGGTGATGGTGGGCGCGCACCTTGACTCGGTAGACAAAGGCGGCGGCATCAACGACAACGGTTCGGGCAGTGCGGCCATATTAGAAGTTGCCAAGCAAATGGCCAACATCAAACCCACTAACAAGGTGCGCTTTGCATTGTGGAGCGCAGAAGAGTCTGGCTTGGTAGGTTCTACCAACTATGTCAAGAATTTACCTGAAGCCGAGAAAAACAAAATCGCGCTATACCTGAACTTTGACATGATCGGATCGCCCAACCATGTGTTCTTCATCTACGACGGTGACAACTCTGACGGCATAGGTTCAGGCCCGGGCCCGGTAGGCTCTACAGGTATTGAAAAAACTTTTGAGACCTTCTACAACAAAACTTTGCTGCCCTTCAAAGGCACTGACTTTGATGGGCGCTCAGACTACGGACCGTTCATCGCAGCGGGCATTCCGTCAGGCGGCTTGTTTACCGGCGCTGAAGGCACCAAAACCGTGGCCGAAGCCGAAGTATGGGGCGGCCTGACAGGTATAGCGTACGACCCTTGTTACCACCAAGCGTGTGATAACTATGGCAACATGAATTTGTTTGCCTTAGACGTGAACTCAGACGCAGTAGCCTATGCCACACTGCAATTTGCCATGAGCACCAAAGTAGTTAACGGCATAGTAGGCAAACCGGTCGGCCAAGGCCAAGCCCTCTTGAAACGTGCTGGCACCGATGTGCCGAAATGGAAGCATTTCCCAGAAGACGTTGCTGAGTAAACCACCCTTGTAGATCGCCTGTCGGCGAACTACAACCTAAGCATCTGGCCCGCAAAGGCTAGGTGCTTTTTTACGCCTAGATATACAAACACATTGTTGCCAGATACCGCCTTAGGCTTACATGCCTTACGCAATCACGGTAGATGGCGCGGGAACTTAATCCTACGATGCAATGCTTTACAAACCATTCAAGGAGCATTTATGCAATCTATCTTGCGTTCACATTCTCGCACCCGGCTGGCTGCTCAGCTTGCCCTATGCGCTCTAGCCACGCACAGTGGTTTGGCTGCAGCCAATGCGTTTGATTTTTTTGATTTTCGTTTTAAAGCCTCTGCGCCCAGCCCGTTTGCCGACAACTGCAACGGGCCACAAACTGGCAATTTATTTAAAAATTCTGAGGTGGAGCCGTATATATCTGCAAACCCACGCAACCCGCTTAACTTAGTGGGCGTGTGGCACCAAGACCGCTGGTCTAACGGCGGTGCGCAGGGCATAGGCACAGGGGTGTCATTTGACGGTGGCGTGACGTGGAAGCAAACGTATTTGCCCTATTCGCGCTGCGCGGGCGGCACGGCAGCCAACGGCGGCGACTACAACCGCGCGTCTGACCCGTGGGTAAGTTTCTCGCCTAACGGCGTGGTGCACCAAATGGCTTTGACGGTCAGCGGCGAGTCTTTTGAAGCAGATGGCGTCAGCGCTATGCTGGCCACCCGCTCGACCGACGGTGGGCGCACATGGAGCCCCACCACCACGCTGATTCGTGATGCGGGCCCACAGTTTTTTAACGACAAAAACTCTATTACTGCTGACCCTACCGATTCTCGCTATGTCTACGCCGTGTGGGACCGGCTACTGGACACTGGCGGTGGCCCTACCTTGTTGGCACGCAGCATAGACAATGGCAAAACGTGGGAGCCTACCAAGGCCATCTACGACCCCGGCCCGATCACGCAAACTATTGGTAACCAAATTGTGGTGCTGCCCAACGGTGTGGTGATCAACCTGTTTACGCAAATCAATCAAAACACTGGCGCATCGTTTTACGCGATCATCCGATCAACTGACAAAGGCCAAACTTGGTCGCAACCTATCAAAATTGCCGATGATTTAAGCATTGGCACCAAAGACCCTGAAAACGGTACCGCCATCCGCGACGGCGCAGGCATTGGGTCGATCGCTGTGGGAAAAAAAGGGCAGCTGTACGTCACCTGGGCTGACTCGCGCTTTAGTGCAGGCGCACGCGATGGTATCGCATTTGCCAGCTCGCTAGACGGCGGCCTAAGCTGGTCAGCCCCTACGCAAATCAACCGCGAGCCTAGCGTACAAGCCTTTACCCCCATCGTGCATGTGCGCTATGACGGCACCATCGGCATTACCCACTACGACCTGCGTAGCAACACAGCTGACCCTGCCAACTTACCTACCGACTACTGGCTGCTACGGTCTAAAGATGGCGGTGCATCGTGGCGCGAAAGCCGCGTCACTGGACCTTTCGATTTATCTACTGCACCCGTAGCGCGCGGCCTGTTCTTAGGCGACTACCAAGGCCTCACCAGTATTGGCCCGATCTTTGTACCGTTTTATGTGCAAACCACGGGCGACCTGAACAACCGCAACGACGTGTTCTCCAAACTCGCCATCACCATTGGCCGCGCCAACAGCAACAGCGGCGCACTTAAACGTGCCGAAGAAGCCGACGACAAGCTACCTGCCGTGGCCGCTAAAGAAGCCGCGAACGCACTAGAGATAACCACCGAGATGCAGCAAAAGCTGAAAGACAAAACTACGCTGATGATGCAGCGGCGTGTAGACCGCTGGGACGCTGTGATGGAACGCCGCAGGACGGGTAGGTAAGTTTGATTTTATTTAAGCTTTTGAGCACTACTTGACGGTGTCCCAAGTACGCGTAGTCACGTTGGTGCCAAAAGTTTTTTCGATCAGAGTCATAAACACGGGGCCACGAAGAAACGCTACATAGGAAGGCTATGGTCTCTCCTTGGTTTGGGCAGCGCAACGCCGAACGTTTTCGTGATTTTGATGGTTTAATTTCGGCACAGGTCAGCTCTCTTTTTATAAACGTGAAAGCCATCGTATTGCGTCTTACCGAGCCTGCAGCCGTGCAGGCGAGCCAGTGCGTACGCCATGTTAAGGTGGAAGAAAAAGTTCGGCAAGGCAAACTCATGGAGGAATTGGTCGGCTGGAAGTTCGATGAGGGCAGCGCCGCCCTTCTCATGGATTGTCCGATCCTGCGCGTCAATAAAATCCGAAGGGCTCAAGTCTTGCAGCAGGCCAAGTGTGGATTTGACTCTCGCATGCAGGGCCACAAGCGCAGGAGCCGACTCCAGGAAGGGCGGGACTGGCAACCCTGCCAAAGGGTACGCAGTCCTCAGAGCAAAGTACGCTGCCGTCTCGACTTGCTTATAAAAGGGAAGCATGTCAGGTGCAAGCTGTGATTGAAGTACGACGTTCCACTCTTGCTCGGGCAGAACCTCGACTGCAACAAGGATTCGCTCTAGACTTTCCAGATAGCGTACTAAGACTGGAACGCACGCTTCAAATATTTTCGGATGCTTCATTGGTACTCTAAGGTTTGAACTAAGAAAGCACCAACGGCGTGATATCTTGAGTTAGGTTTATGCATCGCGGCGTAGTGCCACTTCCCACATATGCTTTTGAAGCCCATACTTTCTTGAGCACGTTTGTTCGCAACTGAGCTTTTTCCAGCCTGAGGAAAACATTTTCTCCACATCAGCCTTGCTAAAGAATCGCTTAGGCTGACCATTAACCAAATAGAGGCCGGGTTCAATTTCAGGGTGTCCGACCGAACCAAAGTTTTTGTCTTCACTTGAGTTTAAGCGACACAAAAATAAGCCTTCCGGTTTCAATGTGGAATGAATGCGAGCGGCAATGCTGATCGTCTGCGCCCACGAGAAGTAGTGAAGAGACAGGCTTGCAATCACCGCCCCTAGTCCTGTTCCCTCAAGCGGAAATGGATCTGTGACGCTTTGCACCGTGATTGATGCACTGGGTGCAGTGCGCTTGGCTGCTTGGACAGCCTCTGGTGACAAATCGAAGGCCACAACCTGCAAACCACTTCGGATCAGCTCGGATGTGTCAGCACCAGAGCCACAGCCAATTTCAAGCAAAGGCATGCCGTTTGTAGCTTGGGCAATGAGCGGTAACCATTGACGAAGCCATGGATCGGTGAATATTGTCATCATGCTGCCTCACTTGACTTAATACGCCAAATTAAGCAGTACGCAACTTTAAACGGTTTTGCGGTTTTGATCATTCAAATTTGGCATTGAGATACTTTACTCAATTCATTGAGTAATTTAAAAACTATAGAAATTAATCGACATCGACTTACTTGAAAAATGCAGACGCGACTTCGATCACGTAGAGGCAATTCAACATCACGTCAGTAAGCAAGCTTGGGCATAAACTGCCCACGTCCATCAGGCGTCATGTCGAGCAGGCCCCACAGTGCGTTTGCGGCGTCGCCAGATCGATGGTGCTGGCCAGGCTCATCCAGTGCCCACGTCAACTCGCTGCCCCAAAAGTGGCGGACTTTGCCATTGTCCAGACGGAATACGTTGAACATCGTTTCATCCCAATCACTACCGCTGGTCGCGCCGCGACGTTTGCGAATATCAAGCGGTACGTTGGCAGAATCTCCAAAGTAGTCAGCGTTGTAGCAGTTGCCAGCGGTTGATAGAAACTGAAGGTGCTCCCACTGCCTGCCGCGTGCCCAGTCCATCAGGCGCGTAATTGGCGACTTAGCCACGATATAAAGCGATGCGCGTTGACCAACATGCTTGGCTGCGCCGTTGACCGAGTCTAGCAAGTGCGTGCACATGGGGCATGGCACCTGACGATCTGGGCCATACATAAAGCTATAAATAATCAACGTGCTGTGTTGACCAAAAAGCTGCGACATTGCGACCTTCTCGGGCATGCCTTTATCACCAATTCGCTCAAAAAGGTAGTCCTGCGAAACCTCGCCGCCTGGCGGCAGAGCACGGCGTTGCGCTGCCACGGCCTCAATCTGTCTGCGCAACGCCATCTCTTCGGAAAGCAGAGCGTTTCGTGCCTTGCGATATTCGGCGCTTTCGTTGGGATAGACCAGGTGCGTCATGTTGACTCCATGTTTAACCGCATGGCTTAGTATGCATCGACTTGCTCACAACGACTAAAGCTTTAGCTAAGCGGATCCTTAAAAGCAAACCCGCTTGAACTAAGAGTTAGACGTCATCTGAACTGAACCGAGACAAGTCGCGGGTCAAGCCAGCGCGTTTCCTTGATCGATTGACCTTCGCGGAGCTGGGGAATTCTGGTAACAAGAATATGAAATGTTGTGAAGACTGGCGAACTAGTTGGTTTGCAAACATCGCGTTGCCCATCGTCGACGCACAGCTTGTCAATCGCTCTAGAAAGAGTGATGGTTCCATCTGCATTCGCCGTACGGGCTTGAAAGCTAGAAATGAGACCGCCCTCCAGTGGTGCGTGATAAGCCCATATGTTCCACGAACTCCATCCCCTATTTATGAGGCCGGGGCCGCTGATTGATATTTTAGTATTCGGATCGTCTACGAGTAAACCGTTTGAGACCCGAAAGGCCGTGGCTAGATTGTCAGGTGTAGGAAGTTCTTCGAGGACTGAGGTTGCCGCCAAGCCATAGTCACTTTCGGTTGACCCCTTGAAGTTAAAAGTAAATGGTTTCTTAGCAAGCACCAACGTTTTAGTTGGGTAAAACTTTTGGCCATCCTGTTCGACCCAGAAAGACCATTCATTGTTGTCTGCAGACCAGCTTAGCTGAGGTGACATGCATGCAAAGGCGGCTGTAATTGTGATTAGTGGTTTTAGAAGATTCATGAAATTATTTATAGGTATTGCCAAGCGTTCAGTGAAACTAGTCGGCACAGTGCAGAAAATTTTAGTGGGTGTATAAAATTACTCAGTCTATTGAGCAATTTTTTTATTCTAAAAACTAAAAAACTCAGCGTCGCACGACCGCCTCACCCGGCTCATACGTAGCTGCCTTAATACCGTTCTTGCTTAAAAACTCACGCATCACATCCGCATCGACAAAACCGGTATTCACATAACCGGGGTGATTGGACAGCTTGGGGTAGCCGTCACCGCCGTTGGCTTGAAAGTTATTCAACGCCATGCGGTAGGTTTTAGCGGGGTCGATGGCTGCGCCTTTGATGGTGGCGGTTTTTACTGCGCCGCCTTCGATGACCAGTTGCACGCCCGAAAATTGTGCGAACGCGCCGGAGCCTGCGGTCATCTTGGCCGCGGCGTTCAGGTAGTCCATCAGCTCTTTGCCGCTAAAGTCTATGTAGCTCAGCATATTGCCAAACGGCTGCACCTTGATGACGTCTTTATAAGTTAGCTTGCCTGCGGGTAGCGAGTCGCGCACGCCGCCAGAGTTCATGATGGCCAGGTCGGCTTTGGCGCGCTGCTGCATCACGCTGGCGATAAACACGCCCAGGTTGGTAGGCTTGGCGCGTACGATGGCGCGGTCGCCTTCTAGCTTGCCGTCAGACTCGCCCACTACTTTGTCTAGCTCGGCGCGGCCTTTGTCTTGAAACGGTTTCAGCATGGCCAGCGTGGCTTCGTTTTCTTTGATCTCAGCCGTGGCAAATACTTTGCTGTCTTTGCCATCCGCGCCTTTGACAGTCTTTTTCAGATTAATGGGGATCAGCTCGTACTTCACCAGTTTTAGCTCGCCGCCTGCGTATTCAAAATCAGCGCGGCCCACGTACTTGCCCCACTCGTGGGCTTGCACAATCCACGCGCCGTTTTGACGGTCGGGCTGGCAGGGGCCGCCGGGCTCGTACTTTTCATTGCGGGTTAGCTCGGTAATCATGCAAACCGGGTTTTGGCTGTGGCCGCCGACGATCAAGTCGAAGCCTTTCACCTCGCGTGCCATTTCTACATCGCCCTCGGCGTTGACGCCCCGCGTGTTGTTAGGGTAGTGGCCCATATGGGTGGCGGCTATCACCACGTGGGCTTGCTTTTTTAGCTCGGGCATCAGCGCTGCGGCCTCGGGCGCGGGCTTGCGAAACTCCATGCCGGCAATGTTGGCCGGGTCAACCATTTTGTTGGTGTCGTCGGTGGTCAGGCCCATGACGGCAATCTTTAAGCCGCCGCGCTCAAACACTTCGTACGGCTTGGCAAAGCGTTTGCCGTCTTTGTAAATATTGGCCGACAGCACCGGAAAGCCTGCCCACGCCACTTGCTTGGCCAACACGGGCAGGGGTTTGTCAAACTCGTGGTTGCCAAAGGTCATGGCGTCGTAGCCTAGTAGCTTCATGCCTTTAAAGTCGGGCTCGGCGTCTTGCGTGTCGCTCTCAGGCACGCCAGTGTTCACGTCGCCGCCGTCCAGCAGCAAGGTGTGGCCGCCTGCAGATTTGACCTCGGCGCGCACTTGGTCGAGCACGGTTTTGCGCGCGGCCATGCCATATTCGCCGTCGCTGTTTTTCCAGAAACGGCCATGGTGGTCGTTGGTGTGCAACACGGTCAGCTTGACGGGGCCACTAGGCGGCATCAACGGCACGCCGGGGCCTTGTGTGGTGCAGGCTGCCAGCAGCGTGATGGCACCCAAAACGATGGTGCGCAGTGCAAAAGTGGGCAAAGCAGAAGATAGGGTTACTATATTTTTCATAGCTGGTTGAGCAGGTTTTACTTGGTTTGCAGGCATTATTTCACAATAAAACGCCTTAAAAATCACTTTAAAACACCAAACACCTTCTTCAAGATGCTGCTGCCAGTGCCTACGGGGTCTTGGCGAATTTTTAGCTCTTGCTCGCCGATGATGAGGTACAAGCCGTCTAGCGCTTTGCCAGTGACGTATTGCTGAATGTTGGCGTCTTCTTTTTTCACGATGCCAAAGCTGGCGGCTTTGCCAGCAAAGCTGTTGTACTTGTCGGCCAAGCCTACTTTTTCGGTGGCTTTGTTAACGATGGGTAAGAACTGTACGCCCAGCGGTGCGCGGGTTTTGTCAGCAAAAAACGTAGTGACTGAATTGTCGCCACCGGTGAGAATGTTTTTAGCGTCGGTCACGCTCATGGCCTTGACGGTGGACACCAGCAATGTTTTGGCCATAGGAATGGCCTGCTCGGCGCCCCGGTTCATCGAGGTCACCAATTCGTCCACGCGCTTGCCTTGGCCCAGCGTTTTCATCAATTTGCCGGCGTCTTGCAGGTAACCGGGCAAAGCAATGCGAACTTTTTCGTTGCCCAAGAATCCATCTGTTTTACCCAAGATGCCTACTGCTGCCAGTGCACCTGTTTCTAGCGCGGCTTTGATGCCCGCGCTGGCATCCGCATTGGTCAAGTCGCCCAGCGACAGTGCATAGGCGTGTTGGTAGGTGGCAGCAATCATCAGCGCCAGCGAAGATGTGCCCAGGTTGTTAAACTGTCTGCGATCCATGAGAAACTCCATTGTGTTTAAAAATTACCGCTATCTTGCCCTAGTTTCCGCCTGCTTGGCAATCGGGCTGGCCCTGTCAGCCTGCAAAGACACGGCTGACGCTACGGGGCAAGCGCCCGCCTCTACCATGGTGCTGCTGGACGGCACGCAATACACTACCGACGCCATGAAGGGCAAAGTGACCTTGGTTAACTTTTGGGCTACCAGCTGCACCACCTGCGTCGCTGAAATGCCGCAAGTGATAGCAACGTATAAGCAATTTAAAGACCAAGGCTTTGACACTGTGGCCGTGGCCATGAGCTACGACCCGCCCAGCTACGTGGTGAACTTTGCGCAAACCCGCGCCCTGCCCTTTAAAGTGGCTATCGACAACACCGGTGCGGTGGCTAAAGCTTGGGGTGATGTAAAACTAACGCCTACCACGTACTTGGTCGACAAGAAAGGTATGATTGTGAAGCGCTACATCGGTGCACCCGATTTTGCTGTGATGAACCAGCTGATAGCGCAACTGGTGGCCGAGAAGGCTTAACTACAGACGCTCTCGCGGTCAGCGAAGCGCAAAAACCCGCTAACCTTGCTGTCAGCGAGGCAAAAAAACCCGCTAACCTTGCGATCAGCGGGCGTGAAGTAGTAGCCAAAGCCACCACCCTCAAGGAAAATTTTTATTGCGCCAAGCAGGATTTACTTATCTTGGAACGCATCGTGGCAAGCTTTACAAGATGCGCCTGTGGCACCGAATGCGGTCTTGATGTTGTCTAAATTGCCAGTTTTGGCAGCGGCGTTGAGTGCTACCATTTTCTTATTCATGTCTTCGCCCAGTTCTTTGAACTTGGCGGTTTCTTTCCAGATCTCTGGCTTAGCCTTGCCGCCCTCAGTACCGGGGCCAAAACCTTGCCATGGCAGTGTAGACATGGCCGTGGCGATCTCTGCGTTTTGCTGGGCGGCCGCTGCTTCAAACGGTACTTTGCCATTCACCATCGCACCAATGCGCCCAAAATGGGTACCCATCACCGTCAGTGCAGCTTTGCGGTATTTGATAGCGTCTTCAGGCTTGGCAAACTGCGCTGCAGCGGGTAAGGCGATGGCTAATGCCAAGGCAGACAGGGTAGCGTTGAAGAGGTGGCGCAGTTTCATAGTGGCTCCTATTGTGAAGTTTTTGATAAGGTTGATACGGCTAAGTAACACGATATGAGTTTAGAAGATTTCAAAAGTTCCTGCACAGCAGGATATTTGTACTACGGGTTTGTACTGTCGAATTCCTGCTTATGCTGCACTTTGTCAGTGCTGGTTGCACCAGTAACAGTCACTTTACTATCTAAACACTACCGATTAGAAATGCACGGCAGGAAAAATAAAATTCGTGCTCAATATTTTTGAGGGCTTAACTACACTTGACACCATGACACCCCAAACTACACCACCTAATGCCCCAGCCCACCCACCTTACGTGCAGCACGCTACGCGTGTGTGGGACTTACCTACCCGCATCTTCCACTGGTCTTTGGTGGTGTGTATTGCGTGCCTGCTCATCACGGTCAATATAGGTGGCGACTGGATGCAATGGCATTTTAAATTTGGCTATGCAGTATTGTCGTTGCTGCTGTTTCGTGTGGTGTGGGGTTTTGTGGGCGGGCGCTGGTCGCGTTTTGCCAGTTTTATCTACGCGCCCTCTACCATCGTGGCTTACTACAAGGGCCGTGGCACACCTGAGCAATCCATAGGCCACAACCCTATGGGCTCTGCTTCGGTGTTTGCCATATTAGGTATTTTGCTGCTGCAAGTGGCCTCGGGTTTGTTCAGCGACGACGAGATTTCTAACCAAGGGCCGTTGACTAAGTTTGTGTCTGCAGCGCGTATCAGTACAGCCACTTGGTACCACAAGGAAGTGGGCAGCAATATAGTGATCGCGCTGATAGTGCTGCACATTGCGGCGATTTTTTATTATCTGTACAAGAAAAAAGACAACTTGATTCAACCTATGCTGCAAGGCGACAAGCTGCTAACCATTGAAGCACCCGCCTCGCGTGACGACGCTGCCTCACGCGCAGTGGCAGCAGTAGTTTTTGCGTTGTGCGCTGCGCTGGTGTGGTGGATTGTGTCGCTGGGGGCGTAACCCTTTTCGCTCCTCGGGCTTCGGGCTGCAGGCTTTTGGAGGTGTTTTTCCACTTCAGTTGACTTATTGATCTATCGTCAATTGGATTAGGCACTTGTGTCTTGTGTGTCCTGAGCTTGTCTTTTTGTTTTGTACGGGAGCTGGCAGGCGGCGTACTTAGCTTCGCGGCTGTCCTCCGTGGCGGCCTAGGGCCGCCTACTCCCCCTTTATGCCGCTGCGCTGAGTACACCACCTGCCAGCTCTTGCAAACATGGTGGGCGATCAACCGCCTGCTTACCCACCTTATCCGCTGCGCTGAATGCACCACCTGCCAGCTCTTATGAACATGGTGGGCGATCAACCGCTGTATTCACACTTAGCCAGTACGCAGCCTTGGCGCTTGGTGTGGACAGCGCAGCGGCATAAAGGGGGAGCCCGCAGGGCGGAGGACAGCCGCGGAGCTGTTCACGCCAAGTGCCAAGGCGGGCACAGAACAGGCGTTGAAGGCACGCTAAGCGTATTCTGAGGCCTGTTTTCAGAGTGTTTTAGCCGCTGTAGGCCGCAGATACTGCTCAACCAGCTATGAAATTTATAGTACTCAGCATAACTGAATGGCCAGCTGATAAAAGCAACAAAACTTACTTCAACCACCCCCGCTTACGAAAATAAAGCATAGGCAACACAGCAGACCCTGCCATTACCAGCAAGGCCGCCGGGTAGCCCCACGTTGTCGCCAGCTCAGGCATGTGCTGAAAGTTCATACCGTAGATACTGGCGATCAACGTAGGTGGCAGCAGGGCCACGCTGGCAACAGAGAAGATTTTGATAATCTTGTTTTGGTTAATGTTGATAAAACCCACCGTGGCGTCCATCAAAAAGTTAATTTTGTCAAACAAGAATACCGTGTGGCTGTCTAGCGAATCAATGTCGCGCAAAATCTGGCGAGCTTCGTCGTTTTGCTCAGCCGACAGCATTTTGCTGCGCAGCATAAAGCTGACCGCGCGGCGCGTGTCCATCATGTTGCGGCGGATGCGGCCGTTCAAGTCTTCTTCTTTGGCAATGGTGGCCAGCACCTCACCGGCTACGCCGTCGGTTACCTCGCCGCTCAGCACTTTGCCGCTGATGTGTTCTAGCGCATCGTGCACGCCCTCTAGCGCGTCGGCAGAATATTCGGCGTCAGCGTCAAACAGCTTGAGCAGTACGTCGCGTGAATCTTCGATCAAGCCGGGCAAGCGGCGGGCGCGCATGCGCAGCAGGCGAAACACGGGGACATCTTCGTCGTGGATGGAGAACAGCACGCCTTTGCTTTTCAACTCGTCGTTGTTCAGGTTCAAAATAAATGCTACACGCTCGGTGCGCGACTCGGCGCTGTCTTCGATCAAAAAGTCAGACCGTATATGCAGGTCGCCATTGTCAGCGGCGTAGAAGCGTGCAGATTCTTCGATATCTTCGTCCATCGCGTCGTCGGGGATAGACAGGCCGTAGTGTTGTTTGATCCACGCCTTTTCTTCGGGCGTGGGAGATTCAAGATCAACCCAAATGGGTTGGAACTTGGTGAGTTCTTCCAGAGATTCGATCTCTTCCTGGAACAGGCGGCCATTGGCCAATGTGAAGATGTTGAGCATGGCTCACTCCAAACAAAGTGGTTAGGGGTGGGCTGCTAGCCATTAAAAGGCTATTTTTTTCAGCAGCACGCACGGCGGGGACAAGAGCAAATGGGTTGCTTCCATGCGGCCAGTGCGGTGCAGTGCGGCCATGATCGTGGTGATGGTGGCCAAACGCTGCGGTGCGGGGGACGCAGGAAGCTACCGACTAGGGTAGGTTTCCAAAACGGACTCCAATAGTGAAGATGCATAGATTATCCCTTGTATCTGCCCGTAACGGTAACAGGGCTGCGTGACAAGAGGAGTTAACTGGCCAGAAACTCTAGCAACTGTGTCTTTTGCGCATACGCATCGCACCGCCCCAGCTCGATCAGTGCGCCCACAAAGCCGGGCTCGAACAGCAAATAGCTGGCCAGGGACGCAGCGCCTGCGCTGCTTGTGTGGGCGCCTGCGCTGCTTGTGTGGGTGCCTGCGCTGCTGGTATGCGCATCCAAGCTGGTAGGTATGCCCACCCCCGCAGGCTCCAGTGCGCCTAGGCCCTCTAGCGCGTTGCGTGCCGACGCAGGCAGCTCGCCCACGTGGCGCAGCGCAATGTCGTCTAGCGACTCGCTGGGTTGCAGGCTCATCACACGCACGCTGCGGTAAGGCATGACAGCGGCTACCTCGCGCGGCAGTTGGTCTAGCGTGGCGTTCATGCGTTGGGCTTGCTCTACGTCGCCGTGCAGCGTGTCGTGGAACACGCTGGCCATGGCGTGGCCCAAGATGCCGCCCAAGCCGGGCTCTTGCGCGCCCACGGCGTTGGCCTTAGCCAGCTTGGCTGCACTGCCACCAAAGGTGCTGCGCTGCGGCTGGCCCACGCCAATGCACAGCACCTTGTGCGCCCCTAGATGCATGGCAGGCGACAGTGGCGAGGTTTGCCGCATCGAACCGTCGCCGAAATATTCACGCCCACCGTCTACCCACAGCGGTGTGGCTGGGAAAATCAGCGGTATGGCGCTAGAGGCCATCAAATGCTCGATATTGATAGGGCCAAACTCGGCGCGGCGGCCCGGGCGTACCCACGGTGGCTCGCGGTGGTCGCGGGCGGTGTGGCAAAACGTCCAGTGCACGCCGCTGCTGTAGCTAGACGCCGTGACTGCTAGGGCATACAGCGCTTTTTGCTCTAGCGCAGCCTCGATGCCTTGCAGACTTATCACCTTGTGCAAAGTGTCTACCAAGGGCGTGTTGTTCAGCAGAGCGCCATGCCCGCGCACTTGTTTAGACAAGGTCCACGCAGCAGCTATTTTGCTCATGCGCACCCACGGCGACACTTGCAGCGAATACACCTGGCTTGACCGCAAGCTGCGCCAAAATTGCGCCAGCATGTCCATGGCGTCTAGGCCTTGCGTCGCGCGAGCCGCTAAAAAGCTCGCATTCAACGCACCCGCTGATGTGCCCACCAAAATTTGAAACGGAAACGCTGTGGTGGCATGCTCTGTGCTGGATGGATTGCGTGGGGATGCAGCTAAGCCAGCACCCAGGGGAATGTCTACCGCAGCGCCCGCCATCTGCGCAGGCGTTTGCAGGCGCACCATCTCGGCCAGCGCTTGCAGTGCACCGGCTTGGTAGGCCGTTCGCGCGCCGCCGCCCATGAGTACTAAAGCAGTGCGCGGGTGGCTGGGGCGGGACAATCCGGCGTTGATTAGCGTAGACAGCGTCATTCAGGTAAAGTGGATAGTTAACTTTTCGATTTATATGACAACAGCGCTCACACCCAAGCGCGAGTTATGGCTTTTGCTGTCGCTTGCTGGCATTCAATTTACCCACATCGTGGATTTTATGGTGATGATGCCATTAGGCCCCCAGTTTACCCAACTGTTTAGCATCACCGACGCGCAGTTTGGCCTGCTGGTATCGGCCTACACGTTTGCAGCCGGTGCCTCAGGCCTGCTGGCGTCTTTATACATCGACCGTTTTGGCCGCAAAAAACTGCTGCTGGCGCTGTATGTATTGTTCGGCCTAGCCACCATGGCCTGCGGCCTAGCGCCCACGTATGAAAGCCTGATGCTGGCGCGCGTGGCCGCTGGTGCCTTTGGTGGCGTGCTGTCGGCTTTGTCGCAAACCATTGTGGCCGATGTGATCCCGTACGAGCGGCGTGGCCGGGCTAACGCAATTGTGATGTCGTCATTTTCAGCGGCCACAGTAGCAGGCGTGCCGCTGAGTTTATTTTTGGCCGCGCACTGGGGTTGGCACATGCCGTTTTTTGCCATCGCCGTGGCCTGCGCCGTACTGGCAGTCATCGCTTGGTACACCATGCCGGTTTTGACGGACCATTTGCGCAACGAGCGCAGCTCGGCACTGGCCAATATTGTGCAGGTAGTGTCGGACCGCAACCACCTCAAAGCGTTTGCGTTCTCTGCGCTGCTAATGGCAGCG
The DNA here is from genome assembly GCA_031367325.1 of Polaromonas sp. Taxonomy (GTDB): domain Bacteria; phylum Pseudomonadota; class Gammaproteobacteria; order Burkholderiales; family Burkholderiaceae_C; genus JAAFIP01. The sequence goes on along the minus strand of JANLPQ010000038.1, from coordinate 36,374 downwards.
GGCTTTGCGGTCATACCGTACATCACCATTTACAGTACCGTCAACGGTGGTTTAACTGCACAGCAAATTCCCTACATTTACTTATGCGGGGGTGCTGCCACGCTGCTCACCGCGCGCTGGGTAGGCCGCATGACAGACAAAATAGGCAAGCAAAAAATGTTTACCGCCACCGCGCTGGCCACCACGGTGCCCATGCTGCTCATCACACAAAGCGCACCACTGGGTATATGGGGTATTTTGGCCGTGAGTACTTTGTTTTTTATTTGCATGAGCAGCCGCATGATTCCGGGTATGTCTATTGTGGTGTCGGCTGGCAATCCTAAGCTGCGCGGCACGTTTATGGCGCTTAATTCATCAGTGCAATCCGCAGCGATGGGCGTGGCTGCTTTTGTGGGTGGTTTGGTGATCAGCCGCGACGCACAGGGCTTGGTGCAGCACTACGGCGGCAACGCCTTGCTGGGCATAGGCGCTACCTTGGTCAGCCTGTGGCTGGTGGGCAAACTGTTCTTGTACGGGGCACCCATATCGGCACCCGTGCCACCTGCCGCGGTGATGGATACAAAATAGTTTCAAATTTATATAGTGATACAGATCAAGCACTTAGCTGCAAAACATCTTGTTTTACGTGCGTTTTGTTGCAGTGCATGGTTGCGGGCTTCAAGCTTGTAGTGCATAGTAACCTTAAGTGAAGATTAATGGATTTAAGTTGTTTTTAGGTGTTGGGGTTGTACGTCAATACGGCTTCCAACGTTTGTGCAACGAGAGCAATTAGGAGTCTCCTTATGAACTTGACGATCAGTGGTCACCATCTTGAAGTTACCCCCGCCCTGCGGTCTTATGTGACCACAAAACTCGATCGAATATCACGCCACTTTGACCAAGTAGTCGATGTCAAAGTACTTCTCACCATAGAAAAACAAAAAGAAAAGGAGCGCCGTCAACGAGCGGAATGCAACATTCATGTGAAGGGCAACGACCTGTTCGCAGAAAGCAGCCACGCTGACCTGTATGCCGCAGTCGATGAGTTGGTAGACAAGCTAGACCGCCAAGTCAATCGCCACAAAACCAAATTGCAAAATCACCACTTTGAATCTACTAAACGTACTTTGCAATAAACTATTGAACGTTTGAAGATCAGCAAGGGCCGCATTCGCGGCCTTTTTTGCGTCTTGGTTTAATCTTTGCTCACCACTGATTTCATAGCTGGTTGAGCAGGATTTACTTGGATTATCAGCCTGTTTTTTTGTTGAAAGGCCGTTTGAAGTGGTTTCTAGGGTGTCTTATTATTTCGCGTTCATTTGCTCGTTGTACTAGCACGCGCCCGGCTGTGGCGCAGCCCTATCGCCACCCGAACCACGGGCCCTGCGGGCAAGCATCTGCGGTACGCATTCCGGGGGAAATAACGAGCCTCGCGCAAGCGCTCAGACATCTAAATTTCTTGTCCCCTGCATTTGCGTTCCTCGAGCCCGAAGTTCGAATCGGTGGCGACAGGGCTGCGCCACAGTCGGTCGCTTGTAGTGGGCTGGGGGTTATACGCAAAATTAGTCACGTTATTTGGATTGGCCACACGCGGCGTTGTCGTTCACTCTGACATCGCGCACATTCAACCCGGCGCGCGTGCCTTCTACCTACTACATCCACCAGGGTGAGCGGTGTGAGCGTGTCGATGAAAAAATTGTAGCGAGGCGCGGCAAACCACCGCAAGGTTTCTACACATCCAAATCGCGTGTTCGCGGAGATTTTTTGCAGCGACATGTCACGCCGCCCGTCCAAGGTAAACAAGGACACCATGCATTGCCACAGGGGAGTTCAATCTCGCACCGCACTCCAAGGTAGACAACAAGCCGACGCATTGCCACAGGGGAGTTCAAACCTCAAGAGACACTACAAATTCAATAGCTGCTTGAGCAGGTTCTACGGCCTAGAACGCCAAAAACACTAAAAATCTAAGGCAAATCCTTATTCACCTCAGGCGCAGCCCCATCACGCGGCCCCACACTGCCCAAACGGTTCTTTAGCGACTGCGGTTGCCCGGTCAATATCGCGGCGTACATGGTGGTGTTGCTCAGCACCTTTTTCACATAATCTCGCGTCTCAGCAAACGGCACGTTCTCGGCCCAGGCGGCGGCCTCCATCAGCGGGCCATTGCGCCAAGCGCGGGGGCGGTTGGGGCCTGCGTTGTAGGCGGCGGCTGCCAGCGGCATGGAGCCTGCAAAGTCGTCTAGCGCCAGCTTGAGGTAGGCCGTACCGATGGTGATGTTGGTGTCGCGGTTGTTAATTTGGTCAGGGGTAAAACCTTCCAGGCCAATTTTCTTGGCTGTCCAGCGTGCAGTAGCAGGCATCACCTGCATCAGGCCTGATGCGCCCACACCAGATCGCGCGTCCATGATGAAGCGGCTTTCTTGGCGAATCAGGCCGTACACATACGCTGGGTCCAGGCCAATCTCTTTGCTGCGGCGTAGCACATTGTCTTTGAACGGCATGGGGAAGCGCTGGTCGGTGTCCATAGCTTCTTTGGTGCGCTCGCTGGTGTTGATGCAGCGGTCATAGACTTGCCTCTCGCAGGCAAAGTCGGCGGCGGCCAGTAGGTCGCGCTCGGGCAGGCCACCCTTGGTGTGCAGGTTGGTGCTGTAGTTCCATTCGCGCACGCCCTCGCTGCGCAGGCCGATGGCGATGGCGTACAGCGCGCGGTTAAGGCCCGCATTGCTGCGTGCAGTTTCTTTCTCGGATGCGGTGACGGGCGCCGGGCGGGCAGGCGCGGTGATGCGCTGGCCTAGCTCTTCCATGGCCAGCATTTCATAAAAGCCGCGTGGCGAGGCGATGCCTTCTAGCAGCTGCTGCGCCTCGGCCAGCTCGGGGCGGGGCACCACTGTGGCAACTCCGTTGATGGTGACCATGGCCGTGGTGGCTTTGCCTGCCACGATGCCTTTGAGCGCGCGGGCCTTCCAGTAGGCGAAGGTGGGGTCTTTGCGGCCTTCGTCGCTCATGGCGTTGATGGCAGGCAATATCACGGGCCAGCCTTTGGCGGCCTCGGTGGCGCGCAGCGCGGCGCGTACCTTCCAGCCCAGCAGGTCGTCGTTTAAAAATTCGTTTTTGGCGTTGGCGTAGTAGCTGTTGGCTTGGTCTGATAGTTTGAGTGCCGCTTGCTTGCCGATCACGCCCCAGGCCCAGCTGCGCTCTTCGGCGCTGAGCAGGGTAGCCCATTTGCCATCTAGCAGGGTGGCAGCGTTGTCGGGGTCGCTGGTGGCCAGCTTGACTAAGGCTAGCGTCACCAGTTCGCGGCGGGCGCTGCCGGTGGCCGTGGCGCGGCCCGTGAGGTAGCGCGCGGGGCTGGCGTTGATGTCGGCCACCGCACCAGCAGCATCGGGCGCGACGATTTGCACGGCGTTGGCGGCAGCGCGGGCGCGGTTGGCCTCCATGCTGATGCGGGCCTCGCGCCACACGTCGATAGCGCTGAGTTTGCGGTCACTGTACAGACGGTCGGCGGCTTGGGTGCAGCCGTCGTCAGCGTCTTTGATGGCGTACCAGTTGCGGCGCACTTCGTCGACCATCTCGGCACTGGTGTTGCCAGTGCGAATGGACTCGACCATCAGCGCATAGCAGCGCACTTCTTTGTCGTCGTTCATGCGGAACTTGGGGTACTCGGCGGCAAAGCTGGTGTAGTCGCGCCGTTTGCCCAGCTGCAGCAGCCAGTCGTTGCGCAGGCGGTCTTCGTGGTAGGTGCCAGCGTAGCGCGCTACCATGGCGTCTACGTCTTGCGCGCTGGCTTCTTCCAGGCGGGCTTTCAGCTCCCAGTAGGCGGCCTGCCCCTCTAGCGCGTGGCCACGGGTTTGGGGTAGCAGTGCGGCCAGGCGCGCTTTGTCACTGCGTTTAAAGGCTTGCGCCATCTCCAAAATCACCTCGTCGCCACGCTGGGACTGTGCGCAGGCGCTGCCCACTAGCGCAAACGTGCTGAAACATGCCAGAATGAGTGATGTGACTTGTCGGGTAGCTTGCCCGCAAAGTAATCGGTTAAAAATAGTAATCATTGTTTCTATTGGAGAGGTTATTCCCTGATTATGGACAAAACAGATGCGCGCAAACGCTTGGTACAAGAACGTTTGAACCTGCCCGACCGTTTGCAGCGGGCCGAAGAGTTACAAAGAGTGATGCGAATTTGGCTAGTAGGCAGGCCCGACGTGGTGATAGGCGCATATTGGCCCATCAAAGGCGAATTTGACCCCCTGCCCGCACTGTACCGCTGGCAAGAAGACGGTGGCTTGGGCGAGAGCATGGGCGATACGCCGCCCAGCACCGAACCAAAAACATCTGCAGACAATAGCGCAGTCACTTATTTAGACCCTGAATTAAATGCAAAATTAGGCTTTCAGGCCGTAGATCCTGCTCAAGCAGCTATCAATTTTATAACAAATCTCACTTCCCCCGCAGCCTTGGGCAATGTGCAAGCAGGTGCTACGGTGCGCAAAATCGGCTTACCAGTGGTCGACAAAATTAACAAAACCTTAACCTTCTACGCCTGGTATCCCGGCTGCCCAATGGAAGAAGACGCCTACGACATCCCTAAACCCAAAGATACAGAGATTGTCGTGCCCACGCTGCTGTTTGTGCCCTGTGTGGGCTTTGGCCCCGGCGGCTACCGGCTAGGCTACGGCGGCGGGTTTTATGACCGCACCTTGGCAACCTTGCAGCCTAAACCTGTCACCGTAGGCCTAGCCTATTCACACGCCAGCGTGCCCAGCTTTGAGCCCGAGCCGCACGATGTGCCGCTGGCAGCAATATTGACGGATCTGGGGCAGGCGTATCCGTAAGGATCGCCCACTTTAGCCTGCCACAATGCCGCTGTGGCGCAGCGCTACGCTCGCATTACTTTGCAGATACTGTAGCTGTAGCCATAGACATAGGCGTCTGTATCCAAAACTACAGGCATGGTCGAATCAATCAGCAACACGGCTTCGGTGAAGCCAAAATCTTCTTGAATACGCGCCTGGACATTACTTTGTGTAGTGAGATAGCCGATCAAGCTGGGCCGATCAAATGCAACTTGGAGCGTACCTTGGTCGTGCTTGGACAGCGTCAAGGCTAGCTCCTCAGGTTCTGGTACGAAGTGCGACTGGCTTCGTCGCGGCGAAGGGAAGTGGTCTTGGTACCAGCCGTGGTACCAATCGTTAAAAGCTTTGTCCGTACTATGACCCGCCAGCCAAAAGTTGTAAATAAGCCAAGTGGCTCCGTGGGCTGATGCTTGGCACATGGCTTTTACCGCTTGCGCTCGGTCAAACCAATGAAATGCCATACACACTGTCAGCAGGTCGTACGCACCCGCTGGCAAGCTGTCATAGCTTGCCAATCTGACGGTCAATCCTTTTGCTGCAGCTAGTGCAAGCATCTCAGCGGAGGTGTCTACACCTTCCACACGCTCGGCTAAGGACAGCAAGGGCATGGTGGATTGGCCTGTACCGCACGCAAGGTCAATGGCGCTGAGGTAAGGCCCCAACACCCCGGCTGCAGCAAGCCAGCTGTGCACCACGCTATGCACGGCAGGGCGATATTTGTCATACCGCCGCGCGGTCTCAGATAAATTGAAGTGGTTGGTATGCACTCTTAGCTTTTCAGCGTGTTGACAATGCAGGGCTCATATGAAGACTGCAAGTCTGCCTGCACATCACTGTCTGGCATCTGGCTAATCGCAGTGCTTTAAAGCTCTTTGAATTTGGGCAAGTATTTAGACTTGGCAGCGGGCAAGCCGCCTACGTAAATAGTTACTTTTTTCTGCAGGCTGACCACCCACACTTCTTGTGCACCTTGTGCAAAATACAAAGACACCTTGTAGTCTATTTCGGCTTTAGTGTTGGAAGGCGACACAATTTCTACACATAGCTCAGGGGCTTGTGGAAACGGCGTTGCGTCTCCATGGCGCGCTAGAAAATTTGCACTTGCCCAAGCTACATCGGCTACGCGAACGCCATCACGGGTTTGAATAGAACATTCAGAAAATGTTTTGCCCTTTGGTAACTTACGCAAAAATAAAGCACCAATCTCTACCTGGATATTTCCGTGCCGGTTAGAGGCTGGCGACATGAGTATTTGGCCAAACTTATTCAGTTCAATTTTGAACGGCAGATTTTGCAAATACGGGGTTTCAAGCACTTCAGACCATTGCATAACAAACTCCAAAATAATAGTCAGATTTTAGCCCGAAGGCTCAATCGTCCAGCGACCCGGTGTCGACATCACTATCAGGCGCTTCGCCAATGGCACTGCGGGTTAGCGCGGCCTGCGCCCTGAGCCAATTGCAAAACGCGGTGACCTCGGCGCGCGCGTTGGCGGTAGACCGTGCCCGTGGGCTGAGGATGAGCCAAAAGGCCATGGGCGAGTCGATGCGCAGCTTGGGCAAGGGCTCGATCAAGTCGCCGCTGGCTAAATGCTCGGCCACCAATGGGGTACGCGCTAGCACCACGCCCTGGCCCGTCAGCGCGGCTTGGGTCATGTGGTTGGCGTAGCCAAAATACAGCCAGCGCTTGGGCGACAGCTTGGGCAAGCTTTGCGTGTCAAGCCAGCGCCGCCACGACAGCCACTCCAGGTGCGTGGTGTGCGCGTCGCCCGCTTCGATCAAGGTGAAATTGGCAAAGTCAGCGGCGCTTTTAATTTTGGACTGCGATTTAAGCAGCCATGGGCTGAGCAGTGGTGTGAGCTGCTCGCCAAACATACGTATAGCGTGGCTGGGCATTTTGGCCGCAGGGCCGTAACGCAGTGCAATGTCGGCGTCGGCGGTTTCCATATCGACTGACGCGTCAGACGCATCAATGCGAATATCAATGTCGGCGTTTTGTCGCTGAAAAGCCTCTAGCCGTGGGATAAGCCACATTGATGCGAAAGACGCAAAAGTAGTGAGCGTCACTTGCTTGCGGCCCGTGCTGGTGCGAATCTGGCGCACCGTGTTGTCGATACGTTCTAGCGACGGCGCAGCGGCCCCCAGCAGCGCCATGCCTGCGGCGGTCAACTCTACCGACCGGGTGTGGCGGTTAAAAAGCGAAGTACCTACCTCGTCTTCTAGCGCCTGAATTTGCCGCGACACGGCAGATTGCGTTAGCGCCAGCTCTTCGGCGGCAATGCGAAAGTTAAGGTGGCGCGACACCGATTCAAACGCGCGCAGATTGCCTGCGCCAATAGGGCGGGTGCGTTGGTGGGTTTGGGAATGCAGCATGGTTAATGTGATTTAAGCATGAATAGTGTAGTGCAAATTCATTGGACTGGCAAGCTGGGTTGCGCGATCATTCATTCCTAGATCACATGGATCTAGGTACGGATTTGTAACACCTAAGGAGTCGTCACCATGCGCAATCTTCAACATGAAGTCCTTCAAAGCCTATCAGGCTTATTTACACCCCGCCAAACTGCTGCCCACAAGGCGGCACCACTGGCAGTAGCAATGGCGGCACCTTTAGCCACCTGCGGTGCGTATACCTTGCGCGCAGGCCGTGCCCTGCGGTTGCGGCCCCCTGCCAACGCGCTGTTGCGCATAGTGCAAGGCGGCGCATGGGTGACGTTGCCCAGCCAGCCGGGTGATCATTTTTTGCGTGCGGGCGACAGCTTGCAAGTGCACGGGGGTGACGACGTGGTGATGGAGCCGTGGCGCGTGCCTGCGGGCCAGGTGCTGTGCTTTGACTGGGATGCGTCCGGCACTGCACGGCCTGCGCAAGCTGTAGCGCCGCGGCGTAAGGCTAGCAGCTTGGTCGCGACACCGCAGCGCCGCCTAGCTGCACAGCTCGGTTTGACTGACTTGCGCGCAGCGCTGTTGATGTGCTCTGGCCGCTAACGTTTGGGGGCGCGCGGCTTGGTTGCTGGTTTGCCAGCCGGTTTGGCGGGTAGCTTGACTGCAGCTTTGGCAGATGTCTTGGCTATAGCTTTGGCAGGTGTTTTGGCTACAGCTTTGGCAGGCGCTTTGGCAGATGTCTTGGCAGGTGCTTTGACAGGTGGTTTTGCAGTTGCATTAGCTTGCGCTTTGGTTGCCAGTGGCGGCATGCTGCTAGACAGCGCCAGCTTTTTGGCCACGTCCCGCGCGCGCTGCAAAACACTGGGCGACAGCTGGGTGGATTTGGCCGGAGTTGTTGGAGCAGCGTCGGGTTGTGCTGCATTTTTTTGCGCGATGGTCACAGTGGCGGACTTAGGTTTGCGTTTGCCATCATGGGCACGCACTGCGCAGGCCAGCGCCAACGCCGCCCACGGGCGCATGGCATCCGCAGAATCCATCGCATCATCAGGCGCACAAAAGTAATTCATCGACCGCGGCACGCCCTTCATAGGGTAGGTAAATATCGCACACCCCGCCGCCGCATACTGGCTGCGCGAAGCGTCGTCCCCCTTCAGCCACAGCTTCTCACCATCGCCCAAATCCGTCAGAATAGCCAACGTCAACCCGCCCGTGCTAATGCTAAACCCCCCAAACATCCGCTTAGCCACACACGGCCCCGCCGTGCTAAGCAGGTCGCAGCAGTAGCTGGCGTTATCGAGCGATGTGGTCATGGGTAAATTATGCGCTGGCTCAAGATTGGAATGTCAAAAACTTCCGAAAACACACGAACATTGTTCGTTGTAAGCCTATATTCTGCGCCACGCAAACAATCGTTCTGCAGCTAATACCTCTTTACTTTCACGCTAGCTAAGTTAGAGTGAAGATACTAAGCAGACATATATTAGATTGTGAATTCGCAGCAATTGATGCTTAAGCTATACCGGACTTCATACAGATTCTATGTCCAGCTAAATATCTGAACTCCTTATAAGGAAAAGTAATGAGATATGTGGTGATTTTTGATGATGCACCGGGCATGCTCGCAATACGCAGAGAGCGAGAAGCTCTGCATATTGAATACCTGCGAACTCATCGCAGCGAGATACTTATTGGCGGTGGCTTACGTGAAGAGTCCGGAGGTGCATTTGTAGGCGGCATGTGGGTTTTTGAAGTTGCATCAAGAGAGCGTGCGGTGACACTCATTGAAAATGATCCGTATTTCGTTCCCACTTTTCGCAACTATCGACTTCTTGTCTGGGGAAAAGCGCTGCCTGAAATAGAAGCGGTGCTTTGAACTCCTGTCTATTTAACTATTCGCCAAGTCGGGTGCCATTTAAAACGAACGGGCCGACGCTTCAGGTTGTCACTTGCCATTGCGGCATGCGCCGCAGCATGGCGGATACTGCGTTTTCGACTTATGTTGTTGTGCGTAAGGCTCAACTCCAAGATTTCCGAAGGCTTAGAAAAGGTAGCAAGTTAGCATAGGACACGGTTCATGAATCAAGCAAGTGCTTTCAGCACACGCCTAACCAAGGTAACTAGTTATCGAAACTGCAAAGCTTTCGCAAGAAACGGAGCGCTACAAATGTCAGCGAGCGGTGATTGAGCGTGTTTGTGATGAAAATCTGGAGAAAGGCGCGCGGTGTTTAGCTGGTTAAACTACAGACAATGTTCGCGCGTGTTTTCGCAAGATTTTCACAAAAGCGAATTCCTCAATCGCCGCAACGAACACACTCTAGCAAAGCAATCTTCATGCTCTAGCCACAGCACCATCAAACCTAAAGTCAAAGCACACGCGATAATTGCGGCATGCAAGACACCACCCGCACCGCCCAGCAAGGCCCCATCCACACACGCGCCCTGGTGCTGTTCTCGGGCGGGCAAGACTCTACTGCGTGTCTCGCCTACGCGCTGCAAAAATTTGAGCATGTAGAAACTGTAGGCTTTGACTATGGCCAGCGGCACAGCATTGAGCTGGTGCAACGCACGGTGGTGATGAAAGAACTGCGCAAAACCTTCCCGCAGTGGGCAGCTAAGCTGGGCGACGACCACTTGCTAGACCTGGCGGTACTGGGCAAGGTGAGCGAGACCTCGCTAACGCGCGATGTGGCTTTTAAGATGGAACAGTCGGGCTTGCCCAATACCTTTGTACCGGGGCGCAACTTGCTGTTTCTTACGCTGGCGGCAGCGCTGGCGTACCGGCGTGATTTGCAAGTGATAGTCACAGGGGTGTGCGAAACCGACTTCTCGGGCTACCCCGACTGCCGCGACGACACGATGCAAGCCATGCAACTGGCGCTGTCGCTGGGCATGGACAAGCGATTTTTAATTGACACTCCATTGATGTGGATAGACAAAGCGGCTACTTGGCAGATGACACGCGACTTGGGCGTTGCATCTGGAACAGTGAACGGTGGCCCACAGTTAATTGACCTGGTGGTAGAACACACCCACACCTGCTATTTGGGCGACCGCAAGCACCGCCACGCGTGGGGCTACGGCTGCGGCACCTGCCCTGCCTGCGCGCTGCGCGCACGTGGCTGGGAGCAGTACGCAGTACTATAAAAACAATAGTTGCTTGAGCAGGATTTACTTGGGTTACAGGCCCAATTAACCATTATTTTCACGTTGAAACTGCGCATAAAACGCTTTGATCTCCAGCATGTCTTTGTCAATATCGCCACTGGGATACAGCATGGGGCCTAAGCCAGTGCGTTTGTTCTTAAAGTCTAAATACGCCATCACGATAGGTACTTTGGCACCCAAGGCAATGTAGTAAAAACCGGTTTTCCAATACGTTACTTTGCTGCGCGTGCCCTCGGGTGGCACAACCAACTGCAACGGGCCGTCGGCTTGGGCGATGGCCTGGCTTGAAGCGGCCACCAAATTAGTCGACTGTTCGCGATTCACCGCGATGCCGCCCAGCCACTGCATGACGCCGCTAAACGGTGGTTTAAAAATACTTTGCTTGCCCATCCAGCGCACATTCAGGCGCAGCGCAAAGGACACCATCAAGGTGTAGGGCAAGTCCCAGTTGCTAGTGTGCGGCGCAGCAATCAGCACGCATTTGGCAGCCTCTGGAGGCAAGCTGCCTTCAATCTTCCAGCCGGTGATTTTTAGAAATGCGACAGAAAGACTGCGAAACAAGGTGTTGACGATAGGCGTGGTGAAGATGGTGCGGTGCATGCAACGAGTATCGCCGATTCGTTCATCACCTGATGATTAGCCTGCGGTGTAGTTTGTTATCCAGGGCTTGCACCGCTGATATGGTCAATAGCCGCCGTCAAAGCGGCGACGTTGGAGTTAAACCGTTCACCCATCGTGGGCTCATCGGACAACGTGGGTTCATGCATCTCTTCGCTAACGTCCTCGTACAACTGGGCCAGGATTTTTTGCTCTGATGCGAGTGTCTGTAGAGCGGCAATGGTTTGTTGTTTGTTCATGGGCTTTGTGATGTGGAGAAACTGAGGACTTGAATCCGGGGGCGGGTTTATTTGAACGATCTGCGCAGGGGTGTTGGGCGCGCAAGACCTTCCTGGCCGTACTTGCCTGGCCACAAGTCGTGAAGCGACTTACCCAAGAATGTGGAGATTTGCTGCGCCACGGGGCGTGACACTGCGCGACCATGGATCACATTGCTGATCAGCATGCGAGAGCGGTTCATACCATCGGCCAGGCTGGAAGGTGTAGCGCCTTTCATGCGTATTTCTGCCTTGATTTGTTCAGGATGCATTTCGATGGTAAGCTCAGATCAAAGTGAAACATTTCAAATTGAAACATATCTTATCTATCAAAATGAAACGTGTCAAGCAGCTCTGCAGGAAGCTATGGTGAATGACTGAAATCCAAGTAGATAACGTTCTGGCCCGCATGGCTGAGGTATTGGAGCTAAATGATTGGGGCGCGCTGGCTATGTCGTTGGGCAAAGACGAAGCCACGTTTCGCGTGTGGCGGCAACGCAGGCAAATTCCTGCCAAGGTGGTGCAAGACGTGGTGCAGCGTACCAACTGTTCCACCCAGTGGTTGCTGTACGGCGATACGCTGCATTCTGCCGCCAATGAAGTGGCAGAAAATACACCGAGCCATTTTTTTGCACAACAAGCGAAACAAGTAAACCTGCTAGGTGCCAAAGAGGTACAGCTGATACAAAAGCTGCGTGATATGCACCCCAAATTACGCGAGGCCATTGTGACGATGATCACGCTTGCACCCACTGTGAACGCAAAAAAAAAGCAATGAAAGCTGTTTACAGAACTTGATTTGGCAAGCGTTTCAGGCTGTTGAAGCCGCAGATAATGCTCAAGCAGCTATTTAATTAATAGCGCCCATGTAACTCAAGTTATGCCTTACGCAACAGACTGTCCAGGCCCGCGTCCCACTTAGCACCCGGCAGCACCGTAGCCAATGCCGAGTCTGACAAACCAAACGTGCCGCGCAACACCTGCGCCAATACGGCGCGGTAGTCGTGGTGGGCGGGCAGGTCGCGGTTGTCGTTCAGGTTGCCGCGTGCTAGGCCTGTCCACTTGCCGTGCCACTTACCGCCTTGCACGCGGCTGCCCACCAGCCATAGCGCGTTGCCAAAGCCATGGTCGGTGCCGCGTGTGCCGTTCTCGGCGCTGGTGCGGCCAAACTCGCTCATCACTACGATGGTGTCGCCGGGTTCGCTGAAATCTTGGCGCAGTTGTGCGATGCCCTTGGCTAAGTTGCCCAGCTTGTCGGCCAGCTGTCCTGTGGCGTTACCTTGGTTGGCATGGGTGTCCCAGCCGCCTGCAGACAAAAAACCTAGCGTCAGGTTGCGGTCGTTGCGCATCAACGTGCCTAGGTGGTAGGCGTCTAGCTGCAGGCCTACGGGGTCGGCTGCGCCGTTGCTGGCGGCTAGCATTTGGGCGTTTTGTGCGGCGGTGTTGACAGGGGTACCGTCTTTGTCTAGCGGGCGGTCCATCTTGCGTTTCATCTCGCGGGCGGTAGTTTCGCGCCGCGTGTCCATGGCGGTTTTTTCGGTGCTGAGTTCTTGCGCACTTTGCATGCGGCTGTCGGCCCCTTGGCGAAAGGCGGTGCTGACTTTGTCGTTGCCTGCGTACAAGTCCATCAGCGCTTGGCGCTGCGTGGGGTTGGCCAGCACGCCGATGCGTTCTGCGGCCTGGCCTTGGGGAATCAGCTTGACTTGGGCGTCGCCTGCCAAGATGGCGGGGTTGGCCTCGCCTACGCCTAACGCAGTGGGCGTTTTGCTCTGCGCGGCCAGTTTGTTGAGCCAACCGGGTGCGCTGCTGGACTTGCCGGGATTGGCAATTTCCATTTGGTACTGCGCGTCAAAGTGCGACCGGTTTGGCGCAGGCAGCCCGGCTGCGGGGACAAAGCTGAGCACGCCTTGCTGCCACAGCGGCATGAGTGCGGCCATGCTGGGGTGCATGGCAAAGGTGTCGTCTAGTTTAAGCGCGGTGTCGGCTGTGCCGTCAGGTGTGGCAATGCCGATGTTGGGACGCAGCTTGTAATACTCGGGGTCGGCATAAGGCACAAAAGCAGACAAGCCATCGTAGGCGCCACGCAAGAAGACGACGACTAAGCGGCCTCGGCTTTGGCTCGCAGACTTGGTACCTATAGGGGCCGCTTGCGCCCACGCGTGCGGGCTGGCGGCAATGGCCAAGCCTACGCCTAGTGTGTTGAGCAAATGACGGCGTGACATTGCTTGATGTGGCAGCGTGTGGCGTGACAGCGGGTGGTGTGATGACGATGCTGTATGCATGGCAAACTCCAAATTAATGGTTTGTACAAAATTATAAAAACGCGTTTACTTGTTCATAAAGTCTGGGCTGGCCAGCAGCAGGCCGCTGCGCAGATTAGGCGCTTCGCGGGCTATGCGGTCGCGGCTGGCGGCGCTTAAAAAAGGCTGCAAATAAGTAGGCTCGGCCATGCGGGCCCCCAGGTTAATAGCATGGTCGGCACGACGGGTGAGCGCCTCGGGTGCTAGCCAGGTGGCTGCATCAGTCTTGTAGCCGTCGGGTGTTTGCCAGGCGTGCAGGGGCTGGCCGGCTTGCGATAAAAAACCTACGGTTTGCTGCACATCGCGCGGCTCGCGCACACCGCCACGGGCCACCAAGGCTGAGCAGGCAAAGTCCAGCGGGGTTTTGAACAAGGTGTTCTCTGCCTGCCAAAAATCAGGCAGCTCGACCAGCGTTTGCATTACCGCGCGAATGTCGCCCTGCGTGCGCAGGAAGCTGACGGCCAGCTTGTCGACCACGGCTTGGCTGGGCTTGTCACTGATAAATGTGGTGGCCAGCCGCTTGGCAATGCGCTGCGCTGTAGCGGGGTGGTGGGCCAGCATGCGTATAGCTTCTTCACCCTCGCGCACACCAGCGTTTTTAAAAGTTTTGCCTAGCAGCACCTTGTCGCCAGTGTCGTGCTGGCGCTCGTTAAACCTGAACGCTTGGCCTTGGCCAAACGCCACCGACCAGCCTGTCAAAATGCGCGCCAGCTCGCGCACATCGGTTTGGGTGTAGCCAGCGTCTACGCCCAGGGTGTGCAGCTCCATCAGCTCGCGGGCGTAGTTTTCGTTGATGCCGCGCACATTGCTTTGGGCTTGGTCTAGGTACAGCAGCATGGCAGGGTGGTGCGCGCTGGCCAGCAGCAGGTCTTCAAACTTGCCCAGCGCGTTGGTGCGGATGGCAGTGGCAAGGTAGTTGCCCGTAAAGGCGCGCGTATTACCCTTGGTGACGGAGACGTTCAGATGGTTAAACCAAAACTCGGTCATTTTGGCCAGCAGCGGTTGCTCTATCGCGGCGTCGCTGCACGACATGATGCGCCACGCTGCGCTGGTGCGCACCATCTCGCGCAAAAATTGTTCGTCTTGCATGGGCATGGCCATGGTGGCGGAGGTGCTGGCCCTACTCATGCTGTTACCTGCATCAGCTACGGGGCGTTCACGCTGGCGTTTGCGTTCTTCGGTATAGGCGTGGTAGTCGCGTGCCAGGTCGTTAACGGGGGCGTTAAAACCGGCTAGTTCGGCTGGAATGTTGGGTGCTTTTTGGCTGGCATTGAATGCGGCGTCAATTTGCTGCAGTGCCCAGGCTTTGGCACCTGTTTGTGCAGCCTGCGCGCTGGCGGGGCTGGGGCCGTAGCCTAGGCGGGAGGTAGCGCGCCACACAGCAGCTGAGCTGTTGTCTGCCTGCGTTGCAGCAGGTGTAGTGACTGACTGGGCTACTGCGGGGCCGCTCAACAGCAAGCCCAGCGGCAGGGCCAAGGCCAGTGCGGCAGCCGACGTACGCGACGCGCATACCAACAAAGAACGGCGATGTGGCATAAAAATCTCCTGAAAAGCTGGCCCCCAAGCACTGAGGGTGGCTCTATTGTGTGACTGCTTAACGCGCGCTGGCTAGGCTGCGTTGGCAGGCTTTACACAGCTTTACGGGGCATTTATAAGACTTGTATCAACCCGCACCGATGGTGGGCGCGCAGCCGATGACACGGTAAATTTTGCGTCTTGGCCATCATGGTTATTTTGCGCATCGTGCCCCGCAGGCGCGGGTGCAAAAGTCCATTGCGTGGTGTGAAAGTCTGCCACCGAGGGGCGGTGTGCAATCGACACCAGCGCACCGCCCACACTACGTACTTGCGCCAACAAGCGGGTGTACAGCGTGTGCTCGGCCACAGGGTCTAGCGCGCTGGTGGCTTCGTCGGCAAACACCCAGCGTGGTTTTTTCAAAAACACACGGGCCAGCGCCAGGCGCTGCTGCTCGCCACCCGATAGTTTTTGGTCCCACGCGTCTTCGTCGTCTAGGCACGTTTTTAAATCGGGCAGCAAGGCGTCGTCTAGCGCGGTGCGCAATGCGTTGTCGCTGTAGTGGTTGGCATCCTCCGGGTAGGCTAGCGCGGCACGCAAACTGGCGTTAGGAAAGTAGGGCCGCTGCGGCACAAACATGGCTTGCGCGTCAAACCCATCAGGGCGCGTAAGCTGACCTGCCGCGCCTAGGTTACTAAAAGGCCAAATACCCGCCACACTGCGAAACAGCGTGCTCTTGCCGCTGCCCGACGGGCCGCTGACGATGATGGCATCACCTAGCTGCGCGGTGAGGTTGATGTTGCGCGCCAGTGGGCTGCCGTTGGGCAAGGCCAGCGCCATATTGTGCAATTGCAGATCGTTATGCGCTATATTTTCAATAGCTGCTTGAGCAGGATTTACTCGGGTTAGAGCCTCATTTTGCTTATATTTTTGTTGTTCAATGCTGTGCAGAGACACTTCAAAGCTGGTTAGCCGGTCTGTCGTGGCCTTCCAAATAGCCAAGTTAGGATAGTTGTCCACCAGCCAGCTCAGCGCACTTTGCACATAGCCAAACGCCGAGCCTATTTGCATAAATTGGCCGATCTGGATGGTGCCCTTAAAGTACTGCGGTGCAGCCAACAGCAAGGGGAAAATAATGGCCGATTGCCCGTAGCCCGAGGCAAACCACGTCAGTCGCTTTTGTGCAATTAGCAACTGCAAATAGTTTGCCAGCACAGCGGCAAATCTTTGGTCTAGAGCTTTGCCTTCTACCTGTTCACCTTTATCTAGGGCAATCGCTTCGCTGTGCTCGCGCACGCGCACCAAGTGGTGGCGAAAATCGGCCTCGTAACGTTGCTGCAGAAAATTTAAGCTAATCTGCGGCTTGCCAATGTAGTGCGCAATCACGCTACCCGCAGCAGAATACAACAGCGCGGCCCACACCATAAAACCCGCTATCTCATAGGTGCTGCCGCCCAGTGTAAAGCTGGTCAACCCGCTCAAACCCCACAACACGCCAATAAAACTGACCAAGGTGACCACCGAATTGAGCAGCCCCATGCTAAGCGACACGGTGTAGTTGGTAAATAAATTAATGTCTTCTTGAATGCGCTGGTCGGGGTTGTCTGCTGTCATGCTGCTGGCACTGCCCTTAGAGTTACCGTTACCGTTGGTTTGGTTAAAGCGCATTAGCTCCATGGTGTAGAAAGCTTTGTTGGCCATCCATCGGCGCAGTGTGTCGGTGGTCATCCAACTGCGCCAGCGTACCTCCAGCAGCTGGGTAACGTAGAACTTGTACACCGCCAGCACCACAAACGTAAAAGCCAAATACGTAAAGTGCCACACCTCTTGCCAAAATACTTTCTCGTTTTTGGCCTGCAGTGCATCGTAGAACACGCGGTTCCAGTCGTTAACCAGTACCGACATGTACACCGTGCCTAGATTAAGCACCACGATGAGTGCCAGCATGGCGCGCGCCTTCCACTTTTGGTCTGATTGAAAGTACGGAAGCGACAAAGCCCAAACTTTGCGGGTTTGGGCTTTGAGGTCAGTCAATTTAGCAGTGAGGGTCATGGCGAGCTTTCTCTACTTTAATGCGTCCCATACTAACTTAACGCCGGTAAGGAACATGCCTAAATACACCAAGCGGTAAAACAAAGTGGGCTGAATATGCCTAGCAATTCTTACGCCCACCCACACACCGATGGGAGCAAACGGTAAGAGTGCTACGGACGTGGCAAAGTTTCGACTATCTAACAAACCCAGCATCGCGTACGGAACCCACTTGGCCAGATTGATGATGAAAAAGAAGTACGCCATGGTGGCCGTAAACACAATGGGTTTGAGCTTCAGCGGGATGGCATACGCATTGATGGGCGGGCCGCCCGCGTGGGCAATAAAGCTGGTAAACCCCGAGGTGATGGTGAGCAGTGCGCCCAGCCAGCGCGGGGGTGGTGGTGCATCTGCTTTAGGCGGGAACAGCAGCCGCTGGGCTAAAAACAGCAAGGTGAAGGCGCCGACAACGCCAGCCACCACCTGCGCTTGCAACAGTTTGAACAACAAAGCTCCGATGGCAATACCCACCAAGCCACAGGGTAGCAAGAACATCAGCAGTTTTTTGTCAAACTCTTTGCGAAACGCGGCAACGCCCAGCAGGTCCATCACGAGCAGCACCGGCATCAAAATAGCGGCGGCTTGGGGCACGGTGATAACTAGCGCCATCATGGGCACGGCAAGCGAGCCAAAGCCTGCGCCAAATCCGCTTTTGCTTAAGCCCAGTAGCAATACCGCAGGAATGGCTATGGCATAAAAATGCCAGTCAGTGATCAGCGGAAAGTTCAAGACAGATCAAAAACAAGTGTCACTACACAATGCTGCAAGCTTCGTCAAACGACAAACGCTTGTTGCGCGCAAAAGTTTTGCCATGGTCCGCATAGCCTAGGGTGCACACAAAGTTGGTTTTCACGTGGGTACCACTCCAAAACGCAGCATCTACCTTGCCAGCGTCAAACCCGCTCATCGGCCCACAGTCAAGCCCCAGCGCACGGGCCGCAATGATCAAATAGCCGCCTTGCAGTGAACTGTTGCGAAACGCTGTAGCGTCAATTGACGGTTGGTTGCCGACGAACCATGCGCGCGCATCGGTGTGCACAAACAGCTCGGGCAGCTTGTCGTAGAACTGCATATCCATGCCGATGATGGCGGTGATGGGTGCGCTTTGGGTTTTTTGCACATTGCTGTCGATCATGCAGGGCACCAGCTTGGCTTTGGCCGCCACGCTTTTGACAAACTGAATACGCGCTGGCGAGCAGTTGGCCGATGTGGGGCCCCACTTGAGCATGTCGTACAACTGGTGCAGCAGCGCGTCGTCTACCGGTTTATCTAGGTACACGCTAGCCGTGTGGGCGTTGTCAAAAATTTGTTCAGTGGTGATGTTCATAATGTCTTTATACCCTTTCTAAGATGACTGCAATGCCCTGCCCTACGCCAATGCACATAGTGCACAGCGCATAGCGGCCTTGGATGCGGTGCAGTTGGTTAACTGCCGTGGTGGCCAGGCGTGCGCCCGATGCGCCCAGTGGGTGGCCCAGCGCTATAGCACCACCATTGGGGTTGACGCGTGGATCGTCGTCATGCAGGCCCAGCAGGCGCAGCACGGCCAGGCCTTGGGCAGCAAAGGCTTCGTTCAGCTCGATCACGTCCATTTGCTCTATTTTTAAACCTGTCAGCGCCAATACTTTTTGCGTTGCAGGTGCGGGACCGATACCCATAACACGCGGCGGCACGCCTGCAGTGGCCATGCCCACTACCCGGGCTCTTGGGGTGAGGCCATGTTTTTTAGCTTCAGCCTCGCTGGCCAGCAAGATGGCGCAAGCGCCATCATTCACACCACTTGCATTGCCTGCCGTCACCGTGCCGTCGGGCCGAACGATTGGCTTGAGCTCGGCCAGCGCGTCCATGGTGGTGCTACGCGGATGTTCGTCTTGGCTGACGATTAATGGGTCGCCTTTTTTTTGAACGATAGTAACTGGGAAGATTTCAGCGTCAAAGTAACCCGCTTGTTGCGCAGCGACGGCTTTCATCTGACTGGCTAGCGCCATCTTGTCTTGCGAGAGGCGGTTAATCTTGTAATCAGTCGCTACGTTTTCTGCCGTCTCGGGCATACTGTCTACACCGTATTGTTCTTTCATCAACTTGTTGACAAAACGCCAGCCGATGGTGGTGTCAAACATTTGTGTACTACGACTAAAGGCACTGTCGGCCTTGCCCATCACGTAGGGTGCGCGGCTCATGCTCTCGACCCCGCCTGCAATCATCAGGCCAGCCTCTCCACTTTTGATAGCGCGCGCTGCCGTGCCCAGAGCGTCTAGGCCACTGCCGCATAGGCGGTTGATGGTGCTGCCGGGCAGCTCGTGCGGCAGGCCTGCCAGCAAACTGGCCATGTGCGCCACATTGCGGTTGTCTTCGCCTGCTTGGTTGACGCAGCCATAGACCATATCGGTGACGGCCTGCCAGTCCACACCAGGGTTGCGCTGCATTAAGGCGCGCAGTGGGATAGCGGCCAAATCGTCAGTGCGCACACTGCTCAGCGCGCCACTGTAGCGGCCAAAGGGGGTGCGAACAGCGTCACAAATAAAGGCTTGGGTGGTCATGGCAAAGTGTCTTAGTATTTATAAATCCAATCAAGATTATCCCCATTACGCTGCGGCAGGGCTGTCGCATTAGATAATCAGACATGTTTAATCCCAGCCAAGACGATGTACGCCGGTTTTTCTGCGCAGCTTTTGCCAAAGCACAGACTAATTCATCTCAAGATGCCATAGAAACTATAGCCAATCAATGGATGAGCGAACACGCTGAATACCATGCAGATTTGCAGGATGCAGATGCTGCTGTGTCGCGGGTGTACGACGGTGGTGACGGCCAGACCAACCCGTTCTTGCACCTGTCGATGCACTTGTCCATTACCGAACAATGCAGCATTGACCAGCCCAAGGGTATTCGGCAAGCGGTGGAACTATTGACCGCACGTCGCGGCGATTTGCACCTTGCCCACCATGAAGTTATGGAAGAACTGGGCACCATGCTGTGGGAAGCCCAGCGCGCGGATAAGCAGCCCGATGGGCAGGCCTATATCGACCGTGTGCAGCAACGCGCTACACGCGACTAGTGTGCAGCTCAAGTTTAGGCCGCCGCCATTACATTTTGCGTGGCATAGCCTTTGCAGGTGCTGACGATTTGGGTGTAGGTTTGGTAATCTTGGGGCGCGCACCTTTGGGATGCTGTTGAGAATCTTGCTCAGCTTGCAAAAGCTCCTGCGCTTCTTTGGGCGACTTGGGCGCGGTATTCGGCGCTGCCAATGCTACCTTGCCTGATTTTATAAATGCTTGCTCTGCTTTATTGAACTGCTCTGCGGCCTCGTAATTGCCTTCGCCCTGTAATTTATCTGCTGACACTTTACCCATAACGCACTCCTAGTAAATAGTGGCCCTGCTATCAACCGCTTGGGCCGCTAACAGGCTGGCGCACAACACTCTGCACACCTGGTGTTAGCTTATTTGCTGGCCTTGCGCGCTACTGTCAGCCATGTTCGCTTACGCCTGTCGGTACAGGCTTACGTTGCAGAGCAGTGAGTTTTGCCTACGCTATTTAAAGATAAATTCCTACAGCAGGGCCTGTCTTACTTTTCTACACTAGTTTACATATTGACTGTGAATATCGTTTTTTGAATTGAGGAAATTCCTATGATCCCCCAACGTACCGCCACTGCGCTACTAGTGACCGTGTCGCTTATCACTTTGGCCGCTTGCGGTCGCTCGGACGAAACTGTGGGCCAGAAAGTAGATGGTGCGGTGTCCCAAACTAAAGAAGCCGCACAACAAGCCACCAGTCAAGCTGCAACCTCGGTAGAGAAAGCCTTAGAAAAAACTTCAGAAGCTGTGAAACAAGATTCAGCCAAAGCCGCCAGCGTGCTGGACGATGCTGCCATCACTACATCCATCAACGCAGGCCTGGCCAAAGACCCTGATCTAAGCGCATTGAAAATTGATGTGGACACTAAAGCAGGCAAAGTATCGTTGCACGGATCAGCTCCCACCACCCAAGCGCGTGACCGCGCCATCACGATTGCACAATCTGTCAAAGGCGTGATAAGTGTCGACAATCAATTGACTATCAAAGAAAAAAGCTAAGCCCCCCTGCGCGGCAGGTGCCTTGCAAGGCGCATGCGCCCCGCTGCATTTACCGCACTGTGATCGGTATCGTCACGGGCCCGTCGTTGATTAGATGCACTTGCATGTCTGCTGCAAACTGCCCAGTTTGCACGACGGGGTGCGCAGCAAGTGCCCGCTGCACAAAATAATCATACAGCCGCTTGCCTTCGTCCGGTGCAGCAGCCTGCGTAAAACTAGGCCGATTGCCTCCTGACACATCTGCCGCTAAAGTGAATTGGCTAACGACCAGCAAACCGCCTCCCACGTCTTGCACCGATAGATTCATCTTGCCCGCTTCGTCGCTGAAGATACGCAGTTTTAATATTTTGGCAAGCAACTTATCAGCGATGGCTTCGGTATCACCGCGCTCTGCACACAATAAAACTAGCAGCCCTTGCTCAATCGCGCCAATGGTTTGCTGCGCAACATCGACGCGTGCATTTTTGACTCTCTGCAAAATACTCAACATATTTGGGACGCAAGAACAAACTTAGCTCAACGTAACCCGCGCGAATTTGCGCTTACCAATCTGCACTATATAGGTGCCCGCTTCCAGCTTCAACCCCTTGTCGCTGACCACAGAAGAATCTATACGCACGCCGCCGCCTTCGATTAATCGGCCTGCTTCACCGCTGGAGGCTGCTAAGCCTGCTTGCTTGATGAGTTGCGTGATACCCAGTGGTGCGCCGCTTAAAGTTACCTCATCAATCTCATCCGGCACACCGCCTTTACTGCGGTTGATAAAGTCTTGTTCTGCCGCGTCTGCTGCAGCCGCGTTGTGAAAGCGGGTGGTGATTTCTTTGGCCAGCATGACCTTGGCGTCTTTGGGGTTGCGGCCGCCAGCGACTTCGCTCTTTAAAACTTCGATTTCGGCCATGCTTTTAAATGACAGCAGCGTGTACCAGCGCCACATCAACACATCACTGATGCTCAGCACTTTGGCAAACATGGTGTTGGCATCTTCGGTGATGCCGATGTAGTTGTTTTTGCTTTTGGACATTTTGTCCACGCCGTCCAAGCCTTCTAGCAAAGGCATGGTTAGTATGCACTGCGCTTCTTGGCCGTATTCGGCTTGCAGGTGGCGGCCTACCAGTAGGTTGAACTTTTGGTCGGTGCCACCTAGCTCCAGGTCGCTTTTCAGGGCTACCGAATCGTAGCCTTGCATCAGCGGGTACAAAAACTCATGCACGCTGATCGACTGGCCAGTGGTGTAGCGCTTATGAAAATCGTCACGCTCCATCATGCGGGCCACATTGTATTTAGCGGCTAGCTGAATCATGCCGCGCGAACCCAGTGCGTCGCCCCACTCGCTGTTATAACGAATCTCCGTTTTTGACTCGTCCAGCACCATGGCTGCTTGTTTGTAGTAAGTTTGTGCGTTGGCCTCAATCTGCTCTTTGGTCAGCGGTGGCCGCGTGGTGTTGCGGCCGCTAGGGTCGCCAATCAGGGTAGTAAAGTCACCAATTAGAAATATGACAGTGTGCCCCAGGTCTTGTAACTGACGCATTTTGTTCAAAACCACCGTATGTCCGACATGAATGTCCGGCGCGGTAGGGTCTAGCCCCAACTTAATCCGCAGCGGGATACCCGACGTTTCGCTCTTTTGCAGCTTTTTAACCCAATCTTCTTGCGGGATAAGCTCTTCTACACCCCGTAAAGTGATGGCCAAGGCCTCAGCTACCTTGTCAGACATCGGTACTACAGGCGAAGATTTGGGTGTAACAGCTTGATTCATAAGGGTTTTTCTAGATACGACCCTGACTAGCGTAGCTATAATCGCGGGTATTAGTGCCAGTAAAGTGACATATTTTACGCGGGCATGCGTTTTGCATGATCGCGTTCCCATTTCATAAATATCCAGTCGTTGGATCCGTAGTTTTGACTTTAAACCAATTCATTATCGATGCACAGAGCCTAGCGCTGTCCCTAGGCGCTACTTTGCAGCGTCACCCCCGCCGTGTTGTCGCTGTATTAGCCACGATGATGCTGGGCACTGGTGCTACTGCGTTTGCTGTGGCTAATTTTGCCCCTGATGCGTCTGAACTGCCTGTGCGCCAAGTGCTAGAAGTAGTGCAACCCCTGCCGTGGCTGTCTGCCCAGACGATAGCGGGCGCGTCTGCCGCCCCGCCGCTTATTTTGTACCGCAGCGACACGACCCGTTCTAACGACACCGCCGAGTCTTTGCTGCGCCGCCTGGGTATTGTGGACGCCAGTGCCGCCGCATTTGTACGTAGCAACGCCGAAGCACGCGCCGCCTTGCTCAGCCGTCCTGGCCGCAACGTGACGGCTGAGACCGATGGCAATAACCGCTTGGTCAAGTTGTCTGCCCGCTGGACACAAGACGACTCGGCTAACTTCCAGCGCATGACGGTTGAAAAGTCTGCAAGCGGCTTTGCTGCACGTACCGAAATCGCGCCTTTGGTGGCAGGCTCACGCCTGGCAGGTGGGGTGATTCGTTCGTCGCTGTTTGCAGCCACTGACGATGCACGCATTCCTGATGCAGTAGCCACCCAAATTGCCGAACTATTTGCCGGCGACATTGACTTCTTGCGCGCGCTGCGCAAGGGCGACCGGTTTAACGTGGTGTACGAAACCTTGTCTGCCGACAACGAGCCACTGCGCACAGGCCGTGTGATCAGCGCCGAGTTTGTCAACGGTGGCAAAACTTACCAAGCAGTGTGGTTTCAAGACGTGGGCACCAAGGGCCAATACTACACCCTGGACGGTAACACGCTGCGCAAAGCCTTCTTGGCATCGCCACTAGAATTCTCGCGCATGACCAGCGGTTTTGGCGGCCGCACCCACCCGATTTCTCGCTTGTTTAAGATGCACAAAGGCGTAGACTACGCCGCCCCCACCGGCACCGCGGTGCGTACCGTGGGTGACGGCGTGGTGGACTTTGCGGGCGTGCAGCGCGGATATGGCAACGTAATAGAAATCAAGCACCGCGACGGCAAAAGCACCGTGTTTGCACACTTAAGCCGTATCGGCGTGGCCAAGGGCCAAAAGGTTGAGCAAGGTGATGTGATTGGTGCAGTGGGCACTACCGGCTACAGCACTGGCCCACATTTGCATTTTGAGTTTCGCATCAACGGCGAACACCACGACCCATTGGACATTGCCAAAGAAAGTAATTCTGTGCCACTGTCTGCTACAGCGCGGCCTGCGTTTAACCGTATGGCGGTAGATATGCGCTTGAAGCTGCAAGCTGCTGGCAGTATGGCCATCGCTACCGCGCAGTAAACCGCGATTATTTTTACCCTGCCACGGCGCACCTCGGTGCGCCGTGGCGCTTTGTGCGGCCTTACGCATCAGCGCTACCCTACATTGCGTTTTTTGTACAAAGCAGGGCCGCACGCGTGTACCATTGCCAGCATGACAGATTTATATATCGGACTGATGTCGGGCACGTCGATGGACGGCGTAGACGGTGCTTTGGTTGATTTTTCAACACAAAAACCCGTAGTAACCCAAGTATTTACTGCTCAACTAGCTCCTGAATTAAGAGCAGAGCTACTGGCATTGAATAGTGCGGGCCACAACGAACTGCACCGCGCCGCGCTGGCCGCCAACGCGCTGGCACGCAGCTACGCGCAGGTAGTGCACGCACTGCTAGCGCAAAGCGGCCAGCAGGCGTTGCACATTAAAGCCATTGGCGCACACGGCCAAACGGTACGCCACCAGCCGCAAATGCATGACCATACAGGCTATACATTGCAATTGAACAACCCTGCCTTGCTGGCCGAACTAACAGGCATTGACGTAGTGGCTGACTTTCGCAGCCGCGACGTGGCAGCAGGTGGCCAAGGCGCGCCGTTAGCGCCATTTTTTCACCGTGCATGGTTTGCCGCCAGTGGTACAACGCAGGCTATAGGCGTGCTCAACCTTGGCGGCATCAGCAACCTGACTATTTTGCAACCCGACGGCACCACGCTAGGGTTTGACTGCGGTCCCGCCAACGCGCTGCTAGACATGTGGTGCCAGCAGCACACCGGCACAGCCTATGACGACTGCGGCGTGTGGGGTGCCAGCGGCGTGGTCAACCAAGCTCTTTTGCAAGCCATGCTGTCTGAGCCCTACTTTGCACTGCCCCCACCCAAAAGCACCGGGCGCGATCTGTTCAACCGTGCCTGGCTAGACAAACACTTGGCTGCATTCCCCCAAGAGACGCCGTGCAATGTGCAAAAAACTTTGATCGAATTGACCGCCAGCGCAGTAAACACCTGTTCAAGCAGCTATGAAATAAATAGTAAGTTACAACTGAATGAACTTATCGTCTGCGGCGGCGGCGCGTTTAACACCGACCTGATGCAACGCCTGCAAGCCCTAATGCCGCACTGCCCCGTCACCAGCAGCGCCCAGCATGGCCTGCCGCCACAAGATGTAGAAGCCACCGCGTTTGCCTGGCTGGCTAAGCAAGCCATTGAACGCAAGATGCTGCCTTTGTCATCGGTCACCGGTGCACGCGGTGGGCGCGTGCTGGGCTGCGTTTATCCGGCTTAGGATTTTTGCGCAATTTGAAGATTGATTTTCTTAGATCGTATCGCATCAGCTTGGTTGCGATGATTCATGCGCGGTAAAAGCAGAAAGTCGCACAATTCACGCTGTTTTTCACAGTGTTTTAGCCGTTCTAGGCCGCAGATCCTGCTCAACCAGCTATGCAATTGATAGTATCCATCAATTCAACAACCTAACCAAAACGCGGGTTGTTTAAACCAAGTCAAGAACAATGTGACGAGTCGGGTCCGTCTCGATGAAAAATGCGCAGCAAGGCGCGCGTTGTTCAAGCTAGCAAAAAAACACCTCAATTCGCACGAGCTACAACGCAGCACTTAAGCCGCTAACTGCTGCGTTGGCGGCACGCTGTGCAGCGTAGGCTCGGCACGGGCTGAGACGGCGGGTTGCAGGGGCTTGCGTTTATGGCTGTCGCCGTGGTGGCCGCTGTGGCGGAACAAGGCCGCTTGCATGCGCATCACGTCGTTTAAATCGCCACTTTGAGCCAGCATGGCACGCATCCAGCTGGCACCGTTTTGGCGGGCTGCTACCAGCTCTTGCAAATAGATCAACGCGCGTACGCTGCCTAGCTGCGCGGCCACAGGCATCAGGTCTTCCAGCAAACGGTCTAGCGCCGTGCCCAAATGAAAGCTTTGCTTGCTGCGCGGGTCCACTATCATCGCCTCGTAGCCAAAGCGGCAGGCTTGAAAACGGTTGTAGCCATATACACGGTAGGTGGCTAAGTCGCCTACTTGTGCGCTGGCCACTGCGGCGTCGTGGGCGTCGTTAGCAGTGCTAGCACCGGGTTTGAGTCCCAGCAAATGGGCTGACAAAGTTTGCACCAGTGCTCCCAACGCCGCAGCCATCTCCACTGTGAGCGGTGTGTCAAAAATACGCACCTCGACCGTGCCAAACTCGGGCTTGGGCCGAATGTCCCAGTAAAAATCTTTCATGCTTTTGACGATACCGTAGCTTTGCATCTCATCAAAATACACATTAAATTCTTCCCAGTTGCTCATGCGCGGCATGTGGCCTGACAGCGGGAACACAGCCACAGCGTGCAAGCGCGAGGTTTCAAACGAAGTCTCCTCGCCTGCTGCGTACGGGCTGGCTGCAGACAACGCAATAAAGTATGGAATATAGGGTGCCAGCATGTGGGTTAGCTTGATCGCCTCGTCGCCCGATGTGCAACCGATGTGCACATGCTGTCCAAACACGGTGAACTGCTTGGCCAAATAGCCATACAAATGCGAGGTGTGCAAAAACCGCTCAGTCGGGTAGATGCGCCGGTCTTTCCACACGCTGACCGGGTGGGCGCCACCGCCTGAAATGTCGATGTTGAGCTTGTCGCCCGCTTCGCAAATAGCGTCGCGCAGCTGGCGCAGCTCGCCCAGCAGCGTGTCGTAGCTGCCGTGGATGCTAGTGTTCAGCTCGATCATGCTCTCGGTAATCTCTGGCGTGATGCGCGCTTTGTACTCGCTCTTGCGGTGCAACAGGTTGATCAAATCTGGCGCGTCGCGCGACAAGGCAAAGTCGCGGGCGTTGAGCAATTGCAGCTCAAGCTCTACACCCATAGTCAATGGGCGTGATGGTGTGAAAGACAACATAAGCAATTACCAATCTAAAAAAAGAGACGGGATCAACGTAGCCGGTAGACGTGAAAAACTACTCGGCAAACACACAGTGCGTGATGCCAAGGCCATCATCTACATGGCAGGAAGGTCCACATGCGTGTCCACGCGGCGCGACTGGGTACTAGACTGCGTTTGCATGCCCGAACTGTCCAGTGGCGCCAAGTTGCTGATCACCACGGGCGCGGGCGCTACTTCGCGCATGTCGCGCAGCACCGATCGCATGATCCACGGGCCCAGCACGTCACTAACACACAGCATCAATAGCAGCGCGTGGGACAGTGCCGCGTAGGGCGCGGCCAAGGCCCCAGCGGCCATCACCCAGAACACTAGGCCCGTCATCGACAGAGGCTGCATCATCATGCCCAGCGCCACACCTTGCGCCCAGCGCAGCCCGGCCCAGCGGGCGGTCAAAGTACACACCAGTAATTTAGTGCCCAAGCGAATCAACAACAGCAACGCTGCCAGCACCAGCACCTGTGCATCTAACGCCGAGCCCAACTGGCCAGGTTGCTGCCCCGCCCATTGCAGCCACGGCAGGCTGGCACCTGCTACCAAAAACATCAGTACCTGCGCCAGCTGCGACAGGCCTGCGCCTGCACCTGCGGCATCGCTGAGCAACGCCAGCGCTGCGCGTCTGCGCAAACTTAAACCTAAGGCTAGGCAGGCAACCAAGGCGGGTGCGCCCATCCACTGCGCCAGCCCCACCGCCACACACACGGCCCCCAGCATGCTCAGCCATTGGCCGCGGTCGGCCAGCTTGGGAGCGCTAGGCGTGTTGGTGCGCAGGCGCGACAGTAGCCAGCCTAGTGCAAAGCCCACGGCCACACTGGCCACAGCCTCCCACAGGGGTTGGGCCAGCTCTAGCCCGCTGCGCAGCACCGAGCCACCGCCCAAGCCACTGGCAGGCGTCACCACCGTGCCTGCCGCTGCATTGGCTGCAGCGCCCAGCAAGCCCACATTGCCCAAAGCCGCCTCTCCCTGCGCGTATGCGCCTACCAGCGCCAGTACGATAGGCAAGGTAATGGCGGTTAGCACCGTGTTGATACTGCCCAAGTGCAAAGCGCGCTCAGTCACTTGCCCCTCGGCCCGCCACTGCGGCAGCAGGGTAGACAGCAACACCGGCGAGCTGTGCGCCGCCAGCGTAGCCGCTACGGCTGCCGGCAGCCAGCCCAGCCCCAAGCTGCGCAGCGCCAGCGCGCAGGCCAGCCATGTCAATGCATATTCCAGCAGGGCCGTGGCCGCCAGCGCTTTGTTGCGCAACAGCCAGCGCAGGTCAATACGTTGGCCCAGCTCGACCAGCACCCAGCCCAAAGCTAGGTCAAAGATCCACGACAAGCTGCGCAAGGTAGCCCACGTACTGGGGCCAATGGCTTGTGTGGTACCGCTTGGGCTACCACCCGGTGCCGCACCTGCAGCCGCCATAGCGCCGTTCAGCACGGGTTGGCCTAGCCATTGCTGCGCCCATACCAACGCCACTCCAAAACCCACGCCGCACAGCCAGTAGCCGGTGGTGCGCGCCATGCCCGAGCGCTGCAAGCGCTCGCCCAACCACACTGCAATCAACAGTGCAAAACCTACCCACGCCGCAGTGGGTAGCGTGGGCAAAGCGGGTATGTCAGCGATTAAATCAGTTAAAAAATCGAGCCATTTAGAAGGTATAAAATCCATACCCACAGGCTACACGCCAAGCCTGTTACTAGGTGGTCTAAGATGTAAGAGCTGTAATGCAACAGTTACTATGCGTTTAATTTAATGGCCGCTGGTTGCTATATATTAAATAGCTGCTTGAGCAAGATTTGCCTGGGTTACTGAGCTTTTTGATATAAAAAAAGCTACCCAGCGGGTAGCTTTTTACAAACAGCCATAAAGCTTTACGCAGAGAAGGACGATCCGCAACCGCAGGTGGTAGTGGCATTAGGGTTTTTAATCACAAACTGCGCGCCTTGCAGGTCTTCCTTGTAGTCGATTTCTGCCCCTACCAAGTACTGGTAGCTCATCGCATCGATCAGCAACGACACACCGTTTTTGCTCATCGTGGTGTCGTCTTCGTTGGTGATCTCGTCGAAAGTAAATCCGTACTGAAAACCCGAGCAGCCGCCACCTTGCACAAACACGCGCAGTTTCAGGTCTGGATTGCCTTCTTCGGCAATCAAGTCGGCTACCTTAGCAGCAGCACTGTCGGTAAAGACAATGGGTACAGGCATTTCAATTTCAATGTTTTCGGCTACGGCGCTCATGGGTTCTCTCCTAGAGAAATTTCAATCTGAATTAATAGTACAGCAATTCGCTCAGGTATGCAGACTAGCTGTTATTTGCCGCTAGTTTCAGTGCGGGCTTTTCATCGATCAAGCCGTTGATCATAGGGCGCAGTTGCCCAGTGATGGTGGCGCCTTGGTGCATTTCAAGCGCTTTGTAATGCACGTCGCCCTCGATACGGGCCTTGGGCTGCAGCTCTAGCAGCTCTGTTGCGAACACGGGGCCAATCACATGGCCGTTGATGATGATGTGGTCAGCATGCACCTCGCCTGACACGCGGGCTGATTCGCTTATAACCAAAATACTGCGCTTGTCCTCGTTGGCGCGCAAGTTGCCCACCACGGTACCGTCAATGCGTAAACCATCGGTAAACCGCACATTGCCGTAGATCTCGCTGCCAGGGTCAATCAGGCTGCGAATGGGGGGTTGTTTCTTTTTGGCGAACATGGGTATCTCCTAACGATTAAATTTTATAGTGGGTGCTAACTCTTGGCTTAAGTGAAGCCTGGATTTAGCACTAAAGTTTGCTAGTTTGCACTGCGCGGGTGGTTGAGCCTTCAGTTACCTTAGCAGATAAGGTTTTTACCACGACTTGGGCGGGTAGGTCTACCACCCCGTCCATGCGGTGGTACTGCTTGAACTTCAACGGCAGCACGCCACCGGGCAGCGGCATGGTCCACGGTTTGCCTGCGATAGTACCGCCAAAGGTCAGCTCGATCTTGCCGTTAAAGTCGGGGGCATTTTTAGTCGGCTGAATCACCAGCGCCTGCCATTTAACTTGTGTGCCGCCCCCCAGCACCTCGGCTTGCAGGCCGCGAATAGCAATGCCCTCGGCTCCGTCAGTGGGCATGAGCTTTTCAAAAAATCCTAGGTCATCGCGCAGAGCGCGGTTCTCAACTTCTAGCTGTTTGACCTGCACAATCAATTGATCTTGGGCAGCTTTTTCAGCCGTTAGCAAACTACGCGATGTGTTAGCCACAGACTGCGCCTTGTCAAGATCTTCGCGCAATTTGCCCACCTCGTCTTTTAACTGCACCAGCTCTTTTTTAGCCGTGCTGTCTAGCCCGGTAATACCTTTGCCAAACTCAAACGCCCACAGCCCAATAGCCGCGCTAAAGCCCAGCATCAGCGCCGCCACCGCCCAGCGCAACGGCCAAGGCATATGGCTGCGAATCGCCATAGTAGGCGCGCTGATGGTAAGGCGACGGCGAAGAAGGCGAAAACGCATGGAAGACGATTGTGCGCTAAAAAAAATACCGCCGAGTTTGCACTAGGCGGTATTGAAATTTTGTCAGTGACTTAAGCGGGCGTAGCGAGAGGCTCTTAGGCAAGGTGCAAACCGCAGACAGGCTATACGCCTGCCGAGGATTTGCAACGCGGCATAAGAGTCTCGCAGTAGCCCAATTAACGTTTGGAGAATTGTTTGCGGCGACGGGCGCCGTGTAATCCAACCTTTTTACGCTCAACTTCACGTGCATCACGTGTCACAAATCCTGCTGCGCTCAATGCGGGCTTAAGGATTGCGTCGTAGTCGATCAAGGCGCGGGTGATACCGTGGCGTACTGCACCGGCTTGGCCTGATTCGCCACCACCGGCTACGGTGATTTTGATGTCAAAGGTTTGCTCGTTGTTGGTCAGTAGCAGGGGTTGCTTGGCAATCATGATGGACGTTTGACGGCCGAAGTACTCGGCGATGTCTTTGTCGTTCACGGTGATTTTGCCGGAGCCTTTTTTGATAAACACGCGGGCGACGCTAGATTTGCGACGGCCGGTGCCGTTGTTCCATTCACCGATCATTTCGACTCCTTACGCACGGCATCGCGAGAGATACCAGCAATGTCCAACACTTTGGGTTGCTGGGCGGTGTGTGGGTGCTCTGCGCCGCCATACACTTTGAGCTTTTTGATCATGGCGTAGCCCAATGGGCCTTTGGGCAACATGCCTTTGACCGCTTTTTCCAGCGCACGGCCAGGAAATTTGGCTTGCATGTCGCGGAAGTTGGTCTCGGAAATACCACCTGGGTAACCGGAGTGGCTGTAGTATTTTTTGTCGATAAGCTTGGCACCTGTGACGCGCAGTTTGGCTGCGTTGATCACAATGATGAAGTCACCGGTGTCGATGTGAGGCGTATAAATGGCCTTGTGTTTGCCGCGTAAACGGAGGGCTGCTTCGCTGGCAATCCGTCCGAGCACCTTATCGGTGGCGTCAATCACAAACCACTCGTGCGTCACGTCGGCGGGTTTAGCGCTGTACGTAGTCATGAGTTTTCTCTTTTCAATAATAAAGAAGGGTTTGTAGCATGCCTTTTCTACGGTCGGTGCTCCTCTAATGAGAGCCTCTTAGGTAGGTTTGAGGTGAACATAACACCAGTTCAGCCAGCATGATCAGTGTGCTATCAAAACACATTGGCGAGCAACCAGGAGCAGGGTTCAACAAGCTTCACCGCGGGCATAGCTAAACGCTGCGAAGCCCTCCATTATAAGCAAAATCAAGCACTTAGGTCAATACGCGCACCTTAAGCTGGTTACATCTGTTGTCGCTTTGTCTGTTAGAAGTTCGCAGTTAGAGGATTTAAGACAATTTTGAGACATCGCAGGCGTTACCATCACCCCATGCTCTCTTACCGCCACGCCTTCCATGCCGGCAACCATGCTGATGTGCTCAAGCACATGACCTTGATTGCCACGCTTAAATACATGACTCTCAAAGACGCGGGTATTACCGTGGTGGACACCCACGCCGGGGCGGGTTTGTACCGTTTGGATGGTGAATTTGCGCAAAAAAGCGCTGAAGCGGATGAAGGCATCAATAAGCTGTTTTCGGCGCTGGATTTAGTATCGAAATCGGCTGCTCAAGGTGTAGAACCTGCTCAAGCAGCTATTAAATCTGTAGCTATTTCTACCCCTTTGCAAAACTATATTGACTGCATTGCCAGCTTTAACGCCAAAGGGTTGAAGGTCTACCCCGGCTCGCCGTTTGTGATGCACAGCCAGTTGCGCGCGGGCACGGTGGCGTCTACCCGCGACAAATTGAAATTGTTTGAACTACACGGTGCAGATGCCACCGCCCTACACGGCAATATGGCCCAGCTGAATGCGGGCCGCATGGTGAGCGTAGAACGGTCAGACGGGTTTGAGGCGTTGAAAGCACTGCTACCGCCGCCCAATAAACGTGCTTTAGTATTGATTGACCCAAGCTATGAAATGAAGAGCGATTACGCCAGGGTGTATGCGGGTGTGCAAGATGCCATGAAGCGCTTCCCCACAGGCACGTATGTGGTGTGGTACCCGGTAATTCCGCGCGCCGAGTCGCACGACCTGCCGCGCCGCTTAAAAATTCTGGCCCAGCAAAACAAAAAATCCTGGCTGCATGCCACGCTCAACATTGGTATGGGCGAGGACGATAAAACCGCTGCGCCGGTAGTTGCCGTCAGCCCGGATGGCAAGCCGCTGCCACCCAAGCGGCCCGGCTTGCGCGAGAGCGGCATGTTTTTGATCAATCCGCCGCACACGCTTAAAGCCTCACTGAACGAGGCTTTGCCGCAGGTGCTGGCCTATCTGGGGCGTGGCCGTGGCAAAGGCTTTGCAGTAGACGCTGGGGGCTAGTGCCGGGCCGTGGCGCTTGGCCATGGCACTAAAAGAAGGTGCGCCACTATTGAGTTACAAATTAACCAGCAAAACTGCACAAACGTACTATATCCAAAAGTTTGGGCAGCCTCGATAATTCGACTAGTAATGCAATTGAATTAACTGGTACGTATGGAACTCCCTTTACTCAGAATAGGTTTGCTCGGTTTTAGCCGCGGCGACGCAAATTTAGCCTCGGCGCAGATTTTATCGGCCGTCACCTCGCGCAGCCGCTGGGAAGTGGTGCCTTTTGAAGATGCTGATTTATGGCTGATCAACAGCCCCAGCGTGAGCATGGGAGAAAACCGTGGCCTGCACATCGCCAACCCCGACGCACCTCACTCGCCACTGACCATCTACCCACACCAAACTAGCCGTCCTGTGGCGTTTACAGTGCCCCTGCCCGAGGCGATCGACGCTGTGCTGGCCATAGACCTGACCCATCCCTACCAGTGCGCAAGTGGGCTCAATCAGTTTGCCATGGCACTGCCCGTTCATTGCGCACATTTTGCATTAGGTGAGCAAGTAGCCACGCGCCAAAGTAACTTGCGTAAGGGTACCTACCATTTGCAATTTGAAGGCCGGATCGTAGCGGTAGTGGACCTAGTGGCCTGGCGCGTGGGTCTTGCACCAGATGCCAAACCTATCCAGTTGTCACTGGCATCTTGGCGGCACCGCCCTGCTGACGCCACCCACATGCCGCAAGGCTTTACGGTGCAAACACTAGAAAAGCCCATGTGGGCCTACGCCAGCCGTACGCTCAAAGCGCAGTTGCCCAGCAGCTACCAAACCGAATTGATTTACCTGCGCCGCCTGTCAGTGCTACCGCAAAGCTGGTTGCACCAAGACCACATGAATTTGATTGGCCTGCTCAGCAGGCAGCCCGTGGCGTTGGCAGAGCTGTCGCGCCGCACCTTGCTTCCCGCAGAGCGCTTGGCGGCCTGCTTGGCAGCGCTGTACTACATAGGCACGGTCACCACTGACCCGCGCCAGATTTTGCATGGCGATAAAAGGGTGCGCAGTAGCTTCGCGGCCTTAGCCGCCAGTGCCACAGCGGACGCACAGGGCGAGCTAAGTGCCAGCGATTTTGACCAAATCTCAAGCCAGTCGGTTTTTGACACCCACAGCTTCGCGCCTGCCTCGTCCCATCACGGGTAAATAATTAACCGACCAATCGGTTGGTTAATGGGTATACTACGTGCTTCATGCAGCCCAACGTGCTGCGCCAAGGACAATGCCCATGTACACCCAAGCTTTGGACATACCGGATGCTGCTGCAGACAAAGCGCCGCTACTAAAAGCTGTTGCCAGCCCCATAACGCAAGCAACGTTAAATAATCAAGCACGTTTTGACGCCAAAATTGATGCTGACGGCAAGATCGAGGCGCAAGACTGGATGCCTCAGGCTTATCGCAAAACACTGGTGCGACAGATCAGCCAGCATGCGCACAGCGAAATTATCGGTATGCAGCCTGAGGGCAATTGGATATCGCGCGCACCGTCGCTTAAACGCAAAGCGATTTTATTGGCCAAGGTACAAGACGAGGCTGGTCATGGCTTGTACCTGTATTCGTCAGCCGAAACACTAGGCACTTCACGCGATCAAATGCTGGATGCTTTGCACACCGGTAAGGCCAAATACAGCAGCATCTTTAACTACCCCACCCTCACCTGGGCCGACACGGGTGTCGTGGGCTGGCTAGTAGACGGCGCAGCGATCATGAACCAGGTACCGCTGTGCCGCTGCACTTACGGGCCATATGCGCGCGCGATGATTCGTATTTGTAAAGAAGAAAGCTTCCACCAGCGCCAAGGCTACGAATCGTTAATGACGATGATGGCTGGCACTGCTGCGCAGCGTGCCATGGTGCAAGACGCAGTGAACCGCTGGTGGTGGCCCGTGCTAGCCATGTTTGGCCCGCCCGACAGCGATAGCCCCCACAGCGGGCAAAACATGCGCTGGGGCATCAAGCGTATATCAAACGACGATTTGCGACAAAAGTTTGTGGATGCCACCGTGCCGCAGGCGCGCATCTTGGGCGTGACGCTGCCGGATGCTGATTTAAAGTGGAACGAGGCGAAGGGTCGCCACGACTACGGCGCGATCGACTGGGACGAATTTTGGGCCACCGTGAACGGCCACGGCCCGTGTAATAAAGAACGCCTCGCCACGCGCGTGAAAGCGCATAACGACGGCGCTTGGGTGCGGGAGGCGGCGCTGGCTTATGCGGCTAAGCAAAAGGCTTCTCGGCTGCGGCAGGCGGCTTGAATGGGCTGAGGTTTTTAAATCGGGCTTCCGGACGCGAAGGGCGCTAAGGTTGCGCGAAGGACGCGAAAGAAGATAAAAATACCAAAATTATTTTTTAGGTCGACTTCTACTTCTACTTCTACTTTATCTAATTCAGATTGATTTAATTTTGTATTCCTTTCGCGTCCTTCGCGCAATCTTCGCGCCCTTCGCGTCCGGTATTAACTCCCCTCTTCAAATTTCTAATCCATGACAACCCAAGAACTCCCCCTATTCGAAGTTTTCATACGCTCCAAGCAAGGCCTGGAGCACAAACATTGCGGCAGCTTGCACGCGGCAGATGCACAGCAAGCTTTGCAGATGGCGCGCGACGTATACACGCGGCGTATGGAGGGTGTGAGTATTTGGGTGGTGGCCAGCGCGCAGATTACGGCCAGCCAGCCCGAGGACAAAGACGAAATGTTTGACCCGGCCAGTGACAAAATTTACCGTCACCCTAGCTTCTACGACATACCCGATGCGGTGGGGCATATGTGATGAATGCATCAGTATTTGCACCTGCAGCAACGACATTAACAGTTGCCATGGCTGCGACAACTGCCCACACGCAGTACATCTTGCACTTGGCCGACAACGCACTTATCCACGGCCAGCGTATTGCCCAGTGGTGCAGCCATGGCCCGGTGCTAGAGGAAGACATTGCCATGGCCAATATTGGTCTGGACCATATCGGCCAAGCGCGCATGCTGTACCAACATGCTGCAAGCCTGCTAGAAAACACTACGGAAGACAAGCTGGCCTACTTTCGCAACCCCGAGCAGTTCTTAAACTACACCATGCTAGAGCTACCGCACTGCAGT
>JANLPQ010000032.1:0-73208 GCA_031367325.1 Polaromonas sp. | reverse complement strand
CTGGACCATATCGGCCAAGCGCGCATGCTGTACCAACATGCTGCAAGCCTGCTAGAAAACACTACGGAAGACAAGCTGGCCTACTTTCGCAACCCCGAGCAGTTCTTAAACTACACCATGCTAGAGCTACCGCACTGCAGTGCGTTTGCGCCATCGGTGCACACCGAGATGGACTACGCTGTGACGATTGCGCGCAACTTTTTGTACGCATCGCTAATGAATTTAGTATGGGCGCAGTTGCAAAACTCTGCTGATGCGCAGTTAGCCGCTATCGCCGCCAAGAGCGTTAAAGAAGTACGCTACCATTTGCGCCACAGCACCGACTGGATGCTGCGCTTGGGTGACGGCACTGCCCAATCGCACGCGCGCATGCAAGCGGCTTTAGATTATCTGATGCCGTACACGCAAGAATGGTTTACACCCTGCGCTATGGATAGTGCAGCTGTTAAATTGAACATAGGCACCGACACAGCTGCAGCGCAAACTGTGTGGCACACCAGTGTAGCTACCGTCATTAACCAAGCCACCTTGCACATACCCACTAGCACAGGCTTCATCACACGCGGCAAACAAGGCCACCACTCCGAGCATTTGAGCTATCTGCTGGCCGAAATGCAGAGCCTTGCCCGCGCGCACCCGGAGGCTACGTGGTGACACCACATATCGAGCGCGTGTGGCAGCTTTTAGACCACGTGCCCGACCCTGAAATACCCGTGGTTAGCATCCGCGAACTGGGCATTTTGCGCGATGTACGTTACACGCAAGATGGCAGCATTGAAGTGGTCATTACCCCCACCTACAGCGGCTGCCCGGCGATAGGGCAGATTGAAGATGATGTGAAAACTGCTTTGCGCGATGCAGGCGTAACAGCCCAAGTTGTAACGCAACTGGCCCCCGCATGGACCACCGACTGGATGACTGACAGCGCCAAAGACAAACTGCGCGACTACGGCATAGCGCCTCCGCAATGCAGCGCGGCGCAGCAATCTGCGGCAGATGCCAGGCCCAAAAATACTACTAATTCCATAGCTGTACGAGCAGTATTTACGGTTCCTATAGGCCGATTTCAGCTAAAAAATGTACCTTGCCCAAGATGCCAAAGCAGCAACACCACCGAGACATCGCACTTTGCCTCTACTGCTTGCAAAGCGTTGTATAAATGCTTGGATTGTTTAGAGCCGTTTGATTATTTCAAGCCTTATTGAAGCTGCGCCGCAACCTATGAGCACACCGCATTTTCACGCCCTGTTCGTCAAACGCATTGAGCCTTTAACAGCGCAAGCCGTGGCTATCACCTTGGCCATACCACCCGATCTGCGCGATGCGTTTCGGTTTACACCGGGTCAGTTTGTTAACTTGCGCGCCATGGTTGACGGTGAATCTGTGCGGCGCAGCTATTCGCTGTGCAGTACCCCCGCGCAACTGGCCAGTGGGCAAGAAATTACCGTAGGTATCAAACGGGTAGAAGGTGGCGTGTTTAGCACCTGGGCCACCACTGCGCTACGGGTGGGTGACGAGGTGGATGTCATGCCGCCCGATGGTCGCTTTACCCCCAAAGCGGCCTTCGCGCAGCCACAAGGCACGCACCGCTTAGGGCTGGCAGCGGGCTCGGGCATTACACCTATCTTGTCCATCATGGCGCATACGCTGGCCACGGAGCCATCGTCGCGCTTTACCTTGGTGTACGGTAACCAACGCAGCAATACCATTATGTTTCACGAGGCGCTGCAAGACCTGAAAGACCGCTATGCGGGCCGCGTGTCGCTGGTCCACGTGCTGTCGCGCCAACCGCAAGAGGTTGACCTGCTGCATGGCCGTTTAGATGAAGCCAAAGTTACCGCGCTGCTCAAGCAACTGGTGCCTGCAGCACACATTGCAGAAGTGTTTATCTGCGGGCCTGAAGCCATGATTGAATCTGCCGAACGCGCTCTAGCCAAAGCAGGCATTGCACGCGCGCGTGTACACGCTGAACGGTTTGCCACAGGCTCTCAATTTACTACTAAAACCATAGCTGCTCGAGCAGGTTCTACGGCCCAAAACGCTAATATAGCTTATGAATTTTCACTTGAAGTTATCTTAGACGGCAAAGGCCACAGCTTTGGCATGCAAGCCAGTGACAACGTGTTGGACACCGCCCTTGCGGGCAACCTTGACCTACCTTATGCATGCAAGGCCGGCGTGTGCTGCACCTGCCGCGCCAAGGTGCTCGAGGGTAGAGTGACGATGGAGAAAAACTTTACGCTAGAGCAATGGGAGATCGACAAAGGTTTTGTGCTGACCTGCCAAGCGCATTGTGCATCTGGGCGCGTGGTGGTCAGTTATGACGAACGGTGATCAAGTCACCGTGGACGAACGGTAAGCAAGTCGCCTTGAACGAACGGCGCTCACACCGCCGCCAGCGCTTGCTCTAGATCTTCCAACAAATCGTCAACATGCTCAATGCCTACCGACAAGCGCACCATGCCTTCGCTGACCCCCGCTTTGGCCAGCTCTTGCGGGTTCAGCTGGCGGTGGGTAGTAGACGCAGGGTGGCAAGCTAACGACTTGGCATCCCCAATGTTAACCAGCCGGGTAAACAGTTTGAGCGCGTCCTGGAAACGTGCACCCGCCTCACGGCCCTTCTCGCCTTTGAGAGTAAAGCTGATGATGCCAGAGGCACGGCCACCCATCATCTTCTTGACCAGCGCATGGTCAGGATGGTCAGGCAGGCCTGCGTAGTTGACCGACGCTACCTTGGCATGTTTTTGCAAATGCGTAGCCACTTTGACGGCGTTCTCGCAAATACGGTCCATGCGCAATGCCAGCGTTTCAATGCCTTGCAAAATCTGAAACGCATTCATCGGGCTGAGCGCCGCACCCATATTACGCAGCGGCACTACGCGGCAGCGGCCAATGTAGGCTGCAGGGCCAAGGGCTTCGGTGTAGACCACGCCGTGGTAGCTTACATCGGGCTCGTTCAGTCGCTTGAAACGCGCCTTGTGCTCTGCCCATGGGAACTTGCCCGAGTCCACTACCGCACCGCCAATGCTGGTGCCGTGGCCACCCAAATATTTAGTCAGTGAATGCACCACAATATCGGCCCCGTGCTCAAACGGGCGGCACAAATAAGGGCTGGGCACGGTGTTGTCCACGATCAGCGGCACGCCATGGTCGTGCGCTACTTTGGCCAACGCGGCGATATCGGTAATATTGCCCAAAGGGTTGCCAATCGACTCGCAATAAATAGCTTTGGTGCGTGCGTCGATTAGCTTGCCAAACGAAGCTGGGTCACGGTAGTCGGCAAAGCGCACCTCAATACCCATCTGCGGGAAGGTGTGGGCAAACAAATTGTAGGTGCCACCATACAAAGTAGACGCAGAAATAATGTTGTCACCCGCCTCAGTGATGGTTTGTATGGCATAGGCAATAGCCGACATGCCCGACGCCACTGCCAGCGCGCCAATGCCGCCTTCGAGTGCGGCCACGCGGGCCTCCAGCACACCGTTGGTTGGGTTCATGATGCGGCTGTAGATGTTGCCCGCTACCTTCAGGTCAAACAAATCAGCGCCATGCTGCGTGTTGTCAAACGCGTAGGCTACGGTTTGGTAGATGGGCACCGCGACAGCTTTAGTCGTGGGGTCGGGTGTGTAGCCGCCGTGAACGGCGATGGTTTCTAGTTTCATAGTGGGCTCCTTGGGTTTATGGGTTAACGTAGCCGCTCTATCTCTACCTGCTTAATGCCTATGAGGCCAATGGCTTGCGCGGCAGCGTAGCTTAGGTCGATGATGCGGCCTTTGATAAATGGGCCGCGATCGTTGATGCGCACCACCACTTCTTTGCCGTTAACTTGCGATTTAACGCGCACGCGTGTGCCAAAGGGCAGCGTCTTATGCGCAGCGGTCAGCTCGTTGGTGTTAAAGCGCTCACCATTGGCCGTGCGCTTACCTTGGAAGCGTGGGCCGTACCATGAGGCAATGCCCAATTCTGTCCAACCCGTGGTGCTGTCGTTACTAGAAACTACAGGTACTACTGCGCCGTCTGGCCCAGTAGCAGGAGAGTTTGCAGACGCAGAGGGCGCGGCATTGACGGGCACTGCAGAGTCTGCGCGACTGACCATAGGCGGCTGCGACGGTGTCTTATTGACTGTGGCGGCTGTGCCTTCAGCACTTGGCATAGACTTTGGCGCGTTAGCACAGCCCACCAGCCACAGCGCCAACATAGCGCACGCCACTAAGCGGGTGCAGTATGCAGTGGTAGCAGTGATGGGGAAGTTAACCATAAGGGCTATGCCAAATTCAATCGTTTGCAAATTTCAGTGCTGGCTGAAGACTGATTCATTGTATAAAAATGCAGGCCCGGTACACCCGCATTGCGTAACTGATCGCACAAGTCAGTTACCACGTCCAAGCCAAATGCTTTGATAGATGCACTGTCGTCGCCAAAGGCTTGCAGGCGCATGCGAACCCAGCGCGGGATCTCTGCGCCACAGGCATCGCTAAAGCGCATTAACTGTGACGAGCTGAGGATAGGCATGATGCCTGGAATTACGGGAACTTCTGCGCCTAGTTTATGTGCATCGTCGACAAAGCGAAAGTACGCGTCGCTGTTAAAGAAATACTGCGTAATGGCTGAATTGGCACCCGCTTTAACCTTGGTTACATAGGCCTGTAAGTCTGCGTCGGGTGACTTGGCCTGCGGATGCACTTCGGGGTAGCAGCCTACCTCGATATGAAAATGATCGCCCGTCTCAGCTCGGATAAACGCTACCAGTTCATTAGCGTGTTTAAACTCGCCAAACGTGCCATGGCCACTGGGCAAGTCGCCCCGCAGCGCCACCACACGCTGTATGCCAGTGTGCTTGAAGTGCGCTAATTGCTCGCGCACACTATTGCGTGTAGCACCAATGCATGAGAAGTGGGGCGCAGCGCTGTAGCCATCTGCAAGTATCGACTGCACAGTTTGCAACGTACCATCTTGCGTAGAACCACCAGCACCGTAGGTAACGCTGAAAAACTCCGGCTTTAGTGCATACAGTTTTTGTCGCACTGCCACTAATTTTTCAACACCCTCGGGGGTTTTGGGTGGGAAAAACTCGAAACTGATAGGAAGTGTTGATGCATTCATCATGTTCTTTCTAAATAGCTAGGCGGTTTATGTTTTGACCGCGTGGACAAAAAACTCACGATTACCGTCGCCACCCGCTATCGGGCTTTCAAAATAATTTTTAACTTGCAAACCAAAATCTTCGTATGCACTTCGAATACGTTGCTCTACTTGCGCATAGTGCACCGCGTCTTTCACGATACCGCCTTTACCTATCTGCTCTGGCTGCAACTCAAACTGCGGCTTGACCAGCATCAGCCAGTTGCCGCATGGTTTAAGCAAATCTACCAGCGCTTGGATAACCAGTGTTTGCGAAATAAACGACACGTCACCAACCATCAAATCTACGCCAAAATCAAGCTCATTTTTTCTATCAAATAAGCCGTTTGACCACGTATATACTGCTGAAGCAGCTATTAAATCAGTAGCTATTAGTGTGCGTGCGTTGAGCTTTTCAATGCACACCACCTGCTCACTTGCACGCAGGCGCGGGTGCAATTGGCCTTGGCCTACGTCAATACCCACTACGCCACGCGCTCCGTGCCGCAGCAAACAGTCGGTAAATCCGCCGGTAGACTGCCCTACATCCAGGCAAACCTTGTCTTGCACATCGAGCTTGCAAACTGCCAAAGCACCCTCAAGTTTAAGGCCGCCACGCGACACGTACTTGGCTTCGGCCACATCCGCTAATTCAATCTGCACGTCTTCAAACAAATCATCGCTTTTGCGCAAAGTCTTCCACTCGCCACGATGCAGGTATCGCGCGCCAGCGTCAATCAATCGCACGGCTTGGCTGCGCGAAGTAGCCAAGCCACGTTGAACTAAAAGTTGGTCTGCACGCATGGCTGTTACCGGTTCTGGCTGGGCTTGCCTTAGGCTTTATCAGCGTTTAGGCAAGCTCAGCACGAACTGTCTAGCTTAGTAGCGGTATGTGTCAGCTTTGTACGGGCCGTCTACTGACACGCCAATGTAGTCAGCTTGTTCTTTGGTCAGCTCAGTCAGTACCGCGCCCACTTTCTTCAAGTGCAAGCGTGCGACTTTTTCGTCCAGGTGCTTAGGCAATACATACACTTGGCCCACTTTGTATTCTTTTTGCTTGGTAAACAGCTCGATCTGAGCAATCGTCTGGTTGGCAAAGCTGGATGACATGACAAAGCTAGGGTGGCCGGTGCCGCAGCCCAAGTTGACTAAGCGGCCCTTGGCCAACAAGATGATGCGCTTGGATGGCTTCTTGCCTTTAGCTGGGAAGATGATGTGGTCAACTTGCGGCTTGATCTCTTCCCACTTGTATTTTTCTAGTGCTTCAACATCGATTTCGTTGTCAAAGTGGCCGATGTTGCAAACAATCGCTTGGTCTTTCATCGCGGCCATGTGGTCGTGGGTGATGACGCTCTTGTTGCCGGTAGCTGACACGAAAATGTCGGCTTTGTCTGCGGCGTATTCCATGGTGACGACTTTGTAGCCTTCCATCGCGGCTTGCAGCGCGTTAATCGGGTCCACTTCTGTTACCCAGACTTGGGCGCTCAGTGCGCGCAAGGCTTGGGCCGAGCCCTTGCCCACGTCGCCGTAGCCAGTAACCACAGCCACTTTGCCAGCAATCATCACGTCGGTAGCGCGCTTGATAGCGTCAACC
Organism: Polaromonas sp.; assembly: GCA_031367325.1. Lineage (GTDB taxonomy): Bacteria > Pseudomonadota > Gammaproteobacteria > Burkholderiales > Burkholderiaceae_C > JAAFIP01. The sequence goes on along the minus strand of JANLPQ010000032.1, from coordinate 66,493 downwards.
AAGCTCTCGCGGCAGCCGTACAGGTTGTCGAACTTCGACTTGGTCACAGAGTCGTTCACGTTGATAGCGCGCATGGCCAGCGTGCCTTTGGCCGACATTTCGTTCAAACGCAGCACGCCAGTGGTGGTTTCTTCAGTTACGCCAATGATGTTTTTCAGGCGGCGGCTGTACCAGGTGGGGTCAATGCGCAGCTTGGCTTTGATCGCAGCAAACAGGCATTTTTCTTCTTCACTGCCGGGTTTGGCCAGTACTTTAATATCTTTCTCGGCCTTGGTGCCCAGGTGCATTAGCAGGGTTGCGTCGCCGCCATCGTCCAAAATCATGTTCGGGCCTTCGGTCTTGCTGCCCTTGTCGCCGAATTCAAAAATGCGGTGGGTGTAGTCCCAGTAGTCGGCCAATGACTCGCCTTTGTAGGCAAACACAGGGGTGCCCTGCGCTACCAGCGCTGCGGCGGCATGGTCTTGGGTAGAGAAAATGTTGCAAGAAGCCCAGCGAATGTCTGCTCCCAAAGCTTGCAGGGTTTCAACTAGCACAGCGGTTTGAATCGTCATGTGCAGCGAGCCGGTGATGCGCGCGCCTTTGAGTGGCTGGGCTTTTGAAAATTCTTCACGAATTGCCATCAAACCGGGCATTTCGGTCTCAGCAATATTCATCTCTTTGCGGCCAAAAGCGGCCAAGGACAAATCCGCAATAGCGTAATCTTGTTTTTTCAGGGGTTTGACAACTGCGTTCATGTTTAGCTCCATAACAGTAAATATAAGTTCGAGACAACGGTCCACCAATGCGCTGCGCGAGCACATAGCTTTACAGCCATGTTGTTCAGAGTGTTAAGGGAGTTTGCCCGAAGCACTCACCGCACAGTTTTCAGTGGGTGAGCGCAGTTAGAAACTTGAACCGCTTCAAACCATATTGAAGCGGCGTTTCCGAGCCTCGACCACTTTGCGTGGCCTGCAGCGCCCCTCGGATTATAGTATTTTAACCCAGCCTGACAACCTACCCATCTTTGGCTTTTTTGAAAGCTATTTTGGAGAGCATTAGCAACATCCAGCGGTAAGTCAGCGTGATAACGGTAGCCACGATGGCCCAGTACCAAAACGAAAAACCTTGCTTATTAGACCGAACGGGAAGGTTAGTCATTTCGACAAAGCCAGCGCTCAACCCAAGCACCAGTACAAGCGCGACCCACTTCAAGAACTACAAGGCAGCCTCGACTATTCGCTGTTTTGCCTCTACAGCGCGGTTTTTATTTGAAGTTACAAATTTCATCCACCGAACTATATCCAAGCGACAACTCTTTGGCAATCTTTGCCAAAGAGTTAAAATATTCGGTATGACCACCGTAACCATGAACATCTCGCTGACTGAAGACCTAAAGTCTTTTGTAGACTCGCGTATTAAAACCCGAGGCTACAGCTCGGCTAGCGAATACATGCGTGACTTGGTGCGACGAGATGAAGAACGTCAAGCAGAGGAACGCCTGAAAGCCTTGATCGAAGAGGGTATCGCCTCTGGTCCTGCGGGCGAGTGGAAAGATTTACGAGCTGGTTTTTTAGCAGCATCAGGAATCAAATTACCAGCCACAGAAAAAGCCCGCTCTGAGCGCTCGCGTAAAGCTGCATGAAGCCACTGTTGATACAGCGTCGCGCGCTGCGCGACATGGAGCAAGCGCGCGCTTATTATGAAACGCACGCGGTGCATACAGTGCCCGATCTGGCGCGTGAGCTGGACGCCGCCTTGGTGCATCTGCAACGCAACCCCGGCACAGGCTCGCCGCGCTGGGGGCTGCAACTGGGTTTGGCAGGGTTACGCGTCTGGCGTTTAGACCAGTTTCCTTATCTGATTTTTTATTTTGACCAGCCTCGAAGAATTGAAGTGGTTCGTGTGTTGCACCAATCAACAAATATTCCTCAGCATTTAGAACATTGAATTGACCCTACCGTGACCTACGCTACCGAAACCAAACGCCGCCGCACCTTTGCCATCATCTCGCACCCCGACGCGGGTAAAACCACGCTGACTGAAAAGCTGTTGCTTTTTTCGGGCGCTATCCACATTGCGGGCAGCGTCAAAGCGCGCAAGGCTACGCGCCATGCCACCAGTGACTGGATGGAGATTGAAAAGCAGCGGGGCATTTCTGTGGCTTCGTCGGTAATGCAAATGCTGTACCGCGACAGCGTGATTAACCTGCTGGACACGCCCGGCCACAAAGACTTTTCTGAGGACACGTACCGTGTACTCACCGCCGTGGACAGCGCGCTGATGGTGATTGATGCGGCCAACGGTGTAGAGCCGCAAACCAAGCGGCTGATTGAAGTGTGCCGCCAGCGCAATACACCTATCATGACGTTTGTGAACAAGATGGACCGCGAAGGCCGCGACCCGATTGAACTGCTGGACGAGATTGAGCAAGCACTGGGCATGCCGTGCGTGCCCATGACTTGGCCCGTGGGCCAAGGCAAGCAGTTTGGCGGTATTGTAGATTTGCGCAAGCAGCACATGCGCTTATTTAAAGCGGGTAACGACAAAGTGGATGAGTCGCAAGACGAGACTATTGCATTGACGCAAACAGACGAATTGACAAAACGCTTTGGCCATGAGTTTGAATTAGCGCAAGGCAACATCGAGCTGTTGCAAGGCGCAGCCCCCGCGTTTGACCAAGAAGCGTTTTTTGCCGCCAAGCAAACGCCGGTGTTTTTTGGATCGGGTGTGAACAATTTTGGCGTGCAAGAAGTATTGGACGCCTTGGTCGATTTGGCACCGCAACCGCACCCACGCATCAGCAGTGGCAAGTCTGGCAACGCCACCGAGGTATTGCCCGAGAGCGAAGGCTTTTCTGGCGTAGTGTTTAAAGTGCAAGCTAATATGGACCCATCGCACCGCGACCGTATTGCCTTTGTGCGCATGTGCTCGGGCAAGTACGAAAGCGGCATGCGATTGAAAGTGCAGCGCACTGCCAAAGAGCTGCGGCCGACCAGCGTAGTCACCTTTATGTCGCAGCGGCGCGAAGCGGTGGAAGAGGCCTTTGCGGGCGACATCATCGGCTTTACCACCCATGGCGGCGTGCAGCTGGGCGACACCATCACCGCAGGCCGCGCTGATCAGTCTGACCTGCAATACACCGGCCTGCCCTTCTTTGCGCCCGAATTATTCCAAACTGTGGAGCTGGCCAACCCGATGAAAAGCAAGCAACTGCAACAAGGCTTGGTGCAACTGGGTGAAGAAGGCGCGATTCAAGTTTTTCGTCCACACATGGGTGGCAACATGCTGCTGGGTGCTATTGGGCAACTGCAGTTTGAAGTGGTACAGCACCGCTTAAAGGGTGAGTACGGCGTAGAGTGTCGCCTGCTGGGCAGCAGCTACGTGGGCGCGCGCTGGGTAACGGCAGACACCCCCGAAGAGCTGAAAGTGTTTACCGAGAAAAACGCTGGCAAGCTGGCGCTGGACGGTGCTGACACGCTGGCCTATTTGCTCACCTCACCGTACGACCTGCGGTTAACGCAGGAGCGCCACCCCAATATCAAGTTTCACGCGCTCCGTGAACACGCCGGGTTGGTGCTGCAAAAAGGCTAAGTTTTAGCTGTCTGCGCGCTCTGTTAATTCGGTAACAAAATTCATTTGTAAGGGCTTGGTTAAACCGCTTGAAGTCGGTTAAAAAACTGTATAAAATAACAGTTTTACGGTGATGTTATGACCCACCCGCAGCCCCTTGCCCACTACCCCACTTTGCTGGCCGATATCAAGCAGCGCATACGGCATGCGCAAACGCGAGCGGTGCTGGCTGTTAACGCTGAGCTGATTCGCCTGTACTGGGAAATCGGCCACATGCTAGACACCAGGCAAAAAGTCGAGGGCTGGGGCGCGGCGGTGATACCGCGGCTAGCGCTGGATATTCGCAACGAGTTGCCTGAGGAAAAAGGCTTTTCTGAACGCAACATCAAACGCATGCTGGCGTTTTACCGCGAATACCCCGCGCTTGCATTTGTGCCACAAACCGTGGCACTTTTTAGCACGGCACTGGTGCAAGCCATTCCGTGGGGGCACCACCTGCTGCTCATAGAAAAACCAAAGACTTGGCCGCACGCCACTGGTATATGCAAGCCACGCTGACCAACGGCTGGAGCCGCAGCGTGCTGCAAATGCAGATGGAGACTGCCGCGCACACCCGCCAAGGCAAAACCACCAGCAACTTTATGCAGCGCCTGCCGCAGCCCCAGTCTGACCTAGTGCAGCAAACGCTGAAAGACCCTTACCTGTTTGACTTTCTAACCCTGGAGCAACCTTTTCTTGAGCGTGAACTGGAAACAGGGTTGATCCAGCACCTCGAAAAGTTTTTGCTGGAACTAGGCCAAGGCTTTGCCTTTGTAGGGCGGCAGCACCATCTGGTGGTAGGCGACCAAGATTTTTATATCGACCTGCTGTTCTACCACCTGCGGCTACGCTGCTTTGTGGTGGTAGAGCTGAAACGTGGCGCCTTCAAACCTGAATACGCTGGCAAGATGCATTTTTATTGCAGCGTGGTGGACGACAAACTGCGGCATGCGCAAGACGCACCCACCATCGGGCTTATTTTGTGCCAGCAGCACAACGCGGTGATCGCCGAATACGCACTGCGCGGCATGGACACTCCGATAGGCATATCTACCTTTGAGCTGACGCGCGCACTGCCCACCGCGCTAGCGTCTACACTGCCTAGCATTGAGCAGATTGAACGTGAGCTGGGGTTAGCGCAGACAGCGCAGGCCACCCAAACTACGCAAGCTGTGTAAAGCCTAAGGCCTAAAGCCAACTAAATACCCCATGCAACCCATCTCGAACTGGCCTGTGCAAGACCGCCGCCGCATCATCGGCGTGTTCACCGACATTGACGACACACTCACCACCGACGGCGCTATCACTGCAGACGCGCTGCAGGCGCTGTATGACTTGAAGGCGGCGGGCTTGCACGTCATCGCCATTACGGGCCGCCCCGCAGGATGGAGTGAGCAGTTTGCACTAGCATGGCCCGTAGACGCCATAGTGGCCGAAAACGGTGCTGTAGCACTGCAAAATACAAGCAAAATAGCCTTACAACCCAAGCAAATACTGCTCAAGCAGCTATCAAAATCATACCAAACAGATGCAGCGCAGCGAGCGACTAACTATGCCCGCATGCAACACGTGCTAGCGCGCATAGAGCGCGAAGTACCCGGCGCACACCGCAGCACCGACAGCCCCGGCCGCGAGACCGACATTGCCATAGACCACAGTGAATTTACCCATCTGCCGCCCGAGCGTATCGCCCAAGTAGTGCAACTGATGCGCAGCGAAGGCATGCAAGCCACCATCAGCAGCATTCACATCAATGCTTGGTTTGGCGACCACAACAAACTGCAAGGCGCGCGCTGGATAGTGCGCACATTGTTGAACCGCGACTTAGACGCAGAACTAGACCGCTGGGCTTACATAGGCGATTCGACCAACGACCAAGTAATGTTTGAAGCCTTTACCCACAGCGTGGGCGTAGCCAACATTGCACGCTTTGCGCCGCAGCTAGCGCACTTGCCGCGCTACGTAACGCAGGGTGAGCGTGGGGCGGGGTTTCGGCAGTTTTGTGATGCATTGTTAACGCGCTAAGTTGTGTATACTTTGCTGGTAGTTACTATTTATTCAATAGCTGCTTGAGCAGGATTTGCTTGGGTTACTAGCCCTTTTAAGTCTTAAAAAGTGCTTTCCAACGTTGAAACTTGCACTGGGGCACCCCTCGTACCCCAATGGACTGCCCACCATTGAAACCGTGGTGTTTCGCCACACGTCAAGGCACTTAAAACGCCAATAACAAAAATTCAGTAGCAAGTTTAAATACATACGTTTTCATATATACATAGGAGCCTGCCATACTCGCCACCGCCAAAGTCTTTACCACAGGCAACAGCCAAGCCATTCGCTTGCCCAAGGCGTTTCGGGTGGATGCGCGTGAAGTTTGGATTAGCAAGGACGAAGGCACAGGAGAGATCACCCTCAAACCTAAACCCGCGCCAGATGCGCTAGAGGCGTTTTTCGCAGAATTGAAGGCCCTGCCTCAGACGGATGAATTTATACCGCCGCGTGATGATGCACCCCGCCCCAGCCCTTTTGAAGACCGGTCCCTTTGAAGACTGGCCGTCATGACCCTGCGATATTTGTTAAATACCAACATCGTCAACGATGCGCTGAAACACCATACTATCGCCATATCTGCACTCACACGCGCCGAACTACGATTTGGCCAAGCGGGCATGCAGGCGGATGACAAACGACGCAGCTTTATTGACCATTTTCTAGTCAGACTGCCCAACCTGGTATGGACAAACACCGCCGCCGACCACTACGGCGACATCAAAGTGAAGTTCAAGAGACAAGACCTGCCCATAGGTGACATGGACACTTTAATTGCCGCCCACGCGCTGGCAGACAACCTGATTTTGGTGACCGAAAATACGCGGCATTTTGAGCAGGTTCCGGGGCTACAGGTTGAGGATTGGGTAGCTGTAAAAAGCAAACAACTACTAGCCTAGTAAAAGCTAATTTAGCTAGCTCTTCTCTGGCATTCCAAGATACATCTGATGCTTCTCGCCAGGATATTGGGGCAACCATTCTGAATCATCATCCGTCGTTGGGTGTCGGTACTCTGTAGAGGAGAGAAGCATCTGCGCATTTTTAGCGGTACACAACTCTTCTAGCTGATGCAAATACTTAGCTAAATCGCTGGTGTGTATTTCTTGCTGTTTAGGCGTATCAAGAATGATGAAACGAAATGGACGTGTATCGTTGGAAAGATACTCCTCGAACAATGCCGCATGTATTGCCAACACAAGTCGTATTTTGGTGCTACCTGAAAAAACCTCCAGTGATTCGTTGCCAAATTTAAACCGTAGCTCTAGGTCAATGTCAATCGCTCGTGAAACATTGGGAGTTTCTAGGATGTCCATCCATTTCACAGCGAGCTCTCGCAGACGAGCCCTGAGCTTGTTGAACTCGAGGTCTGAATTGTGGTTGTTCGATAGTCGTTCGATTCGCTCTTGAATTCGCGTGCGGTCTTCTTCAAAACGGAGGAATTTTGCTCTTTCTGCTTGAAGCGCTTCAATCGCACCTCGACTACTCTCTGTTTCGACAAGCTGTTTAGTTAGCGCTTGTACTGCCGTAATGAGTTGATCGACGCCATATCCACTGAGCGGAACTTTGAGTTTCGACACGATCAGCGCACGCTCAGTTTTTTGCTCTTCGAGATCATGCTTCAGACTGTCCAACCGTATCTCGGCTCTATCTGCATTACGCTGCAAATCCTTCAATTGATCCTTCAGATAAAGCAGATTCTTTCCATACGATTCTGAACTTCCAACAAATAACCCGCAATTTGGTGCACTGCAAATTTCCTGGAACGAAATAAATATCCTGCGTGACTCTTCGTTCAGGCCAAGCGTTGCAATCTCCCCTTCGATTTCAGACCGAATCGAATCTATACCGTCTACCCTACTCCGTAGCTCATCAATTTCAGCTTGGACTTCTCTAATTTTAATTTCCTTTGTGCGCAATATATCTGTTAGGGCAGAGTTAGCAGAGCCTTGGGCATCAACCGTCTCCCGTAACCCATCAATCTGGGCAGTCAATGACCCAGAGAGGCGACTCAGCACTATTTTATTTTCCTGCGAATCATTAACCGTCCGCGAAAGATCAAGGATCACTTTCTGTTGAGCGACTATTTTCCTATGTGCCGCGTCAAGTGCATCCTTTTCAGCAAGGATGTCTTTTTTTACTTGGTAGGAGTGCTTCGGATTGAGACCAAATATGAATCGAACCATTTCGACAAACTGGTCAGTGATGAATGCCGCAGGGGATTTATATGCGGCAGCGTAACCATCACCCTGATTGAGGTAAAAGAGGGGCAATACAGTGGCGATATATGGCTGGGTGGCCTGCTTATTCGTAGAGACCAAAGTCGGTGCCATAAGGCCAAGAATCTTAAACAGCGCGGACGAGAAATCACTTTCAGAAAAAAACTCTACTGTCCCGGTCGCCGTGCGTACTTGCGAGTGAAACTCCCGTCCAATCAATCGACGAATCTCTATGAGGCTTCCTTCGTGTTCCATGACCAAGTTGGCGGCAGAACACTTCCCATTTATGTCTTCGCGAAACTTGACAGGGAACCCAAGACAGAATGCAATCGCTTGGATGATAGGCGTTTTCCCACTTCCGTTCTCGGCGAAAATTAAAGTGGTACGCCTTCCGAAGTGAAGTATTGGACTTTCCCAACCATTGAGCCCTTGCGCATCCAACTTAAGTGAAATTAGCCTCAATTTACCTCTCCCTTTATCTTTGTTTCGGCGCGAATATTCAGATAACTCCGCTCTACGGTTTGAAGTGCATAAGATAAGTAACCTTCATCTTCTACGGCTCGGTCATACACCTGCCGCCCCATATCCGTAGCATTTATGAGCTTAGTCCTTGCCTCAACCTCTGCTAGGCCAGTTGCCTCAAGAAACGTCAATGCCTTTATGGTCCGAATCCGCAAATTAGCAGACCATCCGATATCCTGGGACGACCCTTTGAAACCAGCGACAGTTCTCTCAAGGCACTCCCCAACGAGCTGGCCAATTTCAGGGAGTTCTGGCTTTGACTTTCCCTTCGACATCGAAAGTATCACCATCGCCAAAAGGGGCAGTTGAAATAGCGCTTCATTGCTAAGTGCATGAGGGATAGGTTCGCGCGCTTCAGGAAGCGACACCTTTAGTTGAAGCTCTGCAGCTTCTTCAAAAAACTCATGTAGATTCACTTTGTAGCCCTCCGAACTAAAGAGGCATTAATACCACCAAATAGAAGCTCGACATCCAGCCCCGAGAATTTTTGCATCTTCGACTCTGCATGTAATGATTCAATTTTTTCCCGAAGCCTAGCAATTTCTCCGCCCTCGCGAAGCCAACTGACGCAGACTGAATCAACACCGTCAAGGAGAAGCGTCAAATCAAGTTCAGTGTATATGTGCCTAGCCTTTCGGAGCCAAATATCCCACTTGACCTTCAGTCGAGAGCACAGCTCTATCATTGAATCGGTAGCCCCGGCTGCCTTTAGTTGACGCTGGAGAATAGACGCGGTCTTTATTGCGTTTTCGTCCTCACCAGCAAGCAGATTTCTATACACTTCGGTTGATATGCTTAATACGCTTAACAGATCTTCAAGACAAATGGCGGTCACTCCCTCAAGATCAGTCGGGGTGATATTTTCAAGTCGCGAGTATGATTTATTCATTACCAGCATTACCAGGCTGTTTGCAATGTCGTCAACTTCCTGCTGTGTTAGATCAATTTCGCTGTGCTTATATATTTGCCTACGTGCTGCACTCACGAATATTTCAGGATCATCACCAATGTAAGTCACGGCCGGGAGGAGGGTTAACTTGCCCGCAATCTTCTTGACATCGTCTAAGGTTAGATTGCTCTGCGGTTTGAAAATCTCGGTGAATTTTTCAAGAAGAAAGGTGATGGACTTGGAAGTGATCCCGTTTGTGCCTAACTCAGCTACTGCCGAGACTACATCGTCATGAAAATGGACATTCGAAAGGATACTTATTTCGCGACAAGCGTCTTGGAATTCAATCGAATGCACAAAGAGCTTCCCTGCAAAGCTGTCACGTATTTTGGCGAGACTTTCTGCGTCTGAATCCTGACTTTTCTTCTTTAACGAAAACACATCGCGCAGGCCCCACTGATAGTTCATTTTTTTCTTTGTTTTAACTTGAAAAAAATGATACTCCGCGCAGCCGTCAACAGTTCTACGAACCACAAAATCATCGTGGTAATCGCAGTAAACACGGTCTACGTCTTTCCCGGTCAGTATTTCAAGGGCGGCATAAGCTGCTGCTTGGAACTGCATACTGAAACGAAGAATCGTCTCCCGACCGATCGTTTCTCGCGGAGGGATGTCATGTATGGTGTTCAGTGTTTTTATTTTGATCTCCAAGCAAACTCGCCTATGGACTTGCCCCGTCTAGGCATATAAATTAGTGACTTTATATTCCATAAATTTTTGCTATTAATTTGGCATTGATAGATTTTTTAGCTTTAACCGCGTTGGCAAATTCGGTCTACTTATCTGTTATCAGCATGCGCCTGGTGTTTGTCCAGCCTACTGCTCCGGTTTCGGTGAGCATACAGCATTCGGAATTAATATTGAGTCCCGACTGAGCAAGCAACGAATTCTGTCATTTATGCCACGATAGCCAACTAAAATTTCATCCAAACAATCCACCCATGTCCATCCTCACCCCCCAATACCTAGACCGCATGTACAACAACCGCGCCTTGGTGCCAGACCATGCGCAGCATTTCAGCCAGTGGGCGCAGGCATCGGAGCATGCGCGGGATGCGGTGGCTTGTTTGACTGATATTCCGTATGGGCCGAGTGCGCTGGAGAAGCTGGACGTGTTTCCCAGCAGTAATCCAGGCGCGCCGGTGATGGTATTTATCCACGGCGGTTACTGGCGATCGCTAGACAAGGCTCAGCACTCATTTATTGCCCCAGCTTTTGTCAACCAAGGCGCGTGCGTGGTGGTGCCTAACTATGCGTTGTGCCCGGCCGTGACGCTGCCGCAGATTGTGATGCAGATGGTGAGCGCGCTGGCCTGGACGCACCGCAACATCAGCCAGTACGGTGGCGACCCGCGCCGCATTACGGTGGTGGGCCATTCGGCAGGCGGGCATTTGGCGGCCATGCTGCTGGCCTGCCAGTGGAGCACGTATGCCAAGGATTTGCCTGCGGACTTGGTAAAAAACGCGCTGTCCGTCTCGGGCCTGTACGACCTGGAGCCTGTGATGCACACACCTTTTCTCAAAGACTCGCTGCGCCTCACGCCCGAGCAGGTGCGCTTAGCTAGCCCCGCCTGGATGCCCCGCCCACGCCAAGGCAAGTTGTATACGCTGGTGGGCGCAGACGAGAGCGCCGAGTTTGTGCGACACAACCGTTTGATCCAAACCGCATGGGGCAAAACCACCGTGCCGGTGTGCGAGACCATCCCACAGCGCAACCACTTTAGCGTGCTAGAAGACCTGGCCGCGCCGTGGTCGCGGCTGCATAAGCTGGCTAGTGGGTTGGTGTTGAGGGCGTAAGCGTGTTGGCAAGTCATGTATTGACTGGATGTACCAAAAAATCATTAAATAAGCTGATAGTCCAAGTTTTTAATGCTTAATCAGCTATTATTTATGTAGCATTTTGACCTCAATGCACCCGCAAGCATAGGATTAAGCTTACGGATAGGTATTCGTTTTCAGCTGCAACTGCTGTGCCCGTTAGTTAAAGAAAATCTGTTTCCTTTAACTAAGGTTGTTTCTTAGTTAAAGTTGTACGTAGTGTTTTAGGTTGAAATGCCTCGATAAATAACTGTACAAAAAAACAGCTACTTAGTACAATTTGAACACCATGACAAAACCGTCCAGCAGCACCGACCCGGCAAATCATATTGCTGTTTTTCAGGCAACGACCATTCGCCGTGTTTGGCATAACGAAGAGTGGTGGTTTGCATTGGCCGATGTGATCGTGGTGTTGACTGATTCAGCTGACCCCAGGCAATACGTCAAAAAAATGCGTAACCGAGACGCGGCGCTGGATGCTAACTGGGGTACAACTTGTACCCCCCTTCCTTTGCAGGCACCCGACGGCAAGCTACGTGATACGAACTGCGCCAACACCGAAGGCCTGTTTCGCATCATCCAGTCCATCCCCTCACCCAAGGCCGAGCCGTTTAAACGCTGGCTGGCGCAGGTGGGCTATGAGCGCGTCAAAGAGATCGAAAATCCTGAATTGGCTAGTGCCCGCGCCCGCGAGCTGTACCAAGCCAAGGGCTATCCGCAGGCGTGGATTGAAAAGCGGCTGCGGTCTATCTCGATACGCGGCGAGTTGACGGACGAGTGGAAAGCGCGTGGCGTGGCAGAAGGTAAAGAGTATTCCATCCTCACCGCCGAGATTGCCCGCGCCACGTTTGGCCTCACACCGGGCGAGCACAGCCTGCACAAGGGCCTGGGCGTGGTGAAAACAGGCAACAACCTGCGCGACCATATGACGGATTTGGAACTGATCTTCACCATGCTGGGTGAAGCCAGCACCACCGAGATAGCGCGCCGCAGCGATGCGCTGGGCTTTGTAGAAAACCGCAGCACAGCGAAAGAAGGCGGCAAGATTGCTGGCAACGCCCGCAAAGCGCTAGAAGCCAAAACTGGCGCCTCTGTGGTAAGTCGCGCTAACTACCTGTCAATAGCGGCCGCGGATGATCTCACGATGATCACTCCACCTGCGGTGCAAGCTGACACAACGCCTGTCAACTCAGCACCGAAAAAAAAGACTAGAAACAGGTAGTTTTCTATAAAATAGGCCGGTAGTCCATGTATTTACTGCTTAGACAGCTATTATTTTCATAGTTTTTATATCCTAGCTAACACAGGCTTTAACGCATTCCCCGTATGCGTTTTCAGTTTCACCAGTTGTTCTGGCGTACATTGCGCGACGATCTTGCCGCCTTCTTTGCCGCCCTCTGGCCCTAGATCAATTACCCAATCGGCTTCGGCGATCACATCTAAATCATGCTCAATGACGACGACGCTGTGGCCGCCATTGACCAAGCGGTGTAGCACGTGGATGAGCTTTTCTACGTCGGCCATGTGCAGGCCTACGGTGGGTTCGTCTAGCACGTACAGCGTGTGCGGGGCTTTTTGGCCGCGCCGGGTAATGTCGTCGCGTACTTTGCTGAGCTCTGTGACCAGCTTGATGCGCTGTGCTTCACCGCCGCTCAACGTAGGCGATGGTTGGCCCAGTGTGAGGTAGCCTAGGCCGACGTCTTTGAGCAGTTGCAGCGGGTGGCTGATGTTGGGCATGGTGGCGAAAAAGTCTACTGCCTCGTCTACCTCCATTTGCAGCACGTCGCCTATGCTTTTGCCGCGCCAGCTAACGGCCAATGTCTCGGGGTTAAAGCGCGCACCGTGGCAGACCTCGCAGGGTACTTTCACATCGGGCAAAAAGCTCATCTCGATGGTGCGCATGCCTTGGCCTTCGCAGCCGGGGCAGCGGCCTTCGCCGGTGTTAAAGCTAAAACGGGCGGGTTGGTAGCCTCTGGCCTTTGCTTCTAATGTTTCGGCAAATAGTTTGCGGATCACGTCCCAAAAGCCGATGTAGGTGGCGGGGCAGCTGCGCGGGGTTTTGCCAATGGGGGTTTGGTCTACTTCTAGCACGCGGTCTATTTGCTGCCAGCCTTCGATTTGCGCGCAGCCTGTCCAAGTCGTAAAGGCGGCTGCGCGGTTGCCTGCTTCGCGGCCTATGCCTTTGGCGGTGACTGCGGCGTAGACGTTGGACAGTAGGACGTCTCTGGCTAATGTTGATTTGCCGGAGCCTGACACTCCGGTTATTGCTACTAATCTGTGCAGCGGCACATCTACTGTGACGTTTTGCAGGTTGTGTAGTTGGGCACCTGTTACGCGCAAATGTTGCTGTCCTGAATTGGCGGCTGAAATGGGGTCAGAGCCCAATTTCGTAATCACATCGTTTCTACCGTTAAGACCGTGTCCTGAATTGGGATCTGACCCCATTTCAGCCACCAATTTCGTTTTAGATTTTTTAACCTTCTCGGGTTTGGGGACGAAGCTGGATTTGTATTCTGGCAGTACCGATGCGGCGCTGTTGACGTTTCTACGCAGGCTCAGCGGGTGTTTGATAGCATGCAATAGGTAGCGGCCTGTGGCGGAATCGGCTACTTTGGAGATATCAGCCACAGTGCCTTCGGCCACCAGTCGCCCACCGCGTTTGCCTGCACCGGGGCCTATGTCGATGATGTGGTCGGCGCGGCGAATGGTGTCTTCGTCGTGCTCTACCACTACCAGAGTGTTGCCTTTATCACTTAAAGATTTCAGCGCTTTGAGCAGCACTTGGTTGTCGCGTGGGTGCAGGCCAATGGTCGGTTCGTCCAGCACATAGCACACGCCTTGCAGGTTGCTGCCTAGCTGCGCCGCCAGGCGAATGCGCTGCGCCTCGCCACCGCTCAGCGTAGGTGCACCACGGTCTAGCGTGAGGTAGTTCAAGCCTACTTCTTCTAAAAACTCTAAACGACTTTGAATCTCGGGCACCAGGTCGCGCGCAATCTCGCCGTCGCGCCCTGCAAGCTTAAGGCCTTGCACCCAGGCGCGTACATCGCGCACTGACAATTGCGCAATGTCGGTAATGCCCACGCCGTGGAATTTAACAGCGCGGGCTGTGGCGTTCAGCCGAGTGCCGTGGCAGGTGGCACATGCAGCGTCCGTCACATCGTCTACTTCAGGCTCGGCAAAGCTTTGCTCGCGGCCTTTGTTGTCGTCGTCTTGCACGCTGTCGTCAAAGGCTTTGCGCTGCTCTTTGGTGAGCTTCACACCCGTGCCTACGCAGTCTTTGCACCAGCCGTGCTTACTGTTGTAGCTAAACAGGCGTGGGTCTAGCTCGTTGTAGCTGGTGCTGCACACGGGGCAGGCGCGCTTGGTAGAAAACACTTGCAGCTTGCCTATGTGCGCTGTAGTGTGCGCTGCAGTGCCTTGCTGTTCCATCGCGCTGCGCAGCTCGTCTAGTGGCCCAAGGATGTGCACCACACCTTTGCCGTGCTCTAGCGCGCGGGCCAGGTGGGAGCGCAGCAGGCCTTCGTTGTCAGGCGACACCAGCATGTCGGCCACGGGTAGCTCGATGGTGTGTTCTTTAAAGCGGTCAATGCGTGGGAAATTAGTGGTGGGTAAAAAGTTTCCGTCTACTCGCAGGTGCGTGTAGCCACGCGGACGTGCCCAGTCAGCCAGCTCGGTGTACACGCCTTTGCGGTTAATCACCAAAGGTGCCAGCAAACCAATGTGTTGACCACGATAGGTTTTCATCAGCTGTGCAGCGATGCTCTCGGGTGTTTGTGGCTGCACTGCCGCGTCGTCATGAATGCAGTGCTGCGTGCCCAGCTTGACGTACAGCAGGCGCAAAAAGTGCCACACCTCAGTGGTGGTGCCCACGGTAGACTTGCGCCCTCCGCGGCTTAAGCGCTGCTCGATGGCTACTGTGGGTGGTATGCCGTATACAGCGTCTACTTCGGGACGGCCTGCAGGCTGCACAATGCTGCGGGCATACGCATTTAAGCTTTCTAAATAGCGGCGTTGACCTTCGTTAAACAGAATGTCGAAAGCTAAAGTCGATTTACCTGAACCGGATACGCCCGTGACCACGCTAAACTTACCGCGCGGAATGTTCACGCTCAGCGACTTCAGGTTATGCTCTTTCGCATTGACGATTTCAATAGAATTTTCAGCCATTGGACGCCGTATAACCTGCTCAGGCAGCTCTGATTTTAATAGCGTTTTAGTTTTCTCTCGCACTTCATTGCCACCCAGCCCCATGGCAGCGTCGTAGTCGCGCAGTGCCAAGCCCGTGTGTGACGTAGGGTGCAACTTAACCTCATCAGGCGTGCCCACAGCGCATACCTCGCCGCCTGCGTCGCCGCCTTCAGGGCCAAGATCGATCAGCCAGTCGCTAGAGCGGATAACGTCAAGATTGTGTTCAATAATCAGCAGCGAATGGCCTACGTCCATCAGCTTGCGCAGCGCGCGCATCAGTTTGCTAATGTCCTCAAAGTGCAAGCCAGTGGTGGGTTCGTCAAACAAAAACAGCGTGCCTTTGTTGGCCAAAGTTTGGCGGCTGGAGGTGGCGCTTTTAGCTGCATCAGCCAAGTAGCCTGCCAGTTTGAGGCGTTGCGCCTCGCCACCCGACAGTGTGGGCACAGGCTGGCCCAGCTTCACATACTCTAGCCCCACATCCACAATGGGTTGCAGGGCGCGAATGACGTCGCGGTCGTTGGCAAACAGCTTAGCAGCCTCGCTCACGGTCAGGTTCAGCACATCGGCTACGTTAACGTGTTGGCCGTGCCGCTCTACTTTGACTTCTAAAATTTCTGGCCGATAACGTTTGCCGTCGCAGTCTTGGCAGCGCAAATATACGTCGCTTAAAAACTGCATCTCTACATGCTCAAAACCCGATCCGCCACACGTAGGGCAGCGGCCATCGCCACCGTTAAAGCTAAACTTGCTGGCGGTATAGCTGCGTTGTTTACTCAGCGGTGCGTTGGCAAAAATCTCGCGCACAGCGTCCCACGCGCCTACGTAGCTGGCGGGGTTTGACCGCGCGGTTTTGCCAATCGGCGACTGGTCTACAAACACTACATCGCTGAGTTGTTCTGCCCCTAGCAGGCGGTCAAATGCGCCAGGTGATTCAGTAGCTTTGCCAAAATGGCGCATCAGTGCGGGGGCCAACACGTCTTGAATGAGCGACGATTTGCCTGAGCCGCTGACACCTGTAACACACACCAAGCGCTGTAGCGGGATTTCAATCGACACGTTTTTTAAGTTGTGCTCAGTCACACCTTCTAATATCAAGCGAGGCGTGTTGTCGCTAACCAAGCGTTTAAAGCCCATGCCGATTTGTTTGCGCCCACCCAGGTAGTCACCCGTCAGCGTAGGTGCATCACGTAGCTGGTCTGGCGTGCCGTCAAACACCATGTCACCCCCACGCTCGCCAGGGCCGGGGCCCATGTCGATCACACGGTCTGCCGACAGCATGACCGCAGGGTCGTGCTCTACCACCACCAGCGTGTTACCTGCATCGCGCAGGCGCAGCATGGCCTGCGTGATGCGGTCCATATCGCGTGGGTGCAGGCCAATGCTGGGCTCGTCTAGCACGAACAATGTGTTGACTAGAGATGTGCCAAGGGCAGTCGTCAAATTAATGCGCTGCACCTCACCGCCACTCAGCGTGCGGCTTTGGCGGTCTAGCGTGAGGTAGCCAATGCCTACGTCGCACAGGTATTTCAGGCGTGTGCAAATTTCGTCTAGCAGCAGCTTAAGTGCCTGTGCGTTACCGTCCTTGGCCGCTGCATCGCCACTGGCGCGGTCTAATTTAGTTTCTGCTTGCAGCGTGTCAAAAAATAGTCGCAGCTTGTCAATCGACAGTTGCATCAGGTCAAACAGGCACAGACCGGGCAAGGCTTCTAGCTGCGGTCGCGTCCATTGCACGCCCATAGGCATGAGGCGTTTGGCAGGCAGCATGACCATGTCAGCTTGCTGCTTGCTGCCCACGCGCCAAATTAGCGCATCGGTTTTCAGCCGCGCGCCATTGCACACAGGGCAGGTGGTGTAGCTGCGGTATTTAGACAGCAGCACACGAATATGCATTTTGTAGGATTTGGTTTCTAGATAGGCAAAAAAGCGTTTTACGCCGTACCACATCTTGCCCCATTGGCCTTCTTTGTAGCTGGGGTTGCCGTCGATCACCCAGTGCTTTTGCTCGGGTGTCAGTTTGTTCCACGGCGTGTCGCGCGGTATGCCTGCGCTCTCGGCGTGGCGCATTAAGTCGTCTTGGCATTCTTGCCAAGCAGGCGTTTGCATGACCTTGATCGCGCCAGCGCGCAAAGTAAGTTTGTCATTAGGGATGACCAAACCATAGTCCACGCCAATCACACGGCCAAAGCCTTTGCATTGGGTGCAGGCACCGTTGGCGGAGTTGAACGAGAACAAACTAGGTGTGGGTTGAGCGTAGCGAATGTCGCTCTCGGGGCAATGCAGGCCAGTAGAAAATTTCCAGATGCTGCCTGCCTCCACGCTTGCCACTGCGTGTGCTGCGCTGCCACCCATGGGGGCTTGCCCGCCTTGGGGTGGCCCAGCGGCGGGGCCGCCATCTTCATCCATGACATACACCATGAGCCGCCCACTGCCGCGTTTGAGCGCCAGTTCAATAGCTTCCATCACGCGTACTTTTTCGGCGGTTTGTAGTTTGAACCTATCGGCCACCACGTCCAGCACTTTGCGTGTGCCTAAAGACGTAGCTACCTCGCGCTCGGCCTGCACACGGGTAAAGCCGCTGGCCGACAGCCATTGCGCTACTTCTTCCGCGCTGGTGTTGATGGGCAGCTCTACAGGAAAAGTTAGCACCACGCGCAGCTCGCCCGCTCCGGCGCGCGCTAGCATCTGCGTATAAATCGTCTCTGCCGTGTCGTGCTGTACAGGTAATGCAGTTTGCAAATCGTACAAATCAGCCAGTCGAGCGAACAACAACTTCAAGTGGTCGTTGATCTCTGTCATTGTGCCCACTGTAGAGCGCGACGAACGCACAGGATTGGTTTGGTCAATTGCAATAGCAGGCGGCACACCGTCCACGCGGTCTACTGCAGGTTTGTCCATGCGGTCCATAAACTGGCGGGCGTAGGCCGAGAAAGTTTCTACATAGCGGCGCTGGCCCTCGGCAAACAGCGTGTCGAACACTAAAGACGATTTGCCCGACCCGCTAGGGCCAGTGACCACGGTCAGTTCACCCGTGCGAATATCTAGGTCGAGGTTTTTAAGATTATGTTGCCGTGCGCCGCGGATGCGGATGCTGCCTTGCGTCATGGTGGAACTCTTTGGTTTGGGTAACCCGAAGATTCTAATGACAAGCTATTAGAGCCATAAGTTTAAGGACTTGTTTAAACAGGCTGAAAAGCTGTGGAGCGTTAAGGCTCACAAACCTTTGAGTGCACGCGCTAGCTCTGCAAATTTCTCGTCGCCTACGGCTTCTTTGATTTTGGGCGCTACGGCCAGCAAGTCTTCATAGCTAGAGGCGCCCTCTACCGACATATTTAAGCGAAACCCGCGAAGGCCCAACCCTGAGGTAAGCTTAATTGCAACGGGGTATGCACGCTGGTAAAGTTGTTGCTCAGTCAAGGTAGGTGCTGCGCTGTCAGCCACCGAGGCAGAAACCGTAGCTGGTTTGGCGGCTACGCTGGTACTAGCTGCTGCAGTCTGCATACCACCTACTTCTTCGATTAATCCCAAAGACACTAAATGCTGGATATCATCAACAGTAAGGCCCATGCCTGCCATCAACTTAAGAATCATTGCGTCGTCTTTTACACCATCAAACATGATGAAAGCCGAACGCTGGCGCGCGTTAATCGCGGAGCTGTGCTCTTTAAAGGTTTGCCTACCCAGCTCGGTTTTTGTGTGTTTCATATCGTCTTGTTACTTGCTGGCAAATTACACCACATTTGACCTCCAAAAGCGGCAATTTCACACAAAAACTACAGCTGGTTCATTTTTGAATTCTTGTCGCTGTTACAGCGTCAGAGGTGCCTAAGCCAAAACGAATTTCATTGACCAGTGCCTCAGTAGCCGCATGCGACCTAAAAGTCAGCAGGCTCACTGCGAACAGCACTGCTGCACCCACTGGCACACCAAACACGCCCGCCGCCAAAGGCTGGATACCCCACCACAGCGCAACAGGCGTCTCAATTGCAAAAACAACGCGCAGCCAGGGCTGGTTAGCCACCATGTAATACGCCGTAACCCCCAAGCCAGCCCACATGCCAGCTATAGCGCCCCATCCTGTTGCCCCACGCCAAAAGATACCCGCCACCAACGCAGGGAAGAATATCGACGCAGCCAAAGAAAAGGCTGCCGTGACCATAAATACAATGTCGCCTGGTTTTTGGGCCGCCGCGTATGCCGCCATCAAAGCCACAATCAAAAGCAAGACTTTGGACATGGTAACGCGGCTGGTAGCATTGGCTTGGGGTGCGATGATTTTGTAGTACAAATCGTGCGATAGCGCGCTGGCCATGGTCAACAATAAGCCGTCTGCCGTAGACAGTGCAGCCGCCAATCCACCCGCCGCCACCAATGCGGCTATGGCGTAGGGCAAGCCTGCAATCTCTGGCATAGCCAGCATAATGACATCGCTGCTAAGGGTGATTTCGCCCAGCTGCAACACACCATCTTGGTTAATGTCGGTCACAGAGACTAAACTGGCATCGACCCTGCTCCACTGCGCAATCCAGGCTGGCAATTTATCAAACGGTAAACCCACCACATTTTGAAAAACCTCGTACTTCACCAGCACCGCCAGCGCAGGTATAGCCAAGTACATGATCAAAATGAAAAACAGCGACCACGATGCTGCATTGCGCGTCTGGCGCACGCTGGAGGTGGTGTAGTAGCGGGTCAGCACGTGTGGCAGCCCGGCAGTGCCCACCATTAAGCAAAATATCAGCGCCAAGAAATTATTGCGTGCAGTCGTAAAGATTTCTTTTTCTGCAGCCGTACCTTGCGCATTGCCCGCGTAGGCCTGCACATGCCGCGGCATACCCGATAAGGGCCGAGCTTTAATCTCTGCTGCGCTTCTCGCTTGCTGCCACAAGGCAATAGCTTTTTTTTCATCGCGTGGTAGCTGCGCAAGGCTGCGTTCAGCTGCAGCGATCTCGCGTACAGGCGCATTAGCAGTTTTCAAATCAACAATTCTGCGCGCAGCAAGGCTACGGTCTTGTGCCAAAGCTTGCGCGGGCTGGGCCAGCTTGCTGGTCAGCAGTGCAACGCGTTGGGCATAAAAATCACGCACTTGCAGCTCACCGGCATCTTGGAGCAAGACTTCTTCGCGCTGCGTAATTTTGCCTAGTTGTTGACCATAAGAAATATGGGGAACAGGTGAGCCTGTTTGCTTAACAGACAGCCACACCACGGGTACGGTAAAAGCAATAATCATCAAAATATACTGCGCCACTTGTGTCCAGGTCACGGCACGCATGCCGCCTAAAAAAGAGCACAGCAGCACCCCCCCCAGCCCTAAAAATATGCCAATCTCAAACGCAATACCTGTCAGCCGTGAACTGATCAAACCAATGGCATAAATTTGTGCTACTAAATAAACAAAGGAGCACAAAATAGCGGCAACTGCTGCCATTACTCTGGGAGCCCGCCCACCATAACGTGCTGCAAAAAAATCAGCAATGGTGTATTGGCCGAATTGCCTTAAGTAGGGAGCAATCAGCAGCGCCACCAAGCAAAAGCCCCCCGTCCAGCCCACTATAAATGCCAGCCCGGCATAGCCACCCAAATACAGTGTGCCCACCAATCCTACAAAGGAGGCAGCGGACATCCAGTCTGCAGCTATGGCCATGCCGTTGTACATGGCTGGAATGCGTCTACCCGCCACGTAATATTCATTGGTGTCGGTAGTGCGGCAAAAAATGCCTATGGTGGCATACACAGCAATAGTGGCTAGCAAGAAGCTAGCGCCAATCCATTCGCGGCGCAGACCTCGGCTCTCAAGCCAGGCCAAAAGAGCAATGAATAACAAGACGCCTAGCGTGTACCACGCATACACTTTATGCAGCTGCCGACTGAAATCGCGGTCTGCATTACTCATGGCCAGCAGGGCTGTCTTGGGCCAGCTTGTCGTCAAGATGGTTCATCACCAAGCCGTAGCACACGACGATAGCCAGATAC
Source organism: Polaromonas sp. (assembly GCA_031367325.1). Classification (GTDB taxonomy): domain Bacteria; phylum Pseudomonadota; class Gammaproteobacteria; order Burkholderiales; family Burkholderiaceae_C; genus JAAFIP01. Next base: position 45,197 of record JANLPQ010000032.1, on the reverse strand, counting down.
ACCAACAAGGTGCCCTGCGCTGTCATCCAAAAACTAAACGGTGCGCCAAGCCACTGAAAACTCAAATCCACGGCAAAGTAAGGCACCCCAAAACTAACGACACCCCACAGCAACAATAACACTACGGTAATGCGCTTGTTTACGTCCCAGTGTTGAAGGGCTGTGCGGGGCATACTATAGACTAGGTTCGGTACAGACGAAGCTAAGTATTATTTAGCTGCTGATGCTGGCATTGCAGCAGACGATGTTGCTGCGGGAGCCGGTGCAGCGGCGGGCGCAGCACTGTGGGTGCCTGTTTCTTGCTTCTCACCGCTCATATCGACTTTGTCGCCGCCTTTAAAAATCATGAACAAACCCAAGCCTGCGAACAAAATAAATCCTAGCAAAATTTTCCACATAATTAACTCCAATTTCAATTGACTATCAAACTGTACCGCAATGAGGGTACATGCACCATCCACACGGCTGCATAAAAAAAGGCTCCCGCTCATAACAAGCGGGAGCCTTAGGTGCGACTAATAATTAGTCGTTAGCGTAGATATCGACGTCTTTGGTTTCTTTGATAAAGATCATGCCGATAATAAAGGTGCCTGCCGCCACAATGACGGGGTACCACAAACCGTAGTAGATGTCGCCAGTGGCTGCCACCATCGCAAACGCGGTGGTTGGCAACAAACCGCCGAACCAACCGTTACCGATGTGGTAAGGCAGACTCATAGACGTGTAGCGAATACGTGTGGGGAACATCTCTACCAGCATGGCAGCAATCGGGCCGTAGACCATGGTAACCAAGATCACGAGGTAGACCAATATAGCCAAGACCATACCTTTGTTCATGGCTGTATCAGTGGCTTTGGCGGTTAAGCCGCTGGTTTTAGCAGCTTCTAATACGGCTTTCTTGAAGTCAGCGATGCCTTTGGCGCTTTCAGCAGAGAAACCATTGGCTTTATCGTTGAGTGTGGCGTTCAAGGAAGCAATCGTTGCTGTGCCAATAGTGATGCTGGCAATCGTACCGGCGGGAGCAGCCACATTCTTATAAGGAATGAAGTTTTGTGCCAACACGCGTTTAGCTTGGTCACAAGAGCTCTTGAAGTCGATCTCGCGCGCGATAGGGCTGCCTTGGAACGAGCAAGTTGCAGGGTCTGCAGTTACCGTCACATTAGAGGTAGCTTGCGCTTTGGCCAAGCCTGGGTTGGAATATTCCATCAACATCGGGAACACGGTAAAGTAAGTTGCTGCGCCGAGTAAACAGCCTAGCATTATGATGGGCTTGCGACCAATTTTGTCAGACAGTGCGCCAAATACGATGAAGAATGGCGTACCGATCACCAGCGACGCCGCAATCAACAAGTTAGCAGTGGTGCTGTCGACTTTTGCAATCGTCGTCAAGAAGAACAGTGCGTAGAACTGGCCTGTGTACCACACCACGGCTTGACCAGCGGTCAAACCTAGCAATGCCAAAATCACGATCTTTAAATTTTTCCACTGGCCAAAAGATTCTGACAATGGTGCCTTGGATGTTTTGCCCTCTGCCTTCATCTTTTGGAAAGCAGGTGATTCGTTCATACTCAAGCGGATCCATACCGACACAGCCAACAACAAAATCGACACCAAGAACGGTACGCGCCAGCCCCAGTCAGCAAAAGCTGCCTCGCCCACTGCAGTACGCACACCCAGAATCACCATCAGCGACAGGAACAAACCTAGGGTTGCCGTGGTTTGAATCCAAGCGGTGTAAGCGCCGCGCTTGCCTTGAGGTGAATGCTCGGCCACATACGTTGCCGCACCACCGTATTCACCGCCGAGTGCCAAGCCTTGCAGCATACGCAATGCGACCAAAATCACAGGCGCTGCAATGCCAATGGTGGCGTAATTAGGAAGCAAACCAACAATAAATGTTGCTGCACCCATGATCAAAATTGTAACCAAGAAGGTGTATTTACGGCCAATCATGTCGCCTAAGCGGCCAAATACCAGCGCGCCGAAAGGACGCACCAAAAAGCCTGCTGCAAAAGCCAGCAAAGCAAAGATGTAAGCCGCAGAAGGGTCTAGACCCGAGAAGAACTGTTTGGCAATAATCGCAGCCAATGAACCGTACAAATAAAAGTCATACCACTCAAAGACCGTACCTAGCGAAGAAGCAAAAATTACCTTCTTCTCGGTCGCGGTCATTGGGGTATTCGCTGCTGCTGCTGTTGCCATAAGACAAGTCTCCTCAATGAAATAAGTCACATTCCGACGGAATGCGAAGACCTGAATATCCTGCGAGGCACTGACCCTGCCCTGACATGAAACTTTGCAACTTCTTACAAGATCAGTAGCAACCCTTGACTTTTTTTTCGTTATGTGGATTTACGATGCACACCTACGGGTAACCCCGATGCATTGCACCAATCTGATTGACTGAACCACGGATCATTTATGAGGCGTTGGCGCAACATCGGCAACGCATCCAAGCCCCAGAACACATCGTTGCCCACTTGCATGCTAGGCACGCCAAATACACCTGCCGCAATGGCTGCGTCGGTGTTGGCTTTTAGCTCTAGCTTCACAGCCTCGTCGTTGATAGCGCGCTGGGGTTTTAACTGGGCTGTTAATGCGGCCAATCTTGCGGTATCGCCAGCCTCTTGCCCGCTGGTCCACACGTGGCGAAAAATGGTCTCGGTCACGTAGCGGTTGCATACCCCATCTGCACCGCAGGCCAGCGCTAAGCGCAGCAAGCTGATGGGGTTAAAAGGATGGCTGGCAGGTGCTTGCAACGCAATGCCGTGTTCGCGGGCCAGCCACTGCATTTGGCGGTAGGTCCACGTACGCTTGGGCGCAATTTCTGCCGGGCCGAGCTGGCCATAGTGGTTCAGCATAGCGGCAAATAACACGGGCTTGTAGGTAACTTGGTAGCTCAAGCCTTGCAGGGCAAGAGGCAAACGCTCAAACGCAAGGTAAGCATAGGGAGAGATGAAGTCAAAGTAAAAGGTGATGTGCTTCATAAAGCTAAGGCTGCTGGCTAAATTTGCGTCTAGTTTTACACGTTGTGCTGTATGTTGGCTGGTGCGTTGGGCTGCGTCATCGCAGCGCTGCCGACGCCTACGCTGGCTTTGCGCTGCGCAATCTGCACCCACACTTGCTGTTTAACGGCATCGCTAGCACTGCTCCACGCCACGATTTCGTCTATCGTACGCCAGCAGCCTTTGCACAAACCTGTGGTTTCATGCATTTGGCACAGTGAGATACAAGGTGAGGTTACAGTGGTCATTTTTTAAGTGTTTTAGTGCTTCTAGGCCGTAGAACCTGCTCAAGCAGCTATTAAATTAATAGTGATGTACTTTAGATTTCAGCACGTTTATTAAGCAGCGCGGTAGCCGCGCGCGACTGCGGCTTGCGCTGCAAATGGTCGCTGATGAACTTGCCAGCGTCGATAAGTTTGTCCAAGTCTATGCCAGTGCCAATACCCATGCCGTGCAGCATGTAAACCACGTCTTCCGTGGCTACGTTACCTGTAGCGCCTTTGGCGTACGGGCAACCGCCCAGGCCCGCCACCGACGCATCAAACTGCCACACACCCATCTCTAACGCGATAAGCGTGTTGGCCAACGCTTGGCCGTAGGTGTCGTGAAAGTGGCCTGATATGTCGTTAATGTGGTAGTGTTTTAACGTAGCTTCCATAGCAGCTTGCACCTTGCGCGGCGTGCCTACGCCAATGGTGTCGGCTACACCAATGTGCTGCACGCCGATGTCCGCCATCAGGCCTGCCAAGTAGCCCACGCGCTCGGGCGCTACCTCGCCTTCGTAGGGGCAGCCCACGGTACAGCTCATCGCGCCGCGCACGTAGATGCCTGCGGCGCGCGCGGCAGCCACCACGGGTGCAAAGCGCTCGATACTTTCTGCGATAGAGCAGTTGATGTTGCGCTGGCTAAAAGCCTCGCTGGCGGCAGCAAATACAACGATCTCGTCAGGCTTGGATGCCAGCGCTGCTTCAAAGCCCTGCATATTGGGTATCAGCACGCTGTAGCGCACGCCTGCCTTGCGCTTTACACCCGCCATCACTTGCGCGTTGTCAGCCATTTGCGGCACCCATTTAGGCGACACAAAGCTGGTGACCTCAATCTCAGTTAAACCTGCGTCTTGCAGCATGTGTACTAGCTGGACTTTGACCTCGGTGGGCACGGCCTGCTTTTCATTTTGCAGGCCGTCGCGCGGGCCAACGTCTACCAGTTTGACTTGTGCGGGGTACTTCATATTCAATAACCTTTAGCTCTGTCTACCGTGCCTGCTACGGTGTAGCCGCTGTGTACAGCAACTATCTTACGAACAATTTGGGTAACGCTTTCATCGCGCAGCGTGCGTGCAGATGTGTGGGGCGTGATGGTTATTTTCGGATGTTTCCAAAAAGCGTGCTCGGCAGGCAGCGGCTCTTGGCGAAACACGTCCAAGGTGGCACCCGCTAGATGGCCACTGTCTAGTAGCGCGATTAAATCATCGTCCACCACATGCGCTCCGCGCGCCACGTTGATGACATAGCCACCCGGCTTTAACAGGTCCAGCGTGCGCTGGTTTAACAAATTTTCAGTTTGCGGCGTAAGTGGCAGTAAGCACACCAGCACTTTGCAGTGGCGCAAAAAATCATCTAGTTGGCTGTCACCATGCCAGCACTGCACGCCCTCTAATTGCTTGGCAGTTTGGCTCCACCCATGCACGCTGAAATCAAACACCCTGAGTGACTTAGCGACACGCTGACCCAGCACACCCAAGCCTAGAACACCGACAGGAAAATCAGCGCGGCTGCGCGGCTTGCGAAACGACCACTTTCCAGCGTGCACATCGGACTCGTACGCGTCAAACTCGCGGAAATGGCGGATAGTGGCATGGCACACATACTCGGCCATTTGCACCGACATGCCTGCATCATCTAAGCGAATGATTTGCGTATGCGCAGACACGCGTAGCTTGAGCAACGCATCTACGCCTGCGCCCGTGTTAAAAACTGCTTTAAGCGCAGGCTGCTCATCAAAAAACTGCTGCGGTGGTGCCCACACCACCGCATAATCTGCCTGCGGTGCGCCGGGCTGCCACAGCGACACATCAGCCTGAACGTGTAAATCTAGCAGCACTGAGCGCAAACCGACTAGCCACGGCTCAGGTTTAGAGTCGGTACAACAAAAAGTAATCTGCATGTGGTCAATCTGTAGGAATAAAGCCGGTCTAAGCTAGACGCATTAGTTTTAAACGCCTTAGGTTTAAGCACCTAAGGCTCAGGCTGCCAAAGTTAACAGTTCAACGCCCTCAGCCACTTGGTCGCCCGGTGCGTACAACAGCTCAGCCACCTGACCATCTTTGGGCGCGGCGATGGTGTGCTCCATTTTCATGGCTTCCATAACAGCCAGCGTTTGGCCTTTTTTGACCTTGTCGCCTGACTTCACAGCAAACGATACGACCTTGCCGGGCATGGGTGCGGTTAAGCGGCCCGCCGCGGTAGAGCTATCGGCAAGCTGCAAAAAATGGTCAATTACTATAATTTTAGTAGCTGCTTGAGCAGTAAATACATGGGTTTCTTGGCCTTTCGGCACTGAAATAGCATGACAATACGCATCAAAACGCTGTTCTGAAAAATCCACGCTCACCGCACCACTGGCTTGCTGCGCAAAGCTAAACGCACCACTAGCGTTCCCTGCGCGCAAATGCAGCGCACCGTCGTGTAGGTAGGTCAGCTCAACCTGCACAGGCTGGTTATGAAACTCTAGCTGAAAGCGCCGCGTGTGGGTGCCAAACGCACGCCAGCCATCGCGCTGACTAAACAGATCAGTGTTTTGTGCAGCGCGCTCTGCTATTAATATATGAGCTACTTGAGCACATACTGCTTGGGTTACACCTACTTTTTCTTGATGAAACAGCACTTTTTCTTCGCGCGGAATCAGCGCAGTGTCTAAGTTGGCTGTAACGAACGATGGGCTTTGTACTACGTGGCGTAAGAACTGCACATTGGTATGCAAACCGACGATATGTGTTTGCGCCAAGGCTTTGTCCATCTTGGCCAAAGCTTCTGCACGGGTTGTGCCGTGCACGATCAGCTTGGCGATCATCGAATCATAGAAGGGCGATATGGCGTCACCCTGGCGCACGCCGTCGTCAATTCGCAGGTCTGATCTTTCAAACGCAGTGTGCGCTGGTTTGGCGTACACCTGCAGCGTGCCAGTGGCTGGCAAAAAGTTATTGTCGGGGTTCTCTGCGCAAATGCGTGCTTCAATAGCGTGGCCTGTGATGCGCAAATCGCTTTGTTGCAAAGGCAATTTTTCGCCTGAGGCTACACGCAGCTGCCACTCCACCAGATCTAAACCTGTAATGGCCTCGGTCACCGGGTGCTCCACCTGCAGGCGCGTATTCATCTCCATAAAGAAGAAACGAGCCCCCACGCTTGCCACTGCGTGTGCTGCGCTGCCCCCCATGGGGGCTGACCCGCCTTGGGGCGGCCCTGCGTTGGGTCGTCCATCTAGTTGCTCGACGATAAACTCTACCGTGCCTGCGCCTTGGTAGTTAACTGATTTAGCAGCCGCTACTGCCGCCGCACCCATCTGCTCGCGTATGGCCTGCGTCATGCCGGGGGCGGGCGCTTCTTCCAGTACTTTTTGATGGCGACGTTGCACGCTGCAATCGCGCTCAAACAAGTACACGTAGTTGCCATGCGCATCACCAAATATCTGAATTTCAATATGGCGCGGGCGCTGCACGTACTTCTCTATCAGTACCGCGTCGTCGCCAAAACTATTGATCGCCTCACGTTTGCAGCTTTGCAGCGCAGCGTCAAAGTCTTCAGATTTTTCCACCGCCCGCATGCCTTTGCCGCCACCGCCAGCGCTGGCTTTGATCAGCACGGGGTAGCCTATGCGGTCAGCTTCTTTTTGCAACAGCGCAGCGTCTTGGTTAGCCCCATGGTATCCGGGCACCAGGGGCACGCCCGCCTTTTCCATCAGTTGCTTAGACTCGGCCTTGAGGCCCATGGCCTTGATGGCCGAGGGTGGCGGGCCGATGAATACGAGGCCTGCGTCGGCACAGGCCTGTGCAAACTCTTCGTTTTCACTTAAAAATCCGTAGCCCGGATGAATAGCCTGCGCACCTGTAGCCTGCGCCGCTGCAATGATGGCTTGCCAGCGCAGGTAACTGTCTTTGGGTGCATTGCCGCCGCTATCACTGTTGGGCACACCAATATACATCGCCTCGTCACATGCTGCCACATGCTTGGCCTGCGCGTCTGCGGTGGAATACACTGCCACGGTTTTTATAGCCATTCGTGCACAGGTCGCGGCCACTCGGCACGCAATTTCGCCGCGATTGGCGATCAGTATTTTGCTAAACATTTAGGCTGTCCTTGGATTACCAGAGAAAAACTCGGAGATGCGGCGCACTATGGCTTTAAGGAATTTGAGCAACACCACGATCAAAGCCACCGACAGAACCAGCACGATGCACAGCACCACGCCAAACGTAATAGGGTAATTGGTAGCCAGCCACAACATGCCCATTACACCGCCCTCTTCTACCAAGCTCATGGCGATGTTGCTAAAGGGTTCGGGTGATGTGTTGATAGCGGCGCGTGTCGTCAGCTTGGTAGCATGCGAAGTGGCAGCCAGCGTGCCGCCCAGCAGGCCAGCCACCATGCCCATAGTGGCGCTGTCGGCCCCAAACACACCAGCCGCTAGTGCCGCACCTGCAGGCACGCGAATAACGGTGTGCACCATATCCCACAGCGTATCGACTCCGGGAATTTTGTCAGCAAAAAATTCAACAAATAACATGGCTCCGCTACCTGCCAACATGGCCGGGTGCTGCAGCACATGCAAACCACTAGGCAAGGGGATAAATCCAAAGTAGCCCGCCATGCCGGTTAAGAAAACCACCAAATACAAACGAATACCGCTAGCCCAGCCCAGTGCTGCCGCCAGCGCGGCCAAGCCTGCCATGTCCATGGCGCCTATTACTTTGCCTGCAGAGCCAGCCACGTCGCCGCTGCTGCTAAACAGATTAGCCATCAGTTGCTGAAGGTAGGGAAGAATGTTATCCATAGGGGCTCCTTCTTAAATCGGTGTGACTTGGCGGTGGCTAGTTGACTCAATTCAACCAACTAGGTTTGCGTTTTTGCAAAAATGACGATACGCCTTCTTTGCCCTGCGCGCTAGAACGTATGTCGGCAATACCCGCTACGGTTTGCGCGATGAGGCGTTGACTGATTTCACTGTTTGCCACCTCTTGCACTAGCTTTTTGCACACCTTTACCGCATTCGGGCTGGCGCTGCACAGCGCAGCCGTAATCTCACCCACTTTAAGGTCTAGCTGGTCTGCAGGCACCACCTCGTGCACAAAGCCTATGCGCAAGGCTTCCAATGCGTTAAACCGTTCTGCAGTTAAAAAGTAGCGGTGCGCTGCGCGTGCGCCCATGGCACGGATAACATACGGACTGATGGTGGCAGGGATCAACCCTAGCCTCACTTCGCTTAAGCAGAAGTTAACACTGTCCGTTGACACTGCAATGTCACAAGCCGCCACGAGGCCCATGCCGCCTGCCACCACATCGCCTTGCACGCGCGCCACGGTGGGTTTAGGGCATTCGTACATCACACGCAGCATCTCGGCTAGCTTGACAGCGTCGGCCAGATTTTCGTCCGTCGAATAATCGGCCATCTTGCGCATCCAGTTCAGGTCGGCACCTGCGCAAAACGCTGGGCCTTGGGCAGCCAGCACGATGCAACGCACGTCGTCGCGCGCGCCTAGCTGGGTGAAAGCCTGCGTTAGCTCGGTGATCATTTCGTCGTTAAAAGCGTTGCGCACATCGGGGCGCGACATGGTGATTTGCGCGATGTAGCGTGACGGCTCAGCGATGGCCAAGGTGTTGCTCATGCTTTGCTGTCCTCTTGCAACATGAAAACCAAATCCAGCACTGGACAAGGCTGGCCCAGCGCTGTCAATGCCGCTGTGATCTGCCCGCGATGGTGGGTGCCGTGGTTAAAAACGTGGCCCAGCGTGGCAGCGAAAGGCAGTGACATAGCTTGGCCGTTGCTGGTGGTGTAGCCCAGCTTGCCATCAAAGCGTTCGATAGGCCATGACTTAATCAATGGCTGCCAATTCCCAGCGCCGCCTTTTAGCGCTTGCCCGAGCCGCTCTCGCACGGGCTCGGCTTCCATGTCCAATGCTAATTTCGGCGAAATGCCTTTAGCAAATCGCGGGTACCACAGTAAATGCTCGCCCACCAGCATGTGGTTCAGCGTGCCGTGGATAGATTTGAAAAATAGCCCTGCATCTTTGTGGTAAGCCGCATCGTCTAGTGTGTCTATCGCCGCTAGCAAGCGCTGCGTGGCCCACACGTTGTAGCGCGCCAACATGCAGAAATGGTCAATTGCGTGCATGCTACATACCACCTAAAACTGGCAAACCGTGGTGCTGCTGCATGGGCGCAAAATCACGGTCGTTATGAATCAGCGCGCAGTCTTGCTTAATGCACCAAGCGCCCACCAGCAGGTCAATGCTGCTGCGCACCGTAACACCCACTGAACGCAATTGGCGGTATATGCCTGCTGCTGCGCGTGCTATTTCGGTGCCGCCTGCCGTCATCACCGGCAGCGCAGAAAGGGTATTGTTAGCTAGCTGCCATTCACGCTCATGGCGATAGCCGCGCAGCACCTCCATCAGCACCACGTCCAGCACCACCAGGTCGTGGCTTGAGTCGTCCAGCACAGCATCTAGCTGCAGCGTTTGTGGGGTTTGCGTGCCGTTGAAATAGTCAATCCACACGCTGGAGTCCACGGTGATCACGCTTTGCGCTCCACTTTGTAGGCCACGCGGTTATCTTGCAATGTGTTCTGGGGTACAGACCAATCGCCTTGTATGTCCCAGTGCAATTTGCCACGCAAGGCGCGAATGTCTTGGTACGCCTTGCGCCGCGCCAGCAGCCGCAAGCCTTCCTCAACAGCGTCTTTTTTAGTTTTAAAGTCACCTGCCCGCATAGCAGCCGACATCAATTGGTCGTCAATCACAATATTGGTACGCATGATTTTCCTTATTATGTGTATAAATTTTAATAATTATACACATTACATGCGGAAAATGCCAAACTTAGGCTCCGGTATAGGCGCGTTTTGCGCTGCAGCTAACCCCAGCGCCAGTACGCGGCGCGTGTCTGCCGGGTCAATAATGCCGTCGTCCCACAGGCGAGCCGTGGCGTAGTACGGGTGGCCTTGGGTTTCGTATTGGGTTTTGATGGGCGCTTTGAAAGCCGCTTCTTCATCGGCGCTCCACTGCCCGCCTTTGCCCTCAATACCATCACGTTTGACTGTCGCTAATACTGAGGCCGCTTGCTCACCACCCATCACGCTGATGCGTGCATTTGGCCACATCCATAAAAAGCGCGGACTAAAGGCGCGGCCACACATGCCGTAATTGCCTGCACCAAAACTACCGCCAATGATGACGGTAAATTTAGGCACATTGGCCGTCGCCACTGCGGTCACCATCTTGGCCCCGTGGCGCGCGATACCTTCATTCTCAACCTTGCGGCCCACCATAAAGCCAGTGATGTTTTGCAAAAAAACCAGCGGTATTTTGCGATGGCAACACAACTCAATAAAGTGCGCACCTTTTTGCGCCGACTCGCTGAACAAGATGCCGTTGTTGGCAATAATACCCACCGCCATGCCTTCAATTTTGGCAAAGCCTGTTACCAGCGTGGTGCCAAAGCGTGCTTTGAATTCGTCAAAGTCGCTGCCGTCCACCATGCGCGCAATGATCTCGCGTACGTCGAATGGTTTGCGTGTATCTACGGGAATCACACCATACAACTCTTCTGCGGCAAACTTTGGATTTACTATTGATTTAATAGCTGCTTGAGCAGGTTCTACGGCCTGAAAGCCATTATTTGCATTAATATTCTTAACAATATTACGGGCAATGCCTAAGGCATGCATATCGTCGTTGGCCAAGTGGTCGGCCACGCCCGACAGGCGTGTGTGCACATCTGCGCCGCCCAAATCTTCCGATGTCACCACCTCGCCCGTAGCAGCCTTCACCAGTGGCGGGCCACCTAAAAAGATGGTGCCTTGGTTTTTTACAATCACTGTCTCATCGCTCATCGCGGGCACATACGCGCCGCCTGCCGTGCAGCTGCCCATGACCACCGCCACTTGGGCAATACCTTGCGCGCTCATCTGTGCTTGGTTATAGAAAATACGGCCAAAATGGTCTCGATCGGGAAACACCTCATCCTGGTTAGGCAAGTTGGCGCCGCCCGAGTCCACCAGGTAAATGCAAGGCAAGCGGTTTTGCTGCGCAATCTCTTGCGCGCGCAAATGCTTCTTGACTGTCAGCGGGTAGTAGGTGCCGCCTTTGACCGTAGCATCGTTGCACACAATCATGCAATCCACGCCGCTCACGCGGCCAATGCCAGCGATCACTCCGGCTGCGGGCGCACTGTCAGAGCCGTCTTTGTCCGGGTACATGCCCAGTGCGGCCAGTGGCGCAATTTCTAAAAACGGCGTGCCGGGGTCTAGCAGCCTATTGACCCTGTCGCGTGGCAACAGTTTGTTGCGGGCCACATGCTTGGCACGCGCCGCGTCGCCACCGCCCAGCTGCGCTTGGGCTATCCGTGTGCGCAAGTCGTCTACCACCGTGCGCATAGCGGCAGCATTGGCCAAGAAGTCGGCAGAACGGGCGTTCAGTTGGGTCTCTAGCACGGGCATAGCGTCGTCTCAGTACTTTTCAAATAGTGAAAAATTAATTGACGTTTACGTAAACGTCAATTAGCCGCATTGTGACAGATTTAACGGCCCGTGAAAGCTGCTTTAGCAAGCCTAAGCTAGCTTGAAAGCACTGGTAAAACCTGCACTGTCATACACCAGCGCGCAGAGGCAGTAGCACCTTTGTACGGCAGTGTGAAATTAGCAAAACTGATTAACCAAGTTTTCTAAATACTCTTGACGGCCCGAGGTGGGTGCCTCGTCGATATTGCGCTTAAAAGCATGGTCGGCAATCTCGTCCAGATTGCACTTACCTGCCAGTACGTTTTGCGCCCAAGGCGCTTGCCAGCCTGCGTAGCGCTGCTTCACAAAGTCTGCCCATTTACCATCGTTGATTAATTTTTCAGCGATAAGTAGTCCGCGTGCCGTCACATCTACCCCGCCAATGTGGGAGTGAAACATGTCTACAGGGTCAAGCGACTGGCGGCGTGACTTGGCATCAAAGTTCACACCACCGTGCGTAAAACCGCCGTTTTGCATGATGTAGTACATAGCTAGGGCTGTGTCAGGCACGTTGTTGGGAAACTGGTCGGTGTCCCAGCCGCACTGCATGTCGCCGCGGTTCATGTCGATAGAGCCGAAGATGCCCAATGCTGTTGCCGTGGCAATTTCGTGCTCAAAGCTGTGCCCTGCCAGCGTGGCGTGGTTGGCCTCAATGTTCACTGTGACTTCTTTTTCCAAGCCCCACTGCTGCAACATGCCAAACACGGTGGCCACATCAAAGTCGTACTGGTGTTTGGACGGCTCACGTGGTTTGGGTTCGATCAAGATATGGCCTTTCAAGCCAATCTTGTGCTTATGCCCCACCACCATTTGCAAGAAGCGGCCAAACTGCAAGCCCTCTTGTCGCAAGTTGGTGTTGAGCAAGGTCTCGTATCCTTCGCGGCCGCCCCACAGCACATAGTTCTCACCGCCCAGTGCCTTGGTAGCGTTCATGGCTTCACGCGCTTGCAGGGCAGCCAGTGCAAAAATCTCGGGGTTGGGGTTGGTGCCCGCGCCCGACATAAAGCGGCGGTTGCTGAACGCATTAGCCGTACCCCACAGCAGCTTGATGCCAGTGTCTGACTGCTTGCGTCCCAAATAGTCCACCATGGCCTTGAGGTTGCTCACGCTCTCTTGGGGTGTCGCGCCTTCTGGTGCAATATCGCGGTCGTGAAAAGAATAGTAGGGCAGCCCCAGCTTGCTAAAAAATTCAAACGCCACATCAGCCTTGGCTTTGGCGCTGTCCATCGGGTCGGCAATCTTGAACCACGGACGCTCTAGCGTACCTGTGTGGCTAAACGGATCAAAGCCGTTCCAGCAGAAGTTGTGCCAGTAGCACACTGCCATGCGCAGTTGCTCTTTCATGGTCTTGCCCAGCACCATGCGGTTCTCGTCATACCATTTATAAGCCAATGGGTTGGAAGACTCTGGTCCTTCATATTTAATCTTGTCAATGTCGCCGAAAAAAGTAGTCATTTAGTCACCTCAAAAAATTAGTTAGAAAAATAAACTGGTTATGCACGCGCAGCAGCATGGGTGGCAAAGGTGGGTTTGAGCGCGGCGTACAGTGCTTTAAAACGTGCGTAGCGCAGCATCAAATCACTGCGCACTGCTGTATTGGGCGTGTACACCTGCTCTACCTCATGCTGGGTGCAAATACGGGCTACTGATGCAGCGTCGCTGCCTTCTACAGCCAATTGCCCCAAACGCGCAGCACCTAGCGCTGCACCCACACTGCTAACCTTGTAGGTTGCAATCTTTATATCCAAAATATTAGCCAACAGTTGTGCCCACAGTGCACTTTTAGACCCGCCGCCCACTAACTGCAATTGCTGTGCGCTACCCCCAGCTTGGCGCAGCGCATTCATACCGTCGAGCAAGCCGAACCCGACACCTTCGATGACGGCATAGCCTAGGTGCGCAGAGCTGTGCGTATGGCGCAATCCCATGAATACGCCAGTAGCATCAGCATCGTTGTGCGGGGTTCTTTCGCCAGAAAGATAAGGTAAAAATAGCGGCGCGTTGGCCCGCTCTAGGTCGCTCAGTTGCGCCACGGCTTGCAGCAAAGTAGCCTCATCAGCTGAGCCCGTTAGCTGGGTGACCCATCGCAGGCAGCTAGCTGCTGACAGCATGACCGCCATCTGGTGCCATGCATTTGGCAGCGCATGGCAAAACGCATGCACTGCGTTAGCAGGGTTGGGTGCAAATTTTTCTGTAGCTAAAAAAATCACTCCGCTGGTGCCCAGCGATAAAAAGCCATCGCCGGGGCTGATGATGCCCAGACCTATAGCACTTGCAGCATTGTCGCCTGCACCGCCTGCTACTGGTATGCCAGCGTTCAAGCCGAGTTGTTTGGCTGCATCTGCAGACAAATGCCCCGACACATCACTGCCTTCTACCAAGCGCGGCATATGGTGCCGCGCAAGACCCGTGGCAGCCAGCATGGCGTCAGACCAGTCTCTGCGGGCTACGTCTAGCCACAGCGTACCAGCGGCATCCGACATATCGCTCACATAGTCGCCCGTCAGATGCAGTCTTAAGAAATCTTTAGGCAGCAATACTTTGGCAATTTGGGCGAAAATTTCAGGTTCGTGGTGCCTTACCCATTGCACTTTAGGCGCGGTAAATCCTGGCATGGCCAAGTTGCCGGTAATCTCTTCTAATTGCGGACACGCGCGTTTTAAATCGATGCATTCCTGCGCGCTGCGGGTGTCGTTCCATAACATGCACGGTCTGAGCACTGCATTGTTTTTATTGAGCAAAGTAGCCCCGTGCATTTGACCTGATAGGCCAATGCCTTGTACGGCGGCATACTGGGCAGGATACTGCTGGCGCAGACTAGCACAAGCCGCCACCATGGCATGTACCCACGACATGGGGTCTTGCTCAGACCAACCTGCGTGCGGCTGGCTAATCGCTAAGGGCGCGCTGGCGCTACCCAGTGCCGCACCTTGCTCGTCAATCAGCAAAACTTTTAGCTCTGATGTGCCTAGATCAATCCCGAGGTAAGTTTGTAAAGTCATCGAACTAAGTATTTAAAAAAACGAGGCATATTTTGTTGCCATCGACAGATGCATTGAAGTTTGGATACTACCCTAAGCCTAGCAAATTAGGCAACTGTGCCATATCTTTAAAAAATCGCTGCACACCCACTGCTTGCAGTGCAGCACCAGTGGCGTGAAATTCACCCTGAGGCACATAGCCCCATACCGCGGCACCACTGGCCACACCCGCACTTGCGCCAGTAGGTGTATCTTCAATCACAGCGCAGCGTTCTATCGATACGCCCAGTGCTTTGGCAGCGGCTAAGTACACATCGGGGTATGGTTTGTTGCGGGGCTGTTCAATGCCACTGAAAGTGCGCCCTTCAAAGTACGGCAGCAACCCCACCTTGGTCAACTGCAAAATCACCTTGCCATGGTCAGCGCCTGACGCCACGGCTATACAGCCACCTGTGGCCATGTGAACTGCTTTAACTGCCAAGTGAATATTCGGCACGGCTTGCAGCTGCGCCTGCAAGGCCTCATCGCGGCGCGCACGAAACAGTGCTAGCCACTCTTGTGTCATGGGTTTGCGAGTGTTTTTCTCAATCAAAAGAGCGTGGTCTAGGATAGAGTGGCCGACAAAGATAGCAAAGCATTCTTGCGCCGTCATCTGCCAGCCAAGTTCTGCCAACATATCGCGCAACACGCGGTTGGTAATCGGTTCGCTATCGACCAAAACACCATCGCAGTCAAACAGCACTGCATCAAACTTCATTGCCATATTTACTATATTTTTAATAGCTTCTTGAGCAGGTTTTACTTGGGTTACCAGCGTTTTATCTATAAAGTTTAGGCTCTATAGTGATTTAAAGGTTGTGCGCTAATTTTTTAGCTTTACGCTCTTCTAGTGTTTCAGTCACCCCGCCCAGCTTGACCCATTCGTCCCAACCACCGTCCATGTGCGCCACGTTAGTCATACCCATGTCTTGCAAGGTTTTAGTAGTTAGCGCGCTGCGCCAACCTAGACCGCAAAACAAGATGAACTCCTTGCTTTCATCGGCCCACATCTTCTTATGGTAAGGCGATTCAGGGTCTACCCAAAACTCCAGCATGCCGCGTGGTGCGTGCACGCTGCCTGTGATGGTGCCCTTGTCCAGCTCACGAATGTCGCGAATATCCACCACTTGCGCTGTGCCTGCAGCTACCTTGGCTTGCACTTCGCGCACGGTATAGGTTGTAACCTGCGCCATGGCTTCGTCCACCATGGCGCGAGAGCTTTTGGTAATTGGCATATATGACTTTCCAAATAAAAACGCCTTAGTACCATTGTGGCACTAAGGCATAGTAGCTTAACAGCGTGGGGCTTGAGCGAAATTAACCGCCTAGATAACCGCTCGGTTAGCCACCAAGTTAACCACCCAAGTAAGCGGCTTTGACTGCAGGATCGTCTTTCAGCTTATCTGCGGGGCCATGCACAGATATGCGTCCATTCTCTAGCACGTAGCCGTAGTCGGCTACTTTTAGCGCCGCTGCAGCAAACTGCTCTACCAGCAGCATCGTCACGCCTTGGCTTTTAAGGCGGGTGATGATGTTGAACACCTCTTCTACCAAAATAGGCGCCAAGCCCATCGAAGGCTCGTCTAGCAACACAATTTCAGGATTGAGCATGATGGCGCGGGCCATGGCCAGCATTTGCTGTTCGCCACCCGACAGCGTGCCTGCCAGTTGTGTGCGGCGCTCTTTAAGGCGCGGAAACAGCTCTAGGGCTTTCTCTAGGTCAGCCTTTACATCGCCTTTGGGGCGGCTGCCAGTTAAGCGCGGAAAAGCACCTAAGGTAAGGTTGTCGGTCACGCTCATCGTGGCAAACACGCGGCGGCCTTCGGGCGAATGGGCCAAGCCTTGCTTGGCAATGGTGTAGGACTCCATCCCGTCCACGCGCTTGCCGTGCAGGCTGATCTCGCCTCCGGTCGGTTTGATCATGCCTGACACAGCGCGCATGGTGGTGGTTTTACCAGCACCATTAGAGCCGATAAGGGTAACCACTTTGCCCTTGGGTACTTCCATAGAAATACCGTGCAACACTTGCACTTTGCCATAGCCTGCTTCGAGGTTTTTAATGCTTAACATGGTGTATTTCTCTGGTGCTTAATGGGCGGTACCGCCCAGATATGCCTCTATCACTTTTTCGTTGGCCTGCACTTCTGCTGGTTTGCCTTCTGCAATCTTTTGGCCGAAATCCAGCACCGAGACGGTGTCGCACAGCTCCATCACCACGTCCATATGGTGCTCGATCAAGATCACGGTAATGCCGTGGTCGCGGATCTTGCGGATGATGGCGATCAGTTCTTTGATGTCTGGCGCAGTCAGGCCTGCAGCAGGTTCGTCAAGCAACAACAGTTGCGGGTCTAGTGCCAACGCGCGGGCAATTTCTAGCAGGCGCTGTTTGCCGTAAGGCAAATTACGGGCTTCTTCTGTAGCCAAGTCAGACAGACCCACAAAGCGCAGCAATCCTAAGCCGCGCTCGGTAGCAGCTTTGTCTTCGCGTGCGTAGCGCGGTGTGTGCAGGGCCACATCGGCAATATTGCTGGCAAAACTATGGTGCAAGCCCACTTGGATGTTTTGCAGTGCCGTCATCTCACCAAACAACTGCACGTTTTGAAACGTGCGTGCAATGCCCGACAAAGCAATGTCTGACGAGGTGCGGCCCACCACCGAGCGGCCTGCAAACTCGATAGTGCCTGCAGTAGGTACATAGATGCCCGTCAGCACGTTCATCATGGTGCTTTTGCCCGAGCCGTTAGGGCCAATCAAACCGTGGATGGTGCCGCGCTGGATGCGCAAGTCCACATTGTTCAGCGCTTTAAGGCCGCCAAACTGCATCAGTACATTGCTTGCCACCAACAGATCACCGCCAGTTTCTTTGCTGCCCGCATGCGCGGCCACCATGATGGCGTCTTTACCCGTGTCACCAGCGTCAAGATCGCTGGCCATCGATGTAGACTTGCGCTTAAAGAACAAGCTGCGCACAAAACCCACAATACCGTCTTGCAAGTAGTACACCACAAACAAGATCATCAAACCAAAGATACTTAAACGCCAGTCAGTGATCGACTGCAACCAGTACGAAAACCCTGCTAGCGCTATCGTGCCGATGACGGGAATAGCCATCGCTTTAGGTGTGGTGATTTTTTTGGCTACGCCAATGGCACCACCCACTAACATCAGCGCAGCAAGTGACGACGCCACCACACGGAACATTTCTAAATCATCCAGCAGCTTGGGCAAAATCACAATTATCGCTGCGCCTAACAATACACCAGAGCGCGTTTTGCGGCCACCCATAATGACAGCCAACAAAAACAGCACGGTAAGTTCGTTGTTGTACGTATTGGGCGAGATGTACTGCTCAGAATACGAATACAACGCGCCCGCTAAACCGGCAAAACCTGCACTGATCACGAAGGCGTACACCTTATAGCGGTACACCGACACGCCCATACAATCAGACGCCACAGGGCTACCGCGTAGCGCTTCAAATGCGCGGCCCAGCTGCGAGTTCAAGATGCGGTGCACCACAATAAGTGACAGCGTCATGAGGCCAAACACCAGCCAGTAAAAACCGTTCTCATGCAACTGGGTACCAAACAACGATGGCTTGGGAATTTTGATGCCTAACGGACCTTCTGTAAGAAAGGTCATCTCGTTAATCAAAATTTGAATGATGGTACCAAAAGCCAAGGTTACCATTGCCAGATAAGGGCCTGATACACGCAAAGCAGGCAGCGCCAGCAGCGCACCAAAACCAGCAGTCACTACCACACTGGCCGGGATGATGAGCCACAGCGGTGCGCCCAGCTTCATAAACATGACGCCTGCGGTGTACGAACCCACACCAAACAAACCTGCGTGGCCCAGCGATACCTGCCCGGTATAGCCGACCACAATATCTAAACCAAACAGCAAAATAGCATAGATCATGATCGTGCCGATCATGTGTACGTAATACGGGTTGCTGGTAAATAACGGCACTGCAGCCAGCAGTGCCATGCCGATGACAGCGGCAATTAAGGTCTTGCGATTCATCGTTAAACTTTCTTGATAGCGGCTTTGCCAAACAAACCAGCAGGCTTAAATGCCAGTACCAGCAGCAGCAATACGAGGCCGGGTACGTCTTTGTAGCCGGTCGAAATATAAAAACCTGTGGTGGTTTCGGCAATGCCCAAAATAATGCCGCCTACGATGATGCCCATGCCGCTGGTCAAGCCGCCAATAATGGCCACTGCAAAAGCTTTCAGGCCCAGCACCGCGCCCATGGTGGCACCGGTCAACGTAAGCGGCGCAATCAACACGCCAGCAAAGCCAGCCGTGGCCGATGACAGCGCATACGAAAAGGTAATCACCAAGCCGGTATTGATACCCATCAGTTTGGCCGCATCGCGGTCATTAAAGGTTGCCACGACAGCCTTGCCGTAAATTGTTTTACGGTTAAAAAATTCCACTGCCAGCATCATGAACACAGCACCAGCTACTACCAGCAACTCCATGGGCAGCACGTTAGCGCCAAACACTTTAAGCGGTGACTCGGGTAATGGAGACGGAAACTTCAAATCGTCGCGGCCCCAAATATTCTCCGCCACGTTTTTAAAAATAATACCCAAAGCAATAGTGGACATAATCCAGCCAAACTCACTCTTGATTTTGATGGCAGGATGCACACCAATGCGCTCCACAATACCGCCTTGCACCAGGCCAAACACAATCACCAGTGGGATCATCAGCCAGTAGTTGACACCTGCGTTTACTAATGTCAGGCCCACCATGGCACCCAGCATCAGTGCATCGCCTTGGCCAAAGTTCAGCGTGTCAGAGGTTTGAAAAGTGAGCTGGTAGCCAAACGCGATGACGGCATAAATCATGCCCAGCGCAATACCACTATAAATGAGTTGGAGTAGGATTTCCATGGATTCCACCTTGGGGTAGCGATGCTAGGCCGTGTGCCTCACTGCGCATCAAATGGGCGACAAAAAAGCACCGCAAGGCCAGCGCGGCCCACGCGGTGCTTAGCTGCCTGTGCGATTACTTCTTAACGGCTAAAGCGCCTTTGGCATTGACATCTTTAACGCGCACTTCAGAGGCCTTTTTCTGGTCGTCTGGGTAAGCGTACACCACGCGCTGGCCTTTGACTTCGCCAAATACAGGAATGTTGGCAGTAATGGCTTCGTGGTCTTTAGCAGTGAATGGCTTGCTGTAGGTTGTGATCACGCCTTCGACTGGAGTCTTCAAGTCTTCCAACGCGGCTTTGATCTTCGGGCCGTCGGTTGAGTTGGCCTGCTTGATCGCAGCAGCTAGCAAATAGATGGAGTCGTAGCCTTGCGCAGCAGATACCGGCGAGTCAATACGCGCGTTCTTTGGATTGAAGGTCTTCAGGTAGTTGATGATGAACGATTGACGCTTAGGCGTGGTGGGCTCTTGGATAAAAGTTTGCGGCATGCGCGCGCCTTCGCCGCCTGGGCCTGCGTTGTCAATAAAGTTAGCCATCGACAATGTCCAGCTGCCCACCATAGGCACTTTCCAGCCTAGCTTGGTCATGCCGTTAGCAATTTGCGCCAGTTCAGGGCCAATCGCGTAGGTCAACACAGCTTCGGCACCGGCTTCTTTGGCCTTGAGCAACTGGGCGGTCATGTCTACGTCTTTGATGTTGAACTTTTCGACTGCTACGGCTTTAACACCTTTGAGCTGCAAAGCGGTTTCCAGATCGGCACGGCCGAGTTGGCCATAGTTGGTGGAGTCGGCCAAAATGGCGACCTTTTTGTAACCGCGACGGGTAATGGCTTCTTCCACAATCATCGGTGCTTGAATACTGTCGTGCGCTGCGTTGCGAAAGATGTAGTTCTCAGGCTGATCGTCGAACTGATGGGTCACCAAGGAACCAGTGGCCACGTTGTTCATCACTGGGATTTTGGCTTCTTGGAAGAAACGCTGCGATGCCAGTGCCACGCCGGTGTTGATGTAACCCACTGCAGCGGTCACTTTTTCTTTGTTGATCAGTTCTTGGGCAATTTGCACGCCGCGCTCGTTTTTAGCTTCGTCGTCGCGCTCTACTAGCTCTAGCTTGCGACCCATTACGCCACCGGCTTTGTTGATTTCTTCTGTGGCCAGACGCACACCGTCGCGCATGCTCACGCCCATGGAAGAAGACCCACCGGTAAAGGGGCCGGCAACACCAATTTTGATGTTTTGTGCATAGCTGGCTGTGGCTACAGCCAAAGCGATAGATGTCAAAGCAAGAGTGCGTACGAGTTTCACAGAATATCTCCAAATAGTGGTGTCAATTAATCCAAGCGTTGGCTGTAGCAAAGCGCTGCTTATACTACTGAGCGATACAGATTATCGGTACGCATTAATCGCCCAGTACTAAGTGTTATCCGCAGGATGGTCCGCTTTGAGGACACAGCTGTTATGACTTTTTGTGTCTGATTTCAGAGGAGAAAAGCCTTGGCTAGATGCTTTTCCAGCAATCGTGAAGGGCCACTACAACGTCAGCCAATTGCAAGTTAAAGCGGCAATGTCAGGCCAGCGCGCGGCCAATTAGTATCTTTTGTACATCACTCGTACCTTCGTAGATCTGGCAAACACGCACATCGCGGTAAATACGCTCTACCGGAAAATCTGTCACGTAGCCATAACCACCGTGCACTTGGATGGCGTCGCTGCACACGCGTTCGGCCATCTCGCTGGCAAATAGCTTGGCCATAGCGGCTTCTTTCAGGCACGGCCTACCTGCGTCTTTGAGCGATGCGGCATGGTGAATCAACTGCCGCGCCGCCTCGATTTGCGTGGCCATATCGGCCAACTTGAACTGCACGGCTTGGTGTTGAAAGATGGGTTGACCAAAGCTGACGCGATCCTTGCTGTACTGCAGCGCCGCATCAAAAGCTGCGCGCGCCATACCAATGCACTGAGATGCGATGCCGATGCGCCCGCCTTCTAGGCCACTGAGTGCGATTTTTAAGCCTTGGCCTTCTTCGCCAATTAAATTTTCTGCCGGCACACGGCAATTGTCGAAACGAATTTGTGCCGTATCGCTGGCATGTTGGCCCAGCTTGTCTTCGATGCGGGCTACTTCATAACCGGGTGTTTTTGTCTCCACGATGAAAGCGCTGATGCCTTTTTTACCCGCCGCTTTGTCGGTAACTGCCATAACGATCGCCACGTGGCCATTTTTACCGCTGGTGATAAATTGTTTAACGCCACTCAGTACGTAATGGTCACCCGCTTTAGTAGCAGTAGTTTTTAAACCTGCCGCTTCGCTGCCCACGTGCGGCTCGGTTAGGCAAAATGCACCCAACATGTCGCCACGTGCCAAAGGTTTTAGGTATTTTTGCTTTTGTGCTTCGTTGCCCCACGCCATTAAAATGGAGCACACCGGGCAGTTGTTAACGCTCACAATGGTTGAGGTTGCACCATCACCAGCGGCAATTTCTTCCAGAATCAAAGCTAGGCTGAGGTAGTCTAGCCCCGCACCACCATACTGCTCGGGCACGGCCACGCCGTAGCAGCCCAGGTCGGCTAGGCCACGCAGTTGCTGGCGCGGAAAGTGGTGCGATTTGTCCCATGCCGCGGCGTGCGGCGCAATCTCAGCTTGTACATAGGCGCGCACCGCGTCTTGCACGGCAATATGGTCTTCACTAAGCTGCATGGGGTAGTCCTAGAAATATCAATGTTTAACGACGGTATAACGGCTGCTCAAATATCTACCAGCTGCTAAAAGCGCGGCCGTCGTAATGCAAGTACTGGCCTTTGTCTTTGGCTGTCAGCCCCGCGATGGTTTTGCACATCGCTGTAACGGATTCTTCAGTACCTATCGACGCATTGGGCCCGCCCATGTCGGTGCGCACCCAGCCGGGGTGCATGGGTAACATCAAAGCATCAGGGTAGTCAGTCTGTGCGGCCATCACGGCCATGTTAAGCGCCGCTTTGCTTACACGATAAGTCCAAGCAAAGCTGGCGCGGGTCTCGCCAATACAGCCCATATCGCTGCTGATGAAGACAAATTTACCTTTGGTCTGCGCCACCATCGGCGCAACTTGGGGAATAGTTTGCATCGCGCCCAGTACGTTGGCGTGCATAACGTGGTCAAACTCAGCCTGCGTTGGCGGCGTGGTAGCGCCACTCTCGGTATATACGCCCGCAACATAAATGGCTACGTCAAATTTCTCGCCGTCTAACATCCAAGCCAAACCGCTCACACTGGCGGGGTCAGCTACGTCCAGCCTAAGCGCTTTGGCACCCAACGCTTTGATCTTTTGCAAACCGTCTTCATTGCGCGCCGTGGCTGTCACCTGCGCGCCTGCATGCGTGTACTGGCGTACAAACTCTAGGCCAATGCCGCGTGAAGCCCCTAGGATGAGTGTTTTCATAAAAAAAGCCTTCTAACCCAAGTAAATCATGCTCAAGCAGCTATTGAATTAATAGTATCTACAACAGCTCTAGTGCTACGGCAGTGCCTTCGCCGCCGCCAATACACAGCGTAGCCAAGCCGCGTTTTAGACCGCGCGCTTTCAGCGCATGCATCAGCGTGACCATGATGCGCGCACCGCTGGCACCGATAGGGTGACCCAGCGCACAGGCTCCGCCATTCACGTTAACGATCTCGTGCACCACGTTCAGCTCAGTCATCAGCGCCATAGGCACTACGGCAAATGCTTCGTTGACTTCCCACAGGTCTACATCTTTCACGCTCCAGCCAGCCTTGGCCAAAGCCTTTTGGGTTGCACCTACGGGCGCAGTGGTAAACCAGTTGGGTTCTTGTGCGTGCAGCGCGTGGCTGACGATGCGGGCCAACGGCGTGCAGCCCAGCTTGGCAGCGGTACTGGCACGCATCATCACTAGCGCAGCCGCGCCGTCGTTAATGGACGAGCTGGATGCGGCGGTAATCGTGCCGTCTTTTTTGAACGCAGGCTTCAGTGTGGCAATCTTGTCTAGGCGCGCTTTGGCAGGGCCCTCGTCGATGCTGACCACTACATCACCTGCCCTGCCTTTGACGGTAACTGGTGTAATTTCTGCTGTGAATGCACCTGATTTAGTAGCTGCTTGCGCACGCTCTACGCTGGCTATGGCAAATTTATCTTGTGCCTCGCGAGTAAATTTGTATTTATCAGCACACTCCTCGCCAAAAGTTCCCATCGAGCGGCCCGCCTCATAGGCGTCCTCCAAACCATCCAACATCATGTGGTCAAAAATGCGGTCATGGCCAATGCGAATACCGCTGCGCCCCTTCAGTAGCAAATGCGGTGCGTTGGTCATACTCTCCATACCGCCCGCTACGATCACATCGGCACTGCCTGCAGTCAGCATGTCATGTGCAAACATAGCAGCGCGCATGCCACTGCCGCACATTTTGGACAGCGTTACAGCGCCTGCACTGTTGGGCAAGCCACCTTTAAACCCAGCTTGCCGCGCAGGCGCTTGGCCTTGGCCTGCCATCAGGCAGTTACCAAACAATACCTCGTTCACGACATCCGGCGAAATACCTGCGCGCTGCACAGCGGCTTTGATGGCTGCACCACCTAAGTCGTGGGCAGCTAGTGTTGCAAAGTCGCCTTGGAAGGCCCCCATGGGGGTACGGGCGGCGCTGACTATGACTATGGGGTCTGACATTTTTACTCTCCTAGAAAATTAATACCGAATACAGAACTGCCGGACGCGAAGGGCGCGAAGGTTTCGCGAAGGACGCGAAAGGAATACCAAATTTTCAAACAAGTTAATCTCAATTTAATCAATAAAATTTTAGTAGTACTCTGCTTTTTATATTCATTTTTCTTCTTTAGCGTTCTTTGCGAAACCTTCGCGCCCTTCGCGTCCGGAAGTCCGAATTAAAAAACCTCAACCACGAACAAATCTTTTTTCCTTCTCATAAGGAAACACATCATGCACATGCCCCGCTGCAATCCGTTCTTTGTGGCTTTGCCAAAAGGCAGCGTCCAGCAAGTCGGCGTGGTGCTTCATAAACACATCACGCACCGCCTGATTGCCTAACAAAAAGGGGGCAAACGTCTCGGGAAACACGTCACGTGGCCCTACGTGGTACCACACCTCGCCGCTCATTTCGTCTTCCTCGTTGCGCGGTGTGGGTACTTTGCGAAACGTGCAGTCAGTGATGTATTCGATCTCGTCGTAGTCGTAGAACACCACTTTGCCGTTGCGGGTGATGCCAAAGTTCTTCCACAGCATATCTCCGGGAAAAATATTGGCGCGCACCAAATCTTTGATAGCGTTGCCATATTCCACCACCGCGCGCTCCATTTGCTCGCGGGGTTTGTCGTTGTCCAGGCCTTGGTCAAACGCTTCTTGCAAGTAGATGTTCAGCGGGATCATGCGCCGCTCTATGTACAGGTGCTTGATGATGACTTCAGTTTGGCCATCGCCATCGCGGTCGCTGATCTCCAATTGGCTAGGTGCAAATTTTTCAATCTCAGCTATCAGCTCATCATCAAACCGCGCTCGGGGAAAGGCCACCTCACTGTATTCCAGGGTGTCGGCCATACGGCCTACGCGGTCGTGCTGCTTGACCAGCTGGTACTTGCCTTTGATTTGTTCACGCGAGGTGTCTTTAGGTGGTGGATAAAAATCTTTGATCAACTTGAACACATAGGGGAAACTGGGCAAGTCAAACACCAGCATCACCATGCCTTTGATACCTGGCGCAATACGAAAGTGGTCTGTGCTGTGGCGCAAATGGTAGAGAAAGTCGCGGTAGAACAGTGTTTTGCCCTGCTTGGCCAATCCCAGCGCGTTGTAGATTTCAGCGCGGGGCTTGCGCGGCATCATGCTGCGCAGAAACTGCACATAGGCAGATGGCACTTCCATGTCCACCATAAAGTACGCACGTGCAAAGCTAAATAGCATAAGCAAATCGTCTTCGCCAAACAGCGTTGCATCAATAATAAGTTTGTCGTCTTTGGCATGCAAGATGGGTAAGGCAAACGGCACTTCTAAAAAACCGTTGATGATCTTGCCGATCACGTAGGCGCCCTTATTGCGATAGAACAAACTACTGAGCACTTGAATTTGGAAATTCGCGCGCAGCTTAGTGTCTTGCAGCTTAGCATCTATGGCAGCCAGTACAAAACCTGCATCGCGGTCTAGATTTTCAAACGGTTTTTGCAAACGAAAATTATCAATAGCCTGTACTATCGTGTGATGCATTGTCTCGCGCGTAGGGTAGTACGCGCGATAGGTAGGCGCAGCGGCAGGTTCGTCGTTTTCAATGTATTCGGTGCTTACTGCAGGCCGCACAAAGATAAAACTATTGTGAAAATGCGTACGATGCAAAATTTTGGTTGTCACTGAATTAAAAAAAGTCTCTGCCAACTCAGGTTGATGATGATCAACTAGTAGGCCAATGTAATGCAGCTTTATTTGTTGCCACACCTCCATAGGTTGACTGCCCGCCTTGAATTCTTTTTCCAAGCGCATCACGCATTCTTTAACGCGTAAATCGTAGAACTCGATACGCTCACGTTGCGCGCGTTGCTGGCCATGCCAGTCTGCGGTTTCAAAGCGGTGCTTAGCGCGCGCCGACTCGGTACGAAACAGCCGATAGTGGCGGTTAAACCCATCGATCATCGCCTTGGCAATGTCGTAGGCTAACGTAGAGTCAAGGCGCTGGGGAAACATGGTTACTACGAATTTAATAGCTGCTTGAGCCGTGATTTAGAGGCTTACAGCACGATTTTTCTTAAAAACTTCTGCTACAGCAACGTCATGCAAGCTATCGACTTGGTCTGGCGCATCTGCAGCCATTTGCAAATCTACCAACAAGCCGTCGTGCACCCCGTAGATCCAACCATGCACCATAATTTTGTGCCCTCGGTGCCAAGCGTCTTTTAACACGGTGCTTTGGCATACGTTCACCACTTGCTCAATCACGTTCAGCTCGCACAACATGGCCAAGCGATGTTGTGCAGGCGCATCATCCAACGCCGCTTTATGTTTATCGCGTACGTCTTGCACATGCCTAATCCAGTTGTCTGCCAGTCCAATACGGGCGTTGTCTAACGCTGCCTGCACACCGCCACAACCATAGTGGCCCACTACCATCACATGCTCTACTTTCAACATGTCTACAGCGTACTGCACGGCACTCAGTGCATTCAAATCGGTATGCACCATCACATTAGCAACGTTGCGGTGCACAAACACCTCGCCAGGTTCAAGGCCCGTAATCTGGTTGGCCGGAACGCGCGAATCACTGCAGCCAATCCACATATACTTAGGATTTTGCTGTTGTGACAAACCTGTAAAAAACCCCGGCCGTTCGCGCACCATTTGTGCGGCCCAGTCGCGGTTGTGGCTTAGTAGGTGTTTAAGTGGCATGGTTCATTCTAATCAGTTGATGGCATTACAACGCACTTGGCTGCGATAGCACTTCAGGAAAGCAGGCAGATGGCGAACTCTTTGTTTTGTATGTAAGCAGGCCAATGGCGTACTTAGCTACGCGGCTGTCCCCCGTGTCTGCCTAAGGCAGACGACTCCTCCTTGATGCCGCTGCGCTGAGTACACCATCGACCCGCTCTTGAGACGCGGTAGGCGATCCATCGCTGTGTTCATACTACTTCGCTGCCCCGGTGCTGGGTGTGGACGGCGCAGCGGCATCAAGGAAGCGCCCAAAGGGCGGGGGACAGCCGCGTAGCCGTCCGCGCCCAGTGCCGGGGCATACACAAATCTGGTGCATTAATCTGTCCCGCAAAGTTTCATGAGGTTTCCGCAAACAACTCACGTCCAATCAGCATACGCCTGATTTCACTAGTACCTGCGCCTATCTCATACAATTTGGCATCGCGCCACAAGCGCCCTAGCGGGTAGTCGTTGATATAACCATTGCCACCAAAAATCTGAATGCCCTCACCGGCCATCCAGGTGGCTTTTTCGGCGCACCACAAGATGACGCTGGCGCAGTCTTTGCGCACTTGGCGCACGTGCTCTAGGCCCAGCATGTCGAGGTTTTTGCCTACGGTATAGCAAAACGCGCGGCCGGCTTGCAGCACGGTGTACATGTCGGCTACCTTGCCTTGGATAAGCTGAAACTCGCCAATGCTTTGACCAAACTGTTTGCGATCGTGCGTGTAAGGAATCACGTTGTCCATCACCGCCTGCATAATGCCAATCGGCCCAGCGGCCAACACGGCTCGCTCGTAGTCTAAGCCGCTCATCAGTACTTTAGCGCCGCCGTTTAAACCACCCAAGATATTTTGCGCAGACACTTCTACGTTATTGAAAAGCATCTCGCCGGTATGGCTGCCGCGCATGCCCAGCTTGTTTAATTTTTGCGCGGTGCTAAAGCCCTTCATGCCTTTTTCCACGATAAAGGCGGTCACGCCGCGCGCACCCTGCTCGGGTTCAGTCTTGGCATACACCACCATGGTGTCGGCGTCTGGGCCGTTGGTGATCCACATTTTGGTGCCGTTGAGCAGGTAGTAGCCACCCTTGTCCTCAGCTTTCAGCTTCATGGATATGACATCGCTGCCCGCACCCGGCTCGCTCATGGCCAATGCGCCTACATGCTCGCCGCTGATGAGTTTAGGCAAATATTTTTTGCGCTGGTCCTCAGACCCATTACGCTTAAGTTGGTTGACGCACAAATTGCTGTGCGCGCCGTAACTCAGACCCACGCTGGCCGATGCGCGGGAGATCTCTTCCATGGCTATCATGTGGGCCAAATAGCCCATGCCTGCGCCGCCATATTCTTCGCCCACGGTAATGCCCAGCACGCCTAGGTCGCCCATCTTGCGCCATAAGTCCATGGGGAACTGGTCGTTGTGGTCGATCTCTTGCGCGCGGGGGGCAATCTCGGCTTGTGCAAAGTCGCGCACTGCATCGCGTAGCGCGTCGATATCTTCACCTAATTGAAAATTCAGTCCGGGTAAGTTCATGGTGGGTTCTTTCTTGTAGGTTTACCGCAGTTCAATAGCGTGTTTATTTAGCAGATTTTTTGTCGCCTTTATTTTGTCGCCTTTAGCTAGCAGCGCTTTAGCTTCTTTTTCATGCACTTTGACTTCGTCCAAATTAGCCACCAGCTCGGCCATTTGGCCTTCTAGCTCGGCGCGGTGCTCGCTTAATATTGTTAGAAACTTCTTAAGCTGTGGCACCGTGTCGCGTGGGCTGTCGTACATGTCGATAATTTCTTTAGCCTCAGTCAGCGACAAGCCCAGACGCTTGGCGCGCAACGTGAGCTTAAGCCGAGTGCGGTCGCGTGCACTGTACACACGGTTACGTCCTGCGGGGCCGCTGCGCTCTGGCGTGAGCAAGCCCATGTCTTCGTAGAACCGCATGGCCCGCGTGGTCAAGTCAAACTCACGGGCTAAATCGCTGATGCTGTAGGTGGTGCCCATCATATTTTTGTGCTTTAAGCTGTGGATGTGATTAGATTGGTCAATCAGGTTAAAACCAAGGCGACAGCACGGCGATGCACAGCAGCCTAGAATCAGTTTATTAAGTTGACGTTTACGTAAACGTCAATTAACCCAATTATGTACGAAAACTACCCTTTGGTGACAACCTTTAAACCCATCACATGAACAGCTTTGAACATGAATTGACCTACCCTTTGGGCGACACGCTGCCCGCTGCGGGAGAAACTATAGAAGTAGGGCCAAACGCAAATGAATTGACACCCAGTGCAAATGAGTTGACACCCAGCGCAAATGAGTTGACACCCAGCGTCAAGTGGATACGTATGGGCCTACCCTTTGCGCTAAACCACATCAACCTGTGGCTGCTGCGCGATGAGATGGATGGCCCCCACGGTAAGACCCAAGGCTGGACCATCGTAGACTGCTGTATCGACAAACCCGAGAGCCGTGCGCAATGGCAGCAAATATTTGACACACAGTTGCGTGGCCTGCCCATCCTGCGTGTAATTTGCACCCACATGCACCCCGACCATATTGGCCTGGCGCACTGGCTGTGCGACAAGTGGAAAGTACCCCTGTGGATCAGCAGCACAGACTACAACGCTGCACGCAATGCGTCTACTAGCAGCACCAATTTTGGCGGCCAAGCAGCCGCAGACTTTTACGCATCCCACGGCCTGACCGACCCTGATTCAGTGGCCAAGATCAAAGCCCGCACCGGCTACTACCCCAGCCTGGTGCCCGCTGTGCCGAACAGCTACCACCGCATCATGGACGGCGATATAGTTAACGTTGGCGGTAAAGATTGGCGCTGCATCAGCGGCTACGGCCATGCGCCAGAGCATATCGCGCTGTACTGTGAAGACTTAAACACCTTGATCAGCGGCGATATGGTGCTACCCCGCATATCCACCAATGTGAGTGTGTTCGACTTAGAGCCCGAAGGCGACCCGCTTAAACTTTTCTTAAACTCCATCAAAAAATATTTGCACTTGCCCGCCGACACGCTAGTGCTACCGTCCCACGGCAAACCCTTTACCGGCATGCACCGGCGCATTGCCCAACTGCAAACCCACCATGCTGACCGCTTGGCCGAAGTCATGCAAGCCTGCAGCCAACAGCCCACAAGCGGTGCCGACATCGTACCCATCATGTTCAAACGCGAGCTAGATTTACACCAAATGACTTTTGCCATGGGCGAGGCCGTAGCCCACCTGCATATGCTGTGGTATGAGGACAAGTTGGTACGCCAGTTGTGTGCTGACGGGATTTACCGGTTTAGAGCTAAAACGGCGCTCTAGGCACCTTATTTTTAAGCGTTCTAGTGCTTTCAGGCCGTAGAACCTGCTCAAGCAGCTATTAAATTTATAGTAGGCCGTATCTGCCTTATTGCCCTGCAAATGCTGCGTTACAAAAACGTGGCCATACCAACGTCAGCTAATCCCAACGCGGCAACGCATCGTCCTTCAGCTGCCCACGCAGCTGCGCATAGTCGGGCATGATGGATTCCACCGTGTTCCAAAAGCGCGGGCTGTGGTCCATCACGCGCAGGTGACTCAATTCGTGCACCACCACGTAGTCGATCACGCTCATTTTAAAATGCACCAAGCGCCAGTTCAGGCGGATAGAACCATCTGACTTTGCTGTGCCCCAGCGGGTGCCTGCACTGCTGAGTGACAGCTTGGTCCATTGCACTTTGAGCTGCGGTGCGTACAGATTTAAGCGCTCTTCAAAAATGCGCTTGGCTTGGCGCATAAGCCAGGCTTGCACGGCATCGCGTATACGCTCGGGCGCGGCGTCTTGCGGCAGGCTGATGTGCAGCGTGAGGCGGGGCACACCGGGCAGCGATGCGTTGGTGGCTTGCGCGTCGGTGTGCAGCTGGGCTTGGCCGTCTGCAGACTGGCCGCGCGTGTTGGAGGTGCCCGACGATGTGTACAGATGGCGCGGGTCGATCACCACAATCACCTGCTCGCCCATAAAGGGGATTAGCGTGCCGTCTTTCCATTCAATACGGTTGCTTTCTAGCTTGCCTTGGCGCTCGCGCGCTTCTTGCAGCTTGGCCACAATCCATCTGGATTTTTCTTGTACGGCTTTGTCAATTTCATACAGTGGTACCCAGCGCGGCGCGCTAACGGTGAGGCCATCTGCACCTACGCTAAATCCAATGGTTTTGCGTTTACCGCGTTTCAGCTCAAACGCGACAATGCTGTCAACCAAGCGCGCTTCGCGGTTGGCACGCGCATGGGTGAACGCAGCTGGGCGCATCACCGAAGCCAATGGCTCGGCGGGTATAAACACAGCTGGTGCACCAGTGATTGGGGCATCAGTTACTATAATTTCGATAGCTGGTTGAGCAGGATTTACTTGTGTTACAGCCCCGTTAGGCATATTTTTTTGAGACAAATCGGCCTCAGAAAATAAATCTAGCGTGAACTGCAAAAGGCTACGCATGGTGCGCTGCAACTTAACGATAAGCCTCGGGGTCGATGTCACGCATGGTGGCTTCGATCCAGGCTTGCACTTCTTGCATCAGCTCTTCAGGCTGGCGGCCTACGCTGCTGATGGGTTTGCCAATCACCACGTCGACCACGCCCGGTGTTTTGATAAATGCTTTGCGCGGCCAACGCCGTGCCGAGTTCACCGCAATGGGCACTACGGGGCGGCCTGTCTCGCAGGCTAGGCGCGTGCCACCGCTTTTGTACGTACCTGCTTTGCCACGCGCAATGCGCGTGCCCTCGGGGAACATGATGACCCACGTGCCCTGAGCCATCAAACGCTTGCCTTGTTGCACCACTTTGGCAAAGGCTTCGTTGCGCTTGCTGCGGTCGATATGGATCATGTCCATGCGCGCCATAGACCAGCCAAAAAACGGCACATACAACAGCTCGCGTTTAAACACATACGCCAGCGGGTGCGGCATGATGGCAGGCATCAAAAATGTCTCTAGTGTGGACTGGTGCTTTAGCAGCAAAATAGCACCGTCGTTATCGCCTTGCGGTAAATTTTCTAGGCCATGGATGCGCCAGCTCACACCGCATATTTTGGTCAAGCCCCACATGGCTGTTTTAAGCCAACCCGCGCACATCCAGTACATGCGCGTGGGGCTGACAAAAATTGACAAAATAATGACCACAGTAGCCCACGGAATCACCGTT
Organism: Polaromonas sp.; assembly: GCA_031367325.1. Classification (GTDB taxonomy): domain Bacteria; phylum Pseudomonadota; class Gammaproteobacteria; order Burkholderiales; family Burkholderiaceae_C; genus JAAFIP01. Next base: position 12,888 of record JANLPQ010000032.1, on the reverse strand, counting down.
AGCACCATCCACAGCATGTGCAGGGTGGATCGGATGAAAGCAAGCAGTGTGGCCATGGTTCTGTGTACAGGTTCAGTCGCTTTGCAGCAAATGGGTGGCAAACGCAGCCAAGTCTGCGTGCATCTTAGTAGCCTCTGGGAATTCAGCGGCGAGCGCTGAAGTTTTGTATTTTTCGCCTTTGCCAGTGAGCACCAAGTGCGGCACGCAGCCTACTGATGCGCCTGCCTGCAGGTCACGCAAGCTGTCGCCTACGCTGTGTACTGTGTGCACTGCCGTGTCCAGTGCGTAACGCTCGATAATTTGTTCAAACAGGCCGGGCATAGGTTTGCGGCAATGGCAAGCCTCATCAGCCGTATGCGGGCAATAAAAAATTGCGTCCACCTTGCCGCCCTGCGCCGCCAGCAGTTTTTGCATCTTGCTGTGCATGGCGTTCAGCGTGGCCACATCAAATAAGCCGCGCCCCAGGCCCGACTGGTTAGACGCCACTACTACATGCCAGCCTGCGTGGTTCAGGCGCGCTATGGCCTCCAGTGCACCGGGCAGCGGCACCCATTCGTCCACCGATTTGACAAAGTCGTCACGGTCCACATTGATCGTGCCGTCGCGGTCGAGGATGATGAGTTTCACGGGGCGCCTTTGAACTTAACTGGCCAGCTTAGACAAATCGGCCACGCGGTTCATGGCGTTGTGCAGCGTGGCTAGCAGGCCTAAACGGTTGGCCTTGAGCGCAGGGTCTTCGGCATTGACCATGACTTTGTCGAAGAACGCATCTACGGGGTCTTTTAACCCAGCCAAGGCTTGTAGATTGCCGGTGTAATCGCCGTTTTTCCACGCAATTTCTGCTCGAACAGCTATGGAGTTAATAGCAGCATACAATGCTTTTTCTTCATTTACTTGCAGCAAAGTTGGGTTAACCTTGGCCTCAACTGCGCTTTCAGCCTTTTTCAAGATGTTGCCGACGCGTTTGTTGGCAGCGGCGAGAGCGGGCGCTTCGGGTAGCTGTGTGAAGGCGCGGACTGCTGCTAGGCGCTTGGGTATGGTGCGCCACTCGCCCAGTTGCTGAGCATAAATAGCCGCGTCCACCTCGGCTGGAGAGTAACCGCCGTCTTTGAGATAACCTTTTAGACGTTCGATTAAAAACTCATTCAACGCTGTGGCCTGATCTTGCAGCAAGCCAGCAGGAAAAGCTGCGAACGCTAGCCGCGTGAGTTCGTAAAAATGCAAAGCCAAGTCACGCTCTACTAGCATACGTGCTACACCCATAGCATGCCTGCGCAGCGCAAACGGATCTTTGTCACCTGTGGGTAAATTACCGATGCCGAACATGCCCACCAAGGTTTCCAGCTTATCCGCCAAAGCGACTACCAAACCGACTTGATTACGCGGCAACTCATCGCCAGCAAAGCGCGGTTTGTAATGGTCTTCAATCGCGTTGGCTACATCGTTGGTCAAACCATCATGGCGTGCATAGTAGCCGCCCATGATGCCTTGCAGTTCTGGAAACTCGCCGACCATGTCGGTGAGCAAATCTGTCTTGGCCAGACGTGCTGCAGTCTCGGCCTGCTTAGCCAGCAGATCGCCACCCAGTTGTTGGCCGATGGCTTTGGCAATCGCGCATACGCGCTGCATGCGTTCGCCCTGTGTACCCAGCTTGTTGTGATAAACGACTTTGTTCAAACCTTCAACACGAGACTCCAAAGTCTTTTTACGGTCTTGGTCAAAGAAGAATTTAGCATCCGCCAAACGCGGGCGCACCACGCGCTCGTTGCCTTGAATGACAGCGCTGGCATCCGCTGGAGTAATGTTACTAACGACTAGAAATTTGTTGGTTAACTTGCCTGTCGCATCCAGCAATGGAAAGTATTTTTGATTCGCCTTCATGGTCAAAATCAAGCACTCTTGCGGCACGGCGAGGAATTCTTTTTCAAACTCGCATACCAGCACATTGGGACGCTCTACCAACGCGGTCACTTCGTCTAGCAGCGCGTCGTCTTCAATCGCGCGCGCGCCGTGGCCCACCTTGGTTGCAGCTGCAGCCAATTGTTTAGCGATCTCCGCTTTGCGCTCTGCAAAGCTGGCAATCACCGCGCCCTGCTCGCGCAACGTAGCCGCGTAGCTGTCAGCATGCGCTATCACCACAGGCGATACTGCCGCTTCAAAGCGGTGACCTTGCGTGCTGTTAGTGGCCTTCAAACCTAGCGCTTCAATTGCCACCACATCGCTACCGTGCAACGCCATCAGTCCATGCGCTGGCCGCACAAAGCTTACCGATGTCCAGCCTGGCATGGCGCTGCCAGCGCCTAACTGGTAAGACATGACTTTAGGAATGGGCAGTTTTGCAATGGCTGTGGCCAGCGCAGCATTCAAAGCGACCACCAACGTAGCGCCTTGTTGAGTTGATTCATAAAACAGCGCCTCTGCTTTGCCGTCCATCACGCGCTTCAAACCCGCCACAACAGAGGCGTCAGCACCCAGTACTTGCAATTTTTTCAGTAACGCAGGCGATGCGTTACCAGCCGCATCTAAGCCCACCGCCACGGGCATGAGCTTTTGCGACACCGCTTTGTCAGCGCCTTGTGCAGCCACACGCGTAATGTGCGCGGCCAAGCGGCGTGGCGAGGCAAACGCAGTCAACACTGAGTCACCATTGCACAGGCCTTGCACTTTCAGCTGCTCGTGCAGCACACCAGCAAACGCATCGCCTAGCTTTTTCAAAGCCTTTGGTGGTAGCTCTTCTACAAACAGTTCAACAATTAAATTTTTCGTGGTCATGCTCAAGTCAGTGCTTGTGAAGTGCAACACAGGTGGATGCGGGTTGTAGAAAAGGTGCAGCTTCTAAAATCATGGTGCAACCATTTTCATCACGCGGCCTTCTTAGGCATTTGCGCTACCCACTCACGCGGAGCCATGGGAAAGCCCAGGCGTTCGCGGCTGTCGTAGTAGCTTTGCGCCACGCTGCGTGATATGTTGCGGATGCGGCCAATGTAGGCGGCGCGCTCGGTTACGCTGATGGCACCACGTGCGTCTAGCAGGTTAAAGCTGTGCGCGGCTTTGAGCACTTGTTCATACGCGGGCAAGGCTAGCTGCTGCTCCATCAAATACTTGGCTTGCTTCTCGTGCGCGGCGAATGCGGTGAACAAAAACTCGGCATCGCTGTGCTCAAAGTTATAAGTCGATTGCTCGACCTCGTTTTGTTTGTACACGTCACCGTAAGTTAACCTACCCCCACGCTCGTCCACTGCGTGTGACTGGCTGCCCCCCGAGGGGGCTGAGCCGCCTTGGGAGCGGCCCGGCGTCGGCTCGCCCTCTGTCCACGTTAAGTTATAGACATTGTCTACGCCTTGCAGGTACATGGCTAAGCGCTCTAGGCCATAGGTAATCTCGCCGGTAATCGGCTTGCAATCAATACCGCCAACTTGTTGAAAGTACGTGAATTGAGTGACTTCCATGCCGTTAAGCCAGACTTCCCAGCCCAAACCCCATGCACCCAGAGTGGGGTTTTCCCAATCGTCTTCTACAAAGCGAATATCGTTCTTTTTCAAGTCAAAGCCCAGCGCCTCTAGCGACCCAAGGTACAGCTCCAAAATATTGGCGGGTGCGGGTTTGAGCACCACTTGGTATTGGTAGTAGTGCTGCAAACGGTTGGGGTTCTCGCCATAGCGGCCGTCTTTGGGGCGGCGGCTAGGCTGCACGTAAGCGGCCTTCCAAGGCTCTGGGCCAAGTGCTCTTAAAAATGTAGCGGTGTGCGATGTACCCGCGCCCACTTCCATATCGTACGGTTGCAGCAGCGCGCAGCCTTGGTCAGACCAATAGTTTTGCAGGGTGAGAATGATTTGCTGGAAAGAGAGCATGATGGTGAAATAGTCGCAAATAAGCGGTTACCGTGATTTTACGGGGCTTCCTGATAGGTAAGTCCGTAGATCGAAGAACATTGCACAACCGGGGCACTTACGTTAACGCATTCATGCAACCATGAGCCGCAATGCGCCAAATACGGCTCAATATATGAGCCGTATTTAGTACAATACGGCTCATGACAAGCTCCCGCACACGCACCAAAGCCCCCAAAGCCAGCTATATCTGGCAGCAGCCCGACTGGCCACGATTTGTTGTGGATATGGCCGCCATCGCGCTGGACCTAGAGCTGGTGCGCCAAGAACAAGGGCGGCTGATGGGGCGTGTGGAGGCGATTGGCTTGGATACAGCGCAGCAATTGGAAGGTGAAGTCTGGCAACAAGAAACATTGGCAACAGCAGCCATTGAGGGCGAAAAACTTGATTTAGCCAGCGTGCGCTCGTCTGTCCACTGGCGCTTAGGCTTAGCAGAGCGCCCTGCGGTTAGCCGCGACATTGAGGGCTTGGTTGACGTGCTGCAAGATGCCACGCGCGGGCACGCGCAAGTGTTAAATGCCGACCGGTTGTGCCGTTGGCATGCTGCGCTGTTCCCGCATGGGGTGTCGGGCATGACACGTATAGCCGTGGGCCGCTACCGTGACCACGAAGACCTGATGCAGATCGTCAGCGGTGCGATGGGTAAAGAGGTGGTGCACTACACTGCGCCGCTCTCTGCCGATGTGCCGCACGAAATGAAAGTATTTTTGACATGGTTTAAGACCAGTAAAACCACACTGCACCCCATCGTGCGGGCGGCGCTATCGCATCTGTGGTTTGAAACTATCCGCCCCTTTGAAGATGGCAATGGTCGCATAGGCCGTGCGGTGATGGACTTGGCACTAGCACAAGACATGGGGCAGTCGCAGCGCTGGTACAGCCTGTCGGCGCAGCTGTTTAAAGACCGCAAGGCTTATTACGACGCGCTCAAACTGGCCCAGCACGGCACCATGAACCAAACCGCTTGGGTGCGCTGGTTTGTCCAGACGCTTACCGCCAGTTGCCTACGTACCCAGGACGTCATTGACGACGCATCGATCAAAGCCCAGTTTAGGCAACTGCCAGCCTACCTACGCGCCAACGAACGGCAACGCAAGGTACTAGACCGCCTGTTGCTAGCGGGCGACGGTGGCTTTTTGGGCGGCATGACCGCAGATAAATACGCCAAAATAACCGGCATATCTAAAGCCACTGCCACACGCGACTTAACCGACATGTTGGAGCAAAAACTACTGCTGATAGAAGGTGTGGGCAAAGGTACGCGTTACGCTGTTGCGGTGGCGGGGTGGCATACTACAACGTGTAATCTCCACATCTAGGCATGCCAAGTATGGACTGGAAAAACTCTGAGAAGCGCGTAGCCCGACACGCCTTTGATGCGGCGCTGCAACGCGAGCTAGCCACCGTCATGGCTGAGTTCAAACGACGTGCTGCAGCGGCCAAAGAACCTGACGACCTGTGGAACACCGAGGCGTACCTAACGCGCATGCGCAAAGACATAGACGCTAAATACGACTACCGCTACTCACAACTTGTAATGGTATTTGCCAGGCTAATGCGCGATGGTTTCGTTACAGAGCAAGAACTGGATGGCCTTAGTGAAGACAAGCTCGAATTTATACGGCGATTTGGCATACCAGCGCCAGAGGCATAAATCCGTGCGCTATGCATAACAGCACTGCTTGCGAATATTTCCATCAGACTAGCAGCGTACTTAACTTTTTGGGCCTTTAGCCCCCGCAAAGCCAGCGTAAGCAGATCCTAAAAGTATAGTAAATCCCAGCAGCCACAGTGGCCACAGGCCAAACCGTGCCGCCCACCACGCGTACGGTGTGATGCCGCTGCGGCCTTCTACCTCGCCCAGCAGCACGCCGCGTGTGTGGCGCGGCAGGCTGTGGGTAACCTGGCCACGGTGGTCGATGATGACCGTGGGCCCCGTGTTGGTGGCGCGCAGCATGGGGCGGCCTAGCTCGATGGCGCGCATGCGGCTGATGTGCAGGTGCTGGTCGATGGCGATGCTGTCGCCAAACCAGCCAATATTGCTCATATTGACTAGCACCGTGGGTGCGGCGGCCTCGTTTTTAAAGCGTGCTGCCAACTCGTCGCCAAACAAATCTTCATAACAAATATTAGGTGCCCAGCGCTGGCCTGCCCACTCCAGGCTGTTTTGGCCCACCGCGCCACGGTTAAAGTCGCCCAGCGGAATATTCATCATGCGGGTGAACCATTTAAATAGTGGCGGGATAAATTCACCAAACGGTACCAAGTGGTGCTTGTCGTAGCGGTAGGGCTGCGGCTGCATGACGTTTTTTGCATCGGGCAGTAGTGGCGTAAATCCCATGACTGAATTGGTGTAACCCGTCTCGTAGTCGCCCAGCGGCACGCCGATCAGCGCGGCTTGGTTGCCGGTTTTAAAGCGGGTTTGCAACGCCGCCCAGTAATCAGGCGGCAGCTGCTGCGGCAGCAGCGGAATGGCGGTCTCGGGTGCTACCACCATGGTGGCGGTGCTGGCGGCCAGCTGCTGGGCGTACCACTCTAGCGCGATGGGCACGCCTTTAGAGCTGTCGAATTTTTCGCCTTGGGGGATGTTGCCTTGCAGCAGCGCCACACTGGTGCGCTGCACATCTTGGTCACGCGGCATCTTTGCATTGTTTGGCATGTTTACTAGATGCGAGCGGGTAAAAATACCCCAAACGCTGCCAGCATCTACCGCGCCTAGCAGCGTGGCTGCGGCTACCACGCAGGCTAATAAACCCAAGCTTACCGCTGCAGGCCACGACCTGATCTGGCGCGCACGCGCTAGGCACACCGCTACCACCGACGCGACAAAACCTACACCGTACACGCCCCACACACTGGCCGACGCCGCGATAGGCCCATCCACCTGCGCATAGCCGCCCGCCGCCCACGGAAAACCGGTAAACCATGTGTCTCGTGCCAGCTCGGCCAGTAGCCACGCTGCTGCAAAAATAATAGCTGCTTGAGCAGGGTTTACTTGGGTTAGAGCACTAAAACGCTTATAAAAAGCACATGCAGCAGCATAATACAGCGCTAAAAACCCAGACAACGCTAATATGGCCAACGCCGCCAGCGGCGCAGCCAGCCCGCCAAAAATATGCATAGAAATGAACAGCCACCAGGTGCTGCCCGCAATCCACGTAGCGGCAAACAGCCAGCCCATCAACGCCGCAATTTTCACGTTAGGCGCGCGCTGCACTAGCGCTACTAGGCAGGCCAGTGCAATGATTTGCAGCCACCACAGCGGCTGACCGTTCCACGGTGCGGCTATAGACATCGCATGCGCGTAGCCTGCTGCTGCAGCGCCCACTGCGCTAAGCCCACGCGACACCAAGCTAGGAGGCGCCGTCATCTAGTGCAATACCCCGCGTGCCGCAGGCCCGCAGGCAGCACCAACACAGCCCACTGCATCAAACCACCGCCCCCGCAGGCGCCACCTTAAACCACTTGACCGCTCCGCCCTTAGTTAGCATCACGGTAAAGCTTAAATTTGACAGCGTGTACTGCTCGCCGCGCTTGGGCACGTGGCCCATCTCGTGCGCTATCAGGCCGCCGATGGTGTCCAGGTCTTCGCCGTCTCGCGCGCTGAGCGTAACGCCAAAAGATTCTTCCACCCGCTCGATTGACGTGTCGCCGCTGACCCGGTAAGTTTTGTCGGCCAGCGCGTAAATATCGCCTTCGTCTTCTTCTATATCATCAAACTCGTCTTCAATCTCGCCTACGATTTGCTCCAGCACGTCTTCAATGGTGATCAGCCCGGCCGTGCGGCCAAACTCGTCTATAACGATAGCCAAATGGTTGCGGTTGCCTCTAAACTCGCGTAGCAAATCGTTCAGCCCCTTGCTCTCGGGCACAAACACGGCCGGGCGCAGCAAGGCGCGCACATTCAGCTCGGGCGCGCGCTGCAGCTTAAGCAAATCTTTGGCCATCAAAATGCCAATAATGTTTTCGCGGTCGCCCTCGTACACCGGAAACCGCGAGTGCGCGGTGTCAATAATGGTGTACATCAACTCATCTGCCGGCGCATCAATATTGACAATATCCATGCGCGGCGCAGCTACCATCACGTCGCCGGCTGTCATGTCGGCCATGCGGATGACGCCTTCGAGCATCATCCGCGACTCCGGCGCGATCAGCTCCCGGTGTTCGGCGTCGGCCAGCGCTTCGATCAGCTCGTCGCGCGAATCGACGCCCGGCGAGATGAACTCGATCAGCCGCTGGAACAGATTGCGCTTGTCGACGACGGCTGGGCGGCGCGTGGCGTTTTTGCCGCGGGCGGGGGAGGCGGTGTGCGCCGGGTAAGGGTCAGACATCGCGCCGGGGCGAAAAGTGAATCACCGCCGCAGCTTACCCGAACCGTGCTTGACAAGTGTGTTAGCTTGAAAGGTTGCGCACTGGCCCCAGATGCCAATCTCGGACATTCAGAGCTTCTATTTCCCAGGACATCCGCCCGATGGTTACCACCCCCGCCAAAGCCAAAGCCCTCATCCCCGCCACCATCCTGACCGGCTTCCTCGGCTCGGGCAAGACGACCTTGCTCAAGCGCGTGCTGACCGAAGCCCACGGCCAGAAGATCGCGGTGATCGAAAACGAGTTCGGTGACGAAAACATCGACAACGAGATCCTGGTGCAGGATTCCAAGGAACAGATCATTCAGCTGAACAACGGTTGCGTGTGCTGCTCGATCCGCGAAGACCTGCGCACCACGCTGGCCGACCTGGCCGAGAAGAAGCGCAAGGGCGAGCTGCAGTTCGACCGCGTGGTGATCGAGACCACCGGTCTGGCCGACCCGGGCCCGGTCGCGCAGACCTTCTTCATGGACGATGAGATCGCCGAGTGCTACCTGCTGGACTCCATCCTGACGCTGGTTGATGCGAAGCATGCTGACAAGCAGCTCGACGACCGGCAGGAGGCGCGGCGCCAGATCGGCTTTGCCGACCAGATCTTCATCAGCAAATCCGATCTGGTGGACGAAGCCGCGCTGGACGCGCTGTCACACCGCATCAAGCACATGAACCCGCGCGCGCCGCAGAGCCGGGTGCATTTCGGCGAGGTGCCGATCGCCAGCGTGTTCGATCTGCGCGGCTTCAACCTGAACGCCAAGCTCGACATCGACCCGGATTTCCTGAAGGCCGATGTCCATGACCACGGACACCACGACCACGCGCACCATGGCCACGATCACGAGCACGGCGAACACTGCGACCACCCGAGCCACCACGCGCACGACGACGATGTGAAGTCTTTCGTGTTCCGCTCCGACAAGGCCTTCAACCCGGCGAAGCTCGAAGACTTTCTGGCCTCGATCGTGCAGGTCTACGGCCCGAAGCTGCTGCGCTACAAGGGCGTGCTGTTCATGAAGGGCTCGCCGAAGAAGGTCATCTTCCAGGGCGTGCACCAGCTGATGGGCAGCGACCTCGGGCCGCTCTGGGCGCCAGGCGAGAAGAAGAACAGCAAGATGGTGTTCATCGGTATCGACCTGCCGCGCGACATATTTCTGCAGGGCCTGGAGCAATGCCTGGTGTGATGCCGGTCGGCGCCCCGCAGCGTGGCTACAATCCGCCCCGCTTTGTGATTCACATTGATCGCAAAGTCGCGGTGCCTAAGCGGCGCTCGTTTCGCACCCTGGCGGTTTGAATCCGCTGCGAGGAGGACCCTGTGACCCGATCCCCGGCCAAGACTGCGCCATCTGCTGCGCGAGCCGCCCCCGTGCTCAAGAAGAAGGCCACAGCGTCGGCGAAATCCTCGCCCCCGAAGAAGACATCCCCAGCCCCCAAGAAGACACCCACGCGGGCGCCCAAACTGGCGCCCGTGACCGCCCCGAGCCGGGCCAAGGCTGCAGCGAAGCCTGCACCCAAACCTGTTCCGGCCTCGCCTGCTCCCAAAGTTGCTCCAGTCAAAGCGGCGAAACCCGCTGCGACCGCTGCAAAGTCTGCTCCGAAACCCATGCTGAAAACTCTCCCTCCGGCCGCTGTGAAAGAGGCCGTCGCGCCCAAGGTGTCGGCAACCGCCGTCACGGCCGTGGTGGCGCCTGCGCCCGCCAAGGCACCGCGCGCCAAATCGGCCGCCAAGTCCCGTTACGGCGCGCCGATGCCGATCGCACCGCTGCCGCCACCAACTTCCCGCTTTGCCGATCGCTTCGCGCCGCCGCGCCCGCCCACCCGACAGATGAACAACCTCGGCGTCGACACGCCGCGCGTCGTTCAGAAGTCCGATCCGAAGCTGGCGAACGCCTGGAAGACCAAGGCGGGCAAGGACCTGAGCGAAGCCGAAGTGCTGGCCATGCCCGACAGCGAGTACATGAACGACAAGCAGCTCGATTTCTTCCGCGCCACGCTGCAGAAGCTGAAGGACGACCTGCTCAGCAATGCCGGCGAAACAACCGAGCACCTGCGCGAAGACACCTCCATCGTCCCCGACCCGGCCGACCGCGCCACGATCGAGGAAGAGCATGCGCTGGAGTTGCGCACCCGCGACCGCGAGCGCAAGTTGTTGAAGAAGATCGCGCAATCGCTGAACCGCGTCGAAAGCGGTGAGTACGGTTTTTGCGACGAGACAGGCGAGCCGATCGGCCTCGGTCGCTTGATTGCACGGCCCACGGCCACCTTGTCCCTCGAAGCCCAACAGCGCCGTGAGCTGAAACAGAAGATGTTCGGCGATTGAAATGAGCCCCCACGTCGCTTTGCTCCTGCCCCCCGGGCTCTGGAAGAGCCCCTTCGTGGCCCTTGGGGCGCTCGCCAGCTTGAGGCGGCTCGGCGCTCTGCTCGGGACGCGCTGACAGGCACTAATTCCCATGGCCGATCCCAAAGACACGACCAGCTTCTTCCGCAAGGTGGTGAAGTTCGTCGCCAATCCGGCCACGGAGTGGAACGAATTGGGACAGCCTGCACCGGGATCGATCGAAAGCGAGCTCGCCAAGTCCGAGCTGAAGGCGATGATCGAGCGCAAGCGGCGCAACGATTTCGTGCGCAAGCGCGAGTTCGACATGCTGCGCAAGGTGCGCCGTGACGGGCTGACCCCCGAGCAGTTGGCCGCGCTCGGTGGTTCCTCGGCGATGGGCGGTGATTCGGTGCCGCGCCTGCGCGACAGCGAGGCGCGCTCCGGTCCGGGCATGAAAGCCAAGATTGACGCGATCGAGCAGCAGATGGTCGGCAACAGCCAAATGGGCGCGTTGCGCCGACCGCCGGAGTTCTATGCAGCGCCCACGCAGGCGGCGCCCCTGGGCGACGCCGCAGGTGCCAAAGCGCAGCGCGCCGATGAAACCGATTCGACCCCGCCCTATGCCGCGGGGCTGACCTTCACCAACGAGGTGGTTGGCTCGTCGTTCGACAAGGCCTTTGGTTCGGTCGATGCCAACAACGAACTGGCCCACGACCCGGAACTCGACGAGGCGGTGATCGCATTCGCGAACGCCGATTTCGACCTGTGCGAGCAGTCGCTGACCCAATTGATCCAGCCCCATGGCGCGCGCGCCCAGCATGCCGAAACCTGGCTGGCACTGTTCGACATGCACCGCGCGACCGGGCAGTTGCCGAAGTTCGAGAGTCTGGCGATCGACTACGCCCAGCAGTTCGGCTGGTCGGCGCCGCAATGGTTTTCGATGCCACAGCGGGTGGCCGAGGCCGTCAGCGAAGAGCGCCAGCCGCGCAGCCGCATCGACGGCCAGGTCGGCTGGTCCAGCCCGGAATGGATCGATGCCGACGCGGTGTCGCGGCTGCGCTCGCAGACGCTGCAGATGCCGCTGCCCTGGGTGTTCGACTGGGCGGCGTTGCGCGGTATCGATGCCGAAGCCTGTGCCCGGCTGAGTGAGCTGTTCCGCAGCTGGATGCCGCAGCGACTGGACATGCGCTGGCTGCAAGGCGATTCGCTGCTGCATTGCCTGCAGGAGGCCACGCCCAGCGGCTTGCGTGATGCCGACCCGGTCTTTTGGCAGCTGCGCCTCGACGTGCTGCGCATGACCAACCGGCCCGACCAGTTCGACGAAACCGCGATTGACTACTGCGTGACCTACGAGGTCTCGCCCCCGTCGTGGGAGCGCGTCCAGTGCCAGGTGCGCCTCAGCGGCGCGGCGAGCAGCACGTTGTCGCCATCGATGTCGATGGTCAGCGAGGTCTCGACCGGCTTTGTAGAGTCCAACCTGCTCGACGATGCGGTGCTGGTACAGGTGTCGAGCGTCGAGTTGTCCGGCCAGCTGATCGGAGACAACGGCCCGCTGCTGCAATCGATGACCGAGCAGCTGGGCGCCGCGCCGATGATCAATGTGTCTTGCTCGAGGCTGATCCGAGTTGATTTCATCGCAGCGGGTGATCTGCTGAACTGGGTGCTGGCGCGCCGCACCGAAAACCGTGCGGTGACCTTTGTCGACGCGCACCGCCTAGTGGCGCTGTTCTTTGGCGCGATGGGTATCAACGAGCACGCGACGGTCAAGGTTCGCACGGTCTGATCGTGCGGCCGGGCGCTGCGCCCGCATCGACTGTCTTTCCTGATTGAAACCTGCGGCTTCGACCGCATAACTGCCCTATGGACAACGCCAACGGCCCTCCCAGTTTTCACGGCACCACCATCGTCAGCGTGAGGCGCGGTCCCGTGGTGGCGCTTGGCGGTGATGGGCAGGTGACGCTGGGCCACATCGTCATCAAGTCATCGGCGCGCAAGGTGCGCAAGCTGTACCGCGAGCAGGTGCTGGCCGGTTTCGCTGGTGCCACCGCCGATGCCTTCACGCTGTTCGAGCGCTTTGAATCCAAGCTCGAAAAGCACCAGGGGCACCTGGTGCGCGCGGCCATCGAGCTGACCCGCGACTGGCGCACCGACCGCGTGCTGCGCCGCCTGGAAGCGATGCTGGCGGTGGCCGATTCGACCGCCTCGCTGATCATCACTGGCAATGGCGATGTGCTCGAACCCGAGCACGGCATCGTCGCGATCGGCTCCGGTGGTGCCTATGCGCAGGCCGCCGCCCGCGCGCTGATCGCGCACACCGAGC
>JANLPQ010000056.1:0-68948 GCA_031367325.1 Polaromonas sp. | reverse complement strand
TACAGCAACAAAGGTCACGCCCATGATGGTGTCGGCGCGGGTGGTAAAGACATACATCTTGCCGTCTTGCACCAGTTGGCCCGCTGCGTCTTTGATGTCATGCGGGAAAGCAAAGCGCACGCCTTCAGATTTACCAATCCAGTTTTCTTGCATGGTGCGCACACGCTCGGGCCAGCCCGGCAGCTTGGTCAATGTGTGGTCAAGCAATTCTTCAGCGTAGTCGGTGATGCGCAGGTAATAGCCGGGAATTTCGCGCTTCTCTACCAGCGCGCCGCTGCGCCAGCCGCGTCCGTCAATCACTTGTTCATTAGCGAGTACGGTTTGGTCTACCGGGTCCCAATTAACGACCTGCGTCTTGCGGTAGGCAATGCCCTTGTCCAGCATTTTCAGAAACATCCATTGGTTCCATTTGTAGTAGCTTGGGTCGCAGGTGGCTACTTCGCGCGTCCAGTCAAACGACAAGCCTAGTGGCTCAAACTGCGCTTTCATTTCCGCAATATTGGCCCGCGTCCACTTCTCGGGTGGCACGTTGTTGGCGATAGCCGCATTTTCTGCGGGCATACCAAACGCGTCCCAGCCCATCGGCATCAACACGTTAAACCCCTTCATGCGCAATTGCCGAGCCATCATGTCGTTGATGGTGTAGTTGCGCACATGGCCCATGTGCAGTTTGCCGCTGGGGTAAGGCAGCATAGAGCAGGCGTAGTATTTGGGCTTTAGCTTGCCTTGCGCGTCTTTGGCGTACTCAGTCACGCGGTAGGCGTCACGCGCAGTCCAGTGTGCTTGGGCCGCGTTTTCAACGGCTAAATGGTCGTAGGTGGGATTCAATGGTGCTTGCATAACTTGTAATTTTAAAGGCTTGGTTCTATGGCTCTTAATCCATCCAGCTTGGCATTTGATTGTCATAGACAACTTCGAAGTATTTGCATCCGGACGCCGAACACTTGTTTAAGTTGTGATCGCTCGTTTTGTTAAATAAATCACCAATTAAACTTATAGTATATTGTTGCAAAAAACACGCAATAAATACAATTATGCAAATATTTTTGATATTACTTACAGGCTTATTTGTTGATTTGGCGGTTGCCCAGCAAGCTGTTACGGTCTTGCCTGAAGTGGTGATCTCAAGCAAACCTGATCCCGCAACCATAGATCTACTACCAGCTGCTGTCGGACGGGTAACTAGCCTAACGCTTGATGACAAAGTAGCTCCGACGCGCGGTCTTGACCAACTATTAATTGACCAAGGTGTAACTGCTTGGGACGCGTCGAATTCGCTAGGGATATCTAATGGCTTGAGCGTACGTGGCTTTGTAGTCGCCAACCAAGGAGTTAACACCTTGCAAGTTGGTCGCAACTTTTTAAACGGGCACGCCGACTTGGTTTGGCGGTTTGCTCGCGACCCATCTACTGTTGCACGTATTGACATGGTAAGCGGTAGCGATGCGACTTTACTAGGCGCAGGTAGCCCTGCAGCTTCTGTTTTGTACATTAGCAAAGCGCCTGAAGGTATTGAAAGTAAAAAAATAAGTCTGACGTTAGGCTCTAGCGGCCTAAAGCGTTTAGTGGGCGACGCTGAGGCGCATTGGGGGCCATTTCAAACACGTGCTGTTATAGCGCTGCAACGCGACGATAAAAGTATAGAAGGCGTTAAGGACGAACGCAATGTACTGCTGGTGTCTAACACACTAGCTGCAGGTGATGGGGTGTTTAAGCTAGATATTGAATACCACCAAAATAAGACGCCCTTTCCTTTTGGTACGGCTTATGCAGGTGGCAAGTTTCTGTATGACCAGCCTTATGTCGATCCACGCGCCGCAGCAGACCGCAGGTACCATCGGCAAGCTATTTATTTTGACCATCCGCTGGGATCTGACACACTGGCAAGCGTTTATTGGCAACACGGCAGTAGCACGCGAGAAGAATTGCTCATTGGTTTTTTTGACCCTTTAAATGCCACAAAACTGCGTGGCTATTATCGTTTGATAGACGAGAATAACAGCCAGTCTGACTTTGGTATTAAATTGAATGGCAAATTCAAAACTGGCCCGATAGCTCACCAGTGGGCCGCAACTTGGCAACATTTGAGCTTGGCCCGCAACTTCATAGGGCCACAAAATATTGGCGGCTTTACACTGGATGTTGTTAACCCTGTTTACCCTGCCGATCTGCAAACTCTGCCGCTGAGTAAGCGCTATGCATTCGAGCATTACCGTGAACGCGGTATCGCTCTTGCTGATACTGCGCGACTAGGTGGCTGGGAACTGCGCTTAGGCCTACGCCGCAGTAACTACCTGCTAGCCAGCAGTACTAGCCCAAGCCTAGCGCCCGCCCCGGCAGCCGACGCGGGCCACGCCAGCACATCAGTGGGTTTAGGTTATCAGCTCAGCGACACCCAACGCGTGTGGTCCAGTCGCGCAGAGTCTTTTCTGCCTAACCGTGGCAAGCTGTCTGGCGGCGCGTTTTTGCCACCAAGCGTTAGCTCGCAGTACGAGTTAGGATGGCTTTATACAAAAGACAAGCAAAGTTTTTCGCTAGCTTTGTTTGATTTGCAACAATCTAACCTGCCCGCCAAAGACCCTAAGGACCCGGATGCGCTGGTGCTAATAGGTAGCAACCGGTCCAAGGGCTTTGAAGCCAGAGCTGACTTTCAATGGGCCAGTGTGCATTGGCAGGCCGCATTAACCCGATTACATGCACGCGTGCAAGACCGCGTGAGCAGCACACAAGGCGGTTTTTTAACAGGTAGCCCCGACGGTTATGGCAGCATCAAAGCCAGCTGGCCTATTAGCGCAGGGCTTACCACCTGGGCACGCCTTCAGGCAGCCACCAGCCGCCCCGGCGACGACAAGGCCAGCTTTCGGTCACCAGGCTACGGCATTTTAGGTCTGGGCATAACATCAACAGCCAATAACGGCGGCATAAGTTGGGGGGCTGTTATTGAAAACGTAACGGATAAGCGATACGTCAGGTCATTGACAGGCGCAGACAACGTGTGGCAAGGCCCTAGACGCAATATGAAAATATGGGCTGATACCGCGTTTTGATCTGTGCGAATACTGTTTGCGAGATTGTTGCGTTACTGTCATACAGATGTGAAGATCATCTGCGCTGCATAGTTTCAAACTAAACGTATATGAATTTTTCAACTATTGCTTGCATTTGCTTTGCCTTGTTTACGGCCAACCACAGCTGGGCACAAACCCCGGACTTTGCCCAGTTTTTCATCAGCGAAGGGGCCGGGCCATGGGCTGGCCGCGTGTACTACGGTGCAGAACTAGCACGTACGCCAGATGCGCCGTGCCAAACCACTAAGCTGCAACCACAGCAGTTGCAAGCGGTAGACCAAGAAGGCGGTATTGTGCGCAGATTGAAGGGGCCACAGTTCGCACCGCCAGATCCAGCGACAGCGCAAACAAAAAGTCTAGAAAATTTCGAAGCGATTGCTTTGTCAGCTGCTAAAGCATTGCGGTTTGCATGCGTTACAGTTAATTTAGCGCCTGTTGCTGACACGCAGCCAGCGCTTGACGCAACACCCGAGGCAGATATTTACATTCACCGCGGCTACGCCAGCGAGCCCGCGCTAGCAGGCCAATACGCCAGTGCATTTGCCCGTGCCATGCGCAGCGGTGGTGTGGTGCCTACATGGAAGCATTATCCCGGCCACAGCAGCAGCACACGCATCATGCAGGCAAGTGATTTGAGCGATCAACGCTGGTTTCCAGCGGGCCATAAAGAAGCCGCCGTAGACCATGCCAGCCAGCAGCATCTGGCAAATGTATCAAAAGCTTTTAATAGCAACATGCCTGCGTTTTTAATGCTAAGCGTTGCGATTTTTAAATCCTATGGCAACCAACCTGCTGTGCTAAGCCCCGAGCTGGTAGCTATGGCGCGCACTGCACAGCCTAATGCATTGTTGGTTGCCGACGATGTAGCAACCCTAATGCTGACTGATGATGATTTGCTGCAAATTTTTACCAATGTAGATCTGATTATTTCTTCGCGCCAGGCTGTCACTGTCAGCCTGCTGCAACGCCTGGAGCAACTCAAAAACCAAGGCCGCATAACTGACGCCTTACTGCAAGACAAATTTGTGAAGCAAACCCATTGGCGCAAAAAAATTTTAATGCGTTAGCTGTCATCGTATTTAATATGAGTCTCGCAAGATAATCAAAACCAGTGTTAGCGATTATTTTGCGGGATTGTACTTGACTAATTCTGCGACGTTATCGTTGTAGAGTTGTCCATTAGATGTACGATCTTCTATCGTCCACCTAACCCAGCGCTTTACATCAGGCGCATACCACAGGATGTGGTTTGATCGTCCACTGCCGCTGTATTGGCTATCTCGGCGGTTCCAAAAACCTTTGAACACTATTTTGTAAGCCTTGAACGTGCCAGCCGGCACTGTGATGTCTTCGTAGCTTTCAACTGTGGCCTTGTATTCAAAGTTTCCTTTTTGGGCGTTGCTAGCGTTGGTCCATTCATATTCGACCGCATACTTTTTGCCAACCTCTAAGGGCCATTGCAGTGTGCGCGAATCTGGCGTAACAACGGATTCAGTTGCAGAAGCTGACACGTAGTTCATGTCAGCACTGTAGATTACTCTGCCGCCACTGGTAAACGCACCTTCTGCATTTTTGTTTTGTCTGCGGACTGTGATTTTGCCATCTTCTAGTTTTTCGATCTCATGAGAATATTCGCTGACTTTGTTGCCGTCATTTTTTTTAGTGAACTGGTATTCCCACCGGTCCTTGATATCCCAAATGGGACGCTCTGCAGTTTGGGCAAGCAACTGAGAAGTACCTAGCGCAAGCCCTACGGCTACCATCAGTAATTTTAGTATGTTCATTTTCTAGGTCAATTTTCTTGCAAATTACAGGCCAGTAATTTAGATACTGGCCTGCAAATTTTTAGTTAAACGCTACTGCACTTTGAATTCTTCCGCCGTTGCGGTTGGTATACGTTAACGAAAATTCAGAGTAGTTTTTGACGCTTATTTCTGCAGGTTTAGCTGAAATGGTAGTGGTGCCTGCAAGTGCTGTACTGCTGGGGTATGCGGGTGTGAAAAATCTTAGTGCAGGCCAAAATGCGCCCAATGTATTGGTAGATTTGGCACCATCAAAATACTCACCTCCGCTGCTTAAACGCCAAACATCTGCACCGGGCACCACTGGAGCTGTCCACGTGCTGGTAAAAGTCGTAGCGGTAGAGAGTTGTAACCTTGCAGCTATATCAGCCGTTGATAAACTAGCATTACTAAATTGTGGAAACTTGCTGGTCGGGATGGCGTAGGCTGTATTTAAAGTTACGCCCATGTCTGCAAATGAGTATGGCAACTTTTCAAGTCTTGCCGTGTAGGTGGCTATGGGTGTTTTGCCAGCTTGGCCGTTTACCGTTTTCCATCCGTCGTCGTTGTAAATATTGAAGGTGTAGTTGCCTACCTGAAAGCCATAAGCATCAAAACCAGCGTCAGACGAGGCTACAGTGTTAGGTGATGTAGACGCACGATTCCAGCCAAAGTTATTACCTGCTCCGCCGTTAGTTACGCAATCAGAAAGCTCAGCATTTAAAATCCCGCTAGCGACACTACTGCAAAAGCGAAAACTGTCATCATCCTTCCAATTAGCAAAGTTACCTCGCTTGCCAGCTAGCAGCGCGTCGTCGCGCAGCAGCCTAGGAGAAATCATCTTTACGCTGAAAGTCTTGGTTACGCCAGCCACTGAGGTTGCTGGCCCCGGGCCCGTAACCACAAGGTAGGTAGCTTTGCCCGACGGGTCGTTGATACCAAACAATACATCGCGTCTATAGGTGACCGGTGCGTTCACAGATGGGCTGCCTGCAGGAACTAAATACACAGTTGTGGGCACGCCTGATATTGTGGATGTTGCGGTGGGATAAGGCAGGCCTGCAGGTGCACTGGCTACTGGCACAGACGTGTTCTGTCTGTATAAGTTGATAGTGCTGAGGTTACGCCCTTGCATATACACATCAACTACGCGGCGGTTGCCGAAAAAGCGCACATCTGCACCAGTTTGCGGTGCACCACAGCTGCCATAAGAGCTACCGGTTATCAATGTGGTGGTTGCTGCAGTGTCAGCGGAGCCATCTGTATATAAAACATCGTACTTAATATCGATCTCGCGGCGTGTACTGCCATCGGCGTTGGTGCTGTTGCGCTCAGCCAAGACCTCAATATTCTTTCTAACTGACCCTATATCAAATTGTTTGGAACCGATTACTAATGCTGCATCAGCATTGAATGCCGCTGTTAGCAATGCCTTAGTGTTACCTCCGCTGAGGCTACAGCTGTCAGTAGCAGCATACAAACTGGCTGCGGATGTGGGTATAGCTGTAGCGCGTTGTGCATCGTAGGCGGCTAAGAATTGAACTGCTAAGTTAACTGTTTCGAGTGTGGGCGGAATTGGTCCTGGTGAACCGCCGGGTGTAGTCCCCGTGGGTGTAGTGCCCGTAGGTGTAGTACCCGTGGTGTCAGTAACTGATGTGCCAGTAGGTTCTGAAGAGCCACCTGTAGGCGCAACTGGGTCGCCACCTCCACCACATCCCACTAATAATGCTGACAAAACAGCGCTCAACAATATTGAGCTTTTATATTTTTTCATAGCGCGCCTTTAAATGAATTGAAAAGTATTTTTCTGTAACGTATTGAAAACGAAGGCGAGATTGTCGTAAAGTGTCAATTGTGTCAAAAGTACCATTTACTCTCGTCAGCTTGCATTTAAAAGCTAATTTATTAAGCAGCAATGGTGTTACTGCCCCACTAAAACACCATAAGGCCGCCTTATTTTTAGACGGGCTGATAACAGCAGCTATGCAAGGCCGGGCTTACACCAAGGCTGATTTCTTGTCATCTTGGGCTGCGCACGATGTACAGGCAGTACCTGACCGAACGGCTATTAGCCGTATCGTGCAAACAGTGCGCGCAGCACTGGCTGTCGTGTTGCCCAACGGTGCCAGCAGGGTTGAGACCGAAACGCGGGCACTAACTACCGGGCCATGGCGTTTAGTTATATTGCCCAGCGAAGAATGGCAAGTAGACGGATGCCATGCACCTACCGCCAACCCAGAGCCTAACTTCACCCAGCATACCGACCCCACTGCTTGGTGCCATGCAGCCAACGCGCTGGCTGTGGCAGACGTAATGCTGGCAGCGGGCCAATACCCAGAAGCGATCAAATTGCTAGAGTCACAGCTGCAAACCTTAGGGCTCAGCGATGCAGGCTGGTGTATGTGGGCCATTCGGCTAGCACGTGTGCAGCGGCGCTTAGGGCAATATGCGCAGGCAAATGCGCTTTTGTTGCTGCTGCAAAAGCGCTCTGCGGCGCTACCTTGGCGTATGAGGGCCTATGTGGCTAGCAAAACTGGGCTACTGACAGCACGTGCAGCATTTGACGCACTGCCGCTGCAAGCCTCTTTGAGCGTAGATTTTGAAAAGCTAAGGACCGTGGTGGACACAGCGCCCAACATTAATTTGCAGTGGGAGTGGTGCAACTTGCGGGCGCTGGCTTTTAGGCGACAAATAGAACGGCAACTGCAAGCTAATGCGCAACCTCAAACAGTACAACACTTAGTAAATGAGGCAATGCAAACTTTTGGTGCGGCTTATTTTTGGGCCAGCCTTGCAAAAGACCATTACCACTGCCAGGCTGTAGCCTGCAATTTTGCCTACTCGTTGTATTGGTTAGACAGCAAAGGTCTGTATGACGGACTAGCGGCCTCTATCGCATGGTTTAAGCTGTCACACACATTGGTAGACCGCTTTGAACTACCGCAAGACAGCGCTTGGGACTTTTTAATGTTGGGCGACATTTACCTCAGTTCGTCCAAGGCGCGCGCCCTGATTGAACAAGATGCGCTGGTTTGGCCCGAGCAAACCAGCCCTAACAACCAAGCCTTTTATGCACGGGCACTTGAACTGGCGCGCAACCATGGCGGACCACGACAAGAAATTATTGCCTTAAATCAACTTGCAAGTTTTCTACACATGCGGCATTGCATCGTGCCCAGACAAGCTGCACGCGCAGAGCGAGACGCGCTGATGGCGCGGCACGAAGAGATTGTTATTGATATGCAAAAAGATGGGTTTGCTTGCGGTTGATGATGGAAACATTGCAGCCTGCTGCCGTTTGCAAGTCAAAGCCTAAAAAAATACCCTGCCTTTCGAGACTTTGGCTTTCTCGGTCGTGCAAAGTCCTAAAAAACTATGTATAAGCACATCAAATATTTTTATTTGCAACGTTTAGAAAATGCGGACTGAAAATCAGCAACTATCTTCTCGGAGTTGCTAGCGCCAGGCATGCCCGCACCGTGGTTAGTTGCAATGACGTTTACAACTTTTGCCTGCTTATCCACAGCAAACGATATTTGCATCCCGCCTGCAAACCCACCACCAGTGATCACTGAAAAAATACCGGCTTTGGTATCTGACATTGCCACTTGTAAACCTCCATCTCTGGCTGCGCCCAGTGCGCATTCATAGGCGCGGTCTGCCGTGGTTGTATAAGAGATGTTTTTAGTCGTGGTGGTGGCACAACCAACCAGCACAGTAAATGACGACAACAGGATTAAATGGGGTAGCGTTTTCATGGAGTATGACTTGGTCAAGAAATATTTGTTAGTTATAAAGCTTAACTATATTTAATAGTTCTCAACTGTGTCAATTGTGTCAAATTTAAAGCTTATTTCTTTTTATCTAGAATTCTATGAAAAGGATGGTTTAAGAAGAAAAAAAGGTGTGTGAAGGCATATTTGAAGTTCTGATAGGGTATTAAATGCTCCTATTTCCACTTACGCGGACGCTATTGCAATCACCAAGCATCACCGAGACGGCTTGAGAGTGCTTGAGGTGATTAACCATCCTTTTACCGCCCAGACTCCTAACCTGCGGTTATTGAATATTCAAGCTGCAAGATTCTCCCTGATAACTTACCTCAAAAGACACAAGATCAGGCACCTGGCTCAATACAACCTCTACTGCCAGCACGCTTATGCCTGACTGTATAAGCGCTTGGTTAACAAAGTTTGATGACGCACGAAAGTTGTGATATCCAGCGGTACCAATGATTGCGTGCTGGTATGTACTCGCTGCCGTTGCAAGATTGTTACTAGCTGTCGGTGTTGTTCTTTTAACGCCATTGCTGGTGTATTCAAACGCACCGTCGCTGCGCACAATCAATGAGCAAGCTTTACCACCAAATGCGGTCAAACCAACAAACTCCAATCCTGCAATGCAGGTCCACCATGCATCACTTGTAGCGGCGAGAACTTGTTTTATTGGACAGCGGCTATAAACGCCGTTAAGCGTTGCTTTAGTGTAGCCGCTAGTAGTGGATGAAGTGGTTGTTTCGGTGGGTGGGCTTACAGGCGCTGTAACTGAACCACCGCCAGACACTGCCAACGAAGTTGGGTCAACATCGCTTCCACCACCGCCACACGCTGTCAATGCAAGTACCAACACCACATTAAAAATAATTTTCAACTTACTCACCTTAATTGCTCCAGAGGGTTTTGCAGAAAATATTATCTGTAACGTATTGCAACTTACGTTGCGTGCGGTGTAAAGTGTCAAGTGTGTCAGATTCAAACGAATTACCTTTACACAGCCACGAGAGGCCAAAGTGGCTACCTGCAACTACATTGCTGTGCCGCACAGACACCACTTGACAGCTATTTTTAAAGACGGTTTGGCACCACTCATAGCCAGACACAGTCGTACACCAAAACATAAATTTTAGCCGTGCGGACTACGCTTGATTTTTATTCCAAACAAACTAGCAAAGAATATAGTCTCTACGCTCCTAGTAGAGATCATCATGGTCGGACCAGCCACCGGCTCGGATCAAGCACAGGCTGCCAAAATCAATCTCAAGATTGCATCAGTTGCAAGTCCGGTGATTGCAGCGCAGGCCGCGCTATCGACATCGGAAATAGATTTAGCTTAAAAACTAAAACTGAAAAATTAAATAAACGGGTTTTTAATAGACAGTGAGCCACTGCCAATTGATTTAGGGTGCTTGATGCTCATGCCGTGTTGCATGTCTTCTGAATACACGGTAGCGCAACCCATTTCTGCAGCAGCAGCCAAAATATTAGCATCGTAAATGCTGAGTTTATAGCGCGCCGCCAGCTCTAGCGCGCCTTGGTGCACACGCACGGTCAGGTCACCCACATCGCAGGTTTGCAATAAAGTCTCTACCAGTTCATTAATGGCTGCAAAGGGCATGTTGCGCTTTTTGCGCAGCACGTTGGCAAACTCGTTGAGTACTTGCACGCTAATGACGGCATCTTGCGCTAACAGCTGTTCAACCACATCCGCGCGCGGGCTTAGGTCAAGCCAATAAATCAGCACATTGGTGTCAAGAAATATTTTCATCAGCGCGCGTTGGCTTCTTCACGGTCAAATTTAAAACCGGCAGGCATAGCAGCGCGGTAGCGGCGCATGGCGTGCAAGCGCTCTAGTTTGCTAGGCTGGCGGCTGATCTGCACCACAGGCGCTCCTGCGCGGCGCGCAGCGGGCAGCACCACCAACTCGTCGCCCTCGGAGATGCCCAGCTTTTGCACTAGTGCCATGGGCAGGCGAACACCCAAACTGTTGCCCCACTTAGCTACTTGCATTTGAATACTCCATTGATATACACCACAGTATTGTATATCTTTGCTAATGAGGGTTGGGGCCTGGGCTTCGGCGCGAAGCCCAATTTATTCAGGGGGTGCTGGGTGTTCCAGTGGCAGGCTTGTCAGCGACAAAACCTATACGATTTAAGCCTGCTTTTTGTGCAATGCCCATCACCTCGACCACTTTGCCATAGGGCACAGTAGCATCGGCGCGCAGTTGCACTTCGGTGTCGGGGTTGGCTTTGGCGGACTGCTGCAATGATTCAGCCAGCGCGGGCAGTTCAATGGGTTTGTCGTTTAAAAAAACTTGCGCGGCTTTGTCGACCACTACGGTAACAAACTTGGGGGCGTCGTTGGGTTTGGCGGCTTCGGTCTTGGGCAAATCTAGCTTGATGCTGCTGGCCAATAGTGGTGCGGTGATGATAAAAATCACCAGCAGCACCATCATCACATCCACCAGCGGCGTGACGTTGATCTCGCTCATGGGCTGGGCGCTTTTTGTGCGTTCTAGGCGGCCAAATGACATCTTTTATTCCGATACGGAGGACTTGGGGGCGTGGTGCGCGATCAGTTCACGCAGGTCTCGTGCAAAGCCTTCTAGGTCAGCTTCGATACGGCCTACATAGCGACCAAACAGGTTGTACGCTAGCACGGCAGGGATGGCCACGGCCAAGCCTGCGGCCGTCATAATCAGCGCCTCGCCTACGGGGCCAGCTACTTTGTCAATGGTCAATTGGCCTGCGCCGCTGATGCCAATAAGCGCATGGTAGATGCCCCACACTGTACCCAGCAGCCCCACGAACGGCGCGGTGGAGCCGACGGTGGCCAGCAGCACTTGGCCAAATTGCAACTTCAGCAGCACAGCGTGCAAGGCATCGCGCAGCACGCGGGTGAGCTGCTGGGCTTTGTCGCCTACAGTGGCCAGCGTGCCGGCGGCGCGCGCATGGCTGGCTTCTATGAGCGGTAGCACCAAGCCTTCGCGGTCTAGGCTGGCTACCGTGGCTTGCGCTTGCGCTAAATCAGGCGCTTGCCAAAACGCGGCAATGCTGCGCGCCACATCGGGCACGGCACGTTTGATCATCCAGGCTTTCCACACAATCACCACCCAGCTGGCCACCGACATAGCCAGCAGCAGCAGCGCAACAAATTTACTGATAGCGTCGCCTTGCGAGATAAATTGGAATGCACTCATGGTGTGAAATAGTGGTAAAAATTAAGCCAATAAATTAGCGCAGAACATTAGCGTAGATTGAGCACGTCAAACATGTCAAACAACCCGCTCTTGCGCCCCGCTACAAAGCGCACGGCACGCAACGCGCCCTGCGCGTAGGTGCTGCGGCTGGACGATTTGTGGGTAATTTCAATGCGCTCGCCAATACCTGCAAACAGCACGGTGTGGTCGCCCACAATGTCGCCACCGCGAATGGTGGCAAAGCCAATGCTAGACGGGTCACGCTCGCCGGTGTGGCCCTGGCGGGTGTAGACGGCGCATTGCTTTAAATCGCGGCCCATGGCGTGGGCCATCACCTCGCCCATTTTGAGCGCGGTGCCGCTGGGGGCGTCTACCTTGTGGCGGTGGTGCGCCTCGATCACTTCAATGTCGTAACCCTCGCTCATGGCTTTGGCGGCCATTTCCAGCAGCTTGAGCGTGACGTTAACGCCCACGCTCATATTGGGCGCTAGCATGATGGCTATGTCTTGGCTGGCCGATTGAATCTCGGCCTTTTGCGCGTCGCTAAAACCCGTGGTGCCAATCACCATGTTGACACCCATCTCGCGGCACAGTGCTAGGTGCGCCATGGTGCCCTCGGGGCGGGTAAAGTCGATCAGCGCTTGGCTGCCTTTCAACCCAAAGGCGGTGTTCGACGTGATGGTGATGCCGCTGGCGTGGCCTAAAAATCCACTGGCATCTAGCCCAATGCCAGCGCTGCCCGGCACATCCAGCGCGCCCGATACGGTGCAGTCGTCGGCTTGGTGCACGGCTTCGATCAGCATGCGGCCCATGCGGCCACTGGCCCCGGCAATACAAATGGCGTGTTGCATAGTGTGGTGCGCGGTCTGCTTAGCGTGCCGCAGGCTCTAGCGGCGGGTAGCTGGTGGGGGCGGCAGGCAGTGTGTTGGCAGTGTCAGGTGGGCTGCTAGGAGCGTTGCTTTTTGATTTTTCTAGCTGGGCTTCGTTGGCTTCTAAATTAGGCACTTTGCCCAGCGCGCGCTTATTGTCTAGCGTGGCCACAAAGTCGGCCTCCGACGGCATCTCGTCACCTTCGGCTTTGTCAAACTCGTCACCTTTAAAGTACACAGCCAGCTTGCGGCTTTGCGACTCTATCCCCTGACGGCGAATGGTAAAAACATAGTCCCAGCGGTCTTCGCGAAAGGCGCTAGTGACTAAGGGCGAGCCCAAAATGTCACGCACCCGCGCACGCGCCATACCGGGGCGCAAGGCATCCACTTGCTCTTTGGACACAAAGTTGCCTTGCACTACCTCGACTTTGTAGGGGGTGATGGCAGTCGCCAAGCCGTTGCTGGCGCTGTTGAAGCTGCCGCAAGCACTAAGCGCACCCAGCACGGCAGTGGCCAACGCGCTGCACGGTACACGCCGCAGCGCACTTGTCGACACATTCTGGGTCATTGGCGATCGAGAAGAAAACACTGACATGGCAAGCATGCCGGGCTGCTGCGCCCAGCGTAGGAGGTTATGATAAATCCATTGTAGCGTGCGCTGCACGATGACCATTGAAGGCGATCTATGTCTAATATTGATGAACTTAAAAGCACCGGACTTAAAGCCACTTTGCCGCGCCTGAAGATTATGGAGATTTTTCAAACCAGCGCGCAGCGGCACATGACAGCCGAGGACGTGTTTCGTATCCTGTTACAAGAGCGCACCGACATTGGCCTAGCTACGGTGTACCGCGTGCTCACCCAGTTTGAGCAAGCCGGTATTTTGAGCCGCAACCATTTTGAGCAAGGCAAGGCAATGTACGAGCTGAACGAAGGGCAGCACCACGACCATTTGGTGTGCCTGGACTGCGGCCGGGTAGAAGAGTTTTATGACGCTGAGATTGAAGCGCGCCAGCACTTAGTAGCCAAAACCAAAGGCTTTGCCATTGCCGACCATGCGCTAAGTTTGTATGCCCACTGCACTAAAGACAATTGCAGCTATCGGACGGTACGCAGATAGTAAAACAGTCGCTGCGGGCATCAATTTGTATGCTTTTAGGCCTGTAACCCAAGTAAAACCTGCTCAAGCAGCTATTTAATTAATAGCGTCTAGCTCTTGATAGCCAGCACCGCCATAGTGATGCGGCTAGCGCAAGTCATTTGCCCGGCATCGTTGAACAGGTCAATCTGCCATACCTGTGTCGTGCGCCCAATGTGCACAGGCCGTGTAGTGCCCGTGACGTAGCCGCTGGTGGCGCCGCGCAGGTGGTTGGCGTTGATGTCCAAGCCCACGGCGCGGTAACCGGGCGGGCAGCAATAGTTAGCGCCACACGAGCCCAAGGTTTCGGCCAGCACCACGCTAACACCGCCGTGCAGCAGGCCAAATGGCTGGCGGGTGTGCTCATTCACCGCAATACGGGCGGTGATGAAATCGTCGCCCACTTCGGTAAATTCAATGCCTAGGTGCGCCACGGCCGTTTTGTCGTGCAGGCGGTTAAGCAGGTCGGTGCTGATGGGTTGTGTCCAGATGGTCATGGGTTGATCGTAGCGTTAAATTTGAAAACTAGAATTTCATGCGCAATATAAACAGTGCGGCGCAACCAGCAAAGTAGCCTGGCACGCCACCAGTTGGCAGTGATAATCGGGCTATGCATTTTTATCCGCTTCGCACCCTGACGACCCCAGTTGTGGCCATACGCCATAGCGTGCTGGCCAGCAGCCTGCTGCTGTGTGCGCTGGGCAGTCAGGCCGCAGGGGCTTTGCCCGCCGACGTGCTAGCCGCACTGGCCCGCGCTGGAGTGCCGCGCGACGCCATGAGCGTGATGGTACAAGCCGTGCAGGCACCAGAGGCAGGCAGCGCAAAATCTGTGAGCTTGGTGGCAACTTCCGCAACGAATTCGGCCACGGCTGCAGACCCCAGCGCAGCGCCACAGCCCACCAGTCCAGCGGCATACCGTTTAACCCACCGCGAAGACGCCCGCCAAAACCCCGCCTCGGTGATGAAGCTAGTCACCACCTACACCGCACTGAACACGCTGGGTGCTGACTACACCTGGAAGAACCGCATCGGCATTGACGGCATCATCGTAGCGGGCAACATACTGGAGGGTAACTTGGTGGTGCGGGGCAGCGGCGACCCCAAGCTGGTGCTAGAGCGCCTGCAGGCCCTGTTTGCCAAAGTGCAGGCCAAAGGCATCCGCGAGATTCGCGGCGACATTATTTTGGACCGCAGCATTTTTAATGTGCCCGACAAAAACCCCGCCGACTTTGACGACGAGCCTTTGCGCCCCTACAACGCCGCGCCCGACGGCCTGCTGGTCAACTTTAAATCGCTGATCTTTACCTTCACCCCCGATCTGGCTAACCAGCGTGTGCTGGTCAAGTACGAGCCGCCCATTGCTGGCGTAGACATCCCCACCGAGCTGCCCCTTGCCAACGGCAACTGTGGCGACTGGAAAGCCAATTTAAAAGCTGACTTTTTCACCCCCACCAAAGTCAGCTTTGCGGGCCGCTACAGCGCCGCCTGCGGCGAAAAAGTGTGGCCTGTGGCCTACAGCGAGCCGCGCGCCTACGCCGCCCGCGTCATCCAGGCCATGTGGTTGGCCTCGGGCGGCACACTGACGGGCACCGTGCGCGAAGACGCCAGCCCGCGCACCACCAAAGTGCTGTTTAACGCTGAATCGCTGCCGCTGGCTGACATCATTGCCGACATCAACAAATTTTCTAACAACGTCATGGCGCAGCAGGTGTTTTTAACCCTGTCGGCCCAAGGCAAGCGCGCCAGTTTTGAGGCGTCGCAACGCTTTGTGGCCAATTGGTGGAAGAAAACCCTGCCCGGTGTTGCCGCGCCGCTGATCGAGAATGGCTCAGGCCTGTCGCGCAAAGAGCGCACCAGCGTCGCGTCGCTTACCGCGCTGCTGCAACACGCCGCCGCCAGCCCGCAGGCCGCCGTGTTTGCCAGCTCGCTAGGCTTGGCTGGTGTAGACGGCACCGTGCAGCGCATGAAAGACCGCAACGCCGAATCCATCGCCCTAGGCAACGCCCAGCTGAAAACCGGCACCCTGCGCGATGTGGTAGCCGTAGCAGGCTACGCCACAGGCCTGTCTGGCCAACGCTACTGCGTCGTCGCCATCATCAACCACCCCAACGCCCCAGCCGCCCGCAGCGCGCTGGACAAGCTGGTGGAGTGGACGATTAAAGACACCCCATGAAAGATGTAATCAAGCTAAATCACTGTACTTAAATCGCATTTAAATTCAGGGTATTTTTATACGGGTAATCTGCCTTGCAGGCCGTAGAACCTGCTCAAGCAGCTATTTAATTAATAGCTAAATGTCTCAAGCTTTTTACCCTGCACTTAGACCCCTAGCCCTAGCCCAGCCTAGTATTTACCCGCTGCGTTGGCAGTGGGGTTTAGCTTAACATTCCCTTACAGAATAGTACGACCGTTCTTTTCTGAGCCACATCTGGTTTGGCAGTTTTAATATTATTTGGAGATACCTCGATGAAAACATGGAAATACGCACTCAGCGCCTTGGGCGCAGCTTTAGTCTTGGCGGGTTGTGGCGGTGGCGGCGCAGGCGACCAAACCACCAAAGCCAGCTTTACCGGCTTTGTGAATTTTGGCGATAGCTTGAGTGATGTGGGCTCTTACAAAGTAGGTACTGTCGCGGCCCTAAAAGGCGGCCAGTACACCGTTAATAGCGACACCGCGCTGAACTGGACAGCTGTGGTCGCCAAAGCATATGCTTTGCCTGCACCGTGTGCTGCCCAAACAGGCTTAGATGGCTTAGCATCGCAAGGCTTTTCAGTGCCAGTAACCAATATAGCCAATTGCTTTAGCTATGCACAAGGCGGCTCACGGGTAACTTTGCAGCCTGGCCCTGGTAATAAATTGTTAGGTGGTCAAAACGCTGTTTTAGGTCAACTGACTGTCCCTGTTAAAGAACAAATGTTGGCCCACCTAGCAAAAGTAGGCGGTGCTTACACTGGCAAAGAATTAGTCACGGTGCTGGCTGGTGGCAACGATTTATTCATTCAAGCTGCTGTTTTCCAAGCCACTGTGGCCGCACTGATAGGCTCTGGCCAGACGCCAGCCGCTGCGCAAGCCACCGCCGGCAATGCTGCAGGGCTAGCCATGGGAACTGCTGGTGCTGAACTGGCTGGATACGTCAAAGCTTTGGTAGTAGGTAAGGGCGCTAAAAACGTGGTGGTAGTGAACCTGCCTAACGTCAGCAAAACCCCTGACTCCATAGCGTCAGGCGCTGCGGGGCAAGCTTTTACAAACCAGTTGAATACGGTTTTTAACGACCAGCTAAAACAAGGTTTGGCAGGTGTACCGGGTGTAGTGCTGGCAGACGCTTATACCGAGAGTACTACCCAGGCCACAAACCCCGGGCCCTATGGTTTGACTAATGTGACCGATAAAGCCTGCGGCACTACAGGCTCGCTATTTTGCAACAGTACCACCCTCATTCCCGGCGACGTATCTCGTTACCAGTACGCCGACGGCGTTCACCCTACTCCTTACGGCTACGAGCTGCTGGCAAAGTTCGTGCTGTCTGAAATGATCAAGGCAGGTTTGCTGTAATACCCAAACCCCAGCGTACACAATCTAAGGAATACTAATATGAAAATCACACACATCAGCCTAGCGGTTGCTTTGGCACTTGCCGCAGGCGGCGCTTCAGCACAAAAAGCTGGCACCATTTCTTTGGAGGTGGGAGTTACCAAACTATCGCCTCAGGTCAGCAGCGGTGACTTAAGCGCACCAGCATTTCCCAACACCAAGGCCGACGTTTCCAGCGATACGGCGCTAAGCGGTGCTGCAAACTACATGGTGACCGACAATATCGCGCTTAACGTGCCTCTAGGCTTGGGCTTTAAGCACAATATTACCGGCGCGGGCCGTGCAGATGGCTTTGGCAAGATAGCCGAGGTACGGGCTTTGCCGATTACCTTGCTAGGACAGTACCGTTTTGCTGATGCAAATGCAGTGTTTCGCCCCTACTTGGGTGGTGGCTTAGCGTACGTTAAATTTTATAAAGAAACCGGTAGTGCAGCCCTGACCGCTTTGACAAACCCGGGTGGTACGCCAGTCACCCTGTCTGTTGAATCCAGAATTGCACCAGTGATTCAGCTGGGCGCTATTTTCAACATCAACGAACAGTGGTTTGTCAACGCGCACTACACCAAAACTTTTATCACCGCGAAAACTACTTTCTCTACGGGTCAAAAGCAAGACATAAAACTTAATCCAAATGCTTTTAGTATCGCGGTTGGCTATAAGTTTTAAGCACTTTTAAAACGCGCATAAAAAAGGGCCGTCGAAAGACGGCCCTTTTGCATTTGGTGGCCTGGGGCCACTTCGCAAAATCCTTGGGAAGCCCCACCAGCGCTAGGTTTCAACTTTTTTGTAAAAGTTGGGGTACAGGCTGGGGTACAACCCTTCAGTCGTTGTTTTTACAGCGAGAAGTGGACTCGAAACATAGACCACAAGCAGTTTGAACCAGTGACTGAATCCATCATTGCACGGAAAAACACGCTTTCGAAACGATGGTAATTGGCCAAGTTAAAGAGCGACTTCGATCAGCTGACCGTAACTTAACCCAGCAACCTCTCTAGCGTTGATGCTTGCTGCTCAAAGTCTGCAGGCCGACGCTGGCTGAAGGTTTGCAAGTTATTCAATTTCCAGCGCAGTGCGGGTAGCTCCGACGCATGGGGGCACTGGAGCAATGTCCAATCAGGCTGTGCGCGGGCTAAACCTATCAAGAACTGCCTATGCTTTTCTGTTAGCTGCTGCGCAAGCTCCTCGCGCAAACGGGTGCGTGTCTCCAGCAACACGTCAAGACCTACCGACTCCATGGTCATACCAACGAAATGCTGATGGTACTCATGAGTGATGTCTTTTTCGTTGCCGAACAGCACCTCGTGGATAGGTCGGTTGTGTCCAGCCAGGTAGGTCACGAAGCATTCCACGGCTGCATCCGACAAGCCGCCAGATTCGAACATTTTCAACACGTCGAACAAATCACGAGGATGCTGGCGATCCATTGCAGCGACCAGTTTGCTGCCGTACAACTCTGCAGGTGCCAGAATTGGTAGTTCTAGGGCTACACTGAACAGATCGGCGGTCTTCGGGCTCAAGGGATGCTGCTCGACAGGGAGCACCGTGCCTCGAAAAACCGCATTGACTTCAACCTTGACCTGTGTGTCGGCATTGTCGATCAGTAGTTTGGTTTCACTTAGATCCTTGGAGTGAACCTTGCGTGTGCTGAGACCTGATCGGCTCAGTTGAGCTGCGATAGCGTCAAGCTCATCGCTAATGGCTTTCAAGGCTTGTTCGCGCGGCGTTTGCCACGGCGTGTAGACCACATCGATATCGACTGACAGTCGCGGCATGTCTTGCACAAACAGGTTGATGGCCGTACCGCCTTTCATCGCGAAGATGTTGTTGGCAAATACATCGGGCGCTACGCTCAGTAGCAAGCGTACGGTATCGGCATAGGTTTTATCCATAGGGTTGCAGACTCAGTAGCTGGCCATCTTTCATGCGGCTGATCCATCGTTTCTCGCTGCCGACGGGCAAAACGTAGTCGCGCCGCAAGGCCTCGACGTCGACCAAGCTGGTTTCGCGTGCCCAGGTCAAAAACAGGCGGATGGTTTTGACGCTGGTGCAAGATTGCAATAACCCGCCTAAAACATCTTTGCGCAGATTGCGCACGCCATCGAATAGATTACGTGCCTCTTCTAAGCCTTGGTGTGTACCAACGTCGTACAGCAATTCAAGCACGGCGCGCTCTGGGACAGAGACGCGCAAACCATCGCTCACGCCAGGCGGCGTGGTCAGACTTTTAGCAAGCTGCCCTGCTTCTAGCGTGCCGAACAATTGAGCGGCCACATACCGCGATGGAAATCGCGATGTAAACCACTCTGGCAGCGTGAAGCGTGCATCACCCCACAGCACCAGTGTTTCCTGTCTCGCGAGGTTGTGGCGTACGCCCTGCAGCGCGAGGGCGCTTTTGCCGCCCACATGCAAACCCGTGACGCGTGTTTGCAGCAACTTGACAGCACCGTGCGCTGTCAAGGTGTCACCGGCAAACGCATAGATGCCTTGACCCAATCGGTCTAGCCAGCCGCTTTCAACGTAGTGCGCCGCCAGTTGGGCAGACACTTCTATACGCTCCAAAGCGGCCAGGTCGAACGGCATCCCGCGCGGCAAACTGATCTGAAGATTTTTGATTAAAGCGTATCGTGGAGTTGTATCCATATTTGCAAAATAGCACATATGCCAAACAAATTCAAGGTTAAGATTGAATTTCGTCTCTTTATTATATCCATGCATTACTTTAGACGCATTATTTAATCAGTGTCTCTCGAGTAAAGCGGAGAACACTTTCCTTGGAGTGCGGCTCATTTGTCCGAAAAATGTAGCTCTATTTCGGACTCAATTGCGGGGTCGACAACAGTCGATCCAATACGATACCCCATCGCCCGATAACCACGCTGGCGCTTATCCCACATGCGAATAAGCGCCGGATGGCTGGTATGGCCAAAGGCACTCCGAGACGTGCCCAAATCATATGCAAAAATAGACAAAAAGACTGGGTTTTTGCATATGAAACGGGCAGACAATCTCCAGCGAAGTGGGTTGACTTATTAAGCCTAATATAGAACAGAGCAAAAACCGTACTCACAGCAGTACCCCGGTTGCAAACGTGCAAGTTAGGGATAAATTTAGGAGGCTGTGGAATCAAACGGGTCCGCTTGAGCAGCTTTTACAGGCTAAATCCTTGGAGCGAAAAGGACTTGCTGGGCTGTCATGGGATCGTCTGAGAAAAAGAAATGGTGGCCTGGGGCCACTTCGAAAAATCCTCTGTCACCCGCATCGGCATTGGATCTCGGTTTTTTTGTAAAAGTTAGGTTACAGACTGGGGTACAGGCGCAGAAATGTTGTGTTTTCGATCAGGTGTGGTTCGAATCCTATTTACCGGCCGCGCTTAGCTTATTTAAGCCGTTTGCCGCAATAACAAGCTTGGTGTAGCCAAATAGAGTTGACGGTCTGCGCCGGGATTTCGGATCCGGTGCAATAAAACTTGTGCACATTGCTCTCCCAGCTCGCTGGGTCGAATATCCACTGTGCTCAGCGGTGGATTGGAATGGGCTGAGTCCAGTACATTGTCAAACCCAATCAATGCAAAGTCTGATCCCGCACGAAGGCCACGCTCACCTAATGCGGACAGAGCACCAAATGCGACGATATCGTTGTAACACACAGCCGCAGTAACGTCTGTTTTTTGGCTCAGCAGTGCACTCATAGTGTCGTAGCCGCCCTGCCGATTGGGTTTGGCGGGTAGCACCCAATCAGCATCAAAAGCCATAGACTTTTTAGCTAAAGCAGCCTTGAAGCCTGCTAGCCTCTGGGTTTGCACCACACCTTTTAGGCCGCCTAAAAAAGCAATTTTGGTGTGCCCAGCGTTGAGTAAATGTGTGGTGGCTAAAGACACGCCGAGTTCATTATCCGAGCCTGCAAAGTCGTAATCTCCTGGCCCTAAGTTACGCACAAACACAGCCAGTGGAATGCCCCAAGACTCGATGGCTTTTAGCAATGTACGTGGTGTGTTGAGTGCGGGGCATAACAGGATTCCGGCTGCATTTTGCTCACGCATAGACATCAAAACTTTCGTTTGGATTTCTACACTTTCATTGGTGTGCGCCATCAAAACCACATAGCCTGCCTCGACTAGCTTGCGTTCAATACCCACCAGAATTTCTGCGAAAAATGGATTCATCAAGTCATTGATGATGACCCCTATGGCGTTCGATGCATTGCCCCTTAGCTCACCCGCACGACGGTTGTAAACATAGCCCAGCTTGATGGCGGCAGCGCGAACCCGCTCGGCAGTGTCTCCCTTGATCAAGAGGCTACCTTTGAGAACCAAAGAAACGGTGGATTTGGATACGTTGGCCTCTGCAGCAACTTGCACGATCGTAATTGCGCGTGAGGGAGATGGGTTGTCATTCATAGCGTTTAGGTGTTTTCCCTAGTTTTTTAAAAAGCAATTGACTAAAAGTTGGAACGTTCCAATAATCCATTGCATCGTTCCAATTAGTCTAATCGAAAAGACGCAAATGAGCACACAAAAATCTGTCGGATGGGGTCTTATCGGCGCTAGCACCATAGCGCGGGAGCATATGGTCGCTGCTATTCGCGCGCAGACCGGGCATGAGGTAGTAGCCGTACACAGCAGTAGCCAGTCGCGTGCGGCCGTTTTTGCCCAAGAAAATGCGATTCCTAATGCATACAGCGATCTAGCAGCCCTGCTGGCAGACCACGCAGTCAATGCAGTGTACGTCAGCACGACCAATGAGTTGCATTACGACCAAGTGTTGGCAGCAGCAGCCGCTGGCAAGCATGTGTTGTGTGAAAAGCCTTTGGCGCTCAACACTGAACATGCCATAGACATGGTTCGCGCATGCCGTGCAGCGGGTGTCATCATGGCCACCAATCACCATTTACGCAATGCCGCAACCCATAGAAAAATTCAATCGTTAATACAAAGCGGTGCTATCGGCAAGCCGTTATTTGCCCGCGTCTTTCATGCGGTGTACTTGCCAGCGCATTTGCAAGGCTGGCGGCTGGACAAGCCGCAGGCTGGCGGCGGCGTGATTTTAGACATTACCGTGCACGATGTTGACACCTTGCGCTTTACGTTGGGTGCAGAACCGGTAGAGGCGGTAGCTATGTCGCAGTCGGCCTCGCTAGCGAAAGCAGGGCTAGAAGACGGCGTGATGGCGGTACTCAGGTTTGACAACGGCGTGCTGGCGCAATTGCACGATGCGTTCACTGTCAAGCATGCCCAGACAGGTATCGAATACCACGGTGATGGCGGGACCATCATTGGCCGCAACGTGATGACACAACAAGCCGTGGGAGAGATTGTGTTGCGTAACGCAGACGGAGAGCAAAAGATAGAAGTGGAGCACAAAAACCTCTATGAGCGCGGTGTAGCCATGTTTTGCGCAGCTATGCAAGGCCAGCAAACGCCTGCGGCCACGGCACTGGACGGTGTCAAGTCTCTTGCCGCTGCGTTGGCAGTAGTTCAAGCATGCCGTACAGGCCAGGCCCAATCAATAGCATCTATCTCGATATAAACGGAGCTCAGGGTGAAAAACAAGGTCATTACAGCAGCCCAAGCTGCTCAGTTAATCAAAAATAACGATGTCGTCAGCATTAGCTCGAGTAGTGGCTTGGGCTGTCCAGACAAGGTGCTACAAGCCTTGGGCGAGCGCTTTGATGCAGAGGGTGCGCCTAGCAATCTCACTTCGCTCAACCCCATCGCTGCAGGTGACATGTATGGCATCAAGGGCATTGACCATATTGCCAAGCCCGGTCTACTCAGCCGTGTGCTGGCAGGCTCCTACCCTAGTGGGCCGTCATCCATGCCCATGCCCGCCATATGGCGTATGGTGGTAGACAATCAAATAGAAGCTTACAACATCCCCAGCGGCATACTGTTTGACATGCACCGCGATGCCGCTGCAAAACGGCCGGGGGTATTGACCAAAATCGGCTTAGGTACCTTTGTCGATCCCGCCTTTCAAGGTTGCGCGATGAATGCAGCGGCAGCGGCCAAACCCGTTGTGCGTAAAGAAAATTTTGATGGCCAGGAGTGGCTGTATTTCCCCGCAATTGCACCCCATGTCGCCATCATTCGGGCCACCACAGCTGACGAAAACGGTAATTTAACCTACGAACACGAAGGTGCGTTGTTGGGTGGGTTAGACCAAGCGCTTGCTGCGCGCAACAACGGCGGCATTGTCATAGCGCAGGTTAAGCGCTTGGTGAAAGCGGGCAGCCTGCGCCCGCACGATGTGCGCATACCGTGCAACTTGGTGGATTTCATTGTGGTGGACCCAGACCAGTGGCAAACCACCCAAACCCCCTACGACCCTGCGATCAGTGGCGAGATTGCGCAGCCATTGCAATCATTTGAAATGCAAGCTTTTGGACCCGAGAAGGTCATTGCACGAAGAGCCGCTATGGAATTGGCCCAAGGCTCGGCAGTAAACCTGGGGTTCGGCATATCGGCCAACGTGCCGCGCATCCTTTTAGAAGAAGGTTTGCACGGACAAGTTACTTGGACAATCGAGCAAGGTGCCGTAGGCGGTATGCCGTTGCTAGGGTTTGCATTTGGCTGTGCATCAAATGCGGATGCCATCATGGCTTCGCCATATCAGTTTACCTATTTTCAAGGCGCTGGGTTTGACACCACCTTGCTGTCGTTCTTGCAAGTCGATGAAAACGGCAGTGTCAATGTGTCCAAGCTAGAGGCTAAACCTTACCTCACTGCTGGCTGCGGCGGATTTGTAGACATATCAGCCCATGCGCGTCACATCGTATTTTCGGGTTTCTTTACAGCAGGCGCCGAGCTCCAAGTGGGCGATGGCAAGCTGACCATTATCAAAGAGGGAAAAACGCGAAAGTTTGTTAAAACTTCTGGGCACATTACCTTCAGTGGCGTGATCGGTAGACAGCGCGGCCAAAGAGTGACGTATGTGACTGAGCGTTGTGTGATCGACCTTGAACATGACGCACTGGTAATCCGTGAAATTGCGCCAGGCATAGATTTGCAGCGTGATGTGCTTGACCAAGCAGATATGTCACTGCGTGTCAGTCCCAATCTGTGCCTCATGGACGCAGCACTGTACCGTGACATACCTTTTGGGCTAACACTTAAACCTCATAAGGCCCATCATGGTTGAAAAATTCATTGAACTGGTCTGTGATGGCGAGATTGCAACAGTGACATTGAACCGGCCAGCCAAGCTCAATAGCTTGACATCTGCGATGCTGAACCAGCTAGAGAACTGCGCCCGTGAACTGGAGGCAGATGCCGTGGTGCGAGTCATCATCTTGACGGGATCGGGCAACAAAGCATTTTGTGTAGGTGCTGACATCAACGAGTGGGCTTCGCTAGAGCCGCTGGACATGTGGCGTAACTGGGTGCGCCGTGGTCACCAAGTATTTGACCAATGGGCACGGCTGCGCCAGCCAGTGATTAGCGCTATCAATGGTCATGCATTTGGAGGCGGTCTTGAGCTGGCAATTGTGGGCGACGTGCGCATAGCGTCTGATGGCGCACAGTTTGCATTGCCAGAGGCATCTATTGCAACCTGTCCAGGATGGTCGGGCACCCAAAGATTAGTGCGTTTGGTTGGAGCAAGCCATGCAAAATACTTGGCTTTAAGCGGACAAAGACTCCATGCGGGTGATGCTCTCAGAACTGGCTTGGTACACGAGGTAGTCGATTCGAGCAACCTGCTGGGCAGAGCGTACGAACTAGCGCAAGAGATGGCCAGCAAAGCCCCTGTTTCCATGCAGCTTACCAAGCAGTTAATCAATGCGTCTTCAGGCGAAGACGCAGCGGCAACTTTGGAAGCTATGGCAGGGGCATTGGCTGCTACCACCCAAGATGCCGCAGAAGGCATCAACAGTTTTCGTGAAAAACGTAAACCTCATTATCTTGGCCGTTAAGCAACAGTCGCAACTTAAATTTAATTAAGATCACTATGAGCACACTACCTCTTACCGCAGCAGACTTATCTAGCAGTCCACCATTCGAAGGAAAATTACTGATTGATGGTGTATGGGTAGATGCTATTGATGGAAGTAAACTGCAACGCAAATCACCAGCACACGATCAATTGGTAGCAGTCTATGCACAAGCGAGTGCAGCAGACACCAAGTTGGCAATCGCTGCTGCACGTAAGGCGTTTGACCACGGCCCTTGGCCTCGCATGAAAGGCGCTGATCGTGCCAGAATTTTGCGCAAAGTGGCAGATCTCATTCTTGAACGTAAGCACACTATTGCGCAAATTGAGACTTTAGAAAATGGCAAGCCACTAGCCCAATCGTTGGCCGAAGTGGAAGGAGCCGCAGACCTTTGGCACTACGCTGCGACGTTAGCGCGTAATCTGCATGGCGATAGCTACAACACCTTGGGTGAAAATACTTTAGGCGTTGTATTGCGCGATCCTATTGGCGTGGTCAGCGTGATCACTCCATGGAATTTCCCTTTTCTCATCGTCAGCCAAAAATTACCCTTTGCCTTGGCGGCAGGTTGTACGGCCGTAGTTAAGCCAGCAGAAGTTACTTCAGGCTCCACCGTCATGCTGGGCCAAATCCTGATCGATGCAGGCGTGCCTGCAGGGGTAGTCAATATACTGGTAGGCCAAGGAAACATCGTTGGTGAAGTCATGGTGACACATGCAGATGTTGACATGTTGTCGTTCACAGGCTCTACCGCTATCGGCAAAGCGGCAGTTGCTAAATCAGCCGCCACCTTGAAAAAAGTATCTATGGAACTGGGCGGAAAAAATCCGCAAATTATCTTTGCAGATTGCGATTGGGACGCTGCAGTGGATGCTGCCGTCTACGGAATCTACTTCAATGCGGGCCAATGTTGCAACAGTGGCAGTCGCATCTTGGTGCAAGAGTCCATCGCGCCAAGATTTGTAGCAGAGGTTATTGCTCGGTCAAGGTTGGTCAAAGTAGGCGATCCATTGCTTGCAGGCATTCAAGTAGGCGCTATCACCACTGAAAGACAACTAGAAACTATCCTTGCCCACATTCGCTGCGCTCAAGAGCAGGGAGCCAGAGTAGAGCTTGGGGGTGCACGTATCGCAGGCATTGGCATGTACATAGAACCCACCGTGGTGACTGGTGTAACCCGAGACATGGCCATTGCGCGCGAAGAAGTATTTGGCCCTGTATTGGCCGTACTGACTTTTAAAACTCTGGATGAGGCTATCGATCTGGCTA
The DNA here is from genome assembly GCA_031367325.1 of Polaromonas sp. Lineage (GTDB taxonomy): Bacteria > Pseudomonadota > Gammaproteobacteria > Burkholderiales > Burkholderiaceae_C > JAAFIP01. Next base: position 42,328 of record JANLPQ010000056.1, on the reverse strand, counting down.
ACAGTACTTTGTATGGCTTGTCTGCTGCAGTTTGGAGTCAAGACTTTAATACTTGCATGACGGCAGCACGTCGCATTAAGGCGGGCACTATTTGGATCAACACTTTTCTGGAGGGCCACGCAGAGTTGCCATTTGGGGGCTACCGCGAGAGCGGTATTGGCCGCGAGCTGGGTCGCTTTGCAACCGAGGATTACACAGAAACCAAAACATTGCATATGCACCTAGGGTCACGTACCGACTGGTACATCCCGCGCGCAGCGCAAAAGTAATTCATTTGAACTGGTAGCAGTTTGAATGTTCACGCCATATTCGTGTGGCATACCACTGGGGCTAACGAAGTCGATGCCCTGTTTATTTACTAAATCGGAGATATTTTATGAAAAAGAAAATTATAAGTTTAGCGATAGCGGCCGTAGTTAGCGCTCCAGCAATGGCGCAACAAGCCGTAGAGGTGTTGCACTGGTGGACTTCTGGTGGCGAAGCCGCCGCTTTAGGTGTTCTTAAGGGTAACTTAGAAAAAGAGGGCGTCAAATGGAATGATATGCCGGTAGCGGGTGGCGGTGGTGAACAGGCCATGACAGCAGTACGCGCCCGCGTAACTTCTGGCAATCCACCAACTGCAGTACAAATGCTTGGGTTTGATATTCAGGACTGGGCAAAGCAAGGCGTACTAGCCGATTTGAGTGAACTGGCTGCAAAAGAAGGCTGGGAAAAAACAGTGCCTTCAGCATTGCAAAGATTCTCTAAATACAATGGTAAATGGGTTGCTGCGCCTGTAAACGTTCACTCAACCAACTGGGTATGGGCCAATAAAGATGTACTCGACAAGTCTGGGGTTAAAACGGAACCCAAAACTTGGGAAGAGTTCATTTCTGCGTTGGACAAGGTTAAAAAAGCGGGCTTCATTGGTCTGGCACAAGGCGGTCAACCATGGCAAGAGGCCACTATGTTCGACGGTGTAGTGTTGTCCACCGGTGGTTTAGAGTTTTACAAAAAAGCCTTTATTGATTTGGACCCAGCATCACTTAACTCACCAACCATGGTGAAATCGTTTGAGCGCATGGCGCAACTTCGACAGTATGCAGACAAAGATTTTTCTGGGCGCGACTGGAATGTTGCTGCAGGCATGGTTATCAGCGGCAAAGCAGCCTTCCAAATCATGGGCGATTGGGCTAAGGGTGAGTTCATAGCGGCCAAAAAATCTCCTGGTAAAGATTTCCTTTGCTTCAGAGTCCCCGGTTCACAAGGCATTGTGTCGTTTAACGCAGATCAATTTGCAATCTTCAAAGTTGGCGCTGACAAGATGGCGGCACAAACAAAATTAGCCTCGGCAATTTTAAACCCAGGATTCCAATCTGCCTTTAACGTCGTTAAAGGCTCGGCACCAGCACGCTCTGATGTAGCTGATACAGCTTTTGACGATTGCGGCAAAAAGGCCATCAAAGACTTAGCTGAAGCAGACAAGAAAAATACTTTAGTGGGCTCGATGGCGCAAGGTCATACCGTTCCGGCATCCATCAAAAACGCGTTCTATGACGTCATTACACGTAACTTCAACGGTCAAATAGATGCTAAGAAGGCTGCAACAGAGCTAGCCGCGGCTGCTAAGAGCTAATAGCTAATAGCTAATAGCTAGTAGCTAGTAGCTAACGCAAGAACTAAACAACGCTGCCTAGCGAACGGTGTTGTTTACTGTCTGAGGTGCTGCAGTAAACGTTCTCCCTGCAATAAATATGAAAAGGAATTGAGTTATGCGTGCCGGACTCTTGCCCAAGCTATTGCTCAGTCCCAGTACTATTTTGGTACTGTTATGTGTGTATGGATACATCATGTTCACTGTGTATTTGTCGTTCACCAGTTCTACGATGATGCCTTCTTATGAGTGGGCTGGTAGCGCAAATTACAGCCGCTTGATCGGCTTGGAAAACTGGGCAGTTTCATTGTCGAATTTGTGGGTTTTTGCCAGTTTATATATTGTTTTTGCTATGGCTATTGGCTTGGCACTGGCAATTTTGATAGATCAAAAAGTTCGGGCTGAAAGTGCGTTCCGATCTATCTTTTTATACCCGATGGCTTTGTCTTTTATCGTCACGGGGACTGCTTGGAAGTGGCTGTTAGATCCGGGTGTGGGTTTAGAGCACACCATACAAGGCTTAGGCTGGGACAATTTCACTTTTGGGTGGATTAAAAGCTCTGAAATGGCCATTTATTGCGTGGTCATCGCCGCTGTCTGGCAGACCGCCGGCTTCGTAATGGCAATGTTTCTAGCCGGTTTACGTGGTGTGGACTCAGAGCAAATCAATGCTGCAAGGCTAGACGGCGCAAAGACATGGCAGATCTATTTACACATCATCATTCCGCAACTTGGCCCAGTATTTGTATCATCGTTTGTAATACTGGCACACATGGCTATTAAATCCTACGACTTGGTAATTGCGCTTACAAACGGAGGCCCGGGCCGCTCCACTTGGTTGCCTTCGGTGTTCATGTATCAGTACACATTCACGCGCAACGAGATGGCGATAGGTGCTGCCAGTTCGGTACTGATGCTGGTGGCAATTGGTGTCGTGGTGCTGCCTTATTTATACAGCGAAATGCGGAAAGTTAAAAATGGCTAACACTCCCTCTGTACTGCTAGGCAGTTCAAAGAGCAATCGCTGGACAATGCATTTAGGACGATTTGTGTTGTATGCGATTCTCGTCGCTGCGGCTGTTCTTTTCATTTTGCCAGTCTATGTCATGCTGGTGAACTCCCTCAAGCCCTTAGGCGAAATACGCAGCGGCGATTTAATGGCGATGCCAATAGCATGGACGTTTGAGCCTTGGCTGACTGCTTGGAGTACAGCGCAGATTGGGGTACAGCCCACAGGGCTGAAACCTTACTTTATCAATTCGTTCCTACTGGTGGTGCCGGCAGTCATTATCTCAACTTTGATTGGTGCATTCAATGGCTATATCTTGACCCAGTTCAATATGCGTGGTGCAAGTTTGATTTTTGCAGCCATGCTTTTTTCTGTTTTTATACCATTTCAAATTGTTCTGATACCCATGGCTAAAACATTGGGTTTTTTAGGACTAGCTGGGACTGTAAAAGGACTCGTCTTCGTGAACGTTGTCTACGGTATTGGATTTACCACACTGTTTTTTAGAAACTACTATGCTGCGTTTCCCAATGAATTGGTGCGTTCTGCGCGCATGGACGGCGCAGGTTTTTTTGGTGTGCTATTTCGCATTCTGTTGCCTAACAGCGCCCCCATTATCGTGGTCACCGTCATTTGGCAGTTCACCAATATCTGGAATGAGTTTTTGTTTGGGGCTTCTTTCAGCGATTACACATCGTTCCCCCTTACGGTAGCACTGAACAATTTAGTAAGCAGTTCTACGGGAGTTAAGGAATACAACGTGCATTTTGCAGGAGCATTTATTGCGGCCTTGCCGACATTGGTGGTCTATATGGTTTCTGGTAAATATTTTGTGCGCGGTCTGATGGCCGGCTCAGTCAAAGGGTAATAGCATGTCTTCGCTTGATCTAATTAGTATTAAAAAAAGTTTTGGTGCGGTACAAATCCTTCATGATGTTTCTATTACCTTGTCTGATGGTGAATTTTTAGTTTTGGTCGGCCCCAGCGGCTGCGGTAAAAGCACTCTGATGAACATCATTGCGGGTTTGGAAGAACCCAGTGGAGGTATGTTGCGCCTTGATGGCCAAGACATCACAGATGTGGCACCTGCAGAGCGAAATATCTCTATGGTCTTTCAGTCTTACGCGCTCTACCCCAATATGACAGTGGCTAAGAATATTGAGTTTCCATTGCAGATGCGCAAGGTGGCTAAAGAGATTCGCACTGAGCGCGTTCAAAGTGTAGCGAAGCTGTTGCAAATTGAGCACCTGATGGACCGCAAACCTAAGCAGCTGTCTGGCGGTCAACGCCAGCGGGTCGCCATTGGCCGTGCTTTAGCGCGCGAACCTAAGCTGTACTTATTTGATGAACCGCTGTCTAATCTTGACGCGCAATTGCGTTTAGATATGCGTACTGAAATCAAGAAACTACACCAGCGGCTCAAATCCACCATCGTCTATGTAACCCACGATCAAATTGAGGCTATGACTCTAGCAACACGTATTGCCGTGATGAAGGGTGGCGTGGTACAACAACTTGGCGCGCCTAGCGAGGTGTATAACCGCCCTGCCAATACTTTTGTAGCCAGTTTCATGGGTTCACCCAGAATGAACCTTGTCAAAGGACGGGTGGTAGAACAAGCAGGTGTATTTGTAATTGAACTGCAAAACGACTACCGCACTAAAGTCGCCATTGAACTACCCAGCAAGCCCGCAGGCTTGGCTGCGTACCTAGGTAAAGAAGTAATTGTTGGCATCCGAGCTGAAGCCATTAGCCTAGCGCGTGATGATGTCGCGATAACAAGCATGCAACGCGCAGTGACCGCTCGCGTTGAGGTCATTGAACCCACAGGGGCTGACACCTTGATCGTCATGGATTTGGGTGGGTATGAATTTACTGCAAGACTAGAGCCTGAGGCAAGAGTTACGGTTGGAGCGGATGCAAGATTTTTGCTGGATTTATCCAAATTAGTGTGCTTTGATGCAGAAACTGAGAAGCTAATCGCATGATTACCATGAAACACCAAGCATACGATGTGGTCATCATTGGTTCTGGCGTAGGCGGTGGCTCAGTAGCGCTGCAACTCGCTGGTAGTAATGCGCGGGTATTGGTTTTAGAGCGTGGTCCTGTAATGCCCAGAGAGGCGCAAAATTGGCAGCCAGAGGCTGTATTTTGCGACCGTCGTTACCATGCAAATGAGACTTGGTGGGCCAATGAACGGCCCTTTAATCCTGGTATGTTTTACTTCGTAGGCGGCAATACCAAGTTTTACGGTACAGCGATGTTTCGTTTTCGTGAAAAAGACTTTGATTCGCTTACGCATGAGGAGGGTGTTTCACCTGCATGGCCTATCAAATACGGTGATCTTGAGCCTTGGTATTGCCAAGCAGAGTCTTTGTTTGGAGTACGTGGACAAGCTGGGGTAGACCCTACAGATCCACCACGCAGCACCCCTTATTCCCATGGGCCAATTCCTCACGAGCCTATGATTGACCAAATCGCAAAGCGATTGCGTGCGCAGGGTTTAACACCATTTTCTATGCCGAGTGCAGTGGATTACGGCCCAAAAGGACGATGCCAACGATGTGCAAATTGTGATGCATTCCCATGCAAAATTGATGCTAAAGGCGACGCTGAGACTATATTAATTCAGCCCGCCTTGAAGCATTCGAATATCGAGCTGGTTTCAAATGCATATGTTCGAAAATTGCAGACGGATCCTGCTGGAAGAAAAATCGTTTCTGTCGATGTTCTGATTAATGGCATAAATCAAAGAATTACGGCAGATACATTCGTTTTAAGTGCCGGTGCGGTTAATTCAGCTGCTCTGTTGTTGCGATCGGCTAATACAAGTAACTCAAGAGGATTAGCCAACAGCTCTGATGTTGTGGGGCGCAACTACATGACCCACAACACCAGCGCGCTAATGGCCATCCATCCATTTAAAATTAACGACACACAATTCCCCAAAACTTTGGCCGTGCACGATTACTATTTTGGTGGCGATGGGATTACAACACCGCTAGGTAGCCTCCAATTGCTAGGGAAAATCCGTGAACCTATGTTGCGCGGGCCGCTGCGATCAGTGCCAAAACTTATTCGCACGGCACTGGCATCACGCAGTGTAGATTGGTACGCTCAAAGTGAAGACCTACCCCATCCTGATAGTCGGGTTACTGTCCGATCTGATGGTGCCATCAACCTCAATTGGCATCGCAGCAATCTAAAGGCCCATGGTCGTTGGGTAGCTAAGTGCAAAGAAATTCTACGTGCTACAGGGTATCCCATCGTATTAGCCCAATCGTTTGGTACTGATGTAGTTTCACACCAATGTGGCACCGTACGGTTTGGCAACGACCCTGCAACTTCTGCATTGGACACAAATTGCAAGGCTTGGGATCACGACAATTTATATGTCGTTGATGCTGGATTTTTCCCGTCGTCAGCGGCAGTCAACCCGGCTTTGACCATTGCCGCACAAGGTTTGCGTGTTGGAAACCATTTGCGCAAGGAAGTTTTCCAATGAACCCGCAGCGCCCCTTGGCAATAGTAACCGGTGCACGTCGAGGTATTGGGGCTGCTATAGCTGTAGAACTGGCTGAGCGTGGATTTAACTTGGCATTGACTGACATCGAAAGCGCTGATTGCGAAGAAACGCTACGAGCTCTTGAGGGGCGTGGCGCTAGCGTAAGGTTGTTTGTGTCAGATCTTGGCCGCGTGGAAGATCACTGCAGTGTCGTTGATGAAATACAGCAATGGGGTGGACCTATAGCCTGCTTGGTGAATAACGCAGGCATTCCAGCGCCCCAAAGAGGTGATATTTTGGATGTGACTGCGCAGTCATTTGATCGCGTGCTGGGTGTTAATTTACGGGGAACCTTTTTCTTTACACAAACAGTAGCTCTTCATATGACCACAACGGCATGTGATTTCCCAAGATCGATAGTGACTGTGTCCTCGGTGAGCGTTGACTTGGCCTCGATTGAGAGGGCGGAGTACTGTGTTTCCAAGGCAGGGCTTGGCATGCTGACCAAGCTGTTCGCCTTGAGACTAGCGCCATTGGGTATCGCCGTATTTGAAGTGCGCCCCGGTGTTATCCGTACACCCATGACAGAAAGCGTATCCACCGTGTACAGCAAGCGTATTGCCGACGGCCTAGTGCCCATGGGTCGCTGGGGATACCCGACAGATGTTGCGCTAGCAGTGGCTGCGTTAATAGATGGAAAACTGGGGTTTTCGACCGGAAGCGTTCTCCATGTGGATGGCGCTTTGTCTATTCCAAGATTATGAATCTCCAATCGCCATTGCGCTGTTGAGAAAAAATGGCGCTACCAATGGAATGGAGTTAACTATTTGATCTCAAGCTAATCACTAGGCCCTATTGTTCAACAAAAATTATTTTTAATTTTAAAACGTCTAAAACTATGAAAATCGCAAGTTACGACTACATCATCACTGGGGGTGGCTCTGCAGGTTGCGTACTCGCAAATAGGCTCAGTGAAGATCCTAAGGTGAAAGTGCTTTTGCTGGAAGCAGGCGGATCAGACGGCCATCCCTTCTTTCATTGGCCAGCAGGTTTTGCCAAAATGACCAAAGGTATTGGTTCTTGGGGGTGGCATACCGTGCCTCAAAAACATTTGAAAAACCGTGTTTTACGTTTTACCCAAGCCAAGGTTATTGGTGGAGGTTCATCGATCAATGCGCAGTTGTATACGCGCGGTGTGCCTGCTGACTACGATGATTGGGTTACGCAAGAAGGTGCTGTGGGCTGGGGCTACGAAGATGTACTGCCGTATTTCAAGCGCTCTGAGAATAACCAGCGCTATGCCAATCGTTACCATGGATACAGCGGACCTTTAGGTGTTTCTAACCCCATCAGTCCGCTGCCAATATGCGAAGCTTACTTTCAAGCAGGACAAGAACTGGGCATTCCGTTTAATCCTGATTTCAATGGAGAGTACCAAGCTGGGCTGGGCTACTACCAGCTGACGCAGCTCAACGCGCGTCGCTCGTCTACGTCTGTAGCCTACTTGCACCCCATCCGAAGTCGCAGTAACTTGACGGTCATGATGCAAACCATGGCAACACGGGTGTTGGTTGAGAATGGTCGCGCAGTAGGTGTTGAAGTACTACAACGCGGTAAAAACTCACCCATCCGTCTCTTAGCCGACCGCGAAGTGGCAGTTTCGTCAGGTGCGATGGGTTCTCCCAAATTGCTGTTGCAATCTGGCATTGGCCCTGCTAACCACCTGCAGTCAGTAGGGGTGCCCGTGGTGCACGACTTGCCGGGTGTAGGTGAGAATTTACAAGACCATTTAGATCTGTTTGTGATTGCAGAATGTACGGGCGACCATACTTACGATAAGTACAACAAGCCGCACCATGCAGCTTGGGCAGGACTTCAGTATTTACTGCTGAAGAAGGGTCCTGTGGCATCTAGTTTGTTTGAGACCGGTGGCTTTTGGTATGCCGATGCCGCAGAGAAAGCGCGTTCACCAGATATTCAATTCCACCTCGGCCTAGGTTCAGGAATTGAAGCGGGTGTGGCCAAGATGCAAAACGCAGGTGTTACCTTGAATACCGCCTACCTTCGGCCCCGCTCACGTGGCACAGTGCGGCTGGCAAGTAATGACCCAGCGCAGGCACCTTTGCTCGATCCTAATTATTGGGCTGACCCTCATGACCGCACAATGGCCATTAAAGGCCTGCGATTAGCAAGGGAGCTATTGCGCCAGCCTGCGTTGAGGCGCTATGTTAAATCCGAGGTTTTGCCTGGAGATGGTTTGACCAGCGATGCAGATCTTTTTGACTATGCGTGCCAGCACAGTAAAACCGACCATCACCCGGTAGGCACTTGCAAGATGGGGGCGGCTGCCGATCCGCTTAGCGTGGTCACGCCTGATCTTAAATTGATAGGCATTCAAGGCCTGCGCGTAGTAGACGCTTCAGTGATGCCACGGGTTCCCTCTTGCAACACCAATGCGCCCACCATCATGGTGGCTGAAAAAGGCGCAGACCATATTCTCGGCAAAATTTGATAGTTATTACAATCTATGTCGCACACTTTGCAACTCCCCCGATCTGACGGTTCTCTCAAGAAATACACTTTGGTAGGACAGCCCATTACCCCTGTCGGGGCAGTCGGCACATTCAACCGCACCGTATTTGCTGCCGCACATTTGGTGATTGACCCGATTGCCACCACAGATCCTTTTGATGCTTCACCGAAAGTAGACTGGGACACCACGCTGGCTTTTAGAGACCACCTTTATGGTCTAGGGTTTCGTGTTGCCGAGGCGATGGATACAGCACAACGTGGCATGGGCGTGGACTGGCCTGTAGCGCGTGAGTTGATTCAGCGCTCGCTGCGCCATGCACGTACTGTGCCCGGTGCCGACTTGGCGTGTGGCGTAGGCACTGACCAATTAGTAGCTGGTACAGATGTCACTCTAGACCAGGTTGAGCGGGCCTACCGTGAGCAATTTGATGTTGTGCAAACGGAGGGTGGACGTGCCATTTTGATGGCCAGTAGGGCCATGGCCCGTGCAGCCGTCAGTGCAGATGACTATTTCAAAGTCTATGGTCGCTTATTACAGGATAGCGACCAGCCCGTCATTTTGCATTGGCTGGGTGAAATGTTCGATCCCGCTCTAAAAGGCTACTGGGGTTCAAGCGACATACCAACAGCACTTGACACGGTGGCCGCACTCATTCGCGCCAATACATCTAAAGTAGAGGGCATCAAAGTATCTTTGCTAGAGGCTAAATGGGAGATTGAATTGCGCCGCAGATTGCCCGGGGGCGTAAAGATGTACACAGGAGATGATTTCAATTACGCTGAATTGATAGAAGGTGACGACAGTGGTTTTTCGCACGGACTGCTGGGGATTTTCGACCCAATAGCACCTGTCGCAGCCGTGGCATTAGGAGAACTTGCGAAAGGCAACAAGGCAAGTTTTCGCGCGCTTTTAGACCCCACTGTAGCTTTGTCCCGCGAGATTTTTAAGGCCCCAACGCGCCATTACAAAGCAGGTGTTATATTTTTAGCTTGGCTCAACGGACACCAAGCGCATTTTTCTATGGCGGGTGGCTTGCAGGCCGCGCGCGGCGTAGCACATTACGCCCGCGTATTTGAGCTGGCAGATGCATGCGGCGTTTTACGTGACCCAGATTTAGCCCGTGCCCGTATGCGCCAATGGCTGTATGTGCACTGCGGTATCAGCAATTAACAAAAGCTATGGCAAACTCGGCGTTGATGCTGCTGAACTCATGCATACCCGAAGATAAAACGTCTTTCGTTGCATCGGGGCCTCTGATGCAACATATAGATTAAACAGATTCGCAGGTGTTGCTAGCGCAAAGATGTGGCCAATAACTTACACCAAACAAGCATTCAAAGTCATGCTGCCGACCATTAGAAAACGCTCATAGTGCCGCACTTTTACAAGCTTTTGGAAGTCTTGTGAATGCTTGGCCAAAACATACCAATATCAATTATTTCAGACCTATCTAGGTCGTGTAATTTTTAAAAATGAAATCCATGACTACCATCACACAAGACTTAGAACGTATTGTTTCGCAAGAAAAATCTCTCGTCTTTTCACATTTTGATAACGCAACCGCTTGGATTCTTGGTGCAAGCATTCATGAAATGTGTACAGCTAAAAAAGTTTCTGTTGCCATTGAGATTAGATTGTCATGTGAAACAGTTTTTTTTCATGCTATGTCTGGCACTTCCCCTGCTAACGCTGACTGGGCGCGGCGCAAACGCAATACAGTCGAGTTGTTGCATCGCAGTTCTTATGGAGTTGGACTATCGTTTCAAATCGAAGGTGGCTCACTAGAAGAAAGCATGGGGTTGCCGCTAAGGGATTACGCCTCGCACGGTGGAAGTTTTCCAATTCAAGTTATCGGTATGGGTAACGTGGGCGTTGTCACAGTATCAGGGCTTCCCCAACGCAAAGACCACGCCATCGTTGTTATGGCACTGTCACAGATGTGCGGCGCTGCAATTATTGAGCTTGACTAGCGACTATGTTGGAGTAATTGAACATCTATGAATCCACAATCTTGAAGAAATACATACACAGTCTCTGGCAGCGTTGTTGAATTTGCAGTGCCGCAGACTCAAACAATTCCATTTGGCAGCTTTTGCGGCCTAGTCTGATCACACAAAAACTTATCGAAGTGTCTATGGATTGCTGGAGATGAATAAATGGTGGCCTGGGGCGGAATCGAACCACCGACACAAGGATTTTCAATCCTCTGCTCTACCGACTGAGCTACCGGGCCAAAGTGTTCTTATATTTTAAGAACAGCCTTAAATTATAACTTAACTGGATGCGATTTTATTGGCCGTGTAATGCGTACTTGCAAGTAAGGTACGTTGGCCTGCGGTGACCTTGGCTTGTATCTTAACTACTGCGTTTGTTGCGGCTCAGGTCTACGCCCAATTGCTTGAGCTTGCGGTACAGGTGGGTGCGCTCTAGACCGGTCTTTTCGGCCACGCGGGTCATGGAGCCACCTTCTTTGGACAGGTGAAATTCAAAGTAGGCTTTTTCAAACTCATCACGCGCCTCGCGCAGTGGCTTGTCTAGCGAGAAGTTTTGGATGGCCACTGGGCCAATGTCCATCACTTCGGGCAAAGTCTGGCCGCCCATCATGGCGGATTCGACGGTGAGGTCGGGCGTTTTGGGCTGCGCTAGGTTGGCTGCGGCCAGCACTTGGGCTTTGGCACGCCCACCTTTGGCTAAGCCTTCGTTGACTGCTTTGAGCAGTTTTTGCAAGGTGATGGGTTTTTCTAAAAACGAATGCGCGCCAATTTTGGTGGCTTCGACAGCCGTGTCGATCGTGGCGTGTCCGCTCATCATGATGACGGGCATGCTGAGCAAACCGGAGGCGGCCCATTCTTTGAGCAGCGTGACGCCGTCAGTATCGGGCATCCAAATATCCAGCAGCACCAGGTCGGGTGTGAAACGCTGGCGGGCTTGGCGGGCTTGGCCGGCGTTCTCTGCAGTTTCTACGTTGTGACCTTCATCGTTAAGAATTTCCATGAGCAAGTCACGAATACCCAGCTCGTCGTCCACCACCAAAATATTTGCCATAGCGCTTTGACCTGTGTCTTTAGTATTAGGATTCTTTACATCGCACCGCTGCTTGTGGCGGTTTAGCGACTGTGTGTATTAAACCACAGTAAATGACACTATTACCTGAGCGCCTAAGACCATTTTTTCATCGTTTTCCCCAGCCTTGGTTGCCAAGCGAGGGCTATGGCTAGGGTTAGCCGCGTATCGGTTGGACAAATCAATGCGCGCGCCGTGCTCATCGGCTATTTTTTTGACCACTGCCAAACCCAATCCTGTGCCCTTGGATTTAGTGGTGACATAGGGCTCAAACGCGCGCTGCAAGATGTGGGGCGCGAACCCAGTGCCACTGTCGCGCACGGTAAGGCGCACACGGGTGCCGTCAGGGCTGCGCTGGGTGCTGATGCTGACGCTGGGTTCTTGTGGGTGGCCGTCGTAGCCCATGCGCCCTCTGGCCAAACTGGCGTCTTGCGCGTTTTGCAGCAAGTTGTGAATGACTTGCCGCAGTTGCTGTGCGTCGCCTAAAATCGGGGGGCAGTCTGGGGCCAGTTGGCTAGTTACCATTACCTCCGAAGCGTCCGGTGCATACAGCTGCAACACGTCGGTTACCAGACTATTCAAGTCTAGCGGTTTAAGGTCGGCACTGGGTAAGCGGGCGTAGTCTCTAAACTCATTGACCAGTCGCTTCATGGCATCTACTTGGTCCACAATAGTTTTGACTGATTTGGTCAGCATGGCGCTGTCGGCGGGCTCTAGCTTGTCGTGCAGCTTCATCTCTATCCGCTCGGCCGATAGCTGGATAGGGGTGAGTGGGTTCTTAATCTCATGCGCTACGCGACGTGCCACCTCGCCCCACGCTTGCGCGCGTTGGGCAGACACTATCTCCGAGATATCGTCAAACACCAGCAGGCGGCGCGCCTCAGGCAACTGTGCGCCGCGTGCTATTAAACTAATAGTGGGCGCACTACTCGGACCCTGCGGGTCAAACGCTTGCGCAGCGGCAGCAGGCCCTGCGTGGTAGGCCAGCTCAAACGCATGTTGCCAATGGTCTAGCCCGTGCGAGGACCGATCGCCCAAAAATGCTTTGAACTGGTGAGCTACGCCTTGCGCAAAGTCCTCAAGACCTGCCACTTCATGCAAGGGCTGGCCTTGGTACGCAGCTAGTGGCAAGCGCAATACACGGGTGGCTCCGGGGTTAGACGACAAGATGTTGCCTTGTTCGTCCAACACGATGACGCCCGAGGTGAGGTTGTCTAAAATCGTTTGTAAATTAGCACGCGCGGCGTCCACCTGCGTCATGCTGCGCTGCACTTGGCTGCGGGCATCTAGCAGCTGCTGGGTCATGTCGGCAAACGAGCGCGTAAGCCCCCCCAGCTCGTCGCGTGTTTGCAAGGCGGCTTTAGGGGTTAAGTCGCCAGCGGCCACGCGCGCTACACCGTCGGCCAGCACCAGCAGTGGCCGCACAATCTGGTTGCCCAGCAATACCGCCAACAGCACCGCGGCAAATACCGCTAAAAACAAACTCAAGGTCAGTGTGCCGATGTACATTTTGCGCAAACCACCACGTGCCAAAGCACGCTCTTGGTACTCTTTGTACGCAGTTTGCACCGCCAACGCATTGGCCACTAAAGCAGGCGGCAGTTCTTGCACTACCTGCAAAAAACGCGACTCAGACACTAGGCCAATGCGGCTGCCACCTACCAGCGCCAGTGCGCGCATCTTGGCAGGGTTGGCCGCACTGGCTTCTTCCAAGCCGTCGATTTGGGTGATCACGCGCAGTGTGCGTACTTGCCTGAACTGGCTGGCGGTGGGTCGCTCTGGCTGCAGGCTAAAACGCGAATCTCCGGCACTTGAAATAACCTGGCCATTGCTGCCCCATAGCACCACATCGCTGGCTGACAGCTGCTCGCGCAGGCGTTCTAGCGCGACCGCAGCCCCTGCATCAGTAGCTTGGCTTAGCTGTTCGGCTGCGACACGCGTTTTGGCGCTTAAATCATTCGACAAAGTGTCCAGCGTAGAGCGCCCAAGATTCAGGCCAGCGTCCAACGCGCCTTCTACCTTGACGTCAAACCAGCTTTCAATCGAGCGCGTGACAAACTGGTACGACACTACATAAATCAACGCTCCGGGCCCAAAGCCTACTAAAGCAAAAATAGCGGCTAGTTTGATCAACAACCGGCTGCCAAACTTGCCGCGCCGCAGCCGCCATACCAAGCGCCATGCGATCCACCCAATCACCAGCAGCAGCATGCCCGCAATAGCCACGTTAAACAAAAACAAGCGGGCGTAGTTTTCTTCGTACAGGGCTTGGTTGTTGGTGGCCTGGGTTAGCAAAAACATCAGCACCAGCACTATGGCGCCCATGGCGGCGGCCCCTACACCCAGCAACCAAGACAGATTGCGCGCCCTGTGGGTGCCGCCTATGGGTGCACGCAAGGTACTCATTTGACTTCAGAGCGTGGCTCTGGCCGCAAATAACGTTGTGCGCTAATGTCCCATTCTGATTGGCCCAACACACCAATTTGCAACGGCCTGGGCAACTGCGACAGGTCTAGCCTGAAGCTGTAGTCGATGTTGTAACGTGCGTCAATGTCTAGATCGGCAGCATCGGCTATCTTCCAGCGCGATACGCGGCGGATAGTAGCCAAGGCGTCGGGCAAGCTGTCAAACTGCTGTGTCAGAGCTATACCGGTGGCTGCAGCAGCTACGGTGCCACTGGCTACCCCTACCCGCCAGCGCCGGGTTAGCGGCTGGTAGGCTAGGCGCACGGTACGGGTAGCGGTATTGATGCGCTTGTCATACCAATACCAACGGTCACGAAAAACCTGCACCTCGCTGACAAACGACATAGGCACGCCTTTAAGCAAGGCTTCTTCTACTACAACCGGCAAGTCAAACTTGACAGTGGCACTGAGGTGAAATCCCTCGTCGCTGTACTCTACGCGAACCGAGGTAACGTCTGCGGCTGCCCATGCGCTGGTACTACCTAACAGCGCGGCCAGCGTCACGGCAGTTGCCCATCGGTTTAGTACCGTCAAATTGTGCAAGCTGTGGGCTGCTAGCGCTATCCGGCCGGCGCTGCGCGCGCGCGCGGCCTCTACGTTGCTAGCTGGGTAACAACGCAGCCTTAACCAGCAGTGCGTAAAAAAAGCCATCATGTCCACCCAAATGATTGTCAGCCATGGCTTCGGGATGCGACGTAATTTGGGGTAATAAATGGCCTGGGGAGGGGCGTAAAACCGCATCGGTGTGGTGCGTAACAAACGTTTGTATCTGCCCTTGGCCTTCGGCCTTAAAAACCGAGCAGGTGCAGTACAGCAAAGGGGCGGCGGGCTTGAGCAAGGGCCACAGTGCTTTAAGCAGCGTTTGCTGCAGCTGGCCTAGCTGCGCAATATCGGTTTCGCGGCGCAGCCACCGTATGTCGGGGTGGCGGCGCACAATGCCGGATGCCGAGCAAGGCGCATCTAGCAAAATAGCGTCAAACGGCTGGCCATCCCACCAAGTGCTGGGCTGCGCGGCATCTGCGGCCAGCACGGTGGCCTTTAAGTTAAGCCGATCGAGGTTGTCATGGATACGCTGGCAACGGGCGGCGTCTACGTCTAGCGCAATCACTTCGATAGCCCGACCACGCGTGGCTGCGTACTCTAGCAAATGGGCGGTTTTACCGCCTGGTGCGGCACAAGCGTCCAGCACGCGTAGCGGGGCTGGCGCTTTTTCGAGGGCTTCGTCCAGCACGCGCAGCGGGATGGACGCTTTACCGAATGCTTCGTCCAGCACGCGCAGCGGAATGGGCGCTTTACCAAAGGCTTCGTCCAACAACAGCGGCGCTGCCATTTGTGCAGCGGCGTCTTGCACAGAAAACCAGCCTTGCGCGTAGACAGGCAAGCCGGGTACATAGGTGCTGCGTGCCAGCTCTAGGCCGCTGCTGCCCACCGCTATAGATGGCAGGCCCTGGGCTTGCAGAGCGTCTTGGTACGCGGCCACTGTGGTCACACTGGTATTAACACGCAGCGTTAATGGCGCGGCCTGTGCATTGGCTTGGGCAATCGCCTGCCACTGGCTGGGGTAGTCTTGCTGCAAGCGTTGCAGCCACCAAGCAGGGTGGTTCCACTGCGCTGTGGGTTGCTGCAACGCTGTGCTGACCAGTGCGTCACGTTCACGTAAAAAGCGGCGTAAGCAGGCGTTGATAAAGTTAGCTTGGGCACGCGTGGCAGGGTTGCGCTTGGCAGCTTCTACCGCTTGATTGACCAGCGTATGAGGTTCGTAGCTGGTTGCATTCGTGCTGGCTAAATCGCTGCTGGGTGTGTTGCTGCCGCTATTTGTAGTGTTATCAGACGCACTGGGTGAAGCTGCCGCCGCCGATGTCGTTACCGCAAGTGCCAGTACGCAGCACAGCAAAGCGTCTGCCGCCGGGCTAGGCGCGCGCTGCGCTAGCTGGCTGCGCAGCGCCTGGGCCATGCCGTACTGGCGCAGCACCGCAAACGACAGCGCTTGCACCCCGGGGCGTAGCGCAGGTTCAACATCCAGTTGCGCAGTAGTCCACGACCGCCCATTGCGCACGGCGATCAACACGCCTGCGGTGGCGTTAAGCTGACGCCATAAAGGTACCGAATTGCCGCCCTGCCCCGCATGCGGGGCGCTCGCTACGGTAGAGGTTGCAGTTTTAAAAGCGGTGTGACGCGCGGAGTGTGGGGCAAGTGGCATCAGACCATTACAACACCTGCGCCGTGCCAAAGCCAAAAATCCAACTAATCAAGACGGCCGGGAATTGCCTTACGGCTTGGTTATACAGCTGGGCACTGGTGTTGTAGTCGCGTAATTTTTCTTGTACTTGCATTTGCTGGTGCTGCCACAGCAAAGTTAAATTTTGTGGCACCGCCTCGCCTGCCAAGTCATCGCTGGTGTTGGCCAAGCGCTGCCATGCCCCTTCCATCACCGCGTGTGCTGCGCGCACTGACGCCATGTCGTCCACGGGTGGAACCGCATGGGGTTTGGCGGCTACTGCGCCCACACACGCTTGAAACTGCTTGGTAGCCTGCCCCAACGGTCGCCAGCTCGACGCCTCATCACCCAAACTGGCCCATGCCGAATCCGTCTCGGGCACGCGCGACAAATCTGCCAAAGCTTGGCGCAGCGCCTGCGCATTGGCCTGCCACTGCGCCGTTAATGCATGCAGCGTACGTAGCAGCTGCCCACGCAAACCGACCAGGCGGTTGTAGGCGCCCAGCGCCCAAAACACCAACACGGCTAAAGCAATCCAAAAAATAATAGTGGGACTGAACACAAAAAATAGAGACGAGTTGTCAATTACTGTAGATACCGTGAATGATACGTTCTCTGCTGTGTTGCAGCGCTAGGGTTTACGGAAGCGGTGCGCCAAAGCACCAAGAAAAACAGGCCTTGAAGGCCTGTTTTATAAGTGTTTTAGGCTTGCAACCCAAGTAAATCCTGCTCAAGCAGCTATTTAATTAATAGTACGCGTACGACCTACCAAATAGCCTTTAGACGAACCCGACAGTACGCGGATAGACAATCCCGCTTTGCGTCTGCGCTGTGAAGTTACGCAGGTTAGGCAAAATGCCGTTGAGTTCACCATCGTCTACGCCAAACCACTTTGCCAAAGTAGCGGCGTATTGGTCCACTGAGGTGGTGGGCAGCAAACGCCCTTGGCCCACATGCCACTGGTCCACATCGGCCGTGCTTCTAAGGTCGCCATTACCCACCGGGGGGGCGTAGCCGTAAAACGATTTGCCTTTGACCGCTCCGCCCACCACCATGTGGTGGCTACCCCAGCCATGGTCAGAGCCATCTCCGTTGTTATTGAGTGTGCGGCCAAAATCAGAGGCCGTGAAAGCCGTTACTTTGTCTGCCACGCCCAAGTCAAAAGTAGCTTGGTAAAACGCAGTCATCGCGTCGCTAAGATACTGCATCAGCACGGGCTGTCTTTGTATCAAGTTGTCGTGCAAGTCAAAGCCACCTAGCGAGACCATGAAAACTTGGCGTTTAGGGTCACCTAAGGCCGTGCGTGCGGCGATCAGTCGGGCCACCATACGGAGTTGATCGTTCAATGGGTTTCTAAGCACATTGCCTTGAGCATCTTTTGAAACAAATTTATCAAAAGGTTTGGGATAGATGTTATTTACGTCGTCGGTGGATTTAATCGCTGCACTGATCGTCGCTTGTGACTCCACTGCACGCTTGGTCACTGTGTTGTAGGCTTTCTCAAGCTGATTGTTCATGCCAACGCCAGTGGTCACGGTGCCCATGGCCTTGCCCATCTCTTCAAACCCGTACGGATAGCGCGGCGTGCCAGGCATGCCAATACTGTAGATTTCTACGGGTCCATCCGAACCAACTTGGTAAGACTGCGCGCTGTCACCAGTTAAAAATACGGAGTTGCTTGTAACTGACATACAAGTGAAAAGCGAGCTGCCTCCGTTGGATTGAAGTGCCAAGTCACCCATCTCACCACCCCAGCCTTTGGTCGAGCCCTCGGGAGACGAAGATTGCCAGATGGACTGCTGGTCGTTATGCGAGAACAGTTTGGGCGGGAGTGGGTAGCTGGTGCGGTTACTGCTTTGGTATCCCACTTTGTCCATGGGCACCACCAAGGGCCCTACGTTAAGCTGGACTGCCGCTTTACCACTATTAAACAAGCCGGCCAATCCGCCCATAGCCGGGTGGAGCGCGAACTGTCTATTGCCATCGTTCAAGGGCGCAGCGTTGAGCAATGTGGGCGTCAAAGCGTTTCGGTCAATTGAGATACTACCCCCCGCCCCTGGCACTCCCCGCGCTTTGGTATACAGGTCGTAGCTTGCGGTATCGTAGGTCACCACGGTGTTGGCATAGTCGTTGCCACCGTATAAAAATACGCAAACTAAGGCTTTGTAATCGTTGGCATTGAAAGCCGCCGCCTCTCCCATTGCAGCCAGGTTCAGTGCTGTGGGCAGCGCTACGCCAGTGGCAGCCAATTGGGCAGAGCGGCGTAAAAAAGCGCGCCGAGTGTGCAGATCAGGTCGGATTAAATACATGGTGGAATCTCTTTGTGCAACAGTTTATTTTTGTACGAGGTAGTCGGGACTGGCCATCGCAAGAAGAACGCCAGAGGCAACCCAATCGAGCTTGTAGTCTTCTTTATCGGGACTTTTCACATTCATTGTGATTTTTTTGTAGCTCTTTAGTGCACCTTGCAAACCCGTTTGCAGGGCAGTCAAAGTTGCAGCGCTCATTTGCCCCGCACACAAAGTTAAATTTAAGCGATCTGCTAACGCTTTAGCAACAGGTGCCGTCTGAGCGTCTGTCAGATCGGTGTTGGTGATTAAATTGAGTTCCGTTTTGTAATCTGGCACGATGTCAACTATGTCAGCACCACCTACATAGCTTGGATCAGGCAGTTTAGGTGAGTTAGTTCGTATGCCATTACGAACTTTGTCATACATGAAGTTGATATAGGTGCCAACCGTGGTCTCGTTGACAATTTGCATCTCTGGCGCAGTCGCGCCGCGCTTAGCCAGATCGGTGCCCGCAGGCACATAACCGGGCCGGAAAAAGTTAAACACCGAGGGGGACTGGAAGGGACTTTGCCCTAAACTGTACTGCGTATTGCTAAGGTCACCAATCTTCCAAGAATTTTCGATAGAACGGGCGTTGAATGTACGCCCCCACTGCACAAAACGCACGATGGGTTCGCGCACTTTGCCAAAACCTGGATCGGTCAAACCCTGCGGCCCGCGCGCTTCATCGTCCAATAATATGGCCCTCCACACGGCTCTAAGATTGCCGCGCTGGCCGCTAGCGTCTTTATTAAAAGCGCTGGCTACGCGCGCTACATAAGCTGGGCTTGGATTGCTGGTTACCAAACGCTGGATCATCTGTTTGGCAAAGAAGGGGCCAGCGTTGGGGTTATTGAACAACCCATCTAATGCCAGTCTAAGCGCTTCTGGACCAGGCGTACCTGCAGGAATATTGATGTAGTTCGTACATTTGACCGCTAAGTTAGAGTGCTTGGTAACATCCAGCGTCATGCGTTGGCGCGCATATTCGCGGCTGTAAACATCATATTTTCTAGCGCCATTTTCGATATACGGTTGTTTGTTGCGGTACGCAGGGTTGAAGTCGTAGCCAGTGAACACTCGGGCTAGTTGACTTACATCGTCAGCTGTATAGGACTCAACGTCTTTACCGTTGGCGGTTTTCACTGTCCCGTCCAAATTAAGCTCGTATAAGCCAATGGTAAATAACTGCATCACCTCACGTGCATAATTTTCGTCGGGCAAGCGTCCTTTAGCAGCGTCTTCTTTTTGGTTGCCTCGGGTGTTGAGGTAGTGACCCATTGCAGGGCTGAGAGTGACTTCTTCGAGCAAACTGCGAAAATTTTCAAACGCATATTTGTTCAGAATATCCCAGTACGCCGCAATGGTGTAGCCGCGCCAGTCAATCTCCATCGACTGGAACGACACCACAAAAAACTCTGACAGTGCTAATGCAATACGTTTGCGCATGGCGTCCGGCGCGCTGAACAACTGGCTCCAAACTGCGAATTCACCAATCGTAGTGTTGTAAACATATTTGGCGGTATTCGCGTCTGCGCCATAACCGCGTGACTCCATCCAATCCCACGCGGTTTGTGCAATCGGTTTGTCAAATTCTTTGCGCAGCCAAGCTGCAAAACTGCCGCTGCGGGCACCTGACATATCTGCAATAGTCGAAGAAAACTGCGCTTGCTGCAAAAACCGTGCAGCCTCTTCATCTTTATTGGCAGTGGGATAGTTGTTAAAGCCGGGAGCAGAAGGCAAATCGCCATTGTCAACACTATCTGCTTCCCCACCACCACCGCCTCCGCCGCAAGCAGCCAACAAGGCTGCGCCTAGCAATGACAGGGCGGCCGGAGCCAGGCCTGCGCTGGTGCTCGCAGTGTCATCGGTGGCACCGTTGTCTTGCACATAAGAAATAGGAGGTTCTGCGGCAGCGCTGTCTGCAGATATGGAGGTGGGGTGAAGTACTTGTTCTGTAGTCATGAGGGCATATGCTAATCAAGAAGCTCTACAGAATAGCCAAGCCTTAGGTAAAGCTTAAGACAAGTTCTCGCACAAAACGCAACAAATGTTACCGACTGTCTGCGCCATTACCGCCTGTCAGGGATGCTACGCCACTGAGAGGGATCTTCCATATCCGGCCAGGGCTTATGCCGCAACGGTCTAGCTAATTACAGCGCTAGATTGAACGGTTTCGCAGAATTCAAAACACTCCGCGTTGCCTGTGCCGCGTGCCGCGCAGCAGCGGCAAAGTCGTCACCTGAAGATGCGTACAAAATGGCCCGCGACGAGTTGACGATGATCGGCCCTGCTGTAGCGTTGGCGTCACCACGCCAGCCTGCGCGCACCGTGGCCAGTGCATCGCCGCCTTGCGCGCCTACGCCGGGGATGAGCAAAGGCAGGGTGGGTGCCAACGCTCGCACACGCTCGATCTCTGCAGGATAGGTGGCACCTACCACCAATCCGAGCTGGCCATTTAAGTTCCATGGGCCTTGGGCCAGTTGGGCAATATGCTCATAAAGCCGTGGCTGACCATCCACGCTGGCCAAGCGCTGGTTTTGCAAATCATCGCCACCGGGGTTAGATGTGCGGCACAGCAAAAACGCGCCTTTGTCATGGTGCTTTAAATAGGGGGCGACCGAATCAAAGCCCATAAAGGGCGACAAGGTGACGGCGTCCGCACCATAGCGCTCAAACGCTTCGATGGCGTATTGCTCGGCGGTGCTACCAATGTCGCCGCGCTTGGCGTCCAAAATGATGGGCACCAGGGGCGCGGCGCGGCGCATGTGCTGCATCAGGCGCTCTAGCTGGTCTTCGGCGCGGTGGGCGGCAAAGTAGGCGATTTGGGGTTTGAAAGCCACTACGGTGTCGGCGGTAGCATCGACAATGGCAGCGCAAAAATCGTAGATTTTGTTGGCATGGCCTTTGAGCGCACCTGGGAATTTGCTGGGTTCGGGGTCTAGGCCTACACACAGCATGGACTGGTTGTGGGCTGCGGCTGCGCTAAGCTGGGCTAAAAAGGTCATAGTGCCAATTTTACTTGGGCACTACGACCACGCTACATCGTAAAGCGCTGTTTAACGTGCGATTTTGAAGTTAAACGGCGCTTGGCCCACCACACCCATAATGCGCAGCCAAACAGGCATCAGCATTTCTACGGCGCGGCTACTGGAAATATCGCCCAAATCCAAGATGTCCTTCCAGCCAAAGGACTGCAAAATACCTTGCACGGTTTGCTTAGCATCTCTATCGTTACCACTCATAAATATAGTGCTGTCGCCGCCTGCTACCAAACCTGGATTGACCATGACGCGCACGTTCATCGTGTTGAAGGTTTTAACCACGCGCAACTGCGGATACCCGGCCTGAATTTGCTCTGCCAGCCCCGCCCCAGCAATATCACTGCTGCGAGAGATCGGTGGCATGCCTTTGCTGGCGTCTAAATCGTTAGCCACATCTATCAGCACTTTGTTGCCTACGGTCTGGAGCTTGGCTAGCCGAAGCACCTCCAGCGACACGCTACCGTTGCTGGCATTAATCAGTACATCACCCGCTTGTGCCGCCTCTGCAAAGGTGGCTACACGCATGTCTGCGTGCTCTTTGTGCCACACTCCAAACGAAGGCAAGCCGTACGCACTAGGCTGCGTATTTGCCAGCGATGCGACTACGTCACGCGTACCAAAAACTATGTCGTGTCCTTGCGCTTGCAAAGCCAAAGCCAAGCCCTTACCGACCATGCCGGTACCTAAAATTGCGATTTTCATGATGAACTCCTAAAAATAAAACAGGTTGTTGATGGGGTCAATTGTGGGCTTGCATGCAGGTTTAAAAAAGACATAATTACTCCTATCATTAACAACCTAAAGTTGAAATAAGACAGCTCATGAAACAACTACAAACCACTCTTCCCGGTTTGATCAGCGCGGTGCAAGCGGCTGACAGTGGCAGCTTTACCGCGGCGGCCAAGGTGCTTAACCTGACACCCGCAGCGGTGAGCAAAAACGTAGCTGCTCTCGAGGCATTGCTGCAGGTGCGGCTGTTTAACCGCACCACGCGCCAGCTGTCGCTCACTGAAGAGGGCAAAGCGTTTATCACGCAAACGCGCCAGGGGTTGATCACGCTGGAGGCCGCTTCGGTGCAAGCCACGCAAGGCCTGGCACCCCAGGGCTTGGTGCGGGTCAATTGCTCGGTGGGCTTTGGCAGGCGCTATGTACTGCCATTGCTACCGGCGTTTTATGCGCAGTATGCTGATGTGCGCTTAGAGCTTAATCTGAACGATCAAAAAGTAGACTTGGTGCGCGAAGGATTTGATGTGGGCATACGCGGCGGCTCGCAACCGCCCGAGGGCATGGTGGCACGCAAGATTTGCGATTTAACCACCGTACTGGTGGCTACCCCCCAGTATTTGAAGGCGCGGGGCACCCCGCAGCACTACCGAGATCTCGCAGGGCACGATGTTCTGCAGGTGAAATTTCTCACAGGACTCGTTACACCATGGCTGTTTAAAGACAAAGGCCATGTGATGGCGCTGCAAGTGCAACCCAAACTGCTGATTTCTGACCCTGAGGTGATTTTGGACGCTGCGCTGCTGCATATGGGCATTGCGCGCATGGCGCGGCACCATACATTTTTGGCGCTGCAACGGGGCGATTTGGTGGAGGTACTGCCGCGCCAGCACCAGCGCGGCGACGCCAGCATGGCTATGTTTTACCCACACCGGGCAGGCTTGGCACCGCGTGTGCGGGTGCTGGTTGATTTTCTATCTAGCAACTTTGCAAATAACAAAGCTCTGCACGCCTAGCTGAAACCTGCTAGGCGTGCAATGCATACACCGCAACAAAACCCGCAAAAAAAGTAAAACCCAGCCAGTGGTTTGCCCGGAAAGCCGCAAAACAGCCCTCGCGCGAACGGGTGCGGATCAGCGTGTAGTGCCAAACCACCTGCGCCAGAGCCGTAAGAAATACTATTAAAAGAATAGCTGCTTGAGCAGGTTCTACGGCCTGAAACGCCAATACTGCTGTAAAAATAACGATGTAAATGGCATAGAAAGCCATCACTGCCGGTACATCCCATCGGCCTAGGGTGATGGCAGATGTCTTCATGCCGATCTTAAGATCGTCTTCGCGGTCCACCATGGCGTATTCGGTGTCGTAAGCCAGCACCCAAAACAGGTTGCCCGCTAGCAGCCAGCCTGCAAAATTGAGGGTTGTCTCCAACTCGCCTGCTAAGCGCCAGTCTTGCCACAAAAGGTTGCCATGCACGGCAGCAAATGCCATAGGTATACCAAAGCTAAATGCTATGCCCAGCACCGCTTGCGGCATAACAAAAAACCGTTTTGCAAACGGATAAGCAACCGCAATAGCGAGCGCCAAGAAAGAATACAAAATGGTGGTGACGTTGGTGGTCAGCACCAGCGCGAATGCGCACAGCGCCAGCGCTGCGCCCAGCAGTAACGCCTCACGCTTGCTCACTAGGCCGCTGGTCACAGGCCGCCCCGCTGTGCGTTGGACGTGTTTGTCAAACTCTGCATCGGCCACATCGTTAATGCAGCAGCCCGCGCTGCGCATAAGAATGGTGCCCAAAGTGAACACAATAACCAGATGCCACCCGGGCCAGCCGCCCGCCGCTATCCACAGTGCCGACAGCGTGGGCCACAGCAGCAACAGCCAGCCTGCAGGGCGGCTCCAGCGGATCAAGTCTAGGTACAGTGCAAGGCGGCGGGGCATGGCAGGCGGATGGATTGACGCAGTAATAAAATGAGTTGGTAACGACACCATCTACAATTTAAGTACTATTAATTAGATAGCTGCTTGAGCAGGTTCTACGGGCTTGAATGGCTATTTCTTATATATTTTTAATGCAAAAAAGGCCTGCAAGGCCTCTTTTGAACAGGGTACTTTGCAGCGTGGGTTTAAAACGGAATATCGTCATCCATGTCGTCAAAGCCGCTGCCTGCTTTGCTGGCAGCCGGTGCAGGCGCGGGGCGCGCTGCGGGTGGGCGTGAGGCGGGTGCCGGTGCGCGGGCATAGCTGCCGCCACCGCCCTCGTCGCCACCCGGTGCGCCAGCGCCTTGGCGGGTGCCTAGCAGCTGCATTTCTTGCGCCACGATGTCGCAGGTGTTTTGCTCTAGGCCGTCTTTGTTGGTGAACTTGCCGTATTTCAAGCGGCCTTCGATGTACACGGGGTTGCCTTTTTTCAGGTACTCGCCGGCGATTTCGGCCAGGCGGTCAAAAAAGGTAACGCGGTGCCACTCGGTGGTTTCTACGTTTTCGCCGCTGGTTTTGTCTTTGCGGCGGGTGGTGGTGGCAATGCTGACGTTGGCCACCGCTTGGCCCGACGGCAGGTAACGAATTTCGGGGTCGCGCCCGCAGTTGCCCATCAAAATGACTTTATTGACCGATGCCATGGTGTGTACGTCCTTGTAGGTTGTCGACTTAAATTGACTGGGTATGATTATCGCGCTTTATCCACCCGCTGGGCAGGCGGGTGGCTGGCTTAGGTGACTAATTGCAGCTAAGGCGCATTGCGCGCCCACAACAACCCATAAACCAGCCGCCAGCGCCTGCGCAAGCTAGGCTAAGCCTTGGGCGGCACGCGCATGCCCCACGCCATCCACAGCCATAGCGCCGTAGCCACGGCACAAGCCGCAAACAGGCCCTGCGCGCCCCAGCTTTTGGCCAGCCAGCCGCCTAGCGCACCCCCCGTAAAAAACCCTAGCGACTGCAGCGTGTTGTACACCCCCAGCGCCGCCCCGCGCGAGGCCGCTGGGGCCAGGCGCGTGACCAAGCTAGGCTGGCTAGCCTCTAGCGCGTTAAAACCGCAGAAAAACACAAACAGCAGCAAGCCCAACGCCCACAGCAGCCAGCTGCCTGCAGCTTGCCCCACTGCAGCCGCAAAACCTAGTTGCGCCAAAAAAATCAACCCAATGCTGAGTAAAAACACGCCCCGTAGCTGCCCGCGCCGTTCTAGCGCAAATACCATCCCCATAAAACCAAAAGACAGCACCACCGCTGGCAAATACGCCTGCCAGTGCCCGCCCTTGGGCAGCCCCGCCTGCACCAAGAGCGCAGGCACCGCCACCCACATGGCCAACTGCACCGCGTGCAGCACAAACACCCCCACGTTCAGCCGCAGCAAAGCGGGGTTGGCTAGCACCTGCGACAAGCCGGCAAGGCGCACGCCAGCCGGGGGTAACAGCAAAGGCACTGGCGGCACTACCCATATCACCACACCAATACCAGTAACAGATAAAACGCCAGTAAGTACAAACAAACCTGACAAACCAATGGCCGCCGCTAGCGGTGGTGCTACCACCAAAGACAATGCAAACATCAGCCCAATACTGGCCCCCACCAGCGCCATCGCCTTGGTTCGCACGGCATCGCGCGTCAGGTCAGCCAGTAGCGCCGTAACCGCTGCCGACACCGCCCCCGCACCTTGCAGCGCCCTGCCCGCTAGCAGCCAAGGCAGGCTGCTGGCTGCGGCTGCCAGCAAGCTACCAGCAGCAAAAATAATCAACCCGATCACAATCACCCGTTTACGCCCAAACCTGTCGGACGCCACACCATACGGAATTTGCAACACCGCTTGCGTCAAACCATAGATACCCATCGCCAAACCCACCCAAGCTGGGTTGTCCCCGCCAGGGTATTTGGCCGCCTCCAATGCAAAGACAGGCAGCACCAAAAACAGGCCCAGCATACGCAGCCCAAAGATAAACGCCAGGCTGGCGCTGGCGCGGCGCTCTGCGGGCAGCATGGTGCTGTCGGAGGCAGCGGCCGTAGACACGGAAGGGGAAGGGGTGGGCAAAATAATGGCTTACAAATCAGCCACCAACAGGCAGCAACCCGCTATTGTCTGCGAACTGGTGGCAACCAATGAACCAGCGCATGCGCCTACTGCACCTTCGGGCTATGATGCTAGGTTGTTCTCAATTTGGCTGTGGCTGTGAATACTTCTACTGACGGTAAATATTTAGGATCGCTGGCGCTCCAGCAAATCTCAATTCGCGGTGCGCGCACGCACAACCTTAAAAATATTGACTTGGATATTCCGCGTAACCAGTTGGTGGTTATTACGGGTTTGTCGGGGTCGGGTAAATCGTCGCTGGCGTTTGACACGCTGTACGCTGAAGGCCAGCGCCGTTACGTGGAGAGCTTGTCAACCTACGCACGGCAATTTTTGCAGCTGATGGACAAGCCCGATGTCGATGTAATTGAAGGCCTGTCGCCTGCGATTTCGATTGAGCAAAAAGCTACCAGCCATAACCCACGATCTACAGTAGGCACTGTGACCGAGATCCACGACTACCTGCGCCTGCTGTTTGCCCGCGCAGGTACGCCGCACTGCCCAGACCACGACGTGCCGCTGAAGGCACAAACCGTGTCGCAAATGGTGGACGCGGTACTGGCGCTGCCTGAAGACACTAAGCTGATGATCCTTGCGCCGATTGCGCGCGAGAAAAAGGGCGAGTTTATTGACGTGTTTGAAGACATGCAAGCACGCGGCTATGTGCGATTTCGCATAGGGCGCGGTGCCGATGCAGCGCTGGTAGAGTTTGACGCGCTGCCTAAACTTAAGAAGGCCGAGAAGCACGACATTGACGTGGTGGTGGACCGCTTAAAGACCAAGCCCGAGATGAAACAACGCTTGGCCGAGAGCTTTGAAGCGGCGCTGCGCTTGGCCGAGGGCCGCGCCATTGCGCTAGAAATGGACAGCAACGTTGAGCATTTGTTCAACGCCAAATTTGCCTGCCCTATCTGCAGCTATTCCATCAGCGAGCTAGAGCCACGCCTGTTCTCATTTAACTCGCCAGTGGGTGCCTGCCCTACGTGTGACGGCCTGGGCACGATGGAGTTTTTTGACCCAGCACGCGTGGTGGCCTTCCCTTCGCTCAGCTTGGCCAGCGGTGCAGTGAAGGGCTGGGACCGGCGCAACGGCTACTACTTCAGCATGCTAGAAAGCGTAGCCAAGCACTACGGCGCAGACATTGAAAAGCCGTTTGAAGATCTGGACGAAAAAGTGCAACTGGCTATGCTGGTAGGCAGCGGCGACGAAGAGATTAAGTTCAACTACACGATGGAATCTGGCGCATCACAGGGCAAGAAGATCACTAAAAAGCATCCGTTCGAAGGCATCATTCCCAATATGCAGCGCCGTTATGCGGAGACAGATTCGGTCATCGTGCGCGAAGATCTAGCGCGCTATCGCAGCGTGCAGGCGTGCGTGAGCTGCGAGGGCACACGCCTGCGCCGCGAGGCGCGTAGCGTGAAGCTGGGCGAAGGTCCACAGGCCAAGCGCTTGTACGAAATCAGCGCCTCTACTTTGCGCGAATGCTACGCCTATTTTTCTACGCTCAAGCTGCAAGGTGCCAAGGCTGAGATTGCCAGTAAAGTGATCAGCGAAATTGCAGCTCGCTTGAAATTTTTAAACGACGTGGGTTTGAACTACCTAAGCTTAAATCGTAGCGCCGAAACCTTAAGCGGTGGCGAGTCGCAGCGTATTCGCTTGGCCTCGCAAATTGGCAGTGGCTTGACCGGCGTGATGTATGTGCTGGATGAGCCCAGTATCGGACTGCACCAGCGCGACAATGACCGATTGATTGACACGCTAAAGCACCTGCGCAATATTGGTAACAGCGTACTGGTGGTAGAGCACGATGAAGACATGATTCGCGCTGCCGACCACGTGATTGACCTAGGCCCTGGTGCAGGCGTGCACGGCGGGCGCGTGCTGGCGCAAGGCACGCCTGACGAAGTGCAGGCTAACCCAGCTTCTCTGACTGGCCAGTACATGAGCGGTGCACGCAGCATCCCCATACCTACCAAGCGCCACAAATGGTTGCCTACTGTCAAACCTATTGCTGCACCGACCAAAAAATCTACAGCATCTAAACACAAGGCTGCGCCTAGCCGCCAAGCGCTGGCTTGGGCAGAACGCAATGCGCACCACCTGGCCACACAAGGCGACATGCAAGCCATTCGCATTTTGAACGCGACTGGCAATAATTTGCGTAATGTAGATGCGCAGTTTCCTGTGGGCCTGCTCACCTGCGTGACGGGTGTGTCGGGCTCCGGCAAATCTACTTTGGTTAATGACACGCTGTATTCAGCGGTTGCCAAGTCGTTGTATCGGGCGCATGACGAGCCTGCAGCGCACGAGGAGATTCAAGGCATTGAACATTTTGACAAAGTCATCAACGTAGACCAGTCGCCGATTGGCCGCACGCCGCGCAGCAACCCAGCCACTTACACCGGCTTGTTCACCCCCATCCGCGAGCTGCTGGCCGATGTGCCCATGGCACGCGAGCGTGGCTACGGCCCGGGGCGTTTTAGCTTTAACGTAGCCGGCGGGCGGTGCGAAGCCTGCCAAGGCGATGGCATGGTGAAAGTAGAAATGCACTTTTTGCCTGACGTGTACGTGCCCTGCGATGTATGCAAAGGTGCGCGCTACAACCGCGAAACACTAGAGGTGTTGTACAAAGGCAAAAATATTTGGCAGGTGCTCGACCTCACGGTAGAAGCAGCGCACGAGTTTTTTAAAGCCGTGCCCACCATTGCACGCAAACTGCAAACCCTGCTCGACGTGGGCCTGTCGTACATCAAGCTAGGCCAAGCGGCCACTACCTTGTCTGGCGGTGAGGCGCAGCGCGTGAAGCTGGCGCTGGAGTTGAGCAAACGCGACACGGGCCGCACGCTTTACATCTTGGACGAACCCACCACGGGCCTGCACTTTGCCGACATTGAACTGCTGCTCAAAGTACTGCAGCATTTGCGTGATGCAGGTAATACCATCGTCATCATCGAACACAACCTAGACGTTATCAAAACTGCTGACTGGCTGATAGACATGGGCCCAGAGGGTGGCGACGGCGGCGGTACCGTAGTGGCAGTGGGCACACCAGAAGACGTAGCGGCCAATGAGGCCAGCCACACGGGTCGCTATTTAAAGCGCTTGCTGCCAGTTGCATGAATAGCCGTTCTCCATGCCTAGAAGTACCAAAATTCGCAGTGTTTTAGTGCTTCTAGGCCGTAGAACATGCTCAAGCAGCTATTAAAAAAATAGCGCCTTGCTTTTGGCAAGGCGCTATTTTATGAGCTGAGTAGTGACTTGGCCGCACCAGCAAAACATATGTATTGCTTGTGCGGGGGTATCTGCGTATTACTCGGCAGCTTCTGACGGTGCAACTTCTTCCGACGTGCTGCCTGCCAGCTCTGCGGCTTCAGACTCGGCAATCGCGTGACGCTCGGCCTCGTCCATAGACTCTTTGGCTTTGCGTGCGTTGTGGTACGCGATACCGGTACCTGCAGGAATCAAACGACCCACAATCACGTTTTCCTTCAGACCGCGCAGCGTATCGCGCTTGCCCATAATGGCAGCCTCGGTCAGCACACGGGTGGTCTCTTGGAACGACGCGGCAGAGATAAAGCTGTCGGTCGACAGCGATGCCTTGGTAATACCCAGCAGCAAGTTGGTGTACGTTACAGGCAGCTTGCCATCAGCACGCAATGCATCGTTCTTGTCCAGCATCTCAGAGCGCTCAACTTGCTCGCCATTGATGTAGCTTGAATCGCCTGCGTTCTCTACCACGACACGGCGCAGCATCTGACGCACAATCACCTCAATGTGTTTGTCGTTGATCTTCACGCCTTGCAAGCGGTACACGTCTTGCACTTCGTCCACCACATAGCGGGCCAGCTCTTCTACACCTAGCAGGCGCAGAATGTCTTGCGGGTCAGCTGGGCCGTCAACTACGCTCTCGCCTTTGTTGACCACTTGGCCTTCGTGCACAAGAATGCTTTTCTCTTTTGGAATCAGCTCGTCCCACACTTTGCCTTCTGGGTCGGTGATCTGCAAGCGTACTTTGCCTTTAGTCTCTTTACCAAACGACACGGTACCGGTCATCTCAGCCAGCATGCCTTTGTCTTTAGGCGAGCGAGCTTCAAACAGTTCGGCCACACGTGGCAAGCCGCCGGTAATGTCACGCGTCTTCTGGCCTTCGACCGGAATACGTGCCAGCACCTCGCCAGGACCTACGTCTTGGCCATCACGCACCTGGATCAGCGAGCCGACCTGGAAACCAATAGTCACTGAGTGGTCAGTGCCCGGGATCTTCACTTCGTTACCCGATGCATCAATCAGTTTGATTTGCGGACGCACGATCTTGGTCGCGCCGCGGCGCTTAGGATCGATGACCACCATAGTAGACAAGCCGGTGACATCGTCAACCTGCTTGGCTACAGTGAGGCCTTCTTCTACGTTCTCAAACTTTGCCTTACCTGCAAACTCGGTAATGATGGGGCGTGTCAGTGGATCCCAGTTAGCCAAAATTGCGCCCGCTTTGATCTGCTGATCGGCCTTCACCGTCAACACTGCGCCGTACGGCACCTTGTGACGCTCGCGCTCACGACCGTTATCGTCACTGATGACAATCTCGCCCGAACGCGCAATCACGACCAAGTCTTTCTTGCTGTTGGTCACGTAGCGCATAGTAGCGTTAAATCCAATCACGCCGTTGCTCTTAGCTTCTACGCTAGAGGCAATGGAGGCACGCGACGCTGCGCCACCGATGTGGAAGGTACGCATGGTCAGCTGGGTGCCTGGCTCGCCGATCGACTGCGCTGCAATAATACCTACTGCTTCGCCGTTATTGATCAAACCACCACGGCCCAAATCTCGCCCGTAGCACTTAGCGCACAGGCCATAGCGCGTCTCGCAGTTCAGCACGGTACGTACTTTCACTTCGTCTAGGCCAGTTGCTTCGATTTCGTCAATCTCGTCTTCTTCGAGCATTTGACCTGCTTTGACCAGTACCGAACGATTTTCCGGATGCAAAATATCGTCGATTGCCGTGCGACCCAAGATGCGGTCACGCAACGACTCAATCACTTCGCCGCCTTCGACGATAGCGCGCATGACTTGGCCTTCTTGCGTGCCGCAATCTAGTTCAGTGACTACCAAATCGTGTACCACATCGCATAAGCGGCGTGTGAGGTAGCCCGAGTTAGCGGTTTTCAGCGCTGTGTCGGCCAAGCCTTTGCGTGCACCGTGGGTGGAGATAAAGTACTCCAGCACATTCAAGCCTTCACGGAAGTTAGCGGTAATAGGCGTTTCAATGATCGAGCCATCTGGCTTGGCCATCAAACCGCGCATACCTGCCACCTGGCGAATCTGCGCAGCAGAACCGCGTGCGCCAGAGTCGGCCATCATGTAAATGGAGTTAAACGACTCTTGCTCAACTTGCTTACCATGACGGTCCGTGGTCATTTCTTTAGACAGTTGGGCCATCATCACTTTGGATACTTCATCTCCCGCTTTACCCCAAATGTCCACTACTTTGTTGTAGCGCTCACCTGCGGTCACTAAGCCTGATGAGTATTGATTAGCAATTTCTTTGACTTCTTTTTCTGCGCGGTCAATGATGCTTTGCTTTTCTTTAGGCACCAACATGTCGTCAATCGCAATAGAAATGCCTGCTTGTGTTGCCAAGCGGAAACCGCTTTGCAGCAGCTTGTCAGCAAACACCACAGTTTCTTTCAATCCGCACTTACGGAAAGAGACGTTGATCAGTTTGGAAATTTCTTTCTTCTTGAGTGCCTTATTGATGTTGGAGAAAGGCAAGCCTTTAGGCAAGATTTCTGACAACAACGCGCGACCTACTGTGGTGTCCACCAACTTAGTTGACGGGGTAAATTCACCCGTCTCTTTGTTCTTGGTGTACTCAGTAATACGCACTGCAATTTTGGCTGTTAGTTCCACTTGCTTGGCATCCAGTGCACGCAGCACCTCGCCAATGTCGGAGAAGATCAAACCCTCACCCTTGCCGTTGATACGGTCGCGCGTGGTGTAGTACAAGCCCAGCACCACGTCTTGCGACGGCACAATGGATGGCTCGCCCGACGCAGGGAAGATGATGTTGTTAGACGCCAGCATCAGTGCGCGGCACTCCATCTGCGCTTCCACAGACAAAGGTACGTGCACGGCCATTTGGTCACCGTCAAAGTCGGCGTTAAACGCAGAACACACCAAGGGATGCAGCTGAATGGCCTTGCCTTCGATCAAAATTGGCTCGAATGCCTGAATGCCTAAGCGGTGCAAAGTAGGCGCACGGTTCAACATCACGGGGTGCTCTTTAATCACCTCTTCCAAAATGTCCCACACTACAGGCGTACCAGATTCAACTTCTTTCTTAGCAGCCTTGATGGTGGTAGCAATACCCATGGCTTCTAAACGCGAAAAGATGAAGGGTTTGAATAGCTCAAGCGCCATCAGCTTAGGTAAACCGCACTGGTGCAGTTTGAGCGTAGGGCCCACCACGATCACGGAGCGACCAGAGTAGTCCACGCGCTTGCCCAGCAAGTTCTGACGGAAACGACCGCTCTTGCCTTTGATCATGTCGGCCAAGGATTTGAGCGTACGCTTGTTAGCACCAGTCATCGCTTTACCCCGACGGCCGTTGTCTAGCAAACTATCTACGGCTTCTTGCAGCATGCGCTTTTCGTTGCGTGCAATGATCTCGGGTGCTTTCAGCTCTAGCAAACGGCGCAGACGGCTGTTGCGGTTGATCACACGGCGGTACAGATCGTTCAGGTCAGACGTCGCAAAACGGCCACCATCCAGGGGCACCAACGGACGCAGATCTGGCGGCAGTACAGGCAGTACTTCCATCACCATCCACTGAGGCTTCATGCCAGATTTTTTAAACGCTTCGAGTACTTTAAGACGCTTGGCGTTTTTCTTGATCTTGACTTCCGAGCCGGTCAGGTCGTTGCGCAGTTTTTCGATCTCAGAGTCGAGGTCAATACCGGCCAACAGTTCTTGTATGCCCTCAGCGCCCATTTTGGCGGTGAACTCATCGCCGTATTCTTTTTCTTTGGCATCGAAATCATCTTCAGTCATGATGCTGAATTTCTTCAACGGTGTCATGCCTGGATCGGTAACAACGTATGCCTCGAAATACAAGACACGTTCAATATCACGCAAGGTCATATCGAGCACTAGGCCCAAACGCGATGGCAATGACTTCAAGAACCAAATGTGCGCGCAAGGCGCAGCCAGGTCGATGTGGCCCATACGTTCACGACGCACTTTGGTTTGTGTGACTTCAACGCCGCACTTCTCGCAGATCACCCCACGGTGCTTGAGACGTTTGTACTTACCGCACAAGCATTCATAGTCTTTGATAGGGCCAAAAATTTTGGCGCAAAACAAACCATCACGCTCAGGCTTGAAGGTACGGTAGTTGATCGTCTCAGGTTTTTTGACTTCGCCAAAAGACCATGAGCGAATTTTTTCCGGAGATGCAATACCAATACGGATCGCATCAAAATGCTCATCCGGTGTAAATTGTTTGAATAAGTCGAGTAAAGATTTCATAGTGATTCTTTCCCTTCTGAATTAAGAACGTTCTAGTTCAATATCAATGCCCAAGGAACGAATTTCCTTGACCAAGACGTTGAACGATTCGGGCATGCCCGCGGTAATGGTGTGTTCACCTTTGACGATGCTTTCGTACACCTTGGTACGGCCTTGCACGTCGTCGGATTTAACAGTTAGCATTTCTTGCAAGGTGTAAGCAGCGCCATATGCTTCTAGCGCCCATACCTCCATCTCGCCAAAACGCTGACCACCAAACTGCGCTTTGCCGCCCAGCGGTTGCTGCGTGACCAAGCTGTAGGGGCCAGTAGAGCGGGCGTGCATTTTGTCGTCGACCAAGTGGTGCAACTTCAGTACATGCATGTAACCCACCGTGACAGGACGTTCAAACTGATCGCCTGTGCGGCCATCGAATAAGTGCGCCTGGGTGCGTGTAGCGGTGAGGCCTTTGACTTGCGCCACGGCATCGGGGTAACCCAATTTCAGCATCGTGCGAATTTCTTCTTCGGATGCACCGTCAAACACCGGGGTTGCAAATGGCATGCCGCTGGTTAAGTTCTGTGCCATTTCGGTGACTTCGCTGTCAGCCAATTTGCTCAGATCTTCTTTACGGCCTGAAGCGTTGTACACACCTTCAAGATACTTACGCAGCTCAGCAGTTTTCGCCTCAGCTTGCAGCATATCGCCGATGCGCTGGCCGATGCCTTTGCCTGCCCAGCCCAAGTGCACTTCTAGCACCTGCCCCACGTTCATGCGCGATGGCACGCCTAATGGGTTCAACACGATATCGCACGGTGTGCCGTCGGCCATGTAGGGCATGTCTTCAACCGGAACGATCTTAGACACCACGCCTTTGTTACCGTGGCGGCCGGCCATCTTGTCACCGGGCTGCAAGCGACGCTTGACTGCCAAGTAGACTTTGACCATCTTGAGTACGCCTGCTGGCAACTCATCACCTTGGGTTAATTTCTTGCGCTTTTCTTCAAAAGCCAGATCGAAACTGTGGCGTGTCTGCTCGAGTGAATTTTTAATCGACTCAAGCTGGTTAGCCGCTTCTTCGTCCGCTGGGCGTACATCAAACCAGTGGTACTTTTCTACAGAAGCCAAATAGGCTTTGTCGATCTTAGTACCCTTGGCCAACTTGGCTGGGCCACCGTTAGCAACTTTGCCGTCTAGTAACTTGGCAATACGGTCAAATGCATCGGCTTCGACAATGCGCAGCTGATCGTTCAAGTCCAAACGGAAACGCTTGAGCTCATCATCGATAATTTGCTGTGCACGCTTGTCGCGCACTATGCCTTCACGGGTGAAGACCTGAACGTCAATCACAGTACCTTGTGAGCCTTGATCTACGCGTAGCGAGGTATCTTTCACATCGCTGGCTTTTTCACCAAAGATGGCGCGCAATAATTTTTCCTCTGGTGTGAGTGTGGTCTCGCCTTTAGGCGTGACCTTACCAACCAAAGTATCGCCAGGTTGCACTTCTGCACCCACGTAGATGATGCCTGACTCGTCCAAACGGTTGAGCTGCTGCTCAGACAGGTTAGGAATATCGCGCGTAATTTCTTCGGCTCCCAGCTTGGTGTCGCGCGCCATGACCACGAGTTCTTCGATATGGATTGACGTGTAGCGATCTTCCGATACCACGCGCTCACTGATCAAAATCGAGTCTTCGAAGTTATAGCCGTTCCACGGCATGAAAGCGACCAGCATGTTCTGGCCCAAGGCCAGTTCACCCAAGTCAGTTGATGCGCCGTCAGCCACCACATCACCCTTGGCAATCTTGTCGCCGCGTTGAACGATAGGGCGCTGGTGAATGTTGGTGTTTTGGTTAGAACGCTGGTACTTAATGAGGTTGTAGATGTCTACGCCCACTTCGCCTGCTTGTGCTTCTTTGTCGTTGACACGCACTACGATACGGGTAGCGTCGACATAGTCCACCACGCCACCACGGGTTGCAGTGACCACGGTACCCGAGTCAATGGCAGACACACGCTCAATACCGGTACCTACCAGTGCTTTTTCAGGGCGCAGAATCGGCACAGCTTGACGCTGCATGTTGGCGCCCATGAGCGCGCGGTTAGCATCGTCGTGCTCCAAGAACGGCACCAAAGATGCTGCTACTGAGACTATTTGCGATGGCGACACGTCCATGTACTGGATAGCTTCGGCACCCACCAAAATGGATTCACCTTTGTCACGTGCAGAAATTAACTCGCCCGTCAAACGCCCATCTTTGTCCAAAACAGTGTTGGCTTGAGCTATAACGTATTTACCTTCTTCGATAGCAGATAAATAATCAATTTCGCTGGTAACTTTACTGTCTTTCACGCGGCGGTATGGTGTCTCAATGAAGCCATACTCGTTCAAGCGCGCATACAGCGCCAAAGAGTTGATCAAGCCAATGTTCGGGCCTTCCGGCGTTTCAATAGGGCAAACACGACCGTAATGCGTCACGTGCACGTCACGCACTTCAAAGCCTGCACGTTCACGCGTCAAGCCACCAGGGCCAAGGGCCGAGACACGGCGCTTGTGCGTGATCTCAGACAATGGGTTGGTTTGGTCCATAAACTGCGACAACTGCGATGCACCAAAGAACTCTTTAAGTGCAGCGGAGATAGGCTTGCTGTTAATCAAGTCGTGCGGCATCAGAGGCTCTTGCTCTGCCTGACCCAAACGCTCTTTCACGGCTTTCTCGATACGTGCCAAACCTGTACGATATTGGTTTTCAGCCAGCTCGCCAACACAGCGCACACGGCGGTTGCCTAGGTGGTCAATATCATCCACTTCACCGCGGCCGTTGCGCAGGTCCACCAAAATCTTCACCACCGACAAGATGTCTTCGTTAGACAGTACCATGTCACCAGTAGATTCGTTGCGACCAACTTTAGCGTTGAACTTCATGCGACCCACACGCGATAAATCGTAGGTGTCTGGGTTATAGAACAAACGGTGGAAGAGTGCTTGCACAGCGTCTTCTGTAGGTGGCTCACCAGGACGCATCATGCGGTAGATAGCCACACGAGCAGCAAAATCGTCCACCGTTTCGTCAACGCGTAGCGTTTGCGACATGTACGCGCCTTGATCGAGTTCGTTGGTATAGATGCACTGCAAATCTTTCACACCAGACAGGCGGAGTTTTTTCAGCAGCGCTTCCGTCAACTCTTCGTTAGCTTTAGCAATGATTTCGCCTGTTTCAGCGTCGATGATGTTGCGTGCTATAACTCGGCCGACCAAAAAGTCTTCCGGAACGCTGATATGTGTGGTGCCGGACTGCTCCAGCTCACGCGTATGGCGTGCGGTGACACGCTTGTCTTTGGCGATGATGACTTTGCCTGCTTTGTCGGTCACGTCAAAACGTGCGACTTCACCACGTAAGCGTTCAGACACAAATTCCATTTGTGCGCCGCTGTCCATTAGGCGGAAATTGTCGAACACGAAAAAGTTTGCCAAAATCGACTCGGGATTCATGCCGATCGCCTTGAGCAAAATCGTCACTGGCATTTTGCGTCGACGGTCTACACGGAAGTACAGCACGTCTTTGGGATCGAATTCAAAATCGAGCCATGACCCACGGTAAGGAATAATTCGCGCCGAGAATAGCAGCTTGCCTGAACTATGCGTTTTGCCCTTATCGTGCTCAAAGAACACGCCTGGAGAACGATGCAACTGCGACACGATCACGCGCTCAGTACCGTTGATAATAAACGAGCCTTTTTCCGTCATCAAGGGTACTTCGCCCATGTAGACTTCTTGCTCTTTAACTTCTTTAACAACCTTCGATTGCGGTGTTGAAGACTCGCGATCGTAAATGATGAGCTGAACGCGTGCGCGAACAGCAGAACCGAATGTTAAACCACGTGTTTGACATTCGCGTACATCAAAAGCTGGTTTAGCAAGGTTGTACTCCAAGAATTTCATCTCAACAAAACCGTTGTGCGAGACGATAGGGAACGCAGCTGTAAATGCAGCTTGCAAACCCTCATCGATACGTTTTTGAGATGGAATGCCCGACTGCAAAAACACGGTATATGCGTCTTTTTGCATTTGCAGCAGATATGGAATTTCAAGAACTTCGTCGCGCGTACCGAAACTTTTTCGGATACGTTTGCGTTCGGTGTAAGAATAGCTTGTAGCGTTGGCCATGAGATCTCCGAGTGTGGTGAGGTCTAAAGGCGACTGGCATGCTCATAAACATCCATCACAGATGCCATGAACCTTGGCGGTTGGCCACTACCAACCGTTGGCGGACGACTTTGCGTTGCACAAAGCCCGAACCAAGAATGTCTCTGCAGTCACGTCAGAGAACACAGAAAAATATCGACCTGCGGTACTTTTCTGTGCCCTCTTGTAGATACACATTTAGGCATCTACAAGTAGTGGTGTATAAACACCAAAGGCTGGCGGCCTTTTGGGGACGCCAGCCTTACAAAAACTCAATTACTTGAGTTCAGCTTTAGCGCCAGCTTCTTCGAGCTTTTTCTTAGCTGCTTCAGCATCAGCCTTCGGCATGCCTTCTTTAACAGCCTTAGGTGCGCCGTCAACTAGGTCTTTAGCTTCTTTCAGGCCCAAGCCGGTAATTTCACGAACTGCTTTAATCACGGACACTTTGTTAGCGCCAGTTTCTAAAAGCATCACGTTGAACTCGGTCTTCTCTTCAGCAGCAGCAGCGCCACCGCCTGCTGCACCACCAGCTGCAGGAGCAGACATAGCAGCAGCGCTTACACCAAATTTCTCTTCGATGGCTTTCACCAGTTCGTTGAGTTCCATGACCGACATGCTATCTAGCGTGGTCAAAAATGCGTCTTTATCGAATGCCATTTTTATTTCCTAAAAGTTTTCAGTTGATCAAAGGTCACCGCTTTAGGCAGCAACAGTTTTCTTTTCAGCCAAAGCGAACAGCACACGTGCCGTACGCGCGATTGGCGACTGTAACAAGCCGCAAATTTGCGCCAGTAGCACTTCGCGAGAAGGGATACTAGCCAATTGCTTAACGCCATCCACATCCAAAGCCTTACCACCGAATGCGCCACCGCGAATTACTAACTTGTCGTTAGTTTTCGCGAAGTCTGCTACCACTTTTGCGGCAGACACTGCATCGGTAGAAAAACCGTAGATTAGCGGACCGGTCATCTGGTCGGACACGATCTCGAAGCTGCTTCCGGCCATAGCACGGCGTGCCAGAGTGTTTTTCAACACACTGAGCGTTACGCCTTTGCTACGCGCGTCTACACGCAACTTGGTCATGTCAGCGACCGTGATACCACGGTACTCCGCCATCACAAGCGTTTGAGCTTTTGCTGCGAGTCCGGTCACTTCTTCAATGACGGCTTGTTTCTCACTGCGATTGAGACTCAAAGTCTTTCTCCTTAATTTGCAAATTTCTAAGCAGCTTATCAACCACCCTACTATTTGCGCCCATCTTCAGCGATCAACTGTTCTAGGGTTTAACCTTTTCCAGCGGGACCGCCATCTGC
Source organism: Polaromonas sp. (assembly GCA_031367325.1). GTDB lineage: Bacteria > Pseudomonadota > Gammaproteobacteria > Burkholderiales > Burkholderiaceae_C > JAAFIP01. Next base: position 2,738 of record JANLPQ010000056.1, on the reverse strand, counting down.
GTTGGTTGATTTATTAAGCTTCCGGACCTGAGCCCTTCCACACCAACGGTCTTGGATGACCTGACAGCTGTTGAATGCACATCTCTGCGCATATTTCAACTGCCAGCCCACCACACAAGAGCTGCCTTTCAACAGTTCTCGAATTTTGCTTATGCCAACAACGTTTGCGTATCGACGCGAACGCCCACGCCCATCGTCGATGACACAGCCACTTTCTTTAAATACACACCTTTGCTTGACGATGGCTTGGCCTTATTCAAAGCCTCTACCAAAGCCGCCAAGTTACCCTGCAACTTAGCCGCATCAAACGAACGGCGACCAATGGTCGAGTGCACAATGCCGGCCTTGTCAACACGGAACTGCACTTGGCCTGCTTTAGCGTTTTTCACAGCAGTAGCCACATCCGGGGTCACAGTGCCAACCTTCGGGTTAGGCATCAAGCCACGTGGGCCAAGAATCTGACCCAGCGTGCCCACTACGCGCATAGCGTCAGGTGCGGCGATCACGATATCAAAAGGCATGTTGCCTGCTTTAACCATAGCAGCCAAATCGTCCATGCCAACGATGTCGGCACCCGCAGCTTTGGCTTCTTCAGCCTTAGCACCTTGGGCAAACACAGCAACGCGCTTTGTCTTGCCGGTACCATTAGGTAGCACTACAGCACCGCGAACTACTTGGTCCGATTTTTTGGCATCGATGCCAAGTTGCACCGCTACGTCGATGGACTCATCGAACTTAGCAGTAGCGCATTCTTGCACCATTTTTAAGGCGTCAGCAATGGCGTATAGCTTGTTGCTGTCAACTTTACCAACGAATGTTTTTTGTTTTTTAGTTAAGGTTGCCATGATTACAGGCCCTCCACCGTAACGCCCATTGAGCGGGCTGAGCCTGCCAAAGTGCGGATTGCGGCATCAACGCTTGCTGCGTTCATGTCTTTCATTTTGGTTTTTGCGATTTCTTCTAATTGCGCACGCGTGATCTTGCCGACCTTAGCGCTGTGCGGAGTGGAAGAGCCTTTATCGAGCTTAATAGCCTTCTTGATCAACACAGTCGCCGGAGGCGTCTTGATGATGAAGGTAAAGCTCTTGTCTGCAAACGCTGTGATCACCACTGGTAGCGGTAGACCTGGCTCGACACCTTGGGTCTGCGCGTTAAACGCCTTGCAGAATTCCATGATGTTCAAACCGCGCTGACCCAGTGCTGGGCCGATGGGCGGTGATGGATTGGCTTTACCGGCTGGCACTTGCAGCTTGATGAAGCCGACGATTTTTTTCGCCATATTTTACTCCTTACGGGTACAAACGTTGTGGGCTGCACAACTCCCCGGGGTTAACAACTCTTTGGACTTGTTTCGCGTAGAGTCGAAAAACGCGAATATTTAAATCTCAATGTCAGGTTTTTTCAACCTGCCCAAATTCCAGCTCTACGGGCGTAGCGCGACCAAATATAGTCACCGACACACGCACTTTGTTCTTTTCGTAGTTAACTTCTTCAACGGTGCCATTAAAGTCCGTGAAGGGGCCTTCCTTAACACGAACATATTCACCCGGCATGAATTCAACTTTATGACGCGGCTTTTCTGTACCCTCTTGCATTTGGTTCACAATTTTTTGAACATCTGCTTCAGATATGGGTGCTGGGCGGTTTTTTGCGCCGCCAACAAAACCCGTCACCTTGTTGGTGTGCTTCACCAAGTGCCAGCTCTCATCATCCATTACCATCTCTACCAGCACATACCCTGGGAAAAATTTACGCTCTGTCGTTTTACGCTGGCCATTTTTCATCTCGACCACTTCTTCGGTGGGAACCAAGATTCGACCAAACTTACTCTGCATGCCAGCTCGGTTAATACTTTCTAAAATATTGCGCTCTACCGCTTTTTCCATGCCAGAGTAAGCGTGAACCACATACCAGCGCAAATCAGGGTTCGCAGGAGCCGCCCGCATAACAGACTCGGCGGATTCCACCACAGCGTGTAATTCAGACATTATTTTCTCCAGCCTAAAAATAGATCAAAAATAGCCCACTCAAGCAATTTGTCGGTAGTCCACAAAAAGAGTGCCATGACGACTACAAAGCCAAACACGTAGGCCGTCATCTGCATCGCTTCTTTGCGGCTAGGCCAGACAACTTTTTTAGCTTCGCGCCAAGCGTCACGCCCAAAAGCGACAAATTGCTTACCCACTTCCGAGGTCATAAACATTGCTACGGCAACACCTAGTCCCACAAGCAATGCAGCCCACTGCACCGCAACGCCTTGCTTGCTGAGCAGATAAAACCCCACTACTGCACCAATCGCCAATAACGCGGCAACAGCCAATTTAGCCTTATCGGCGCTTGTACTCACGGTTTCGACTTGTTGTGTTGCCATTTTTTACCACTTGAACTCTTATGGAGTTCGCATTTTTACCATCACTTGAGACGCGTAAGCCCGTCAAACAATTTGACGGGCTTTCTAATAATCCACTGAATACATCCAAAGATGCTTGTATTCAGTGGCAGGGGCGGAGGGCATCGAACCCCCAACCTTCGGTTTTGGAGACCGACACTCTGCCAATTGAGCTACGCCCCTACGTCCTTAAAATTAATCTGATTTATTGACTTACGCCACGATCTTAGCCACAACGCCCGCACCCACCGTCTTGCCACCTTCGCGGATAGCAAAACGCAGGCCTTCTTCCATGGCGATCGGGTTGATCAGCTTGACGGTGATGCTGACGTTGTCGCCAGGCATGACC
>JANLPQ010000053.1:0-81542 GCA_031367325.1 Polaromonas sp. | reverse complement strand
AAACCACTTCGCTGTTTGTAACTTGGAAGCAATCCACCTCATTAAATCCCACTAAACCAGTACACAGCCCTGGCATTTGGTGTAAACAGCGCAGCGGCATAAAGGGGGAGGCCGAAGGCCGGAGGACAGCCGCGGAGCTGTGCACGCCAAGCGCCAAGGCGGGCGCAGAACAGGCGTTGAAGGCACGCCAAGCATATTCTAAGGCCTGTTTTCAGAGTGTTTTAGCCGTCGTAAGCCGCAGATACTGCTCGACCAGCTATGCAATTGATAGTATTAACCTTCTAAACAATCCAACCAAACCACGGGCTGTTCCAAACCAAGCAAAGAACCATGTGAAGAGTCGGGTCCGTCTCGATGAAAAATACTACGACAGGCGCGCGGTGCAAAAGCCAGCCCAATACAACCTAGTTTCGCGCGCGTTTTCGTAGTATTTTTCGCGAAAGAGATGCCCGGCTCGAGCCCGGCCTTCCGGCGCGCACGCTTAGCTAAACGACCAACTCAACGAAGCGCACGCGAACCAAATGACCAATCCAACAGCATACCTAAGAACGAAGATAAATAGGCATACTTCACCGCACGCTACAACGCAGACTTTATCGCGCCATTACCCTACGCGACCAAAAGCTTAAGGCATCAACTACGGCTACCAGCAGCATCATGGCAATCAATATACTGCTGGTCTCGCCCATCTGGAACAGCCCCATGTGGTAGGCCAGCATCTGCCCGAGGCCACCCGCGCCCACCACGCCCAGTACAGCTGCAGCACGGATATTATTTTCCCAGCGGTACAGGGCGTAACTCAGTAGTTGCGGCAGTACCTGTGGAAAGGTGGCATACCAAAACACGCGGCCCTCCGGCACGCCGCGTGTGCGCAGGGCAAACGCCGGGCCGGTGGGGGCGTTTTCAAAGCTCTCGGCAAACAAACGGCCCAGCACCCCTGTGGTGTGCAGCGCCAGCGCCAGCGTGCCGGCAAATGGCCCCAGCCCAGCGCTGATCAGCAGCAGCGCCGCCCATACCAGCTCTGGGATGCTGCGCAGTGCGTTCAGCAGCAAGCGGGTGATGCCGCGCCAGCGTGCCGGGTCGGTGGCGTACGCCTTGCTGGCGGGCAGCGCCAGTGCCAGGCCCAGTACAGCCGCTATCAATGTGCCCAGTGCGCTCATGGCCAGCGTTTCACACGTAGCCCAAAATAATTTGGTTAAAAATTTGCTGCTGACTTCCGGCACTAGCAATTCACCGACAAACCTACCCATTTTGCGCACAGCGTCTGCGCTAAAAAACTGTGCCCACTTCAAATCCAGTGTCCAAAAACTGGCAATGGTCAAACAGATCAGGCCAAAGACAAACCAGCAGGCTTTGCAGCGTGCGTCAAACATCGGTGGCGGCAAGCGAAAGCGTTCGTTGGCAGCCACTGTGGAGGTGTGATAGGGCGTGTTCACCATGTCACCCTAGTTGCACGCGCAGCCAAGCGCTGGCCCGATCGGCCAGCCATACCAGTGCCATAAACACCAGCAGTATGGTGGCTACTTCAGAGCCGCTGAACATTTTCATCGACGAGTCCATCAGCTGGCCCAAGCCGCCTGCACCCACAAAGCCCAGCACAGCCGAGCTGCGAATAGCGCATTCCCAGCGATACACCGTGTAGCTGGTCAGCTCGGCAGCGTTTTGCGGCAGCAGGCCGTAGAAGAAGGCTTGCATACGGCCACTGCCGTTGCGCAGCAGGCTTTGCGTGGCGTGGCCCTCGCCACTTTCTAAAATCTCGGCATACACTTTGCCCAGCATGCCGCCGTAGGTCAACGCAATCGCCACCACGCCGGCTGTAGGCCCCAGGCCCACTACGCGGACAAAGATCAAAGCCCAGATCAGCTCGGGCACGCTGCGCAGCACAATCATCAGCCAGCGCATCAATGTGCGCAGCACGCTGGGCAGCGCGTCCATACGGCCTGCCAGTGCCGACACTGACAGCACCCGCACCGATAGCAAGGCCAGCGGCACGGCCAGCACCAGCGCCAGTGCAATACCGGCAGTGGCCATGGCCACGGTGCGCCAGGTCTCTTTGGCCACTAATAATAAAAACTCGCTGTCTACTCTGGGTGGAAAAAAATCACCTAAAAATCGCAGCGTGGGTTTCAAACTGGCAGCTTCAAACAAGGTCCACGGTTTGAATTCGGTGAGCACCAGCATGGGCCACAGCAGTACTGCAACCGCCAGCATCCAAAACACGCGGCCCGACCATGCGGGGTCGCGCAATGCAGGTGCTGCGAGACTGGTCATGGGGTTTATCGGCAGTGCATCACCGCAGGCAGCGGCGTGGCAGCGGGCATGTCAACTACCTCGGGCGCAGGGCCCGTCAGCTCATGCAGGTGCTGGGCATACAGGTCGTGCAAATGCACAGGGGTCACTTGCGCGGCGGGCAAGTCAAACGCCACCTCACCATCCCGCATGCCAATGATGCGCGGAAAATGCTGCAGCGCCATCTCTACATGGTGCAAAGTAGCCACCAGGGTAGCGCCCTTCTCACGCGCCACCTGCGCGAGCGTGGTGACAGCCTGCACGGCGCGGGTGGGGTCCAGCGCGCTCAGCGGTTCGTCCACCAGCAGTAGCTTGGCATCGCTGGCCAGCGCGCGGGCCAGGCCTACGCGCTGACGTTCGCCGCCTGACAGGCGGTCTACCCGTTCAAAAAGTTTTTCGCTCAAGTCGAAGCGCGCCAGCGCCGCGTCGGCCAGCGGAATATTGGTGGGGTAGAACAAGCTTCTTAAGCTGGCCCACAGCGACTGCTGCGGCAACCGCCCTGCCAACACTGCAGTTATCACGCGCTGGCGCGGCGGCAATGGTGGCACCTGCGGTGCCAAAAAAAGCTGCCCGCGCAATACTTGCAAATCAGCTGCGGACAAAACCCAGGGATCGCGGTTGTCTAATAGCACAGCGCCCGCCGAGACACGTAACGCGCAGGCCAGTGCATGCAGTAGTGTGGTCTTGCCAGCGCCCGATGGGCCAATGACCGCGACATGCTCACCTGTCAGTACTTCTAACGTAATGCCACGCATAGCGGCTGGTGCTGATGTGGGTGCAGCCGGGTGGCGCGCACTGGCTTGACGTAGTGAAATGTGCATGAATACGGTTTTAGAGGCTAATTATTATTAAAAGTGATCTCTAACCCAAGTAAAACCTGCTCAAGCAGCTATGCAATTTATAGTACATAGCTGCCGATGCAGTAGCGCAACTTACTTCAGCAAGCCCGCATTTTTAGCAGCCGCTTCAATGCCTTTGTAGTTGTCTGCCTTGGTGGGCACAAAACGCGTAGCACGTTGCAGTTCTAAAATTTCTTTACCTTCGGGCGTGTTTTTATTCAAATCTAAAAACGCTTTGGTTAGCTTTTCTTTGGTCGCTGCGGGCATGTCGGCATGCACTGTCCAGTTGTAGTCAAAATAGCCCGGTGTGGTGTAGAACACCCGTACCGCAGCAGGGTCTACCTTTTTGTCGGCCACAAACTTTTCCCACACCGACATGTTCAACGCGCCGGCGTCTACCTTGCCTGCGGCTACAGCGGCAATGGTAGCGTCATGTGCGCCAGAGAAGGCTACGCGCTTTAAATCTGTGTCCGGGTCTACCTTGGCGTCGAGCAAAAAGCTGCGCGGCATCAAGTGGCCCGAGGTGCTGGACTGTGAACCAAAGCTTAAAGTTTTGCCTTTTAAATCGGCCAGCGATTTAATCGACGCGTCGGTAGTGATGAAGACGGATTTAAATTTTTCGTCTTCTTCGCGCTGCACCAGTGGCACCGCCTTGCCGCCCGAGCGTACATTAGCCTGCACAAAAGTAAAGCCGCCAAACCATGCCAAATCCACTTGCTTATTGGCCAGCGCCTCTACAGCGGCGGCGTAGTCGGTCACGGGGGTGTACTCTACCTTCATGCCCAGTTTGGCTTCCAGGTATTTGATCAGCGGCTGCGCTTTGCGAGCCAGCTCGGTGGGCGATTCATCAGGAATAGCGGTGATGCGAAACACTTGCTGCGAAAAAGCAGCGCTTGTTGCGGCCAAAGCAGCCATAACTACCAACGATTTCAAAACTGAACGGCGCATCATAAATTCCCATAAAAAAGTCCCTTTTCGGGACGATGGTTGCATTGTCTCAGGATTCGTAAAACCGTGCTGCTCGCTAGGCCGCACGTAAACTGCATCCAAAACAACACCCTTAACGTACTAGCTGCGCAAACAGACTACCGTACAGCCCGTGTAAGATGGCAATGCAATGCTAGACAAACCATAGTCTGGCGCACGCCCGGTTTCTTACACCACCACATTTCACTTACCTTGCCTGTTTTATGCCCGCATTGCGCTTTTATGACCTGTACGCTGCAGACCCTAGCGCTGTACGCACCGAACTGAGCCACGGCCTGCGTGCAACGCAAGCCCACACGTCACCTAAATACCTGTACGACAGCCTAGGCTCGCGCCTATTTGACGCCATTACCGAGCTGCCTGAGTACTACCCCACCCGCACCGAGGCAGCTATTTTTGCAGACCAACGCGAGGTTTTATCGCGCACCTTGCCCTCTGGTGCCTGCCTGGTTGACCTAGGCGCGGGCAGTTGCGCCAAAGCCGCCAGCTTGTTTGTTGCGCTACAACCTAACCAGTATGTAGCGGTGGATATATCAGCGGCCTATTTGCGCAGTGTTCTTACGGGTTTAAGTGAGCAACACCCCAGCATCAGCATGGCAGGTGTGGGCATGGATTTTTCAAGCACTTTGAACTTACCTGCAGATTTGTTGGCACAAGCAGCTCAACACCCCATCGTGGGCTTTTACCCAGGTTCGAGCATAGGCAACTTTGCGCCCGACGAGGCCCTTGCGTTTTTGCAGCGCGTGCAGCGGCTGTGCGCACAAGGCAAGTCCGGTAGTGGTGTATTGATTGGCGTAGATTTGGTCAAAGCCATCGACGTTTTAGAACCCGCCTACGACGACCCGCTGGGCGTTACTGGCGCATTTAACCTGAACATGCTTCGCCACATCAACACACTACTGGACAGCAACTTTGACGTGCGCGACTGGCAACACGTGGCATTTTTTAATACCAAGTTGTCACGCATTGAAATGCACCTACAAGCACGCAAGGCACTGACTGTGCGCTGGGCCTTGGACGGCCAACCCTGCGAGCGCGCCTTTGCAGCGGGTGAGCGCATTCATACCGAGAATTCGTACAAATGGACGGTAGACAATTTTTCTGCGCTGCTCATTGCTGCAGGTTTTGCTAGCACCCAAGCCTGGACCGATGAGCGCGGGTATTTTGCAGTGATTTGGGCAGGTAACTGAAGACCTGAATTACCCGAGGGTAATTGAGACTGCACTTGGGGCCAGCGCGTCAGTAAAAACTACAAACCACAGGTGCGAAACCCTGCGTAAATATCCGTACGCTGCGGCATAAAGTAGTTGCGATATTTAGGCGACCGCAGCATGGGCTGGGTGGCTGCGCAGGCACCGCGCAGTACAGGGCGGGTGTGAAACCACGGCTCAGAATAATCGCGGTAAGGATGGGCTACAAAACCGGGGAACGGCGCAAACGTGCTGGCGGTCCATTCCCACACTTGGCCCCAAGCAAAATTGGGTTGCGTTATGGCTGCGCACTCCCATTCGGCCTCGGTAGGCAAGCGCCTGCCAACATGGGCGCAGTAGGCCAATACCTCTGCATGGCCCAAGTGCACAGCGCTTTGCTGCGGGTCTATAGCTTGCCATTGGCCAAACACTTGTTGCTCATAGGCGTTGGCCCCTTGCGCTGCACCATGCGCTAGGCGCACGTAGCGCGGCAGTGCACAACCAGTGCTGTGCACATACGCCAGGTACTCGCCCCAAGTCACAGCTTGCGCGTCTATGGCAAACGCGGCAAGCTGCACCGTGTGCGCACCTAACTCGTTGTCGAACACAAAGCCGCTGGTGGCTAAGCTACCCAATGTCCAAGCTGTGTTTTGTATGCTTAATTGGCCTGTAGAGCAGGTATTACCTGCTCGAACAGCTATGGTATTAATAGTATCTGGCAAATGGCCTAGCGGCACTCTCAGCGCCTGTGCCATGTATACGGCGGCCTCTAGGTGCATGGCTTCGTGCAATAGAACTAAGCGGTAGAAGTACAGCGCATCGTCACCCGTGCCGGCCACAGCCAGCAGCGCCAAGGTTTGCTCCAACGTAGCTGCTAGATAGCCCTTGCAGGCATCCGCATCTAGCAGCGGCAAATGCCAGCGGCTGGCATGCGACACCGTAGATGAATCGTACCAACTGTCGCCGTGGGCTTGTAGCGATGGCGTACGGGGCAGCGCGTCGTTGTAGCGTAGGCCTGTGCTGCGCTGCGTATTGCGGCCAATCCAAAATTCTTGGTACCAGGCAAGGTGGCCCAGCTCCCATAGCGGCGGGTTAAATTCTTCTTTAAATGGCACATGCAGCGCGCCAGCGGCTACGTAGGCGTCAAATACTTGCAGTGTTTGCTGGCGGATGGCGCGCAGGCCTGTAGCTAGTTGCATGGCATCGGCACGGTGCCAGTCGGGCACGGCTGCAAGCAATGCGGCGGCGTATGGCCCTGCATCGTTAGCAGCTAGGTTGCGATCGCTGTGGTCGCTGCAGTTATCAACCACTTTGCAGGGCATAATTTGCGTTGTCATGGACTCCAAACACCTCGTTATCGTCAGCCCCGCCTTGTCAGACGCCAATAATGGCAACTGGCAAACCGCCAAACGCTGGGCTGACCTTTTAAGTCAACATTATCGTACCCGCATTACGCAAGTCTGGCCTGACGATGCGGCACATTCTGTGTCGGACAACATCTTGATTGCCTTACACGCGTGCCGCAGCGCCGCGTCAGTCGCCGCGTGGCACGCGCAGCGCGGCCAAGCCGGCCTGGTGGTGGCGCTGACGGGTACAGATTTGTACCGCGATATCCATACAGATACACAAGCACAACAGTCTTTAGATGCAGCGCGCGCCTTAATAGTTCTACAGCCTTTAGGTTTAAATGAGCTGCAGCACCAGCACCGTGCTAAAGCGCATGTGGTGCTGCAGTCCACCACCACACGCAAGACCTTGCCTAAAAGTACCCAACGTTTGCGCGCTGTGATGGTAGGCCACCTGCGGGACGAAAAATCACCCCAAACCTTGTTTGCCGCAGCGCGGCTTCTGCAAGCGCGTGAGGACATTTTTATCGACCACATTGGCGCGGGGCTGGACGCGCAGCTAACCCAAGACGCATTAGACACTGCAGCTGTTTGTGCTAACTACATCTGGATTGGCGCCTTAAAACACGCGCAAACACGCGCCAAAATTCAACGCGCCCATGTGCTGGTACACGCCAGCAAAATGGAAGGCGGCGCGCATGTGGTGATGGAGGCGGTGTGCAGCGGCACGCCTGTCATCGCGTCAGATATACCGGGCAATGTGGGCATGCTGGGCGGCGACTACCACGGCTATTTCCCTGTGGGTGATGCCCGCGCTTTGGCCTTATTGCTTGAACGGTGTAAGGACGAGGCCGGCTTTACCGACGACTTACAACGACAATGTGCCCTGCGCGCCCCCTTGTTTGCCCCCGAGGCTGAACTTGCAGCGCTGCTGCGCGTCACACAATCCTTGTAAAAAATTTATACAACAACATGCAAACGTCAGAGCAACCCGTTTTAAGAGATATTGTTTTAGTCGGCGGCGGCCACAGCCATGTGGGCGTGCTCAAAAGCTTTGGTATGCAGCCTATTCCGGGCGTGCGCCTTACGCTCATTTGTACCGACATGCACACCCCTTACTCGGGTATGTTGCCAGGCTACGTGGCTGGGCACTACGACTATGACGAGGTGCATATCGACCTGTCGCGCCTATGCGTATTTGCAGGCGCACGGCTGTTCAAAGACGAGGTAGTGGGCATTGACCGCGCTAACAAAAAAATCCTGTGCCGCAACCGCCCGCCCGTGCCGTACGACCAACTGTCGATCAACATTGGCTCGACCCCGCAACTGGGCGGCGTGCCCGGTGCCAGCGACTACGCAGTGGCGGTTAAACCCATCCAGCGCTTTAACGACCGCTGGCTGGCGCTGCTAGACCGTGTCAAAAAGCAGCCGGGCAAAACCACCATCGCCGTAGTGGGCGCAGGTGCAGGCGGTGTAGAACTGCTGCTGGCCATGCAATACCGCCTGCGCAATGAGTTAACAGCACTTAGCCGCAACCCCGATGACCTAACCTTTCACTTGTTCACCAACATCGCGACCATTTTGCCCACCCACAACGCTGGCGTGCGCAAACGGTTCGAGACGGTGCTGGGCCAGCGCGGCGTAGTAGTGCACCACAACGCCGCTGTGAACCAAGTGCATGCGGGCAGCCTGCAAACCGCCAATGGCCAGACACTGAAGGCTGACGAGATTATTTGGGTGACACGGGCAGGCGGTGCCCCTTGGTTGCAGCAAACTGGGCTAGATTTAGACGCAGAGGGCTTCATCAAAGTGCAAGACACTTTGCAAACCGTGACCGATCCCGATGTTTACGCAGCGGGCGACATTGCCAGCATGGTGAATTACAGATTAGAAAAAGCGGGCGTCTTTGCAGTACGCCAAGGCAAACCATTGACAGCCAATTTACGCCGTGCTGTTGAAGGCGTTGCGTTACAAGCCTACCGCCCACAAACTAGCTGGCTGGCGCTGATCAGCACAGGAGATAAATACGCCGTAGCATCACGCGGTGCGCTGGGATTTGCAGGCAGCACAGTGTGGCAGTGCAAGGACTGGATTGACCGCCGCTTTATGCGCAAGTTTCAAGACTTTCCCAAGATGGATGCCCAAGCGGCACCGCCGGTAGTGAAAGGCAGCAACAGCGTTAAATTGACCAGCGAAGAATCCCTGCAAGCTATCAGCGCCATTGCCATGCGCTGCGGCGGGTGCGGTGCCAAAGTGGGTGCCAGCGTGCTAAGCCGAGCCCTCAGTAACCTGCATCCCGTCGACCGTGACGATGTCATCATCGGTCTGAAAGACCCCGACGACGCCGCCGTGGTGCGCGTACCGCCCGGCAAGGCCATGGTGCACTCGGTAGACTTCTTTCGTGCCTTTATTGACGACCCGTACATCTTTGGCAAAGTAGCGGCCAACCACGCGCTGGGCGACATCTGGGCCATGGGCGCACAGGCGCAGTCGGCCACCGCCGTGTGCACCGTGCCACCGGGCTTGGAAGCCAAGGTAGAAGACGTGCTAACCCAGATGATGACTGGTGCGCTAGAAATTTTGAACGATGCAAACTGCGCACTAGTGGGTGGCCACACTGGCGAAGGCAAAGAGCTGGCGCTGGGCTTTGCCATCAACGGACTGATCGACGACGACCAAGCCAAAATTTTGCGCAAAAATGGCATGCGACCTGGAGACGTACTGATCTTGACTAAACCGATTGGTACGGGCACCTTATTCGCAGCCCATGCCCAGTTGGCAGCCAAAGGCCGCTGGATTGATGGTGCGTTGCAGTCAATGGTGGTATCTAACCGGCTCGGCGCGCAGTGCCTTACTGAATACGGTGCTACTGCGTGTACCGACCTGACTGGCTTTGGCCTATTGGGCCATTTGGTGGAGATGACGCGCCCCTCGGGAGTCGATGCCGAACTTAGCTTGTCTGCGCTGCCTATGCTGGATGGCGCAGAAGAATGTGTCGCTCTTGGCATCGTTAGCTCGTTGCAGGGCGCTAACGTGCGGCTGCGCAGAGCTTTGCGTAACCAAGAGGAGTTTGTGAAACATCCGCGTTACCCATTGATTTTTGACCCACAAACCGCAGGCGGTTTGCTGGCCAGCGTGCCTGCCGACAAAGTGCAAGACTGCATGGCTGCACTGCGCAAGCTAGGCTATGTGCACACGGTCGCCATCGGCAAAATTCTTGCGCAGGGTGATGCACTGGAGCCTATAGTTTTGGTTGCTTAGTCTTTGGTCTACAGCTAGATTACTATTAATTTCATAGCTGGTTGAGCAGTATCTACGGGCTTAAATGCTTATTTCTCTTTGAAAATTTGATTGCTTTGAGGTGTAGTTGGCTAGTTTGCTTGCGTGCGCTTTGGGGAGTTGGTGACTCGGTTCGTGTGCGCATCGGAGAGCTTGCTACTCACTTCGCGTACGCGCCGGAGAGCTGGACTCGAGACGGACCCGACTCGTCACATTGTTCTTTGCTTGGTTTTTAGCAGCCCGCGCGCCGGTGGCGCGCTACCGTGGTCGCAAGTGAGATAGCGTATGCCGACCGCCTGATTTCTGGTATGTCCAGTATGAAGGCGGTTGGCATACGCTATCTCACCACTACGTGACTAAGCCAGAAAATAAACCTCAGCCAACCACAGACAGCCAGAAATAGCCAAAGACCCAGCAATTAAACCCACGGTAAATCCCCATAGCCGCAACCAAGACTTTGCAATACCATGCACTTATTCAGGAGCCAACTATGACCACAGCCACAAGCCCCGTAGAACGCAAGATCGATATTTTGCTAGACCATTACGGCCAAAGCCATCAAAACCCGCGCAATGAAGTTATTCATTTTGTGGCTATTCCGCTCATCATGCTCAGCCTGTGCGGCTTGCTGTTTGCGCTGCACCCAGCGGCAGCTTATGTTTTTATTGCTGCCAGCATGGTGTATTACGCCCGTCTATCGTGGGTGTTTTTTGGCGTTATGGTGGTGTGGTCGGTATTGATCATAGCGCTGGTTCACGCCATGGGCACACAAGTTTTAGCGTGGTCCGCCGCTCTGTTTGTGAGCGCGTGGATCGCCCAATTTATTGGCCATAAAATTGAAGGCAAAAAACCCAGCTTTTTTGAAGATGTTCAGTATTTATGGGTAGGACCACTATTTGTTCTTAGCAAGTTGTTACATAAACTTGGAATCCATTGGTAACAATCTAGATATAGGTGTAGCGCCAGCTAGCTTAGGCTTGATGGTTTAATGATTTCACAGTTGCTTTACGGAATTCAAACCCATGCCAACCATTGCTATTGCCATCATCATTCTCGCTGTTGCCGCACTGGCTTGGTATCTATTGCGCAATCGCCTGGGTGGCGGGCAAAGTGGGGCGGTTGATCTGGACAAATGGCAGCCTCGCACCATCAAACCGCTGACTAAGACAGAACTTAAGGCATTTGCCAAGCTTAAAAGCATCACACCCGATATCGTTGTGTTGCCGCAGGTGTCTTTGTCACGTTTTATCAAAGTTAAAAGCTCTTTGCCTTATGGCACATGGTTTTACCGTGTGGGCCGTCGCTGTGTCGATTTTTTAATCTGTTCAGACAAGGGCAATGTACTGGGCGTGGTGGAATTGACTGGCAAAGCCGGTAGCCTCGAGTCTCGCGGTGCGCAAGCTAAAGAACGCACTTTGACGCTGGCATCCATCCCGGTATGGCATATTGACCCCGAAGACGCGGGTTCCTATGACCAGTTGTACACCTTTATTACCGCCGAGCTGGGCCAATCGGAGGCCAGCGCCAATAACCACCCTGAATGGCACGCCACCGACGTCGCCCCGCGCAGAGCGGGTATCGAGACTTTGGAATTGGATGATGACCGTTGGAACCAACCCTGGCCCACGGAGGAAAACCGCCCTACAGCTTTTCTAGACTTGGTAGATGCGCCCTCATCTGATGAGGAATCAGGCCCTTACAACCAGCGCCGCACTCCTAACTGACCAAATAGTCATTAAGCCATTAAGGTCATTGAACTTCTGCATTGGCACTCTGTCTATAGGAGTGCTAATATGGAATCTTATGAAAGGAGTTCTAGTATGTCTGGAACCTTAACTCTTGCCTCTGCCAGCACCCATTCTTGGGGTTTAGTGCCCTCGTTGGGCAATTTGGACGCTTACATTACGGCAGCTAATCGCATGCCCATGTTGACGCTCGAGGAAGAGCAAACCTTCGCCCGCAAACTTAAAGAAACCAACGACTTGGAAGCCGCTGGTAAGTTAGTGCTATCTCACTTACGTTTGGTGGTGTCAGTATCACGCCAGTACTTGGGCTATGGTTTGCCGCATGGGGACCTGATTCAAGAAGGCAATGTAGGCCTGATGAAGGCTGTTAAACGGTTTGATCCCGATCAAGGCGTGCGCTTGGTCAGCTACGCGCTGCACTGGATCAAAGCCGAGATCCATGAATATGTGTTGAAAAACTGGCGCATGGTCAAAGTAGCCACCACCAAGGCCCAACGTAAGCTGTTCTTTAACTTGCGCTCAATGAAGCAAAGCTTTAAAGCGGATGCTGCAGCAGGTGACGAAGCAACACACCGCGATACGCTGAACGCGAGCGAGATCAGCCTCATGGCCAAAAAGCTCAACGTTAAGCGTGAAGAAGTCATCGAGATGGAAACACGCATGATGGGCGGCGACGTACTACTTGACCCTAGCCCGGGCGACGATGGCGATGATGCTTTTGGCCCTATTGCTTATTTAGCCGACACTAATCACGAGCCCACTGCCATGCTGGCGGCACACCAGCGCGACATGCTGGCCACGGATGGTATAGCCACGGCACTGGCCGACCTTGACCCGCGTAGCCGCCGCATCGTAGAGGAGCGCTGGCTAAAGGTCAATGACGACGGCTCTGGCGGCCTGACATTGCACGATTTGGCAGCTGAATACAGTATCAGCGCCGAACGAGTGCGCCAGATTGAAGTTGCAGCTATGAAGAAGATGAAAAAGGCACTTGCGGAATTTGCTTAAAGCTTCAAGACCTGCAAAGTTCGCTGAACAGGTTTGGGCTGAATTGCACAGCCCTAAATCCTTAAGGATGATTGTTTAGGGCATAAATCAACAGCGATGTGATACAAGTCACATCGCTGTTTTTGTATCAAGACTGTTTACAGTAACATAAGTTAACATTTAGATTATTCTAGTAACATGGTGGCATTGCTCACTATGTCTATACAACTTTTATGGTTATTGCGGCGGCAGCTTGGCTGCGCACATAGCCACCGTATTTTCACATTGGTTCAGCGCGCTACTGTGGTTGCATTTGCTGCCATGGTGCTTGCCCTGACCAGTGCTGCGCAAACCCGCGCGCAAACTGAGCCCAATGTAGCTTCTAAGTTAGCAGCATCCAGAACTGCAATGCCTACTATTGAGCTGGGCAGCCAAGTCAACGATATAGCTATAGATAACGACAGCCAATATTGGGTTGATGATGCTGGCAACACCACGATCGAGCAGCTAGACGTAACTCAAAATGGCGCGCCGCAATTTGTGCCACGTCGCGCAGCGCAAACGCATGCTGTTCATGGCAAAGTGTTGTGGCTGAGGTTTCAGGCGCGCATCACCGACCCACAATCGCAATGGTTTGTCGAACTGTCTTCAGCCACTGCGGACGATGTAACCTTCTACTGGCGCAGCAATAACGCTTGGAAGCTACTGCGCGCAGGCGATGCGGTGCCACGCACCCAGTGGCCTGTGCAAGGCAGGTTCTCAACATTTAGATTAGCGCAAGACAACGCACAGCCTGTGGAATACTATGTGCGAATAGTGCAGCAGCGCACGCCGTTCTCGGCACCATTGCACATTTACCGCGACACCAGTTTGGCAAACCAGCAACAAAAAGAAAATCTGTTTTTAGGCGCTTATTTCGGTTTGCTGTTGATGCTGGCAGTGGTTTGCATTGCCATGGCATCAGCGTTGCGCGACAACAATTTTTTGCACTATCTTGTGTATGTATTTGCTATTGGTTTAACGCAAGCCGCCTACACAGGGTTGGCAGCGCAGTACATGTGGCCCAACTGGCCAGTGTGGTCTAACACGGCCACCTTCTTTTTGCCAGGTATGGCAACGGTTGCAGGCTTGTGGTTTGTGCGCAATACGCTCAAACCACGGGTGTATATGCCGCGTCTAAACAAAACTATCATGCTGTTGATGTTGGCGCAAACCGCCAACATGGTCCTAGAACTGATCGCACCCACGCTATGGGGTTTTCATGTGCTGACCGCCTTATCCGTAGCAACCATTGCGGTAGTCTACAGCGTGGCGTGGTTTAGTTGGACGCGCGGCAGCGCCAGCGTGCGATGGGTTGCGCGTGGATTTTTGCCTGTTGTTATTGGTGTGGTACCGCAGCTGTTACGCAATATGGGATGGATAGAGAGCAACTTCTTTACCCAATATGGCGTCATGCTTGGCTCAGCCATAGAAATGCCACTGTTATTTTTTGCATTGGCACTGCGCGCTGGTGCACGCACTGCAGGCGTTGCACGCGCAGCTGGACTGCCTACCCAAGATGTATTGACTGGCTTGTCCAATACGCGCGATTTGTTGCGTCAAATACAAGGTGCGCTAACACGGGCTACACGTTACCATCAGCAATACGCGTTGATACTGGTAGAGCTGGACAACTACGCATGGTTTGTTAAAGAGCATGGACGTACTGTGGGCGACACCGCTCTGGTACTGCTGAGCACACGCCTGCAACTGGTGGCACGCGATGTGGATACCGCAGGCCGTCTGGATGATAATCAGTTTGTGTTGTTGATAGAGGGTCCTTGCAAAGCCAGCCATGCAGCCAAAATAGCCGCCCAGATCTCTGCCAGCGCATACCGCCCCTCAGATTTACTACCTGTGGGTGCATCACTCAAACTGCGCATCACCTGCGCTTTGATGCCCGACCCCGAAGCACTTGAACTGGGCGACGATGCCAGAGCCCAGCTGGGTTGGTTGCTGGCGCGCAGTGAAGTCGCCAGCGATGAGCCGCGCAAGGTACTGCGTACTTTAAATTTCTAGCTGGTTACTTCAGCAATAATTTAATATCTTGCGCCAATGCTGCCGCACCGCTGCCGTAACGGGTAAACAAACGCACCCGGCCTTGTGTGTCTAGCACATAGCTACCGGCAGAGTGGTCCATGGTGTAACTACCGGGCGTTTTGCCTTCTACTTTTTTGTAGTAAATTTTAAAATGCTTGGCCGTGGCGGCTAGTTCTTCGGGCGTACCGCGCAGAGCGATAAAGCTAGGGTCAAAATTTTCCATATAAGCTTTGAGCACTGGCGCTGTGTCACGCTCTGGGTCGACGGTGATAAATATCACTTGTAATTTATCACCCTCTTTACCCAGTAATTTTTTAACTTCTGCCAACTCTGCCATAGTGGTTGGACATACATCGGGACATTGTGCAAAACCAAAAAAAATTACAATCACTTTACCCAGAAAATCTGCCTGAGTTCGCGGCTTGCCAAACTGGTCGCTTAGCGCAAATTTTTGTGCATAGTCGGCGCCTGTCACATCCACACTGACAAAAGCGGGTTTCTGTTCTGTGCAGCCAGCAGCCATCCATAACGCTACGCTTGCCACCGCAATCAACGCATAGCGCACTATAGATTTAAAAGCATTCATAAAAAACAGGTCTTTCACAAGCAATTTACAGCACGTAGTGGTCGATCAGTAGCGCGGCAAACAACGCGCTTAAATGGATAAGCGAGAAACGAAAAGTTTTGCGTGCCAGCGCGTCGCTGTAGTTTTGCCAAAGCTTGATGCCGTAGTAGCAAAACCCAATACTCAAAACCACCGCTGCTGCCAAGTAAATCCACGAACTCATACCGTAGGCAAAAGGCATCAGGCAGGCAGCAAACAGCACGATGGTGTAAAGCAATATTTGCAGCCGCGTGAACTCGTTACCGTGGGTCACAGGCAGCATAGGCAAGCCGCTTTTTCGGTAGTCTTCTACGCGGTACAAGGCCAATGCCCAAAAATGCGGCGGCGTCCAAAGAAAAATAATTAAAAATAAAATCAAAGCTTCAGGCGATACCTCACCCGTCATAGCGGCCCAACCCAGCACAGGCGGCATAGCGCCTGATGCGCCGCCAATCACAATATTTTGCGGCGTGAGTGGTTTTAAAATCACGGTGTAGACCACTGCGTAACCAATAAAGGTAGCAAACGTTAACCACATGGTCAGTGGATTGACATACACATACAGCAGCCACGAGCCTAGGACGCACAGCACGGCGGAGAACGCACCAGTTTGCACATCGGCGAGTTCGCCTTGAGCGGTAGGGCGCCATGCCGTACGACGCATTTTGGCATCGATGCCCTTTTCTACCAAACAATTAAACGCAGCAGCTGCACCTGATACCAGCCATATGCCCAGCGATGCGATCAGCATGGTTTGCACCTCGCTCCAATTCGGCAGGCCAGGCACCGCCAGCACCATACCGATCAGCGCACAAAACACAATCAACTGAATTACGCGCGGCTTGGTCAAAGCGTTGAACTGCGCCAGCTTGCCTTTGCGTAGTGCGGTGGTGGGTAAAACGATCGGCGGCTCCACGCTGCTCATCGCGAACCTCCCGATAAATGACTAAAAGTAGAATTCACATGGCCCATGCCCTGCAAGGTAGACGTTGCCACGCCACTGCGTTCTAGTGGGTCGCTGGCCATTTGCAGGCGAGCAGCAGTAAGCACACCAGTAATTACTATGACCAAACCCGCCGCGCCGCCTGTGTGCGATACGGCAGCCGCTAGCGGCCACCCTAACACCACATTACTCAAACCCGTGATGATCTGCCATACGAGCAGCGCCACAATCCACCAAGCTGCTCGGCGCGCGTTGCTGTGCTGCGGTGCACTGCGGTGCATTTTATAAGCAGCAACACCCAGCACGGCGCAAACAATAAAGGCAAACATACGATGCATCACATGAATAGCCGTCAGCCCGGCCAGAGTGATGTTTTGACCTGCACCCGTTTGCCCCAGCTCGCGCCACAGCTCAAAACCTTCGCGCATGTTCATCTGCGGCACCCACTGGCCTTGGCACATCGGAAACTCATTGCAGGCCAGCACAGCATAGTTGGTACTGACCCAGCCACCGAGCGCAATTTGCACCCATAGCACTACAAAACCTGCTACTAACCAAGCACGCGCAGTGCCAGGCAACTGTGCAGCCGAGTCGTCATCGCTAAAGCCTGCCCCGGTACGGTAGCGCGCAGCTTGTGTTTGCAGCAGTGCTAGCAATGCCATGCCCCCTAGCAAGTGCATCGTGACGATAGCGGGAAATAATTTCATCGTCACTGTCAATGCGCCAAATGCACCCTGCAGGCACACCCACAGCAAAGTCAGCGTAGGCCACCACGGTGATATTTGCAAACGACGGTGCAACTGCTGGCGGTGTAGCCAGCTCATCGCTGCCAGTACCAAGATCAACACGCCCACTGCACTGGCGGCGTAACGGTGAATCATTTCTATCCAGGCTTTTTGGTGGGTAACCGGGCCAGAGGGCATCGCAACTTGCTCAGCACTGATCTGCGCCTTAGCGCCCAGTGGGCTGGCGCTGGCATAGCAGCCGGGCCAGTCAGGGCAGCCCAAACCTGAATCCGTTAAACGTGTGAACGCACCGAACAAGACCAAATCGAAAGTTAAAAATAGAGTTAGTAAAGTCAGCACACGCATACGTTGCGGCAGCGACGCTTGGCGATTGCGCAACCACACCCATACCAGCGGGCCCAGCGCCAGCAGCGCGCCCAACAGCATCAATTGCAACGCGGGGGCAAGGTCGTACAGAGCTTGCGAGGTAGATGTAGCAGGCATTATGGTTGCCCTTCTTTTTCGCGCCCTGCACGGTCCCAGCTCACTGAGGCACGGAGCAAGCGCTCTAAATCGCGCTTGGCTTTAGTCGGGTCAACATCTGCAGGAAAGCGCATCATCCAACGGCCTATGGGGTCGACCAAATACAAATGGTCGCTCAGCTGTTGGCCTGCATCAGGCTTGAGCCACTGGGCCAAGGCAGCTTGTGGCACACGTAAGGCATACGCATCTACATTAGCTGCTTGCACTTGGGAGACCAGTGTGGGGGCCACAGGTTGATCGTCGATGATCAACCACACGCGGTCTAGCCGATCTTTATCGCGGCCTAGACTCTCGCGCATCTGGCGCTGCAGATAAATACGCTGTTGGCACGCAGCATCACATGCGCCGCCCGCCACGCTGACCAACAGCCACTGCCCTCTGAAGGCGCGCAGATTGGACATTGTGCCGTCCAGTGCCACGGCCTTGATATCAGGTAGCTCGTTCATCTTTGCAGATGCGGATAACTCAGGCGCGGGGTTGGCCAGAGGGATTAGCGTGCCGTAGTTGCGCTGGGCACTAGGACGCACCATATAGAAAGTGACATACGACGCAATGATAGGTGCTGCACATACCAGCAGTACCGCCATCATTTTCCAACGGCCAGAGACTTGCCGCTGCACACCGGGTGCGCCGGGTGTGGGCAGATCGTGCACCGTCATGGTCAACGGGGTGTCAACCATGTGGGAGGCATCATGAGGGTTTGCGGCGGGGGGCAAGGATTTGGAACCAGACATACAGAGCTATTATCAGGCCGCACAGCGCGAACCATTGGAATGCGTAACCATAGTGCTTTGCCACACCCACATCGGCTTGCGGCCAGTCGTGAAGCAGTCCGTCTTGCGGTGCGTTGGGCGCAGCGGTTTGCAGTACGGCTACAGGCATTAACTGCGCTTTCGGGCCGAAGTTAACATTGGGCAGATTTTGCCAAATACGCGATGTCCTTGCAGCAGCGGGTGCACTGCTGCCCACAGACGAGGCGTTGCCTTGTGATGCGTTAGGCGGCGTATCTGCAGGCTGACTTTGAGACTCACCCAACTCATAAGCCCGGGACACAGCCGCTACCACCCTGCCCTGCACTTGCACTGCGCCTGCCGGCGTCAGCACATCAGGCAGGCGCGCGCGATCTTGTACATTGCGCGCAACCCAGCCACGCTGTACCCACACGATAGCGTTGCTACCCTCTTGCTGCAAAGGCGTTACCACATAAAAACCTGCCCGGTTGGCCATAAAGCGGTTGTCTAAGAAAACGGTGTATTCAGCCAGCCACGTTCCCTTCAGATCAACGCGGCGATTAATCCACGGAGCGTCGTCGTGAGGGCTGGTTTGATCTTGATGCCCAGTTGCAGTTTGTGCAATGTTCTGTATTGCTGCAAGCTGGCTTTTAGACTCGATTTGGCTCGCCAGTGCTAGTTTGTAGGCAGCACGACGCAACTGCCAAGTGCCTAGGCCCAACGTGGCCACCAAACCCAGCAAAGTGATAGCTAGCACTACCCAGCCAAAAGTACCCTTGCGCTGGGGTAAAGCTTTTTTCTCAATGGTAAGTTGTGGGTGCGGGTTCACAGGATAATCAGTCTATGCAATATCTCATCGCCATCGCCTTTATCGCTATCCTTACCAGCTTAGGGGCTGCCTTGTACTTCATGCTGCGCGGCGGGCGCACTGACGATACCGATGCGCCTACATCGGTTGAGCAAGCTAACATCCGGCGCAACAAAGGCATGGCCCGTGCATTGACAGTGCGAATTACGGTGTCAGTGGTGCTGTTCATTTGCGTGCTGATTGCTTGGAAGCTAGGCTATATACATCCCACCGGTTTACCCGTTGGTAAATAAAAAACCATCTAAATTAAAAAAGCCGCTTAGCGGCTTTTTATGGTCGATCTTTAGCGTTCGTCTGTGTTACAGCCAGTACACCAAAATATAAAGGCCCAGCCACACTACGTCTACAAAGTGCCAGTACCAAGCAGCACCTTCAAAGCCAAAGTGCTTGTCGCTGGTAAAGTGGCCTTTTTGCAAGCGCAAGGTAATGAACAACAGCATCAACATCCCCACAAACACGTGGAAGCCGTGAAAGCCTGTCAACATAAAAAAGGTTGAACCGAAGATGCCTGAGGTCAACTTCAAATTAAGCTCGTGGTACGCATGGTAGTACTCATAACCTTGGACAAACAAAAAAGTCAAACCAAGCACCACGGTCATCCACATGAAGGCGATAGTTTTAGAACGGTTGCCTGCCAACAAGGCATGGTGGGCAATAGTCATGGTCACGCCTGAAGTCAGCAGCAACCCTGTGTTGATGGTGGGTAGCGGCCAAGGCCCCATAGTTTGAAAAGGCTCCACAATGCCTGCAGGCGATGCGGTAGCACCCGCCACCATGCTGGGCCATACGGCTTTGAAGTCTGGCCAAAGCAAGGCGTTTTCCAAGCTGCCCAAAGCAGGTACCGAGTGGGTACGACCCCACCACAGCGCTGTGAAGAAGGCACCGAAGAACATGACTTCAGAGAAAATAAACCAGCTCATGCTCCAGCGGAAAGACAAATCTATCTTGTGACCGTACAAGCCAGATTGGCTCTCAGCTATAGACTGACGGAACCAAAAGAACAGTACGGACAACCACCAGACTAGACCTATCGCTAGAGAGTACGCGCCCCATCCAGCACCGTTAATCCACTGGCCGGCGCCCAGAATAACGAAGAACAATCCAATAGCCGCCATCACTGGATAGCTCGATGGCGCGGGAATAAAGTAATACGGTGTAGCGCCGTGGGACACTGAACTCATCTTGATAGACTCCTAACTCTTTTGATTCTAAAAAACTTTTATTTGAAATGCTGACGAAACAAACAACGCGTTACCGCGCAGCTACGACCACCCAACGCACAAAAAATATCAAACCTGCAACAAACAAACCTGCACCTGCAATAGCCACCACCATAATGTGCAGTGGATTTAATTTTTGCGTGTCTTCTTGAAACTCGCTGCCTTGACGCAGACCAATAAATGACCACGCCACTGCTTTGACTGTACGCAACCAAGAGCCCTTGCGTTGCAACACGTTATCTGACCCATCGCTGCTTGGTAGCTGGCTCATACAGGAGCCTTCACGTTGGCTTGCGGTGCTAAGTCAACTAACTTAGGAGCAACTGCAGTTTTGTCGCTAGGTGCAGCAGGTGTTTTGCCACCCACTTCAAAAAATGTATACGACAGTGTGATGGTCGTCACGTCTTTGGACAGCTTGGGGTCGATCACAAAAGCCACTGGCCACGATTTTTTCTCACCTGGGTCTAGCGTGTACTGGTTAAAGCAAAAGCATTCCAGTTTGTTAAAGTGGGCTGAGGCCTGCTTGGGCGCGTAGCTGGGAATAGCTTGCGCAGCCATACGGCGGTTTTGAATATTTTGAAACTCGTACATCACTGTCGCCAGTTCGCCCGGGTGTACTTGGATTGAGCGTTGCGCGGGCTTGAAGTCCCAAGGACCGCGTGAATTGGCATCAAACTCTACGGTGATAGTGCGAGTTTTATCGATTTGCGTGTTGGCTGCAATTTTGCTGCGCGCGCCGGGAATTTGGTTTTCACCCAACGATAAAATGTTGATGCCCGTCATCTTACAAATGGCTTTGTAGATGGGCACCAGTGCGTAACCGAAGGCAAACATGGCCAACGTCACTACGGCGAGCTTGCCCACCATTTTGAAGTTTTCGGTTTTAAGTGCCATGGTGTGTGCAAGCTGATTAAGGCTTGGCATTGCCAACAGCAGGCGTAGCAGGAACAGAACTGATAGGCATCATTTGGGGCTTCTTAGGCGCGCCGAAATACGTCAGCCGCACTATGAAGCCTATAAAAAAAACTACTACCACCGAGGCTAAAATTAGCCCCAGTGTTAGGTTTTTCTTTTTTTGCTGTGATGTAGCCATCGCATTAAGTTGCATTCGGACTCAACCCCGTGTTAGTTCGTCACAATTTTAGTGGCCGCTCTGTTCAACTTAGGCGGTGTTTCAAAAGTGTGGAACGGTGCGGGTGATGGTACTTCCCACTCCAAGCCTTCAGCGCCACGGCCATCCGGGTCTTGCCATGGGTTTTGTTTTGCTTTCTCGCCTTTGCCCATCATCGTTGGCAAGATGATGAAGAAGAAGAAGTACACCTGTGCCAAGCCGAAGGCAAAGCCACCAACCGATGCAAGTGCGTTGAAATCAGCAAACTGCGCAGGGTAGTCAGCGTAACGGCGTGGCATACCAGCCAGCCCCAAGAAGTGCATTGGGAAGAAGGTAACATTGAATGCAATCAGGCTCCACCAAAAGTGAATCTTGCCGCGCGTTTCGTTGTACATCACACCCGTCCACTTGGGCGACCAGTAGTAGTAGCCAGCGAACAGCGCATACAAAGAACCTGCTACCAATACGTAGTGAAAGTGTGCCACTACGTAGTAAGTGTCTTGCACTTGGGTGTCAATTGGCGCCACGGCCAAAATCAAACCTGTAAAGCCGCCCATGGTGAACACGAAGATAAAGCCGACTGCAAACAGCATAGGCGTTTCAAAAGTCATCTCGCCCTTCCACATGGTGGCGATCCAGTTAAAGATCTTCACGCCAGTGGGTACAGCAATCAACATCGTGGCATACATGAAGAACAACTGGCCGGTCACCGGCATGCCGGTGGTGAACATGTGGTGCGCCCACACGATGAAGGACAAAATAGCAATCGACGAGGTGGCATAGACCATCGAAGCGTAACCAAACAGCTTTTTGCGTGCAAACGCTGGAATGATCTGGCTGACAATCCCGAAGGCTGGCAAGATCATGATGTACACCTCGGGGTGGCCGAAGAACCAGAAGATGTGCTGGAACATCACTGGGTCGCCGCCACCAGCGGGGTTAAAGAAGCTGGTGCCAAAGTGGCGGTCGGTCAGCGTCATGGTAATTGCGCCAGCCAATACAGGCATCACGGCAATCAATAAATAAGCGGTGATCAGCCAAGTCCAGCAGAACATGGGCATTTTCATCAAGGTCATGCCGGGAGCGCGCATGTTCAAAATGGTGACGATGATGTTGATCGAACCCATGATGGAGCTGGCACCCAAGATGTGCAACGCAAAAATACCAGCGTCCATACCGGGGCCCATTTGCAGCGACAACGGCGCGTACAAAGTCCAGCCTCCTGCGGGTGCGCCGCCTGGTAAGAAGAAGCTGCTCACGATCATCAGTGCGGCCGGAATCATCAGCCAAAAGCTAAAGTTATTCATCCGCGCAAAAGCCATGTCAGCCGCGCCAATTTGCAGCGGAATCATCCAGTTTGCAAAACCCACAAATGCGGGCATGATGGCGCCGAACACCATGATGATGCCGTGCATGGTAGTCAATTGGTTAAACAACTCGGGGTTGATAAACTGCAACCCAGGTTGGAACAGCTCAGCACGAATGCCCATCGCCAAAATACCGCCAACGATAAACATGGTGAAGCTGAATAGTAGGTACAGCGTGCCAATGTCTTTGTGGTTGGTAGCGTACACCCAACGACGCCAGCCTGCGGGGGCATGGTCGTGGTGATCGTCGTGACCACCTGTGGTGGTATGGTCACCTGTAGTGACGTGGCCGTGGTTGTCTAAAACTGCGCTCATATTTTGTCCTTCGGGTTCTGTATAGAAGTGAAGTTAATTTAAAATTTATTTGCGTGCTGACTTGACGTCAGCGGGTTGCACGATTTGACCAGTCTTGTTAGACCAATTGTTTTTGGTAAACGAAATCACCGCTGCAAGTTCTGTGTCCGATAGCTGCTTCCATGCAGGCATCGCGCCGTTGTTTTGACCGTTAAGCAGTACGCTGATCTGCTTGCCTTTGTCGGCGTCTAGCACTACAGCGGCACCGTCCAGCGGCTTGATTGGGCCCGCGCCCTTGCCGTTGGCTTGGTGGCAGGCAGCGCAGTTGGCGTTATAGACTTTTTCACCGCGCTTGGTAATGTCGTCCAGCGTCCACACTTTGGTAGGGTCGTCGGCTTTGGCGGCTAGTTTTTTCTTCTCGCCATCAACCCATTTGCTGTAATCTTCAGCGCTGACCACTTTGACGTGGATGGGCATGTAGGCGTGCTCTTTGCCGCACAGTTCTTGGCACTGGCCGTGGTAGTCGCCAATTTTTTCGGCACGGAACCAAGTGTCGCGTACAAAGCCTGGGATAGCATCTTGTTTGATACCGAACGATGGCACAGCAAACGCATGAATCACGTCGTTGGCGGTGGTGATGATGCGGATTTTTTTATCCACTGGCACGACCATGGGATTGTCGACTTTTAACAAATAATCTTCTGGAATGACGGTGCCCTTAGGCAAGCCAGAGTTGGACAGTTCGCGGTGGGTGTTGTCTAGCGTGGAGATAAAGCCAATGCCTTCGCCCTCGCCTTTGATGTAGTCGTAGCCCCATTTCCACTGGTAGCCCGTGGCTTTGATGGTGACGTCTGCGTTAGTGGTGTCTTTTTGCGCCACCAGCACTTTGGTAGCGGGCAGCGCCATACCAATCACGATAAGGAACGGCACAATCGTCCAGCCTAGCTCGACCCATAGCGGCTCTGCCAGCTCTTGCGATTTGTGCCCGACTGATTTGCGGTGCTTCCAGATGGAGTAAAACATGACCCCGAAGACAACCAAAAAGATCCCTAGGCAAATGGCCATCATGAACCAGTGCAACCAGTGCTGCTCGGTAGCTATTTTTGTAACGGGCGGATGCATATTAAGCTGATTAACCGCTGGGCCACCGGGCAGATCGCTTACCGCATGCGCTGCCGTGCTCAGAGCAGCTAGCACTGTGACCGACAACCCTAAGGTCATGTTGTGCAGCAAGTCTCGCAACGTGCTGGAGATGTTTTTCACCTTGTTCACTTCTGTTTGCCTCAAATAACAATCGACTAAATAAAACTCTGTAACTTTAACAAGCTCTGCGCGCCGCTTTTAGGCCGCTCGCAACGCCATACGTATCTCTCTGGCCAGCGCCGGGCGCAGTTCAGGGCGAATATGCCGCCCAATACGCACTTTGTGCCCCTGGCCTGACAGCTCGATTAACGAGCGGTCATCACCCTGAGGCTCTACCCGTACCCACGCACGGTTAAATTCTGCACGCTGCACCTTGCCAGCGCTGGTTTGCTCCACTACCAACTGGCTACCGTGTAACACAATGCGCTCACCGTCAGTAGCGTGGCGGGCGTACACCAAAAAGGCGATGCCCACAGCCAGCAGCTCAGCCCAAGCAAAAGGCATGATCATCGTCGCGCCTTGCAGCCAAAAGCCTCCCGCGATGCCCAAAGAGACAACGCAGAGAGAAGCATATAAACCACCTAATTGCGCAGGCGTTACCGAGCAGTTGCGTAGCAATTTCCAATGGACTTGCTCGCCAGTCACGGTAGCGAATCGAAAAATAAAATTCGACACGAACACAGTTTCACATCAATCTCTGAACACAAGGGCAAATTAACACCCTAAGTGCAAGAGTAGCGTGGGAACATACCCAAAACTTCAACTTAGCATATTGTAGCGCGGGTTGACCCTAGGAATACCCTTTAGCGCACGCTGAACCTGACTTTGCAAGGTGGTTTTAGGCGACTTGGAGACAGCTGTAGCGGCTGCAGGGTCGCTTGGGCCGCCCCTACCCGGGCCGATCTCATGCAGGCCGGGTCTTACCTTGGGCCAGCATGCTGCGCATGTCTTGCATTGACACAGCTGACTGGGCGCTGACTTTGATGCGCGGCACGGGCTTGTAAGCGTGGCCGTAAATAACCTCAAATGTCAGCCGGATGCTGCCATCACCCCCCTCAAGGCTGCCCCAGCGCGCCTGCATGGCGGCCTCAAGATGCGCCTTGTAGCCGCGCCCGCGCAACGCAGCAAAGCGCTGCGGATGCAAATTGCGGCCCAAACCGCGCAGCTCTTGCAGCGCCCGCGCGGGGCTGGCAAAGGTCAACACAATGCGCTCCATGTCCATCACCGGCTCGGCAAAACCCGACTGCACCAGCATGTCGCCCCAGTCGTGCATGTCGGTAAAAGTGTGGCTGCAAGGCCCCCAGCCCAGGTCGTTGTACAGGGCTTGCAGCTCGCGCAGTGTGTCAGGCCCCAGGCACGAGAACATCAAAAAACCGTCTACCGACAGCGCCCGCTGCCACTGGCCGATCAACGCCAGCGGGTCAGCCTGCATGTGCAGCAGCATATTGGCCCACACCAGTTGCACAGCGCCGTCTGCCGGGGCTTGCGCCAGCGGCGTGGGCGTGCGCCAGCGCTGTGCGGTCCACCAAGGTGGCGTTATCAATTTAATAGCTGCTTGAGCAAGTTTTACTTGGGTTTCCACCATATAACATGCAGATTTTGGGTACTGCAGTGCCACTTTTTGGTGGGTTTGCAGCCCGCCGCGCACGGGGCCCCAATGCGCCCAAGCGGGCGGTGCGTTTTTAATCCACTGCAGGCGTTCTTGCATGCGCGTGCCCACCTCTTCGTGCAGCCACGGGGCTTGCAGCGCGGCGCCAGACAGCGGGTCACGGTGCAGCGCCCAGTGGGCAGCGGCTGCTGGGTCGATAGTGGGCGGGCGGTGGTCGGTCATGCGGTTGTGAAATAAATACGCGTTATAAAAATACTGGGGCTAGTCAGGCAAACGATGGATGCGCGTTGCTGAAGTCTGTGGCAATTGTGGCGATGCAGTGTGAATTAGCACGTCGTTAGTACATTTAGTACGAGTATATTGGCCCGCAAGATGCGACTTGCTGCTATCTTCACGGTTTCCATCAACGTTTGCGCAACTGTTTGCATCGCCCTACCTAGCCCATCTTGCTTGCGTTTACCGTATGTTCACCCGCTTACTTCACCATGCCGCCCACGCCCTGCCTAGCCAGTGCTGCGCCTGCCGGGCTTGGGGCACGGCGCGGGTGTGCGGGGCCTGCCTGGGCCGATTTGCCAGGGACGTGCCGCGCTGCAGTACCTGCGCGATACAACTGGCCAGCGGGGTAGCCGATGATTTAAACAACCACTCGCAGCAGTGCGGCGAATGCCTGCTACGCCCCGGGCCGCTAGACGCCTGCTGGGCAGCGGTGGACTACGGCTACCCCTGGGACGCGCTGCTTGCCCAGCTGAAATTTCAAGGCCAGCGCGGCCTGGGCGGCGACCCATCTCTGGCCCGCAGCGTGGCCGATGTGATGGCGCAGCAACCCAGCATCACCGCCGCCCTGCAACGCGCCAGCGTGGTCGTGCCCATCCCTTTGTCGCACCAGCGGCTGAGGCTGCGCGGCTTTAACCAAGCCCTAGAAATCAGCAAACACCTGCTGGGCACGGGCGGTGCGCAGGGGCTAAACACCCGCAGCGCTGTTGCCAAACTGCAGCCTGATTTACTGCTGCGCACCCGCGACACAGCGTCCCAAGTAGGCCTGGCACGAGCCGAACGGCTGCAAAACCTGCGCCACGCTTTTGCTGTAGAGCCTACGAGAGCCGCACAAGTGCAAGGCGCACATGTCGTGCTGGTAGACGATGTGACCACCACCACCGCCACCCTGTGCGCCGCCGCACTGGCGCTGCGCACAGCGGGGGCAGCGCAAGTGGTGGGCGTGGTGTTTGCACGCACGCCCGTGTGATGGATCTGCTTCTATTTACTATTAATTTCGTAGCTGCTTGAGCAGGTTCTACGGGCTTACTAGCGATATTCTTATATCGTGAGCTAAGGTTGAGTGTGTAGATTGCTGGGGCTGAAGATTGATATTCTTAGATTGTGATCTGCGGCGATTTTGGTCATCGTGACGCATCAGCTTAGTCTCTAAGTGGTGAGATAGCGTATGCCAACCGCCTTCATACTGGGCATACCAGAAATCGGGCGGTCGGCATACGCTATCTCACTTGATACGATGGTTGCGCGCGAGCGGTAGTCACCGGAAAGTCTACGACGGCACTACGGCCAGTCACTAACTAATCCTCACCGCAGCGCGGGCTGTTCAAACCCAGCCAAGAACAATGTGACGAGTCGGGTCCGTCTCGATGAAAAATACTACGACAGGCGCGCGGTGCAAAAGCTAGCGAATCAAAACACCAAGTTCGCGCGTGTTTTCGGAGTATTTTTCGCGAAAGAGATGCCCGGCTCGAGTCCAGCTCCCCGGTGCGCACGCAAAGCCAAGAAACCAACCCTCAGCACACCCTAAACATACCGTCGCACAATCGACTCAGCCACACACACCGGCTTGGCACTGCCTTCGCGCTCAATAGTCACTTCCCACACCATTTGCAGGCTGCCCGCAGGTTCAATAGGCTCGGTGCTGACCAGTTTAAGTTGCCCACGCAAACGGCTGCCCACGGGCACAGGCGCGATAAAGCGCACTTTGTTCAACCCGTAGTTCACCCCCATGCGCGACTGGGTAATATGAAGCGCGCTGTCAAAAAACTGCGGGATCAACGACAAGGTTAAAAAGCCGTGCGCAATCGTGCTGCCAAACGGCCCGGCTTGCGCTCGCACGAGGTCGGTGTGGATCCACTGCTGGTCGCCCGTGGCGTCGGCAAACTGCTGAATCTGCGCTTGGGTGATGGTGGTCCAGTCGCTGGTGGCCACCACTTGGCCGGCGCAGGCGGCCAAATCGGCCAAAGTGTTAAAGGTTTTCACTACTTCTTGACCCATTCACACAGCGTGCGCCACTGCTCCAGGTCTTTTTCTACCCGGCTGGGGGCCACGTCAAACAGCGTTAGGCCGCGCGCGGCCAAGTGAATATAGTTTTGCGTATCGCGCAGCATAGCCAGCACGGGCAGGCCCAAGGTAGCCATAAACTCTTGCAGCTTGTCAGCCGCTATAGTGCGGCTGTCCACCCGCATGCCCACCAAGCCCACTTGCACCTTGCCAGCGTTGCGGTGCTCGGCCAGTTGGTCTAAAAACTGCCGCGTGGCGAAAATATCGAACACGCTGGGCTGCAGCGGCACAATCACTTTGTCAGCCAGCTTCATCACCTCGTTAAATCGCTTGCCGTGCAGGCCGCCGGGTGTGTCTAGCACCACATGCGTGGTGCCTTTGGGCGGCTTGACGATCTCGTCGACGCTCCCCGTTGTGGCACCCGTGTCCCAGCCTGCAATGGGGCGCGCCGCTGGTGGGCGCAGGCCCAGCCATAGCTTGGACGACTGCTGGCGGTCGGCGTCGCCCAGCATCACGGCGTGGCCCTGCGCGGCCAAATAGCCTGCAATATTGGTGGCCAAAGTAGATTTACCGGCACCACCTTTAGGGTTGGCAACAACGATCACGGGCATAACAGGCTCCTTCAGTTCTAGGGCTAAATGGGTCACTTGCCACGCAAGCTGCACCATGTTACCGAATTCTGACGGGTAATTTTGCGCGTATTGGGGTTTTACCGTGGTAAGCGCTGGTGGCGGGCCTTGCCCGCGAAGCCATAAAAATAGCCGCAGTTGCGGCTTACTTTTTAGTGTTTTTTAGTGTTTTTTAGTGTTTTTTAGGCACGCTATAGGCAGTTTAGGCCGTAGAACCTGCTCAAGCAGCTATGTAATTAATAGCAATTACACTGCTTAAACTACCAGCTAGACAGCCCAGATCAGTTCATACCAATGCGAAACTTTGACTGCGGCACTACTTTCAAATCGCCATCCAGCGAGCTAATGTACTTGGCCAGCTCTTTCATCTCAGCGTTGCTGTACTGCTTGGCAATACCGCCCATCACGCCATTGGCGCGGCCTACTTTGGCCAGGCCTTCGGTTTTGTAAGATTTCAGCGCCACGGTCAGATAGTCAGCATGTTGGCCTGCCAGCTTGGGGTAGCTGGGGTCAATCGGCTTGGCAAAATTAGCGCCGTGGCAAGAAATACATGCGCCTTTTTGCAGCAGTGTGGCTACGGCCGGGCTGGGTTCTTTGGCGGCTTTGTCGGGGAGCGTGGCACCAGCTACTACGCCGTGTTGGCTGTAGTAGGCACCCAAATCAGCCATGTCTTGCTCAGTCAAAGGGTAGGCTACGGCCCCCATAGTGGGGTGCTTGCGTTCACCTTTTTGGTATGCCAAAAGTGAGTTGCTGATGTATTTAGCGCCTTGGCCCGAAATCATCGGTACGCGGTAAATCTCGGGAAAGCTGGCTTGGTAGCCCACCAGGCCGTGGCAGCCAATGCACATGGCGGCTTTGGTTTTGCCCACATCAGGGTTGCCCTTGATCTCTTGCGCCGAGGCGACAGTGGTCACAGAAGCGACAAATAAAGCGAATACTAGGGAGAGCAACTGGTTCATTTTGCGTACAGAATGTGGGTAAGCGGGCAAGTAAATAGGTCACTTGCGGTCAGCCTTTAATTATATCCGGCCAAACTCTGGCCGCTTCACACGATTTTTAACCCTACAGCGCTCCAGTTCTATGAAATTTCAAGGCACCCAAAACTACGTCGCCACCCAAGACCTGATGCTGGCCGTCAACGCCGCCATTACCCTTAAACGCCCGCTGCTGGTCAAGGGCGAGCCCGGCACCGGCAAAACCATGCTGGCCGAAGAAGTGGCGCAGGCGCTGGGCATGCCGCTGCTGCAGTGGCATATTAAAAGCACCACCAAAGCGCAGCAGGGCCTGTACGAATACGACGCCGTTTCGCGCCTGCGTGACTCGCAACTTTCTAGCGTCGACGGTGGCGAGAAGGTCAAAGACATTCACAACTACATCGTCAAAGGCGTGCTGTGGCAGGCCTTTACCGCCGACCAACCGGTGGCCCTGCTGATTGACGAGATCGACAAAGCCGACATTGAATTTCCTAACGATTTGCTGCGGGAACTGGACCGCATGGAGTTTTATTGCTACGAGACACGCGAGCTGGTCAAAGCGGTCAACCGCCCACTGGTGTTCATCACGTCGAACAACGAAAAAGAACTGCCCGACGCCTTCTTGCGCCGCTGCTTTTTCCACTACATCAAGTTTCCTGATGCCCAGACGATGCAGCAGATTGTGGATGTGCATTTCCCGGGTTTAAAAAAAGAGCTGCTGACGGCGGCCATGCAAACCTTCTACGATGTGCGCAATTTGCCGGGTATTAAAAAGAAGCCGTCTACTTCGGAATTGTTAGATTGGCTGAAGCTACTACTGGCCGAAGACATCCCTTTAGACGCCCTGCAAAGCGCGGATAACAAAGTGTCGGTGCCGCCACTGGTGGGCGCGTTGCTGAAGAACGAGCAAGACGTCACGCTGTTTGAAAAGCTAGTGTTTATGCAGCGCAACAATCGCTGATTAGATCGCTGATTACTCCGTTATTTACGCAGCATTTACGACGCTGACTGTGCAGTTGGCCACCTCAATGAAGGACACACGATGAATAAATTATTAATGCAAGGCATCACCGATGCCATGGGCTTTGTAGGTGGAGCGTTAGCAGGCATGTTTGTAGGCCGCGCCTTTGGCCTGGACATTTTTGCACCCGGCTACGCCAACGCCAGTATTGGCGGTATTTTGCTGTGCGGTTTGGGTGGCGGCGCAGGCCTGCAGCTGGCCCGCTGGGTGCGCGCCAAGGTATACCCAGAGAAAAAAGAATAAATAACCATAGCAACCCTCCCATGACTACCGCCCCCTTTGTCACGCCCGTCACTTTATCTTTGCGCGGCTTGCGCTTAGAACCACTTGCACTAACCCATGAAGACGGCCTGCGTCTGGCTGCCGCCGACGGCGAGCTATGGAAAATCCGCGTTACATCCGTACCCGAGCCCGAGAACACGCGCACCTACATTGAGGCAGCGTTGCAAATGCGCGATGTTGGCAGCCGATTCGCCTTCGCCGTCATCGACGAATCCACTGGCAAAGTACTAGGCAGCAGCAGCTACCACGACATTTTGCCCGCGGTTAAACGCCTAGAAATTGGCTACACCTGGTACGCCAAAAGCGCGCAGCGTAGCCACGTTAACAGCACTTGCAAGCTGATGCTGATGACGCATGCATTTGAAACACTGCAATGCGGTGTAGTGGGCTGGCGCACTGATAACTTTAACTTCGCCAGCCAAAAAGCCATCGAACGCCTAGGTGCGCACAAAGAAGGCGTCGTCCTAGGCCACGCCCTGCGCCGCGACGGCACGATACGCGATACAGTGATGTACAGCTTACGCAGCGGTGAATGGGCTGAGGTCAAAGCGCAGTTGTTGTACCAGTTGGATAAACCGCGTTAAAGGCAAAGACTTAGCGCAAACGGGCAAAAGTCTATTTAAGCACCAAAGCATGAATGTATATACAATCACCATATACAAATGGAGCTTGCCATGAACGCCCGTATCCCAGTTTTAAATCTACAACCCACAGCCTCTAGAGTCGCCTCTGTCTTTACCAGTGGCAACAGCCAAGCCGTGCGCATCCCCAAAGAATTTCAGCTCAAGACCAAGCAGGTCACTATTGTCCAGCGCGGTGATGAGCTGGTGCTTAAGCCCAAATACAAAACCCTCGGCGAGGTTTTGGCCCACTTACCTAAAATGACCGCAGCAGATGCCGCGCAGTGGGACAAGGCCATGGAGGCTATCCGTGAGAACCGCAAGCAGCCCGCCCAAGAACGCGATTGGGATGCGCTGTTTGGACCAGATGAGCCTGCGTTACGCAAAGCCACCCCACGCAGCACATCCAAGAAAGCCAAGGCATGATCTACATGCTAGACACCGACACGTTTTCGTATCTGGTCAAAGGTGTAAGCCCAGTACAACAGGCTGCTTTGAAAATTAATCCCGACCAGATCAAAATATCTGTAGTGACGCAAGCTGAGGTATGGTTTGGCATGCAGCTGCACCCGTCAGGCGCACAAAAACAAGCCCGTATCCGCGAGTTATTTGAGGGTATTGAAGTGCTGCCCTTGGACAGCACAGTAGCCGCAAGCTATGCGACCATTCGGGCCAAACTCCACAAAACAGGCTCCCTGATCGGCCCCAACGACTTGTGGATTGCAGCGCATGCGTTCAGCAACGGTATGACGCTAGTAACGAACAACACCCGCGAATTCAAACGTGTGCCGGGCTTGAAGCTTGAAAACTGGGCATGAGCAAACTGCCCGCCTCTGACGCACCGCCAGAATCCGATAGTTGGCTTGGGTATGCTCCATGGGTAGCAGTCATTTTCACCATAGTACTGCTTGTTGCATACGGCTGGGTCTTTTCTGCATTACCTTGGACTGAAAACTCAACAAGTTGGGGAGCATTCGGCGACTACATCGGCGGCCTGTTGAATCCAACTATCGCGCTTTTCACATTAATAGTTGCAGTTCGAGTCTGGCGGTTACAGAGAACTCAGCTGTCAGAAACCAAGCTGACTCTGGAGAAGCAAACTGCGCATCTTTCCGCAGCAAATCTCCGAGAGCAACAGTCTGGGAATGAAAAACTCTTCTTCTCAGTAATGGAGAAGGTGGAAACTACAGCTAACACCATGAGTACTAATTTCTCAATTAGACCGCGAAATGAACATATTAATTCTTTAGCTGGAATTTTATGGAGCAACACAGTCATTAAGGACGGTCAATCTTTCAATTTTGCAGATAAGTACGGGCGACACGATCAAGCTTCAATAGATTTGATAGTCGATAGTTTCCAACCGCAACTATCCACATATTTAGATTTGATCCAATTAGCACTTGAAATTATCAAAGATCGTATAGATGACGAAAAAATATTTGTGCAACTTTTTTGCGCTCAAATAGGTCAAGCACAGCTATCGCTGATTTGCTATATGGCGTGCGGTAGTCAATTTAAAGAACTTCATGAATTAATTTCATACTTCAAATTGCATGAGAAATTGCCCAAAAATGAGTACGACCAACACTTACAGTATCGTTGGTACTCTTAAGAAAATTTCTTAGAATTGCACAAATGCTAATTGACTTCTTCTACACCCTGCGCTCCGCCAAGCTCCCCGTGTCGGTCAAGGAATACCTCACGCTGCTCGAAGCCTTGAAAGAAGGCGTGGTGGGACCGAACTGCGACAGTGATGACGCAACGGGCTACAAGATTGACGACTTTTACTACCTTAGCCGCACCGCGCTGGTGAAAGACGAGAAGCATTACGACAAGTTTGACCGGGCGTTTGCGTCGTACTTTAAAGGCGTGGAGATGGTGGCGGATTTCACTAAAGAAATTCCGCTGGACTGGCTGCGTAAGAACCTGGAGCTGCAACTGTCCCCCGAAGAGCTGGCCAAGATTGAAAAAATGGGCTGGGACGAGCTGATGGAGACGCTGAAAAAACGTTTTGAAGAACAAAAAGAGCGCCACGAGGGCGGCAATAAATGGATAGGCACGGGCGGCACCTCGCCGTTTGGTGCGTATGGGCAAAACCCACAGGGTATTCGCATTGGGCAAGATAAAGGGCGCAATCGCACGGCGGTGAAGGTGTGGGACCAGCGCGCCTACAAAGACTATGACGACACGCAGGAGCTAGGTACGCGCAACATCAAAATCGCGCTGCGTCGCCTGCGCAAGTTCGCCCGCGAAGGCGCGCATGATGAGCTGGACCTGGACGACACCATCCGCAGCACGGCTGCCAACGCAGGTTGGCTAGACATCAAAATGGTGCCCGAGCGGCATAACAACGTGAAGGTGCTGCTGCTGATGGACGTGGGCGGCACGATGGACGAGCACATTGGCCGGGTGGAAGAAATGTTCTCGGCGGCTAAAACTGAGTTTAAACACCTTGAGTTTTATTACTTTCACAACTGCGTCTACGACTTTATGTGGAAGAACAACCGCCGCCGCTATGCCGAAAAATTCCCCACGCAAGATATTATTCGCAAGTACAACAAAGACTACAAACTGATCTTTATTGGCGACGCCACCATGAGCCCGTATGAAATTTTGCAGCCCGGCGGCAGTGTGGAATACAACAACGAAGAAGCCGGCGTGGAGTGGCTGCAGCGCTTAACGCAGGCCTTTCCCAAGTTTGCCTGGGTCAACCCCGAGCCGCAAGGCGTGTGGCAGTACCGCCAGAGCATTGGTATCATGCAGCAGATCATGTCGCAGCGCATGTACCCGCTGACGGTGAAGGGGCTGGAAGAAGCGATGCGACTGCTGTCTAAGTAAACGCAGTAGCCGTAGCCACCTGTGCATACTATGTATTTCATAGCTGCTTGAGCAGGTTTTACTTGGGTTACAAGGCTAAAATGCTTATAAATTGGCCTTTAAAACAAGCTTCTGGCTATAGCAGACAACAGCATAAGGGGCTGCCACTACAATCAGTATTGCATCACATGCTCCTCGTAGTTCAATGGATAGAACGGATGCCTCCTAAGCGTCAGATACAGGTTCGATTCCTGTCGAGGGGACCACACCAGCCATGAATTTGCAACAGCTCACACCCAAGCAACTGCTTAAAGCGTCCGTGATGGTCGCGGTGATCACCATCGCGCTAAAAACGCTGGCTTGGTACGTTACGGGCTCGGTGGCATTGCTGTCAGACGCTATGGAGTCGTTGGTTAACCTGGCCAGCGCCGCGTTTGCACTGTGGATGGTATCGATAGCCGAGCGACCTGCGGATGATGACCATCCGTTTGGGCACTACAAGGCAGAGTATTTTTCTTCGGGCTTTGAGGGTTTTTTAATCTTAGCTGCCGCTGTGGCCATCATCGTAGCGGCCAGCTACCGGCTGCTCAGCCCGCTGCCTTTGGAACAAATAGGTTTGGGCTTAGCACTGTCCTTGGTTAGCACCGCTATTAACGGTGCATTGGCTTGGCTGATGTTGCGCGTGGGGCGTGCCAAGCGCAGCATTGCGCTGGAGGCCGATGCACGCCACCTGATGACCGATGTGTGGACCACACTGGGTGTAGTGGTAGGCATCGTCGCCGTATGGGCTACGGGCTGGCTGTGGCTAGATGCTGCAGTGGCCATTGCGGTGGCGCTAAATATCATGCGCGAAGGCGTGCACCTGATGTGGCGGTCTAGCCAAGGCCTGATGGACGAGGCGATGGACGCGCAAGATTTGCAGGCTATTCACGCCGTGCTGCAAGACTTTGCCACGCAACGCAATGGCACAGATATTTTGCGGTTTGACCACCTGCACACCCGCAAAGCAGGCCAGCGCTGCTTTGTAGATGTGCACATGCACATGCCTGCATCGTGGACACTGGGCCGCGCTGCTGCGCTGCGGGGCAATGTAGAGCAAGCGCTGATGGACGCCGTGCCCGGCCTGCGCGCGGCGATTCAACTGCTGCCTAATAATGTGGAATCGCAAGAAGAAATACAACGTGCGCAAGATGCTTTGTAGCACTGCATTAAGCCGGTACTTTTCTTAGATGCCTATTTCTGTTTTGCCAAAAGCTTATGGCGCGGCGTAGCGCAAGCTGCCAAACAAACCGTCCTTCTCATTATCAGGCCCCGCCGCAAAATACAGCGCGTTGCTGTCGCCCAAACTCTCGCCATTGCCAAACTGCAGCGCCCATAGGCCCGCGATAGCTATGGGCTTGTCGGCAGGGTCGCGCAGGTCGTCAATGTACTGCCCTGTGGTGGCGTCAAAGGCGCAAATACGCCCTACTCCACCAAAGTTACCTACTAACAGCGCACCCGACAGCTTGCCAAAATTATCCGGTGCCATGGCTACGCCCCACGGTGCGTTCAGGCGCTTGGCGTCGTCGAAAATACGTACGCGTTCACCCTTCAAATTAAATTCCACCAGCTTGCCTTTGTTGGGCTGGTTGCCGCTGGCCAGCTCGGCGGCTGCGTCAAGGGCGTCTTCTTCGGCGGCATAAAAACTGCCTGCTGGAGCCTTGGGGTCTGGGTTGGGCTGGCTGATGGCATAGGCCACAAACACGCGGCCTGCCGCGCCCTCGCCCAGCACTTGGATGTTAAATGGCACTGGGTCGCCGGGTACCACGGCTTTCGCGCCGCCAGCGCCTGCTGCGCCCGAGCCAAATGGGTTGGCAAAACCTACGGTGGGCACTTTGATCCAGGTTTTATCGAGTGTGACGATTTGCGGGCTGGCGCCAAAGTCGGTCAACCACATCGTGTCCCACGTATCTGGTTTGATGGCTACACCAAAGAAGGCGCTGCCGTCTGCTAACCCGTCGTATTTTTCTTGTGCGACGCCGTCGGTGCGCACGATGGTGCCGCTGCTGCTGCGGTCGGTCCAGCCGCTGACTTTGCCAGAGTCAGTGACAAATACAAAACGCGCTGACCCGTCGAAAGTAGTAGCTGTAGCACCGCTGCCCACCGTTTGGCCGGTGATGCGAAAGTTTGTGGCCGCAGCGGGTGTGCCTATCAAGGGCGCGCCGTTGTACACCACGCCTGTGATTTTGCCCAAGCTGGTGTCGGTGGTGAGCGAATCTGCGCCCGCTACTGTCACCTTTTTCAAGCCGTCCTGAAACAATGGCTGCAGGCTGGGTATAGCCGAGGCTTTCACGTCGCCCACATACTGCCAGCTGGTACCGCCGCCGCCCACCCAAAAGTGTCCGCCTGCACCTTTGGGACGGATGGCAATGCCCCAAGCGTCGACAAAATCGGCTTCGGTGAATTTGGCTTGGTAGCTGGCGTTGTTGGCCACTAAATTTTCTTGGGTGTAGCGGTTGGCAAGGGGCGTAGGCGGTGCCGTGGGCGCAGACGCTGGTGAGTCTGATCCGCCGCAGGCCACCACGGCAGCTATACCCGTGCCCAGTGCTGCTACACCGCCCCACTGCAACAGCAGCCTGCGGTGGCGTAAATTATTTTTAAAATCAAGCTTCATAGTTTCTCCGTCAGTCAAAAAATGATGTGAAAGTCAAATGGCTGACTGGCGCGTGGCCTGGCTGGCTGCAGAGGTCGGCGTGACAAGGGTTGTGCCCTTACTGGCATTGCGGCTATTAAGAAGCGCCAGCTTGCCAACCTAGATGCAATCCTATATGATAATCATTCTCATTTGCAATAACTTAACTAAATTTTGCACTTATGTTCAATAACCGCTTATCTCGATTTAGCTCTCAACCCTTACCGTCAGCGCAGCTACCGCCCGCCCAGTTGCCGTCAGCCCTACACACCAGTGCTGCCAGCTTAGCTACCACGACGCGCGCTGCACCGACAAAGCTTGGCTCTCCCTTGCGTGTATCAAGTGCTGCCCCTTTGCCAAGCCCGGCCCCTGTATCAAGCGCTGTCTTACTGCGCGGCCATAAAACCGTCGACATTGCCCACAACGGCATGCTCTACACCCTGCAAGCTACCAAACTGGGCAAGCTGATCTTGACCAAATAATTTTTGATTTTTGAATTTTTAAACTGGAAAGCACTATGAAGAAACACCTATCGACCACACTCGCAGCCGCCAGCCTGATGGCCTGCATGGGCGCGCTGCACACGGCAGCGGCGCAAGACCAAGTGGTCAATATTTACTCAGCCCGCCACTACCCCGGTGACGACCTGCTGTACAGCGGCTTTACCAAAGCCACGGGCATCAAAATTAACCGGGTAGACGCCGACGACGCAGGCATATTGCAACGTTTGAAGGCCGAGGGCACGGCATCACCAGCGGATGTGATTTTGCTGGTGGACGCTGCCCGCTTGTGGAAGGCTGAGGTTGAGGGCTTGTTTGCACCGGTTAAATCTAAAGTGCTGGATGCCGCCATCCCCGCCAACTTAAGCGGCAAAGCCAGCGCCGAGGGCACGCCCTGGTTTGGTTTTAGCACCCGCGCCCGCGTGATCGTGTACGACAAAGCGCGTGTGAAGGTGGGCGACGTAGACACCTACGAAGAACTGGGCGACGCTAAAAACAAAGGTCTGCTGTGCACCCGCAGCGGATCGCACCCTTACAACCTGAGCCTATTTGGCGCAGTAACTGAGCACATAGGCCCGCAGGCTGCAGAAAAATGGCTGGGCGGCATGGTGACCAATATGGCCCGCGCCCCCAAAGGCGGCGACACCGACCAGATCAAAGCCGTAGCCAGCGGCGAATGCGGCATTGCCATTACCAACACCTACTACCTGGCCCGCCTGCTGCGCAGCGACAAGGCTGAGGACAAAGCCGTGATGGAAAAAGTAGGCATCGTGTTCCCTAACCAGTCTAGCTGGGGTACGCATGTGAACATTGCTGGTGGCGGCATGGCCAAAAACGCTAATAACACAGCCAACGCGGTGAAGTTTTTAGAGTACTTGGCCAGCAAAGAAGCACAAGACTACTTTGCCAACGGCAACAACGAATGGCCTACTGCCAAAGGCGTAACCGTGAACAACCCAGCCCTGCAAACCATGACCGGCGGCAGCTTTAAATCAGAGACCATTCCCGTCAGCGTGGTGGGTATGAACCAAGTTAAAGTGCAGCAAATGCTGGACCGTGTGGGGTACAAATAAACACTGCGAAGTAAGCACTACAAGTAAACACTACGCTCACTGTGCGAGTGGGCGCAAGTTTAACAATATTCAACTGGATCTGGGTTTGGCGACCCAGTGCGGGCCATGCCAAGGCGGCGTCAGCTACATCCATTCTTACTGCCAGACAAGCGCATTACCAGCGCACTGCCGCCAAGCTGAGGTTTTTAACCAGACGTCAGCTTACGCAGCAGCGCTGCAAAGTACGCAAATCCAGCTCGCCAAATCCATTTGGAGAGCACAGCATGGAAGCCTTTTTTGCCTTTACCGGCGGCCTCATTTTTACCCTAGGTGGGGCCGCGTGGGCGCTGTGGCGTAAGCCCTAGGGTATGTATCAAATGCTATCGATTAAATAGCTGCTTGAGCAGGTTCTACGGCTTGAACGGCCTAAAACACTGATTTTTCGTCAAGCTTGGACTGCTTCTGGGTGATTTTGATATTTTTTAAAGCACGCGGGAATACCTGTGTACCTTGTTGACTTTGGACAGGCGGCGCGTATTGGGCTCCCCCATAGCAATGCTTTACTTCGTTGTTTACCTTGGACCGGCGGCGTGATATGTCTTTCGCGAAAAAATCTCCGCGAAGACACGCGCGCCTGATTGAACGTACGTGAGGTCGGGGTGAACGCACAGCGGCGTGGGTGACAGCTTCTAGCACAGTGACTAACTTAGCGCATGACTCCCAGCCCACTACAAGCGGGCTGATGTGGCGTGCGTCCTATGACAAACAATAAAGGGCCGCAGGTCCGTTTGGCATAGGACGCACGCCGCAGCAGTTCGCGTGCTAGAACAACGAACACGGCTATCAAACCAAACAGAAAAAACACCCTCTAACAGTATTTTTAAGAGGCAAATAGCCCAGTAACCCAAGTAAATCCTGCTCAAGCAGCTATGAAATCAATAGTATATGAAACCACAATTAACCTTTGGCACGCAAACTGCGGCTAAGTAGTACCACAGGCAACAAGCCCACTAAGACCAAAGCCAACGACGGTAGCGCAGCTTCGCCCAGCCGCTCATCACGGGCCAGTTGGTAGGCCATCACGGCCAGAGTGTCGTGGTTAAACGGGCGCAGTACCAGCGTGGCGGGTAGCTCTTTCATCACGTCGACAAACACTAGCAAAGCCGCCACGATGGTTGATCGGCGCAGCAACGGCCAGTGCACGCGGCGAAACAGGGCCAGCCCCGTTACGCCCAGTGTGCGGGCGCTGTCGTCCATGCTCAGCGGCACACGGCTGTAGCCGCTTTGCACGCTTTGCAAA
Source organism: Polaromonas sp. (assembly GCA_031367325.1). Classification (GTDB taxonomy): domain Bacteria; phylum Pseudomonadota; class Gammaproteobacteria; order Burkholderiales; family Burkholderiaceae_C; genus JAAFIP01. The sequence continues at coordinate 41,497 of JANLPQ010000053.1, read as the reverse complement.
GCCACTGCGCTAAAGCGTACCAAGTAGGCCCACACCACGCCCAGCACCGTGGCGGTTACCCAGTAGCCTACCCCCCAGGTAGGTTGCGCAGCCTGTAGTGCGCCCACGGGGATAAGCAGGCCCACCACAATCACCGCGCCGGGCACAGCGTAGCCCATGCTGGCAATGTTGACGATGCTGCGCGACCACACATTGGGCGACCGGCGCACCACAAAAGCCATAGCCAGCGCCATACCCACTGCCAGTACTGCGGCGATGCTAGCCAGCTTGATGCTGTTGCCCGCCCAGCCCACAAATGCCGCCCACGGCAGCGGCGCGTCGGCACTGTGCAGACCTTGCATCAACGGGCGCAGCATAAACAGCACTGGCAGCACAAAACCCAGCAGCACCGGCAGCGCGCACACCAGCCATACCGCCAGCAGCCGCTTGCCGCGCAGCGCCACGGGCCGCGCCTCTGCGCCGCCTGCGCGCGTGCCTTTGCTGCTGACAAAGCGCATACGTTTTTGCGCATGGCGCTCTAGTTTGAGTAACACGGCTACGATCACCAGTAGCATGGCCGCCAGCTGCGCCGCTGCGATGCGGTTGTCCATCGACAGCCACGCTTTGTAAATACCTGCGGTAAAAGTTTGGATGCCAAAGTAGCTGGACACACCGTAGTCGGCCAGCGTTTCCATCAGCGCCAGCGCGATGCCTGCCGCTATGGCTGGACGGGCCAGTGGCAACGCGATAGTTTTAATACGGCGCTTCAGCGGTGCGCCTAGCAAGCGCGCAGCTTCCATCAAGTGCGTGGCGCGCTCAGCCAGCGCCGCGCGCGCCAGCAGGTACACATAAGGGTACAGCGTAACCACAAACACCAACACCGCGCCGCCTAAGCTGCGCACCTCGGGCAGCACGCGGCCCTGCACACCTAGCATGCTGCGAATGGCGCTTTGCGCAGGCCCGGCGTACTGCAAAAAGTCGGTGTACGCATAGGCCACCACATAGGCAGGCATGGCCAGTGGCAGCAGCAGCGCCCACTCAAATATTTTGCGCCCTTTAAAGTCAAACAAAGTCACAGCGCACGCCGTAGCCGACCCGAGCAAGCCCACGCCTATCGCCACCATCAAGCACAGCGCAACGGAGGTAAAAGCGTACTGCGGCAACACGGTAGACGCCATCTCGCGCAAGATTTGCGTGCTGACCATGTTGAGCTGCAGCACCGACGCCAACACTGCCAGCACTGGCAGCACAATCAGAGCGGCAACAAGTAAAAGTGGGATTTGGTTTAAGCGTTTCAAAATGGAATGCGGTTGCTAATTTTAAGAATTTAACTTCCGGACGCGAAGGGCGCGAAAACTACGCGAAGGACGCGAAAGAAAACCAAAAATATTCAGTTGAATGCAGACAAACAATACAGGCGATAAGTAAAAAATAATTGGGTATTCCTTTAGCGTCCTTCGCGTAACCTTAGCGCCCTTCGCGTAGAGAAGTTCTATCTAAGCCCGTTGGAATCTAAATGAGAATTGTAATCATCTAGAATCCCCTTATGTTTTTAGACCTTCGCCATTTGTCCGTGCAGTACACAGGCCGCACCCCGCAAACCACGGTGGCAGCGGTAGCAGACGTATCGTTTGGTCTGCACGCAGGGCAAATTGGCGTGCTGATTGGCCCCTCGGGCTGCGGCAAAACCACACTGCTGCGCGCTGTGGCAGGGCTAGAGCCCTTGACCGCAGGTGAGATTGTTCTAGCTGGCGCCACCGTCAGCACACCCGGCCGGTCACTGGCACCCGAGGCGCGGCGTATTGGCATGGTGTTTCAAGACTACGCCTTGTTCCCGCACCTAGACGTAGGGCAAAACGTCGGCTTCGGCATCTATGACTGGCCCAAAAAAGAGCGCCAAGCCCGTGTGGGCGAGGTGCTAGATTTAGTCGGCCTGGGCGATGTACGCCGCCGTTACCCACACGAGCTATCTGGCGGGCAGCAGCAGCGCGTGGCGCTGGCGCGGGCGCTGGCGCCCAAGCCGCAATTGCTGCTGCTAGACGAGCCGTTTTCTAACCTGGATGTAGATTTGCGCGAGCGCCTAGCCCATGAAGTGCGCGGCATTTTAAAAGCTGCTGGTGCCACTGCCTTGTTTGTCACGCACGACCAGCTGGAGGCGTTTGCCATTGGTGATGTGATTGGTGTGATGCAAGGCGGCGCACTGCACCAGTGGGCTGATGCCTACACCTTGTATCACCGGCCTGCTACGCGATTTGTAGCAGACTTTATCGGCCACGGCGTGTTTTCTAAAGCCACGGTAGAGGTACACGAAGAAAACGGTGCAGTGCACAAGCATGTAGTTACCCCGCTAGGCGAGCTGCACGACATGAGCCTGGCCGAGCTGGCCAAGCTGCCCGTAGGCCAGTGCGATGTGTTGCTGCGCGCCGACGACATCATCCACGATGACGCCTCGCCGGTGCAAGCGCAGATTGTGCGCAAGGCGTTTCGTGGCAATGAGTTTTTGTACACGCTGAAATTGAAAACCGGCGAGACGGTGATGGCGCATGTGCCAAGTCACCATGACCACAAGCTGGGCGAATGGATAGGCATACGGCCCGAGGTGGACCACGTGGTGACGTTTGCTAGTGAGTAGGTTTTTTGTTTGCGTTTGGGTTTGAATAAGGTTTCGTTGGACGTGTTGTAGTGTTGGCCCAGTTTGGTGTTTATCACCCGCCCTCATACTGGGGGTACCAGAAATCGGTCGGGCGATAAACACCAAACTGGGCCGGCTGTCATGGTCGTGTGCTACCGGTAGTTTCGGTGAACTAGTCGCGTTCAATACCGGTAGCGCGCCACGCTCTCTGCAGGCGAGATGGTGTGTGCCGATCGACCGATTTCTGGTACCCCAGTATGAGGGCGATTGGCATACACCATCTCGCCAGCGAAGCAAGTAATCTCGACCCGAATTAGATGACCAAGCCAGTAGCTACCACCCGCTGTAAATCCGCAGCCCAAGCACGCCGGTCCCGCCCATTCGCAGCGTCCAACGCATGAAACGCCACATTGGCCACCACAGGCGGTGACGACAGCAAACGCCATACCGAGGTGATCAACGTATCGTCATCAATATACGCCGGGGTCATGCTCAAAGCACCAGTGTCCGTGTCACAAAAACGCAAAGTTACAGGCTGCACCGGTGCACCTGCCGACAATGCCGCTTGAATCAAATTGCCATGAAACGGCAACACCACACTGCCATCCGTCGTGGTGCCCTCTGGAAACACCGCAATGATGTAGGGCGCGTGGTCTGGCGTGGCAGGTTTTAGCGCATCGGCAATATGGTGCACTACACGCATTGCGTCGCGGCGCGAAGCACGCTCTATGTACAGCGTGCCTGCGTTGGTGGCCAGCCAGCCGATCAAAGGCCAGCGTTTAATCTCAGCCTTTGACACAAACCGTACTGGCTGCACCGCCAACATCACTAAGATGTCTAGCCACGAAATATGGTTAGACACTACTAGTAGCGGGCCAGTGGTGACAGCGCTGCCGGTGACGCGCAATTGCACGTCTAAAATTTTTAAAAAATCTTGCGCCCAACGGGCGATGTGTTGCTGCTTTTGTGTTGTAGTAGCAGATGCAAAATGCAGGCGAATCGTCAACATGCCGCGCAGCAAATGGGCGATGCACCGCACTGTTTTAAGCAATGCGCTGCCTGTGTAAAACAACCTGTTTAGCATTAGTTTTTATTAGTCAAATCAAGGTTATAGGCCCTAGACACTGCTCAAGCAGCTATGTAATTTATAGTAAATCTACCTAGCTTGCACTATACAGTAGCAGCTTCATACGCTGCATGCCCGCTGACAATGGTACACCGCACGCGCCCCTGCATGGGCATGCCGCCCATGTCGTGCGCAAACGGTGTGTGCTTGCCTTGGCTTTTTAACACGCCGCTACTGACGCTCCACTGCGCTGCGGGGTCAAACACGCACACGTCGGCTACACCACCTGCCACCAATTGGCCCAAGCTGGCCTGCAGGGTGCCTAATGATTCGCCCAACACTTGGGCAGGCGCGCTGGTGACGCGTGCCATAGTTTGAAGCAAATTCTGGCCAGATGCTTCGCCCCATGCCAGCGCCAAGCTAAGCAGCAGCTCTAGGCCTGTGGCGCCCGGTTCGGCCTCGGCAAAGGGCAGGTTTTTGGCATCGGCCTCCACTGGGTTATGGTCACTGACCAGCACATCAATCGTACCGTCGGCCAGCGCGGCTTGCAGTGCGTCGCGGTCGCGCTGCTGGCGCAGTGGCGGGCACAGGCGGGCGCGGCTGTCAAAGTAGCCAATGTCGCCTTCAGTCAAGTGCAGCGAGTTGATGCTGACGTCGCACGTCACGCGCAACCCATCGGCTTTGGCGGCGCGTACCAGCGCCACACCGGCGGCACTGCTGATGCGGCACAGGTGTACGCGGGGGCCAGCCTGGGCAGCTGGCTGGCTGCCGCTGCGTGCCTCGGCGGCTGGCCGGCTGCCGTTGCGTATATTTGCGCCCAGCGCGCGCATCAGCTCAAAAATAGTGTGCAGTGCTATCGTCTCAGCCGCTACCGGCACGCCCGCTAAGCCCAGCCGCGTGGACAGCGCGCCGCTGGCGGCTACGCCTTTGCCCAAGTGCAGTTCCTGTGGGCGTAGCCACACGGTGTAGCCAAACGTGGCGGCATATTGCATGGCGCGTTGCAGCACCTGCGTGTTGGCCAGTGGCACCTCAGCTTGGCCAAACCCTACGCAGCCCGCCTCGGTCAGCTCGGCCATCTCGGTCAGCGTTTCGCCTTGCAAATTACGCGTGAGTGCACCTAGCGGGAACACGCGCGACTGGTGCAGCTTTTCGGCGCGAAACTTCAGCATTTCTACCAAGCCCGGCTCGTCTAGCACGGGGTCGGTGTCGGGTGGACACACCAGTGACGTAACGCCGCCTGCTACTGCTGCACCCAGCTCGCTTTCTAGCATACCTTCGTGCTCGTAGCCGGGCTCGCGCAGGCGGGCGCACAGGTCAACCAGGCCGGGCGCTACGACGCAGCCTTTGGCGTTGATGGTTTTGCTGGGTGCAAAGTCTGCTGGAATATTTTTGATCGACACGATGCGACCTGCGGCTATGGCTACATCGCACACCTCATCAAAGCCTGTGGCCGGGTTGATAACGCGGCCACCTTGGATCAGTATTTTCATTTTTGTAGTTTCCTCATCAAGCTTCAATCTATGCTTCGAAATTTACGCCTCATTACCCGCCACTATGCTCATCACCGCCATGCGCACCGCAATACCAAAGGTTACTTGCGGCAAGATCACGCTTTGCTTGCCGTCCACCACGGCAGAATCAATCTCCACGCCTCGGTTAATCGGGCCAGGGTGCATGACGATAGCGTCGGGTTTGGCCAGCAATAATTTTTCAGGTGTTAGGCCAAAGCTTTTGAAATACTCTTGGCTAGACGGCAGCAGCGCCCCGCTCATGCGCTCGCTTTGCAGGCGCAGCATGATGATGACGTCGGCGTCTTTAATGCCTTCTTCCAGCGTGTGACACACGCGTACGCCCATTTGCGCCATGTCGCCAGGTACCAGTGTTTTGGGGCCCACCACGCGTACTTCGGCGCAGCCTAGCGTGGTCAATGCATGAATGTCCGAGCGTGCTACGCGCGAATGCAGCACGTCGCCGACGATGGCTACCGTGAGGTTAGCAAAGTCGCCTTTGTAGTGGCGAATGGTGTACATGTCTAGCAGGCCTTGCGTAGGGTGCGCGTGGCGGCCGTCGCCAGCGTTGACCACATGCACATGGGGAGCAACGTGCTGTGCGATCAAATACGGCGCGCCTGATTCACCGTGGCGCACTACAAAGATGTCGGCGGCCATGGCGCTGAGGTTGGCAATCGTGTCCAACAGCGACTCGCCTTTGCTGGCCGACGACCGGGCGATGTCGAGGTTGATCACATCGGCGCTCAGCCGCGTGGCCGCAATCTCAAACGTGGTGCGGGTACGGGTAGAGTTTTCAAAGAATAAATTGAACACGCTTTTACCGCGCAGCAGTGGCACCTTCTTCACCTCGCGGTCGCTCACACTGACAAAGTTGGCCGCCGTATCGAGAATGTGCGTGAGGATAGCTTTAGACAAGCCTTCGGTGGACAGCAGGTGAATCAGTTCGCCGTTTTTATTGAGCTGGGGGTTGCGTTTGTAGAGCATTTTTATGGTCTTTCTTATAGTTTTTCCACGCTCTGCACTTGAAAGCTTAGCTTGCCGTCGTCGCTGCGGGCCAACGCCAGTTGCTGCTGCGGTGGCAAGGCTACGCGGGCAGCGGCAAAGCTGGCTTCTACCGGCAGTTGCCTGCCGCCACGGTCTACCAGCACGGCTAACTGCACTTTGGCGGGGCGGCCAAAATCAAACAGCTCGTTGAGCACCGCGCGAATGGTGCGGCCGGTGTACAGCACGTCGTCTAGCAAAATAATATCGGCCCCGTTCACGTCAAACGGGATTTGCGTTTGCGCGCTGTTGGCCAGGCCGCGCTGGGCAAAGTCGTCGCGGTGCATAGCAGATGAGATCACGCCGTGCTTGCCGGGCAAACCTAGGTCTTTGTGCAACGCCTCGGCCAGCCACGCACCGCCAGAGGTAATGCCGACTAAGTGCGTGTCTGGGCCGCGCAGGTTGCGCACACCCTTAAGCAACTCCGCGTACAGAGCTGCTGCATCCAGTGTGAGAGAACTCATGGAAGACCCCTTAAAAATTGCTCCAAGATGATACGCGCTGATTCAGCGTCTAAGTCTTTAGCGCCTTGTGCGGCGGCTTCCACGCTGCTGTAGCGCTCGTCTACCTCGTGCACAGGCAGGTTAAAGCGGCCTGCTAGTTGCCGTGCAAAGCGCTGGGCGCGTTGCGTCATGTCGTGGGCGTTACCGTCGGGGTGGCGCGGCACGCCTACCACCAGCGCGTCAGGCTGCCATTCTTGGATGACGGCGGCTATGGGGGCAAAGCGCGCATCGCCTTCGGCGGAAATAGTTTTCAGTGGCTGGGCGGTGCGGGTGAGGCGGTTGCCTACGGCTACACCGGTGCGCCGGGTGCCAAAGTCAAAGGCTAAAAAAGATTGTGCCGCCGCAACGCTGTGGGCAGCAATAGCATTGGATGGGGCAGTAAAAGTGTTGGGCATGGCGGCTAATCCGCTCATGCGCGCCCCGCCGTAGGGGAGATCATCCACTCTTGCAGGCCCAGTAGACCCAGCGCCTTGGTGTAGCGCTGCTCTACCGGCGTGTCGAAAATCACCTCTACGTCAGCGCCCACGGTAAGCCAAGTGTTCTCGGCCAGCTCGCTTTCTAGCTGGCCCTCGCCCCACGATGCGTGACCCAGCGAAATCAACACCCTGCGTGGCCCCGCGCCGCTAGACAGCGCCTCTAGCACGTCTTTAGACGTGGTCATCTCCAGCCCGCCGGGGATGGACAGGGACGAGGCGTAGAAAGACGGCTTGGCACCGTCGTCAATCAATTCGTAGTCCGCTACAGGCTCGTTAGCGCCATGCCTTGCATGCACCGGCGCACTACCGTCGTGCGCAGTCAGCGGCACGGCTTTCATGTCGGCAAAGGTAATGGTTTGGGCAGTTTGCTGCTCGTGCAACACAAACCCACGCTCGGTATGCACAGGGCCACCGTCGTACACGGGGTCGTTGTTCAGGTCTTGGCGGCGCAGAGGTAAGTCGACCTTGGCAAACAGGCTTGGCAGTTTTAAGTCGCTGGGTTTGTTGATTACCAAGCCTAGAGCACCGCGTTCGCTATGCTCGCACAGGTAAATGACTGATTTGGCAAACGTAGCGTCCACCATGGACGGCATAGCGATCAAAAAGTGGTGAGTAAGGTTGATTGGATGCTGTTCGGATACCATGCGGTTGATTTTACGCTTTTCTAGTTTGCGCCTTATTGGCTGGGCTTTAGTGCGCAATGTGTCACATGGGTGTGAAATGGCTATTGTTTAAAGCGTAATCTTCTCGTTTAGGAGATTGTAAGTACTATTAATTTCATAGCTGCTTGAGCTGGTTTTGCTTGGGTTACTGGCCTATTTCGTTGTTAAAATGCTGTTTGAAGTGGTTTTTAGTGTGTTTTTCTGCTTTGTGGCTTGGTAGCTTTATGGCTTTGTACCGGGTTCGCTGTTTTAGCACGCGCACTGCTGCGGTCAGTCCCATGCCCAACGTACCTAGCGGCCCTTTATTGTTTGTCATAGGACACACGCCACAACAGCACGCTTGTAATCGGCCGGGGTTTCGCTCGGTAATGGTCACTGTAAGTAGAGCATAGAGCTCACAGCTGGCCGCTGCTCTTTTGCCGCAACCACGCCAGTGGAGCGCAGCAACGTTCGGTGTGCCTATGACAAACAATAAAGGGCCGCAGGTCCGTTTGGCATGGGCATACCGTGCGGTGCTGCGTGACCGCGAGGTACTAGGACAGTAAAGGGCCAACGAACGAAACAACGCTGCACAAACACGATGCTCTGGGACAGTAAAAGGCGCAGTGATCCGAACGATGCTGTACAACCGAGAGATCTCAGCAAGGAATTAGCAGTCAAACTACAAAAGTACTATAGAAAAGCGAGATCTAAACGCCTAAGTGCTAACTGCTCTCGTCAGCCAGTCAAATTTCTTGTTAGACTGCGCCCAAACCATTTGGGAACCCACATGACCACACCCACCGCCGCCCAAGAAGCCGCCGCGCAGGCCGCACCCCAAGCCGTTTATGGCGCTGGCAAACTTACTCCGCAGGCTACGCGCAAACCGCTGAGCCTGCCGCGCTTGCGTGAAATGCGCGAACGTGGCGAAAAAATAACCATGCTTACCGCGTATGACGCCACCTTCGCCAGTGTGGCCGATGCGGCAGGCGTGGAATGCATATTGGTGGGCGATTCGTTGGGTATGGTGTGCCAAGGCCTGCCCAGCACCACTGGCGTCAGCTTAGAAACCATGCGCTACCACGTTGAATCTGTATCGCGCGGCCTGCACCGCACACAAGGCACGGCCTGGCTGATTGGCGACCTGCCTTTTGGCAGCTACCACGAGAGCAAAGAGCAAGCCCTGCGCAGTGCCAGCGTGCTGATGCAAGCAGGTGCGCACATGGTTAAGCTAGAAGGAGGCGGCTGGACTGCCGAGGTGGTGCATTTTTTGGTCGAGCGCGGCATCCCGGTGTGTGCGCATTTGGGCCTTACACCTCAAACCGTGCATGCATTGGGTGGCTACCGCGTGCAGGGTAAAACCGAGGCCGCAGCGCTGGAAATGAAGCAACACGCCCACGCGCTGCAAGACGCTGGTGCCGCCATGGTGGTGCTAGAAATGGTGCCGCATACATTGGCTACAACGCTTACCGAAGAACTTAAAAACTGCCACACCATCGGCATAGGCGCCGGCAAAGGCTGCGCGGGCCAGGTGCTGGTACTGCACGACATGCTGGGTATCAACCTGGGCAAAATGCCCAAATTTGTACACGACTTTATGGCCGATACCGGTAATGTAAAAGCCGCTTTCGCAGCCTATGTCAACGCGGTAAAAACTGGTGCATTTCCAGACAATGCCTTGCATGCTTGGTAACCCACTGCACATTTTGAACGACCTAAAATTTGTATGAGAATCGCCCGCAGCATTGAAGAATTACGCACTGCCCTGGCTGGCAAACGCAGCGCTTTTGTACCCACAATGGGTAATTTGCACGCTGGCCATATCGCCCTGCTAAACCGCGCTGAACAATGCAAAAAAGAAGGCAAAACCGACACTACCATCGCCAGCATTTTTGTGAACCGCTTGCAGTTTTTGCCCCACGAAGATTTTGACAAATACCCGCGTACCTGGGACAGCGATTGCGCGCGACTGCAAGCTGCGGGCTGCGACGTATTGTTTGCACCCGACGAGAAAGTGCTGTACCCCGAACCACAAACCTACAAGGTACACCCGCCCGCGGCGCTGGCCGATATTTTGGAAGGCCATTTTCGCCCCGGATTTTTTGTCGGCGTAAGCACCGTGGTGATGAAGCTGTTTCAGTGCGTGCAACCCAGCGTAGCTATTTTTGGAAAAAAAGATTACCAGCAAAACATGGTGTTGCGCCACATGGTGCGCCAGTTTGCCATGCCCGTGCAGATGATAACCAGCGACACCTACCGCGCGGACGACGGTCTAGCGCTTAGCTCGCGCAATGGCTTTTTAAGCCCTATTGAGCGAATAGAGGCGGTGCAGTTGTCACTGGAACTGAAGGCGCTCACAGCGCAAGTCAAAGCAGGTCGCACAGATTACAGCGCGCTTGAGGCGCAAGCTATGCAACAACTGACTGCACGCGGCTGGGTGCCCGACTACCTCACTATCCGCCGCCAGGCTGACCTGCAAGCCCCGCAGCTAGGCGACGCGCCCACATCACTCGTTGCACTAGGTGCAGCCAAGCTGGGCACCACGCGTTTAATCGACAATCTCGAAATCGTTTAACGTGCCGTTGTACATATTGGTAGGCGGCAGACAACAGCAAGCTCTATAAAGGCTTGGGGGGCTGTGCAGAATCAGCTAACGGGCTATCAACAGATTTGCTGCCCGTCATGTTATTGCCCGCCAAATTGATGTCCGCTAGATGAATGCCCGCCAACTCTAGCTGCATCACAATCATGTTCACCAGCGCCGCCACCGAAGGGCGGCCTGTTTCTACTACGTAGTGCGCCGTCTCGCGGTAAAGTGGGTCGCGCTCTGTGTACAGGTCGCGCAGGCGCTGCAGAGGGTCGCCTACCTGCAAAAGCGGGCGGTTGCGGTCATGCCGCAATCTTTTAAACACATCATCAGCGCTGGAACGTAAATACACCACATGCCCGTTGGCCCGCAGCGTAGTGCGGTTAACTTCACGCAGCACTGTGCCGCCCCCGGTAGACAACACAGCCGCTGTAGCAGCCATGTTATGCGCAGCGCATAAGTCGGTAATAACCGCCTGCTCTACGTTGCGAAACCCCGCTTCACCTTCACGCCCAAAATACTCACGAATAGAGCACCCCAACCGTTTTTCAATCTCTGCGTCGGAGTCGATAAACGGCAGACTAAGTCGGCGTGCGAGTTGACGACCAACCGTAGATTTTCCGGAGCCGGGGAGACCAATTAACGATATCACTTCATTAGTTGTTGGTACTACAGTTTCTAACACCGTAGGGCGGTGTCAAAAACGATCCGTTTGGCACATCTGCCTGCAATACTTCTGTAATGTATGACTTACTATTGGTGCCTTCAGATCCTGCTACGTTTGTAGTAACTTTTATTGTATAGGCCAACCAAGTGCCCACGTTTTGGCCCCATGTAGCCTGCAATAATATTTGACCATTAGCATCAGTTTTGCTGGTGCCCACAGCAGAAATTACAATTTCAGATGCTCTGGGTTCGAGGACGCCATCTAGGTCCAAATCATCACCTAAGTCCTTATTACCATTGCGGTTCAAATCTTCATTAATACACCATACACGAGCATTAGCTGTTGGACTTGCTGTTGGAGAAAGTGTAGTTGCATAATTATCTGCAATAGTCGGCGGAAGAAAGCCTGTGACTTGGTAAGTAGCAGAACTTGTGCCGAAACTACCTTTTCCAAAGTGTGTGATGTCAACACTGGCGGAAACATTGGCGTCGATTACAGCGTTGCCAGCGGAATCTGCTACTTGCACAACAAATTGTTTTACATAAACAATACCAGCTAACCCTGTTGCTAATTTATTATTATCAAAAATTGATAGATTCAAAGCCTCACCAGCTACTGTAAGGTTCGTATCTACAAATGTGGCGCAGGTGTTCACAGCGGCATTAGTAAGTCCATAACATGCACGCACTACTACTCCGTTTGTTGGACTTGTTCGTCTACCAGCAATGTAGTCTGACTGAATAATGCCATCTGACCCTGTGTAAACTACAGTATCGCCTGTGCTCATGACTTCACCAGAACCTAAGCCTGGAGCAACAATACTAAATTTGACCCGAACGTTCTCAACTCCTTGATTTGAGGCGTTTAGTATTTGAAACTTAATAGCAGAACGATTTGTCAAAGCTGTAGATAAGTTGGGTTTGATATTAGTCGGATTCGCATTCAATGAAGGTGGTCCAACTGGACCAATGGCATCAGGTTTACCAGTACCGGTTGCAGATATTACTTGCAACACTTGTGAGGTGGATACACCTGAGCCCGTAACAACAATTGTATAAGTCCCTAATGTAGCTGGAGCAGTGCCTGTGAAAATCACATTTCCACTAGTATCGGTTGTAGGACTTCCGGTAAAACCTGCAGTGCCGCTCAACTGTAGATTTTGATTAGGTACGCCATTTCCTGTTGCATCAACAAGTTTTAGATTCACTATAACTTGCTGACCTGGCGTGGGGACACTTGGTAGAGGTGTCACAGTAATTTTGCTACCGGATACCGTGATGGTGCTTGTTTTAACTAAAGCACCTACACGCGCAGTAACTGAAATGTTGCGGTCGGTTTTATTGGTCGGAGTCGTAATATTTCCCGTAAATAATCCCTCTGCATTTGTGACGACGCCAACAGCTCCAGAAAAAATTGCGTCAGAATCAACACTTATTTGAACGGGGACGCCACTTACTACGTTACGACTGGCGTCTAACGCAACTATTGTTAATATGGCTTTGTCTGTTCCAGAATTGGCTATGGAAGTTTTATCAAACCCCAGAATAAAGTCGGCTGCTGTGACTGTAGCTGTAACAGTATTTGTTACGCTTGTCCCAGTATTAGCGCTAGTTGCTATTGATCCAGCACTTCCGCCACCTCCGCTGCAAGCGGCAAGTATCGCTATAAACGCGACTGCGGTAAAAAGTTTAATAGCCTTCATTTAAATTCCTCAAATATGCAACTAACTATGTCAATACTTCAACGCACCGCAGCGCGATCCGACACCATCTTTGGCGTGATAAATACCAGCAATTCCTGTTTGTTTGAGCTGCGCTGACGTGTTTTGAATAGGTTGCCCAAAACCGGTATATCGCCTAGCAGAGGAACACGAGTTTCTGATTCAACCTCGTTAAGTTCGTAGATACCACCGATTACGACGGTGCCGCCGTTCTCCACCAGCACTTGGGTTTTGATGTGCTTGGTGTTGATGGCGAAGCCGGATGCGGTGGATTGACCCACGCTGTCTTTATTGACGTCTAGGTCAAGAATAATATTGCCTTCAGGCGTGATCTGAGGTGTTACCTCAAGCTTCAAGTTAGCTTTTCTAAACGCAATTGCAGTGGCACCACTGGCTGATGCTGTTTGGTAAGGCAGTTCTGTGCCCTGCTCTATCAATGCACGGGTTTGGTCAGCTGTCACTACACGCGGGCTGGACACTACTTTACCCTTGCCTTCGGCTTCAAGTGCGCTGAGCTCTAGCAACAAGAATCGGTTAGCTGCGGAACTGAAAATTGACAGACCAATGCTAGCTGGGTTAAAGCCGCCTTGACCCACTGCAGGTAAGTTAACAAACGTTGAATCTAGGGTGCTCAGTGTGCCAGCTACAGAGCCGTTGGTACGCCCTGCACCTTCATAGGTTCCACTGTAGGCCGCGCGGTTGCTGCCAAATAGACCATATCCAGCATCGCCACCGCGAATACCGCGCAAGTCTGCAGAACCAAACTTGATACCTAGCGATTTACCAAAGGTATCTGAAGCTTCCACAATACGCGCTTCGATCAATACTTGGCGTACAGCAATGTCTAGTTTGGAAATTAAAGCTTGAATTTGCTCTAGCTTGGATGGAATATCTGTGATGAACAGCTGGTTGGTACGTGGCTCAGCAATTACGCTACCTCGTGCAGACAATATGCGGTTGTTGTTTTGACCTGTTCCACCGCCCGATGATGATGCCCCAATTTGAGCAGCAATCTCAGCGGCTTTGGTGTAATTTAATTGAAATGCCTGAGAACGAACGGGCTCCAAATTTTGCGTTGCTGCAGCGGCTTCTAAATCTTGACGCTCTTTAGTTGCCAATTCTTCTTTTGGAGCTATTAACAAAACATTGCCCGTTTTGCGCAACCCCAAGCCCTTAGCTTGCAAAATAATATCCAATGCTTGATCCCACGGCACATCTTTCAACCGTAGAGTCACAGCACCAGTTACTGAATCAGAGGTGATGACGTTAAAGTTAGTAAAGTCAGCAATTACCTGCAGCAAAGAGCGAACTTCAATGTTTTGAAAGTTAAGCGATAACTTCTCTCCGCTATAACTAGGGCCTTTGGTTAACTTGCCAGGATCTACTTTTTGTGCACGCACTTCTAGCACAAACTGGTTATCGCTTTGATAAGCGCTATGTTCCCACTGCCCTTTGGGCTCTACCACCATGCGTACGCGGTCACCAGCTTGAAAAGTGCTGATAAGTTGTATAGGCGTGCCAAAGTCGCCCACGTCTAAGCGACGACGCAAGCCTTCGGGTAAAGAAGTTTTTAAGAACTCCACGACCAAATTTTGACCTTGCTGTTTAATGTCAACGCCTACTTGGTTGTTAGCCAAATCAACCACTAAACGGCCTGCACCATCGGGTGCACGGCGAAAATCTATGTCTTTGATGGGTAGCGATTCACGGTTGCGGTTTTCTGCAAATGTGGTTTGAGGCTGGGTACTGGCTGCTGGTGTGCTGGCAGTAGACACCGGCTCCATAAAAATCAGCAGCGACTTACCTTGAATCTCAGCACGGTAAGGTGCGGATTGCTTTAAGTTAAGTACCAAGCGCGTACGCTCGCCTGCTTGCACCACATTGGCCGATTTCAGGTTGCCTTGGTTCATCTCTACCTGGGAGCGACCCAAATTGTTGCCGACACCGGGAAAGTCTAAGGCAATACGCGCTGGTGACTGGATGGTGAAACCTGTTGGAATAGCAGCAAGTGGCTGTGTTAAATCTATTTTTACAACCTCGACACCACCTTGAATAGATGCCACCACGGACTCGATCGCATTTTGGGCTTGCGCCACCATGGCGGTAAACGCCAAGCCTAGTGCCAACACAGTGCGCATGGCACTGTACTGTTGAACTGTTGTATGCCTCATCATTTCGACCTCTCTTGTAGCTGCAAGTTAGCTTGACGCTCGATCCACTCGCCTGCTGCGTCTTGCACAATTTCTCTCAACGTCACTTCAGTCTCACTGACCTTGGTAACTTTTCCGTAATTCTGGCCTAGGTAGCTGCCCACTTTGACTTGGTAGAGCAAGTTGTCCACTTTTACCAATGCTACCGATTTACCCTTAGGGGACAAGTTGCCTACCAGTGCCATAGAGTCCAAAGGAAAAGCTTCCAATGGCTCTTTGCGACGATTCAGTTCGGGCGCCACCAGTTGGGCATTGGCTGTGGCCTTAGAAGACTCACGCTTAAGCGCTTGAGTCAACTTTTGGTTGCTAAAAGGCTCTACTGCATTGGCTTGGTTATACGGTGCTGGACTGAATTTTTTAGGTTCAGGCAGTGGCGCTACGGTGGGCTTGGTCGCATTACGCTGCTCAGTCATCCAACGCTGCAAATCTTCTTGCTCGCCCAATGAGCATGCAGCAAGTATTGAACTCAGCAGGACAACTACTGATATTCGACTTAACAAATGGTGCTTCATGGCTTGGCTCCAGACTTTGCGCCTGACGCCGGTGTGCGTTGAGCAGCTACTTCTTCTTTGTCCAAGTAACGGTAAGTTCTGGCCGTGGCCTCCATACCGAGCAATCCATCTTTGCCAGGCACCACAGTCAAATTATTCAAGGTTACGATACGTGAGAGGTTTGCAATATCTGCTGCGAATGCACCCATGTCATGGTACTTGCCTGTAACGCGCAAGGCAATAGGTTGCTCAGCATAGTATTCTTTAACGCTGACAGCGCCTGGCTTGAATGACTCAAATAGCAAGCCCACGCCTTGCCCAGCACGGTTGATGTCAGACAACAGTGCATCCATCTCCGCTTTACTGGGCAATTGCTTTTCTAGCTGGGTAACATACTGCTCTACTTGCTCACGCTGTTTCTTTAGTGCGTCAAGGTTTACAGCCTTAACTAATTTTCTCTTATAGTCTTCTCGAAGCGCTTGTTCTTTGCCCTGCTCAACAATAAGCTCTTCGTCTGAATTTTTAAGCCAAGCAAACCATAAAGCTACTACGACTAAGGCAGTTACAGCGGCGCATAATGCATACTTAGGTATGGCAGGCCAGCTGGAAGGGTCTCTGGTGTTAAGGCCACGAAACTGTGAAGTGACTCGATCAGCCATTGCAGCTACATCGATATTTGTCTTTTTAGAAGCGGTTTTAGCCATAGTAGTGCCTTACGCTTTCTTTGCCGCAGCAGACGCTGGTGCCACAGGCGCAGAGACGCCAGATTCAGCAGCTGATGCAGCTGCTGAAGCCGCTTTTACTACGTCTGTAGGTTTGTTAATTTTGGCTCGTATAGAAAAATTGGCTACCCTGCGCACATCGCGTGGCGCCAGTTGCACACTGGACGCGACAATCTCAACTAGTTCAGGTTTGTTCAGCCATACGCTGTTGTTTGCCAAATTTTTTAATAGCTCAGATATTCGCTCGTTAGACTGCGCTACACCCAAAAACGCTACATTGACGCCATCTTGCTTCATGGAGTTGATATACACACCGTCGGGCAATTGCGCTACGATTTCGTTGAGCAAATGCACTGGCAAATTGCGGTCAGATTGCAAATTCTCGACAGCTGATTGGCGCGCACGCAATGCTGCAATTTCCGATTCCAAGTTGGCCACGTCCTTAATTTGCAGTTCTAGGTTTTTAATCTGGCCTTGCAAAAAAGTGTTTTTACTTTGTTGGCTAGAAATTTGCGCTTGGTACCACACAAAAATCGCACCACAAATCAAACCACCCAAAAGCGCTGCTGCGCCTAAAGATACGTAGAACGCATCTTTCCTGCGTTTACGTGCCGCTTCTCTGTGCGGCAACAGGTTAATCAGTATCACTGTGAGAACCTCCGCATGGCCAAGCCACAAGCACTCAGGTAGGACGGTGCTTCACGGCGCATTTTGTTTTCGCGCACTCCTGAGCCCATTTGCATGCCCTCGAAAGGATTGATCAGTTGGCAGGTGAACGAGGTATGCGCAGTCACTGCATCTGTCAGACCAGGCAATGATGATGACCCGCCCGCCAGCATCACGAAATCCACCCGGTTATACGGGGTGCTGGTAAAGAAAAACTGTAACGCGCGTCCAACTTCCTGGGCCAAATTTTCGACAAAAGGACGTAATACGCCACTCTCATAGTCTTCCGGTAACTCACCGCTGCGCTTTTTAGCTTCGGCTTCTTCGGGAGAGAACCCGTACTGGCGCACTATCAACTGGGTTAGTTGCGCGCCACCGAAAGCTTGGTCACGCTCGTATAACACTTCGTCGTTGCGGATGACTTGCATACTCGTGGTCATGGCACCCACTTCGAACAGGGCCACCATGGTGTCTGCACTTTTTGTAGGTAGGGCGTCAATCAACCGACTGGTTGCCAAACGCGATGCGTAAGATTCAACATCCAAAACGATTGGGGTGAGTCCTGCGGCCTCTGCCAAACCTTGGCGATCTTGAACTTTTTCTTTACGAGATGCGGCAATCAGTACGTCAACATCCCCCGACGATGCACTGCTGGGGCCTACAACACAAAAGTCTAAGCTTACTTCGTCCAGCGAAAATGGTATGTACTGGTTAGCTTCTGATTCAACTTGTAGCTCTAGTTCAGCATCGGACATGCCGCCAGGCAGCACGATTTTTTTGGTAATAACTGAAGATGCTGGCAACGACATGGCGACATTTTTGGTGCGGGTGCCACTTTTCTTGACTACGCGGCGTACCGCTTCAGCGACCTCGTCGAATTTCTCAACGTTGCCGTCTGTAATCCAGCCTTTTTCCAGCTGCTCAACCGCACAACGTTCTAACGTCAATGCGCCGTCTTTGCCACGACTCAACTCGACCAGCTTGACGCTGGAAGAGCTGATGTCTAGCCCAAACAGCGGAGCTGGTTGGTTGCTAAAAAGCGATGCGAATGGAATCAAATTGAGCTCCGCTGGTGTCAATATTTATGAAGGAAAGCTTGAAAAATTGTGCGTCTAAACTTAAGAAAGTACTTCAATGCTATCAGTAAGCATGTTGAACTGCAAAGACTTTTCCTGTTTTACGCGTGTGCCAGCGTTGTCAAAATCCCACGTTTTGTAAGCGTTCAATTGCTTACACACTTTCTACCATTTGGTGACGATGATGAGTCTTTAGTATTGTTGTTAAGCTGCGACATTCAACGCCTTTCGCTGATTAGGCAAACGTTGCGCACTTTCTATAATGGGTCATAGCTTTTGTGCGCTCATGCACACAGCACCAGCGCTCGCGCTACATCATTTATGTCCAACACCGATTCCAAAGCTACTACTTCATTTGAACTGCCACGTGATGCGAGCAGCTGGGCGCGCCTGCTGATGAAGCTTTTAATGGGGTTGGCTGCGGTGGGCGTGGCCGCTGTGGTGGCTCTGTTGATGGTGATAGCCACTGCCTTGGCCGTGGCCTACCCCAACTTGCCAGATATTTCTGATTTGTCCGACTACCGGCCTAAATTGCCATTGCGTATTTATTCTGCCGATGGTGCCTTGTTGGGCGAGTATGGCGAGGAGCGGCGCAACATGACGCCTGTCAAAGATATCCCCAAGGTGATGATTGATGCCTTGCTAGCCATTGAAGACGCAGACTTCTTTCAGCATGGCGGTATTTCATACAAGGCGTTTGCCCGTGCGGCGCTGGCTAACTTAAGAAACGCTAAAAGCCAAGGCGGCTCAACTATCACCATGCAGGTGGCTAAAAACGTGTATTTATCATCTGACAAAAACTATATGCGCAAAATTTATGAGACTTTGCTGACTTTCAAGCTAGAACACATGTTGACTAAAGACCAGATTCTGGAAATCTACATGAACCAGATTTTCTTGGGTAATCGTGCGTATGGCTTCTCTGCTGCCAGTGATGCTTATTTTGGCAAGCCTCTTAAAGATATCACCATTGCGCAGGCTGCCATGCTGGCTGGCTTGCCAAAAGCTCCATCTGCTTTCAATCCTTTGGTCAATTTGCCACGGGCGCGCATACGTCAGCAGTACATTATTGAACGCATGTTAGAAAACGGCTTTATCACTGCTGCACAAGCCGCAACGGCCAAAGAAGAGGACATTAAATTAAAAACTGTGCCCGATGTCACACGCGTGCATGCCGAATTTGTGGCCGAAACAGTGCGCCAGCTGATCTACAGCCAATACGGAGAGGAGGCCTACACCCGAGGCCTGAACGTCTACACCACCTTGCGCGCCAGCGAGCAGCAAGCTGCCTACCGGGCGCTGCGCAAAGGCATTATGGATTTTGAGCGCCGCCAACCTTACCGCGGACCTGAGAAATTTATTGATCTGCCCACAGATACGCGTGAGGCAGAAGAATTAGTGGACGAGACATTGGCTGAATTTCCTGATAACGACGACCTGATGTCAGCCGTTGTCTTAGAAGTTAATGCACGCAAAATAACCGCACGACGCCAAAATAGCGAGACCGTCGAAATTGTAGGTGATGGTCTACGACCTGCGCAGTCTGGGCTGTCAGACAAAGCGGCTCCTACATTAAAAATTCGACGTGGCGCAGTGATTCGCGTGGTCAAAACGCTAAAAGGTACTTGGGAGATGACGCAACTGCCCGAAGTAGAAGGTGCTTTTGTGGCCGTAGACCCGCGCGATGGCGCAGTGCGTGCATTAGTAGGTGGGTTTGACTACGGCAAAAATAAATTTAACCATGTTACCCAAGCGTGGCGACAACCAGGTTCTAGCTTTAAGCCTTTTATTTACTCGGCTGCATTAGAAAAAGGCATAGGTCCTGCCACCGTGATCAATGATGCACCGCTGTTTTTCGACGCAGGCGTCACTGGCGGCCAACCTTGGGAACCCAAAAACTACGACGGTACGTTTGAAGGCCCTATGTCGATGCGCCGCGGTTTAGCTAAATCTAAAAACATGGTTTCTATCCGCATCCTGCAGTCTGTAGGTACACAAACTGCGCAAGAATGGCTCACGCATTTTGGTTTTGATGCCGAAAAACACCCTGCTTACCTCACCATGGCTCTGGGTGCTGGTTCAGTCACACCCATGCAGATGGCTACAGCCTATTCTGTGTTTGCCAACGGAGGCTATCGCGTTAATCCGTGGATGGTGTCCAAAATTACCGACCAAAGAGGCAAAGTTTTGCTTGACTTCAAGCCCCAGCCACTTAACGAGTCGATGCGCAGTATTGATGCGCGCAACGCTTTTGTGATGACTAGCTTGCTGCAAGAAGTGACTAAAACTGGTACTGCTGCTAAGGCGCACATCGCTTTAAAACGTAATGATATTTACGGTAAAACGGGTACTACTAACGACTCTATCGACGCCTGGTTTGCGGGTTATCAGCAAACGGTGGCTGCAGTATCGTGGATAGGCTATGACACGCCACGCAAACTGGGCGATAAAGAAACTGGCGGCGGGTTGAGCTTGCCCGTATGGATTACCTACATGGAAACTGCCTTAAAGGGCGTCAAGGTCTTTGAGCCTACGGCTCCAGAGGGTCTGCTCAATTTAGCGGGTGAATGGTATTACGAAGAATTTTCCAGAGGCGCTGGAGTGCGAAGCTTGGGCCTGGAAGACAGGCACGCTCCGTCTACCGTTGACCCTGACCCGAGTGCGCCTGCGCCTGAAGAAGAAAAGAAAAGTATTCTGGACTTGTTCAAGGGTTAGCTGCTGGTGAGCCAGGGTGCTTTAATTGCCAAATTTCAAAGCCAGCCCCGACTGCTCACTGGCGTATTGGCTTAAATCCATAAAAAACTCTGACTTGTCACGGGTGTTGTGCCAAGCGCCGTCAAATTTGTAGTGAAAGCCGCCTGCGCGTGCCGCCATCCAAACTTCTTGCAGAGGTTTCTGTAGATTAATGATGATTTGGCTGTGGTTGCTAAAGGTCAGTGTCACCATGCTGCCCACGCGTTGGTTGTCAATATCGGCTTCAGTGTCATCGTTAATACGGTCACAGTGGGTTTCTACGGCGCGCAACAAGGCCTCGGCAAGGTCAGCGTATTCCAAATCAGTCATGACAGCACAATACAATCTAGGTATGGGATTTAAAAACATTATTGTAGGCGCGCGGTGCTACCCCGTGAACCGCCGGGGCTGTGTAGCCGCTGCTGGGGTAGTGGTATGCGCCATGCTAGTGTCGGCCTGCGGCCAAAGGGGCGGTTTGTATTTGCCTACCGAAGCCGCAGCACGTAACCGCGCCACCCTGCCGCAAACCTTGTTGCCATCAGGCGACGCAGCTACAGCGCCTGTGTCTAACCCATCTGTACCTAGCGCAACTTCCGTTACAGCACCAGTAGTTGTGCCGCCCACCTCGCCCATTTCGGCTACCCGCTGAACATCTCACTTTCTCTGCCATTTATGAACACCATCTTGCCTGGACACCCATTTGTCCACTACCAAAATCAACAGCTGCATGTTGAGAGTTGCGCTATTGCACCCTTAGTACAAGCGCATGGCACACCTTTGTTTGTGTACTCCAAAGCGTCCATGCTAGCTGCACTGGCGGCTTACCAGCGCGGGTTTGCTGGTCGCAATGCGCTCATTTGCTACGGTATGAAGGCGAATTCGTCGCTGGCGGTGATCCAGCTTTTTGCCCGGGCGGGGTGCGGTTTTGACATTGTCTCCGGCGGCGAGCTTGAACGGGTGCTTAAAGCCGGCGCCGAACCCGCAAAAATAATTTTCTCAGGCGTTGGTAAAACGCGCCGCGAGATGCTGCAAGCCCTAGACACTGGCATTGCCTGCTTTAATGTGGAAAGTGAGGCGGAGCTAGACGTATTGAGTGAAGTCGCATTGTCAGTAGGCAAAATAGCGCCCGTCAGCATTCGCGTCAATCCGAATGTCGACGCCAAGACGCACCCCTATATTTCTACCGGACTTAAAGGCAATAAATTTGGCATCGCGCATGAACGCACCGTGCCGGTATATTTGCACGCGGCATCACTTAAAGGCCTCAAAGTGGTCGGTATCGACTGCCACATCGGCTCGCAAATCACCACAATAGAGCCTTATCTTGATGCGATGGACCGGGTGCTAGATTTGGTGCAGGCCATTGAGGCTGCGGGTGTACCCATTGCACATATCGACTTTGGCGGCGGCTTGGGTATTAACTACAGTGGCGATACACCACCCACCGCCGACGCTTTGTGGAAGCAACTACTTGCCAAAATAGACGCGCGCGGCTATGGCGACAAAAAACTCATGATTGAGCCTGGCCGTTCTTTAGTAGGCAACGCAGGCGTGTGTATCACCGAAGTGCTGTATTTGAAACCCGGCGAGCAAAAGAATTTTTGTATTGTGGATGCGGCCATGAACGACCTGCCGCGCCCTGCTTTGTACCAAGCGCACCACGGCATTGTGCCCGTGGCCCCACGCGAGGGGCCAGCTACATGCTACCAAGTGGTAGGCCCTGTGTGCGAAAGCGGCGACTGGATTGGCCATGACCGCGACCTGCATGTACAACAAGGCGACTTGCTGGCCGTGCTGTCAGCCGGTGCCTACTGCATGTCGATGGCCAGCAACTACAACACCCGTGGCCGTGCGGCTGAGATACTGATTGACGGTGATATCGCCCATGTCATACGCCAGCGTGAGTCGGTAGCAGACCAAATGCGCCACGAAGTAATGCTGTGACAGTAGCAAGAATGCTATTATTTACATAGCTGCTTGAGCAGGTTCTACGGCCTGAAAGCACTAAAACGCTTCAAATTTAATTTGTGTGCACCGTATTGATCAACGGGCTGTGCCCCAGGTTATGCGCCAAGCTTTTTCAAAGCCCTCTTTTTAAAGTACTGCAGCACCCTCCAACCCAGCAAGGTTGACAAAATAGCGGCATAAACAAACACTTCGGTAAAATTATTTTTACCAGCGCGCATCCAGAAAAAGTGCAAAATCGCTAGCATCGCAATAGCATAGATTACCTTGTGCAGCATCTGCCAGCGCTTGGCACCCATGGCTTTGATGGCGCGGTTAAACGAGGTGGCAGCCATAGGCGTCAACAACAAAAACGCCGCGAAACCTACCAAAATAAATGTGCGCTTGGGGATGTCGTTAAGGATATCGGCAAGGTTAAATTCCATGTCAAACCACACGTAGCACAGCAAGTGCAGCACGGCATAGAAATATACAAACAGCCCTAGCATGCGCCGAAACCTCGCCAACTGGGGCGTAGAAGTGATGGTACGCAAGGGTGTCACTGCCAGTGTTAAACACAAAAACCGCAACGTCCAGTCACCTGTACCGCGGGTTAAATATTCGGTAGGATTAGCGCCTAGGTTATTGGTAATAGCGCCGTACAGCAGCCATGCAAAAGGCAGCATGGCCAGTGCAAACAGCACTACCTTAGCGGCAGGCCGCAACAGCAGTGGACGCAGCCACGCCAACGGTGCGGGTGCAGATAAGGCAGCAGCCATATTTTAGAAAAACTTCTTTAAATCCATGCCAGCGTACAAAGAAGCCACCTGCGCTTCGTAGCCGTTAAACATCAAGGTCTTGCGCTTTTTGGCAAACACACCGCCCTCTTCGCCAATGCGGCGCTCAGTGGCTTGGCTCCAGCGTGGGTGATCCACATTCGGGTTTACATTGCTGAAAAAACCATACTCGTTAGCTGCCGCTTTGTTCCACGCGGTTTTAGGTTCTTTGTCGGTGAAGCGAATCTTGACAATCGACTTACCGCTCTTAAAACCATATTTCCAAGGCACTACCATGCGCACCGGCGCGCCGCTTTGGTTGGGTAACACCTCGCCATACATACCAAAGGTCAGCAGCGCCAATGGATTCATCGCCTCGTCCATGCGCAAGGCCTCCATGTAAGGCCAGTCAAGCGACCGCCCACTCAGGCCCGGCATGGTGGCTTTGTCAGCCTGGGTATAGAACTCTACATATTTAGCGGTGCCCAAAGGCTCAACTTTTTTGATCAGCTCACTCAGCGAATAACCCACCCAAGGAATCACCATGGACCAACCTTCCACGCAACGCAGGCGGTAGATACGCTCTTCTTGCGCGCTAAGTTTGATCAAATCTTCTAGCGTGTATTTAGCAGGTTTTTTGACCAGCCCTTCGATCTCTACCGACCATGGCTTGGTTTGCAATGTGCCAGCGTATTTGGCAGGGTCAGACTTGTCAGTGCCAAATTCGTAGTAGTTGTTGTAGGTAGATGCATCTTTGTAGTCGGTGATTTTCTCCATCGTCACCGCGCCTGCTACCGCCGATTTAGCGCCCACCAGTGCTGGTAGCTTGCCGCCGCCCATGGCCCGTGCATCGCGCGCGGCCCAACCAGCCAGGGTAGCTCCGGCCGCTCCGGTAGCCAACATTTTCAGCATGTCCCGACGGCCTTGGTAGGCAGCGTGCGGTGTAATCTCGCTGGGAATACGGTGGTTAAAGCCGTCTTTAAACGTTTGAATCAACATGGACTAACTCCTAATTTGATGGTTTGTCTTCGCGGCAATGACTTTTCTTACAGTAGTACGTTGGCTAATGCTTTTGGGATTCATAGACTAAATACTGAAATACCGGACGCTAAGGGCGCTAAGATTGCGCGAAGAACGCGAAAGGAATACCAAACAATATTATGAAAACGCAAGAAAACACTTAGGTATAGAAATTAAAAGCGTATTAATTTCAAGAAATATTTTGGTTTCATTTTTGTATTTTCTTTTTCGCGTCCTTCGCGCAACCTTAGCGCCCTTCGCGTCCGGTATTTCGGTATTTGATCTTCAGTATTTAAAAACTATAAAGTCCCGTAGCTATGCAATCCGCTCAAAAACATATTCACACCTAGAAACGCAAACGTGGTAATCGCCAAGCCCGCTAGCGCCCACCATGCTGCCACGGTGCCGCGCAGGCCTTTCATCAGGCGCATGTGTAGCCAGGCAGCGTAGTTCAGCCACACAATGAGGGCCCAGGTTTCTTTGGGGTCCCAGCTCCAGTAGCCGCCCCATGCCTCGGCGGCCCATAGGGCACCCAGCACAGTAGCGATGGTGAAGAAGGCAAATCCTACTGCAATGGCTTTGTACATCACGTCGTCTAATATTTCAAAACTGGGCAGGCGCTGCGCAATCCGTTTGCGGGCCATCAAAATACCGCCCACGATCAATATCGAAACACCCGCATAACCCAACCAGTAATTAGACGTGCCCGAACCCGCCACCGATGACGAGCGGAACACTATCGGCAAAAAGCACAGCACCACACCCAGCAGCCACAGCGGTGTGAGCTTGTACCACCGAGTTTCAGCAGCCTGTTGTTTGATCAAATAACCAAATGCCACCATGGCCGACAACGCAAACGTACCGTAACCAATAAAGTTGGCAGGCACATGCAGTTTCATCCACCAGCTTTTTAGTGCGGGTACCAGGGGCTGGATTTCATGCGCATCACGCACCAGCGTGTACCACAGCAAAAATCCCACCGCTGCGCTCACCACTAGCATGACCATGGCACCCAGCGCTTTGGTGCCGTAGTTGGCTTCGTAGTACAAATAGAAGGTAGTAGTTAGCCAACAGAACAGCACGAAGACTTCGTACAAATTACTCACCGGAATGTGGCCAATATCAGGGCCGAGCAAATGGCTCTCGTGCCAGCGCACCATCGTGCCAATCAATGCCATCGTCACAGCCGCCCATGCAATTTTGCTGCCTAGTGATTCCATCGCGTCGCTTTGCTTGGTAGAGGCTACGCCCAGCCAATAAAAAATGGTGCTCATAAAAAACAGCACGCTCATCCACAAAATAGCCGACTGGCTGGACAAGAAATATTTGAGCCAAAACACTTTTTCAGCTCGCGCTAAGTCGCCTTGGTACGAGCTAATACCCAGCAGTGAAAACGCGGCCACTACCAGCATTAAATTGCGCAGGGGCCGCCAAAACCAACCCAGCCAAATGACGGCCGGTACTAGACCTACCAAAATAGATTTATCGTAAAAATCCATGGATGCGCTGTAGTGCGACAGTGTGTAGCCTGCGCCCAGCACCACCAGCAATGCAAACAACCAGTCGAAGGCGCTGCGCTTGGCAAAGTAACCCTCGCTAAGCATGATGGTGGTCGTTGTAGCCTTGTTGGTTACATTAGCGGCCGTGTTCGGCGAGTTCAGCGTTGTTGTTGCAGTATTCATTACTTCACACCTGTCGAGTTAACCGCAGCACTGTCTTGCGTGGCGGTGGGTAGTAGGCCCAGTAGCTTCGTCTTAAGCAATTCAAATTCTTTGTCGCCATCCATGGTCTTGCGGTTAGTCGACAGCGCCATTTGTGCGCTGGTGCTGCCATCAGCATCTGAATTGCCGCTAGCAGCTGGTGACAACCACACCCACAGCCTGCGCTCGCGCACATACAGCATGGCAAAAATACCGATGATCAAAAACAAGCAGCCGGTATACACAACCCATTTGCCCGGCGCGCGCGCCAGCTGGAACACGCTGGCTTGCACTTGCGTAAAGTCTTTGAGCGCAAAAGCCATAGGCGCGGGGTAGAAAAATGCATCTGACAGCGAGATCACCGCTTGCGACATGAAGGCTTGCGTCTTGTCGTCAGGCAGCAGAGGCTCCAGCCCCGCTTGTGTGCGGCTGACTTGCAGCAGCTCAAAAATAGTGCCATTCAAAATGCGCACCAGCACCTCGCCTGCGCGCTCGCGCTCCGCTTCGGGCACGCTGGCTTCCATAAATTTCGATACCGCCTGTAAGCCCGACACAGCATCACCGTTGATTTTTTCTGCGCCTGCAAACAAGGCCAGCGCGCGCGATGCAGAAATGGTCAGCTGGTCTGCCATGTCTTTTTTACCTGGCTCTACCGCCTTGCCCACGTAACTTTGTACCGCTTTAGCACGCATATCAGGGTCTGCCAACGCCATGCGCAGGCGGGCAAATCCGTCCATTTCGCCTTTGTCGTCGGCAGGCACGCGCAGGTAGCTAAACGGCACATTGGGTGCGTCGCGCATGCCTAGCAAATACAACGCTTGGCCTTGGCCTTTGGCGTCTTTGTCTAGCACCACCGGCAGCATGTAGTTGTGAAACTCTTTGGCTTGGCCTGCGGCATCGCGCAGCTTGTAGGTAATGCTGGGGCCGATGTTTTGCAGCTCTTTGGTGGTTTTTATTTTGTTGGCTGCACCCAGCGTTTTGTCAAACGATTCGCGCAAATCTACCTTGCGCACATCTACTGCAGAACCGTCGCCGTTTTTGCCAAAGTTCTCTACGTTCATCACCCGCAGCGCGGTGTACTCTAGCGTCATCTTGTCGGCGCCGCCGTCTTTGGCCAAATTGGTTTGCCCGCCAATCACGCCTTCGACATCAAAGCTCTTGGCGCCTAAACCCATGGGTATAGCGCGCAGCTTGACGCTAGAGCCTCCATCGTCAAAACTGCTTTGGTAAATCTCGATGCCTTTGTAGCTGGCTGGGTGGTTTACCTCGACACGCGCCGGTATTTTTTGACCGGTTTCTTTGTCGGTAATCACAATCTCGCTGGCAAACAGCTTGGGCATGCCGGTAGAGTAATGCTCCACAATAAATTTTTTCAGCTCAATAGAAAACGGCAAGTCTTGAATCAGGACGCCGCCGCTTTGGTTCAATATGGCGGTAGACGACGTAGCGCCTTCGGCCACCAGCAGGTTGCCCCGAAAGGCCAGATTGGACGGTGACAAGCGGTGCTGCGGCGCTATATCGGCTATCATGCCGCCGCCGCCGTAGATAGACTTGCCGTTAAACCACTGCTGCATGCGTATAAATAAATCACCATCCAGCAAGCCACCCACGCACACCAGCACGATAGCGCTGTGCGCAGCAATGTAGCCCAGCTTGTTAACGGCGCCAGCCTTGGCGGCCAGCATCAGGCCGTTGGGGCGTGTTTGCAGTTTAACCCGCCAGCCTGCGGCCACCAGCGTGTTGCCTACGCGCTGGGCTGCTGCTTCTACGCTTTCGTTCAAGCTGGCCTGTGCGCGGTGGCCAAAGGCTTTTAGGCTTTGCTCACGCATGCCTTCTTTGTAGATTTTCAAGTCGGCCAAAATCTTGGGCGTATTGCGGCTGATGCACAAGCTGGTGGAAATCACCAAAAAAGCCAAAATCAATAAAAACCACCACGCGCTGTACACCGTAGGCAAGTTGACGGCTAAAAACACATCGGCCCAAAACGGGCCAAACTGGTTAATGTAGTTGCCCAAAGGCTCGCCTTGCTTGAGCACGGTGCCGATCACCGAGGCAATGCAAATTACCGTCAGCAGCGAAATAGAAAACCGCATGGACGACAACAGTTCTACCGCAGCGCGCAGCGCGAGAGATGGCGTTTTAAGCCGCATACCGTGGGTAGAAACTGACATGGGGTAATTGTCTCAAACTGAAAGGACAAAAGGCGGGTTTCACTCAGAAAACCCGCCTTTTTAAAAGGGAAGCGCTATTTTCGTAACAGGCCGCCTAAAACAACCCAAAAAGTAAGACCTCAAAGACCGCTTATGGCAAGTTGTTCTTTTAGGCTCCGTAGCACGCAATAAGTTCCTGCTTGCACAGGTACAAATCAGCGCAGACCTGCTACGTAGTCGGCTACGGCTTTAATCTCACGGTCATTTAACTTAGCGGCGTTTTGCGTCATTTGGATATTGTTGTTACGCGTGCCGTCGCGGTAGCCGCGCAGCGACGAGGCCACGTAGTCGGCATGCTGGCCCGCCAAGCGGGGGTATTGCGACGGAATGCCCGCGCCCGAGGGGCTGTGGCAGCCAGCGCAGGCGGCAATTTGGCGGTCAGCGATGCCGCCTTTGTAGATCTTCTCGCCTAGAGCAACCAAGTCTTTGTCTTTGGCAAAGCCGGGCTTTTGCTTTTGCGCGGTAGCCCAGTAGGCCACGTTGCGCATGTCTTCGTCGCTGAGTGTGGAGGCAAAACCTTGCATGATGGCGTTTTTGCGCTTACCGGCTTTAAATTCCATCAACTGTTTGACCAGATATTCTGGATGCTGGCCGGCTAGCTTTGGATTCTCTGGCGAGCCAGAATTGCCGTCTGCACCGTGGCAGGCGGCGCACACAGCGGTAAATTTTTCAGCGCCTTTGGCCAGGTCTGGCTTGGCCATTTTGGGGGCCTCTGGGCCAGAGGCTGCGGCAGGAATAGCTACCAAAGCAGGCACCGCAACACAGGCGGCAAATAGTAATCGGGCGATAAATTTCATAGAGAATGACGTCATTTGTAACTGTCCGGGAAGCAAAACCCTTTGATTTTACAATGCTTCATGCGGGAAATCCCTTCCAGCACGCTTTCCAGACTATTTTGCAGGCTTAATGCAAAGCTAATGCGAATCTAATAAGTGCCCCTTTGGCACGCCCCACCATGTCCTCTACACCGTCTAAAAAATCTACCAACCCGGGCCCGCGCAGCAAAGCCCGCTCAACGGTGTCGCTAGCCCAGCAGGGCAAGGCCAGCGCGCTAAACCGCACAGCACCCGACTATGCCAAGCCCATAGTAGCCACCACCGAGGCCAAAGAAGCCATGGCCTGGCTGCACACCACGCGCTTTCTCACCACCGCCGCCCAGTTGCACCACCTGCCTGCGCTAGACGTGCCCGAAATCGCCTTTGTGGGCCGGTCTAACGCTGGCAAATCTACCTGTATCAACACGCTGGCACAGCAAAAACAACTGGCCTATGCGTCTAAAACACCCGGCCGCACGCAGCACATCAACCTGTTTTCTATTGGCCGCCAAGGCGCGCAAGACGCCGTGCTGGCCGACCTGCCCGGATACGGCTACGCAGCAGTGGCCAAAGACAGCAAGCTGCGCTGGCAGCGCGTGATGGCCAACTACCTCAAAAGCCGCGAAAACCTAGCCGCCGTGGTGCTGCTGTGCGACCCGCGCCTAGGCATGACCGAGCTAGACGACATCTTGCTGGACGTCATCCGCCCGCGGGTAGAAAAAGGCCTCAAATTCGTCATTTTGCTAACCAAGGCCGACAAGCTGAACAAAACCGAAGCCGCCAAAGCCCTGTCGGTAGCCAAGCTGCAAGCCGGCGGCGGCGAGGTAAAAATGTTCTCCGCCCTCAAACGCATCGGCGTAGACGAGATGGCCCTGCACCTGCGCGCCTGGGCCGCCGCACCGCTGGTGCGATCAGTCGACGCCGAAGACGCCGCCGAAGTAGCCCATGACGTGGCGCTGGATGCGGCTGAGTTGAATGGTGATGTTGAAGGTGCGCCAGAGGTCTAAGAAGCCTCTGTGGGGTGCATTTTTAAAGTATTTTAGGCTTGAAACCCAAGTAAATCCTGCTCAAGCAGCTATGAAATTTATAGCTCTTTATATTTCAATTTATTTTTGTAAATTAATTTGAAAACATATCCAATGAGCCATTTGCGGTGCGAGCCCAACAGATGACTTAGCGATCTGCGCAATCAAATTACCGATGCCGACAGCGCACTTTTCAGCAGAGTCAACTGAGTTGATTTTTGCAACACTGTCCATTTCAGCTTTGAATTCAGTCCAGTACGACACTTATCGAACGACACCACCAAAGCGTCCATTTCCTTAGACGATCCATCAAATTGTTTAGTTAACTTAATGGTCCAAGCAGTATCGACTTTACTGGCTTGTTTAAACCATGACGCATCTGAGCTAGTTTCCTCTACCTTAATCGTTAAGCCAACTCCTTGCAACCCTGCTAGCAGATTAGCGCAGTCATGCTGGGTCTTGTCACTCGACTCAAATTCAATGGTCAGTTGCGCCGGGCCTGTGCCTACCACAGAGGATGGCATTGAAACTTGTACTGGGGGCAGTAGCGTGTCTTTGCACCCTGTAAGGTAAACACACAGCAGGCTGATTAAAAATATTCTCATACCACCATCGCCTTTAAAGTTGCTTTCCAGTTTCAAGTGAACTTCATTGTGCTGCAAAACCCTACACAAGTCCTAATCAGCCGAATATTTATAAGAAATAGCCTTGCAACCCTAGTAAAAACTGCTCAAGCAGCTATTGAATTAATAGTATAAAAGATCTCTGTACACTCGCTGCAGGAGACTACGCATGCCTGAACTTTATCCACTTACCCTGCCGCACGGCATTACCTTAAGCTGCCGCGCCAGTGGGCAAAAAGGCCGGCCGGTGATGGTGTTTTTGCATGGCTTCCCGGAAGGGGCGTTTGTGTGGGATGGGTTGTTGGCGCATTTTGCGCAGCTGGGGTATCGGTGTGTGGCGCCTAATTTGCGGGGGTTTGAGGCGTCGTCTGCGCCTGCCGATGTAGGGCAGTACCGGGCAAAGTATTTGGTGCAAGACATTGCGGCGTTGATCGCCATCGAGTCGCCTAATGCGCCGCTGGCGGCGCTGGTGGCGCATGACTGGGGCGGTGCAGTGGCGTGGAATCTGGCTAACCAAATGCCGCAGCTGATGCGCAAGCTGTGCATTATTAATTCGCCGCACCCGGGCACTTTTTTGCGTGAGCTGCGCGATTCGCCCGCCCAGCAAGCTGCTAGTAGCTACATGAATTTTCTTATCCGGCCAGATGCCGAGCGGCTGCTGGCCGAGGATGACTATCGCAGGCTGTGGGAGTTTTTAACCAACATGCTAGGCGGCAGCGGCAAGCACGACTGGCTAACTGATGCGGTCAAGGCCCAGTACCGCAGCGTGTGGGACCACAGCCTAACGGGCGGCTGCAATTACTACCGTGCCTCGCCCCTGCGCCCCGCCACGGCTAGCGACGCAGGTGCTGCAACAGGTCTTAGTGCCATTACGCTGCCGCGCGAGATGTTGACAGTCAACACTCCCACGCAGGTGATTTGGGGCATGGACGATATTGCGCTGCCGCCTGCGCTGATAGATGGGCTGGATGATTACATACCGCAATTGCAGGTGCACCGCGTGCCCGGTGCTACCCACTGGATCGTGCATGAGCAACCTGCCTTGGTAGCGCATTTGATTGCTGCTTTTATATAAAGAAACAGGCTGTAGGCCATATAAAACCTGCTCAAGCAGCTATGCAATCAATAGTAAATGGCTTTCATGCAACATAGCCTGTTCGCAATGTAACGACCGTTTGATCGGTAAAAATCACTGCACAATATCCCAGATTCAGCCTACACCGCTGCAGCTAGTGCAAAATATTGACTATGCTATTTCTTTTGTCCCCCGCCAAGTCGCTCGACTACACCACCCCCGTACCCAAAGACCTGCCGCACACGCTGCCGCAGTTTACTAAGCAGTCGGCGCAGCTAATAGA
The DNA here is from genome assembly GCA_031367325.1 of Polaromonas sp. Classification (GTDB taxonomy): domain Bacteria; phylum Pseudomonadota; class Gammaproteobacteria; order Burkholderiales; family Burkholderiaceae_C; genus JAAFIP01. The sequence continues at coordinate 9,305 of JANLPQ010000053.1, read as the reverse complement.
CATTTTGACCACCCAGTCGCCGCAAGACATTGCGCAGCTGATGCATTTGAGCGATGCGTTGTCGGCGCTGAACGTAGCGCGCTACGCCGCATGGTCGCCCAAATTCACCGCTAAAAATTCTAAACAAGCCATCCTAGCTTTTAACGGCGATGTGTACGACGGCCTGAACGCCAGTACTTTAAAAGCGGACGATTTGCAGTGGGCACAGCAACACATTGGCATGCTCAGCGGCCTGTACGGCATGCTGCGGCCGCTGGACTATATGCAGCCCTACCGCCTGGAAATGGGCACGGCTTTGCCCAACGCACAAGGCGCTAATTTGTACAAGTTTTGGGGTACGCAGCTAGCCGACTACATCAATGCACATTTCAACACACGTTTGGCAGCTGAAAAAACGCCCACGGTGGTTAACCTGGCCAGCAACGAATATTTCAAATCAGTCGACCGCAAAGCGCTAAAAGCCCGCGTGGTGGAATGCGTGTTTGAAGACTATAAAAACGGCGACTACAAAATCATCAGCTTTTTTGCCAAACGCGCACGTGGCCTGATGGCGCGCTACGCGATCGACAAACGCGCCACCACCGTGAAGAAATTACAATCCTTCCACAGCGACGGCTATGCCTTTGCTGCCGCACAGTCCGACCCCGACCGTTTAGTGTTCAGGAGAAAGCTATGACACAAAACTCCGCCTCAAAACCCACCGACAAAGTGGTGCAGACCGCCGCGCAAGCCATCACGCCTGCACTGCGCACCTGGATTGTCGAGCAAGCCCAGCAAGGCTTTGGGGCTGATGCGGTGTTGCAGTCGATGCTAGCGTCGGGCTGGAACGAAGACACTGCCATCGAGGCGCTAGAGTCCACCCTGCGCGATCATTTGCAAGGCACGCAAGCGCAGCAAGACTTGCCTCTTGCCGTGCCTGTGCCCGTACCTTCGCTGGCCGATTCGCCGCTTTATGTTGACGCTGCAGGTCACCGTGTACGCGTGCTGTCCAGCATGGCCACGCCGCATATTGTGGTGTTTGGCAATGTGCTGACGCCCGATGAGTGCGATGCGCTGATTGCCGCTGCCAAGCCGCGCCTGAACCGTTCGCTTACCGTGGCCGTAAAGACTGGCGGCGAAGAGCTTAACGACGACCGCACCAGCAGCGGCATGTTTTTCAGGCGCGATGAAAACGAGGTAGTTAAAGTGCTAGAGGAACGCCTAGCCGCCCTGGTTAACTGGCCGATAGAAAACGGCGAAGGCTTGCAAATTTTGCACTACAAGCCCGGCGCCGAATACAAGCCGCACTACGACTATTTCGACCCCGCCGAGCCCGGTACGCCCACCATCCTGAAACGCGGCGGCCAACGCGTGGCTACCATCATCATGTACCTGTCTGAGCCCGAAAAAGGCGGCGGCACCACCTTCCCCGACGTGCAACTAGAAGTTGCCCCGCAACGCGGCAACGCCGTGTTCTTTAGCTACAACCGCGCCCACCCCATCAGCAAAAGCCTGCATGGTGGAGCACCGGTAATAGCGGGGGAAAAGTGGATTGCCACCAAGTGGTTGCGTGAGCGGCGGTTTGAATAGCTAAATCAAACCTGCTGCGATATTGATGGTTAAGGCCAAAACGGTGGTGTTGAAAAAGAACGCCACTACGCAGTGCACTAGGCCCACACGGCGCATGCTTTTGGAGGTAAATGTGACGTCGGCGGTTTGCCCAGATGTGCCTATGACGAACGAAAAATACAAAAAATCAACATAGTCTGGCGCTTCGTTGCCGGGAAAATCTAAACCGCCTGGTAAATTTTTTGCGCTTGCTACATAGTAGTCGTGCGCATAGTGCAATGCAAACATCATGTGGTTAAACGCCCATGACGATACGATAGTGAGCGCTGCCAGTGCAATGCGGGCATATTTGGGGCCACCTGCCATATTTTTAATGGCCATCAGCTCTATCACTACCGCGCTCAGCGCCGCCGCAGATGCCCCAATAACCAGGGTGAGAATGACCAATTTGCCTTCGTCTTCTGTATAGGAGTGGCGTTGTAATTGGGCATGGTCAGATTGGCGCATCATCAGACCGACCAGCAGCAAATACAAACAGGTGGTGACATTCCACCCAATTATTAGGCGCGTGGATTGCTGCAGAACTAGCCCCTGCGGTGGCCAACCCAACCCCTGCGGTAGCCAACCCAACCCCTGCGGTAGTAGAGCCAACCCCTGAGGTAGTAAGAACACCACCAAAGCCCCGGCCGCTAGCGACACCATCAGCCTGGGGCGTGCGCGCAGTTGGCGCCAAATTACATGGTGAGGTGAACGCATCGCACTGTGGCCCTTTAAAGTTGGCTTATCTAATGGGCTATCACAACACAATTTGCGGCACAAGGTATGTTTTTAAATAGTGCATTGCCACTGATTTAAGCTTTTCTCACCACTACCAAGCCCTTTAAGTATTCGCCTTCAGGAAAGTTTATCGTCATAGGATGGTCTGGCGCGCCGCCTAGCCGGTCGGTAATGTAGCCGTCTACGCCTGCGTCTATCCCCGCGCCAGCAATAATTTTGTGAAACAGCGCTGCATCAATTCCGCCCGAACAACTGTAGGTAAACAGTGCGCCACCGGGCTTCAAAATCTTAAACGCCAAACGGTTAATGTCTTTGTACGCCCGCGCAGCCCGGTCGGCATGCGCGGCGGTGGGTGCAAACTTAGGCGGGTCTAGCACGATAGCGTCAAAGGTTTGGCCTGCTTCTACAAACTGGCGCAGGCTGGCGTTAACGTCAGCGTCCATAAATGTAGTGTGCTCAGTGCTAAAGCCGTTCAGCGCCACGTTGGCCTTGGTGCGCTCGATAGCGGGGCCAGACGAGTCGATGCTAGTAATGTGCGCTTGCTGCAAACCGCCGCTCGCGCGCAGACCGGCTAGGGCCGCCACAGTAAATCCGCCCGTGTAGCAATAACAATTAAGCGCGCTAAAGGCCTGCCCGCTGCCCGCGTGCCTGCGCTGCCAATGCTGTGCGTACTGCGCAAACTTGTGTCGGCTGTCACGCTGGTCTAAATAAAAACCGGTTTTGTGGCCTTGCGCAATGTTGACTGATAGCTGGTAGCCGTGCTCGGTAATGACAATGTCTTCAGCACTGGGCGCACCTTTATCAGTGGCACCGCGCAGCCAACCAGTCACGCTGTCCAGCCCCTCTAAAGCGCGGCTGCTGGCGTCAGACCGCTCGTACAACTTAGTCAGCCCCGTAGCTTGCAGCAATGCATCCGCAATCTGCTGCTTAAACCGTTCAGCCCCTGCCGACAAAAACTGCGCTACCAGCGTGTCGCCATAGCGGTCCACAATCAAGCCCGGCAAACCATCTGACTCGCCGTGCACCAGCCGCATGCTGTCACTTTGTATATCAAATAGGCCTCTTGCGCTTACAGATACTGCACAAGCAGCTATGAAAAAATTAGCGTCAATGCGCTGCGCTTCGTCAAAACTCCACACTCGTGCGCGGATTTTGCTGCTGGGGCTGTACGCTGCCCAGCCGAGAAACGTACCGTCATGCGCCGCCACCCGCACCGTCTCACCACTGTCGGCACTGCCCTTGGCAATAGCGTTATCAAAAATCCAAGGGTGGCGACGTTGCAAGGCGCGCTCTTTGCCTTCGCGCAGGGTGATAGTTTTCATGGGGCTATTGTCGGGCAACTGTGGTGTTCAATAAGCGCATATCTTCAATGGCAGCATCAGACAGCCACAGCAACGTATTAAGGTAGCTGTCGATGCGGTCTACTAATAAAGCTCTCGGGCCTTGTCGCCACGCATCAGAGTTATAAAAAGCATTCTGCTGTGCCACCATACTGGCTTGGTCAGCATAGGCGCGCGCGAGAAAGTAAGTGTCTTGCTCATGGTACGACACGCCAAACGCTACGACATCCATGCCCGAGGCGCTCACCATAGGTAGCGCTTGCTCCACCATAGCGGTGTGAAAGTCGACTTGCGTGCCAGGTTTAAGCAAGTAGGTGCGAATCTCAACCAATTTTTTCATGATATTACTTCCATAACATTTATTGTTGGACTCTATCAGTTTTAGGAGCTGGTTTTAGCCAATACCGTGTTCTAACACCCCCATTAGACATAGGCTCTCCCTCAAACTCAAATAACTTGCAAGCAATTAATATTTTTTGAATTTTTGATACCCGTATTGCGTCTCTAAATTTTCAAATTCTTTGGGAAAATTTGGCTTAGCCATACTTCCAGCGCCAGCCAAATAGGTTCAATTTATAGATTTTGACTTTTTAGAAGCTAGTCGCGCGGAAAGGTTACTAGAACATTGGTTTGCAGTCACCATAATTCAAGCCATTCACCGCCCACACTTCCTGCGAAATCCAAAGTTACTTGACTACTCATAACCATTAATTAGATAAAGGACTTTAGTTGCTCATGCAGAGATAATGCCTGTACAGGTTGCGTGTCAAGATACACAAAAGCTTGATTTAGGACACCAAGTAAATCAGGTTGCTACATGGGCAAAAATGATAGCCCGATTGATTATGTGCAGAATTCATTTTTTCAAGTCGCTTTTTTAAACATCATAAAAACACTTTCTGCCGATATTGCCAACCCGTTGCACTGTCCAGCCCCTCTAGTGCACGGCTGCTGGCGTCCGAACGCTCGTACAACTTAGTCAGCCCCGTAGCTTGCAACAATGCATCGACAATAGACTGCTTAAAAACGCTCAGCCTCAGCCGACAAAAACTGCGCTAACAGCGTATCGCCATAACAGTCCACAATCAAGCCCGGCAAACCGTCTAACTCGCCATGCATCAGTCGCATGCTGTCGCTATGTATGTTAAATAAACTTCTAACAATAACAGCTACTGCACAAACAGCTATGAAAAAGTTAGCATCAATGCGCTGCGTCTCGTCAAAGCTCCAAACCCGTGCGAGGATTCTACTACTGGGGCATGGAATAGTCTGACGCGCTATTGCTGTCGGCGCGGCTGGTGTTGAACCCTGCGCTGGATGTTAAGGCGAAAGGCCATACAAAGGTTATCAAGTCGGCACGGGTTTCAACAAAATGAGTTTAAGTATTCACCTGCGCACAAATGCAAAAAAAATTACTTGCTGCTGTAGGGCAAAGACGAGTGATGTACGACTATGCGCAAATTGCCTAGGTCGTCTTTCTTAAACTTCCAGGTTTTGTCAACCGTAGTTACTTTGCCATCTTTATCTGTAAAACTTACGTTACCCATTGAAGTAGCGACGTCGCCAGCAAGAAAGATTGCGGCGTTATCAATTTCGACTTTTTTCCAGCCCTTCAACGCAAAACCAGTGTCTTTCGGATAAGCGGTGTTACCGCCTACAAAATAAGACAACGCGCCATCACGGGTAACGCGAAAGGTCTGCGGTACTTCCGTGAGGGTTGGCTTGAAAAGCACTGGGCCTAAGTTGTAGCCGTAGGCACTGTCGATTACTTTTTCTGCGAGAGCTTTTGCTGCAGGTTGACCCGATTTTTCGTAAGTGTCGCTAATTGCAATGAGTGCATCACCCCAGCCTTTTTGGGCCGCCAATACTTCGGCTTCGCTGATTGAGGTATTTACAATAGGTGTTTTTGCAATAGCGGCAGTAGCTAATGCCAAAGAAGCAATCGTCAAAGATGTCTTTGTGAATTTCATTTTCCAACTCCAATTATTCATGTGTCGGTGCAATATCGCACACGCAGATTTGAACTGTCTTAATTGAACAGGTCATGAAACTTGAATGAGCATCCAGTGAAAAATTGATGAACCGCAGATGACAAGTAGTACAGGCTGTTAAATGTTCATGCGTTGTTCATTTTTCAAAACCCGTTTCAAGCGCAAATTATGAGATGATTTAAACCATGTTTGCACGACGTCTTACCTGTGCCCTTGCCGCTATCGCCGGTGCAGCTGTACTAGAGGGTATAGCTGCTATTTGGGCGCTGAATGTAGCAAATGACCATGTGCTGCGCGGTCGTGTGGCGTCAGATATTCAACTTGCCTTTGAGGAGCTGACAATATCAAAATTAAGGCTTCGTGCTTGGTTTACGCAAGCGCAGCTAGACCCGTCAACGGCTAAAAACTTGTGGCAAAAGTATCAGACTGACATGCGTGAGACGATGGTGACTTTAAACCAATTGTCAAATCAAACCATTAAACTAGATAACAGTGATGCTACGCTCACTGAGTATCGAAGACGTCAGGCTACTCTTGGTATATTAGAAGAAAGTGTATCGGTATTGGAAGTGGCGGCAGCTAAAGTGCAACCCTTGCAATTAGGAAAAAATATGCAGCAAGCTTGGCTCACAGCAAGTGAGTTATTTGATATTTCTCAAGCACGCGATTTGCGTCAACTTCTTGCAGATAGTATTGAGCGTGAGACTTCGGCGGTCATTCGCGAACGCGCAGCCGCTGACACCGCACTGAGTTGGATGCGCAATCTTTTACTAGGCGCTGCTAGCACCATCGCGCTTGCAGCATTGCTCTTGGCAGCAGGGTTTGCTAGAGCCTTGCGGCGCCCACTCAATGAGTTAAACGCAGGTGCAAAGGCACTACAGCAAGGCGATTTGACGTATCGAATCCCTTTGGACGGCATAGATGAGTTCTCCGCTGTAGCTAGCAGCATGAACGCAATGTCAGTTGAGCTTTCTAAGCACAGAGCGGACGAAACTCAACTTAGGCAAAAACTTGAAGAGTTGGTGCAGGCTCGCACTGCCGAGCTACAGGGTGCTTTAGATGCATTGCAAAGCGTTGACGCTAGACGTCGTAGACTGTTTGCAGACATCAGTCATGAATTACGAACACCTACGACTGCCATTCTGGGCGAGGCTGAGATTACTTTACGGGGGCTTGAAAAACCTTCGCAAGACTACCGCGCTGCATTACAACGGATTGTTTCGATATCGAAACAGCTGGGCGCTGTCATTGATGATTTACTAACAATGGCTCGCAGCGATATCGATACTTTAGCGCTTAACCGACAGCCGCTTGACATGATTGAGCCTCTGCGAGAAGCTTTGCAGCAAGCAAATGCGCTGGCGCACGAAAAAAATATAACTCTACACCTGTCAAAATTACCCAGCTGTCGTTTGATGGTTTGGGCAGACCCACAGCGCTTGCGCCAATTGCTCATACTACTGTTGGATAACGCGGTGCACTACTCTCATGTAAATGGTATCGTGGGAATTTTATTGCAAGAGAAATTTAACGAAACCAAGAATAAAAATTATTACGAGTTGCAGATTGCAGATCAAGGCATCGGCATCAACGCGGCAGATCTGTTGATGGTTTTTGAGCGCAGTTTTCGTAGCCAAAATGCACGTATGCACCGTGCGAACGGCAGTGGTTTAGGTTTATCAATTGGGCTAGCTATAGCACATGCGCACGATGGGACGATATTGATACACAGCGAAAAAGGTGTAGGCACGACTGTGACCCTTCAACTGCCTTTGTTAACACCTTAATCAAAACAAAGTTTATGAATATTCTTTTGGTAGAAGACGACACTCGAATCGCTGATTTTCTAGACCGTGGGTTACGTGCTGAAGGTTACCGCGTGTTGGTTGCAAAAAATGGTTTTGATGGCCTGTCGCTGGCGCATGAAGCAGCTCGCCAGTCCGCACAGGAAGGCGTGGTCACCGTCATGCTGCTTGATGTCATGCTGCCTGGAATGAGTGGTTTAGAAGTCTGCCAAACGCTCAGAGCTTCGCAAATTCAGCTTCCTATTTTGATGCTGACTGCACTTGGCACCCTAGAAGATCGCGTCAGTGGGTTGCGTTTAGGCGCTGATGATTACTTGGTAAAACCTTTTGAGTTTGAAGAACTGCTTGCACGTATCGAAGCACTGGGAAGACGCGGCTCGCTGCCGCACAACACTACGAAAGATATTCGAGTCGTGGCAGACTTGGAGCTAGATACCCGCTCAATGCGCGCTAGCCGGGCGGGTCGAACGATTGCACTGACTGCGCGTGAGCTTGCTTTGTTAGAGCTGCTGATATCAGCCCCCGGCAGGCTTTTCAGTCGCGAACGCATACTGGCTAACGTTTGGGGGACAAACGAAGACCCATTAACGAATATTGTTGATGTTTTTATTCGTCGTTTGCGCAGCAAAATTGATGAGGGATTCGACAGACCTTTGATACATACACAGCGTGGCCTAGGATACAGACTGGAAGATGCTGGCATGGTTCTTAAATAATTTAAAAGTGTCTTTGAAATCAGTTATTTTAATTTCCTGGCTAGTACAACCCCATCTTTTTGATTCGAGCTTGCTGTGCCACTGCCATCACGGCGGCAGCCGTTTCACAACGTACCGCTTTGTCGCCAAGAATGTGCAGTTCGAGCTGCGGATTTTGTGTGGTGGCGGCTTTGAGCTGCAGCTGTACGGTAATCTTCCCTCATACTGGAGTACTGGGAATCGGGCGATCGGCATACGCCACATCGCCTGCACAAACCTTGGCGCGCTACCGGTAGTTACGTCAAATATTTTTGGCGAGTCTACGGCTAGTCAACGAAAAAATCTCTACCGAAACACGGACTTTTTCAAACCAAGCCAAGAACAATGTGACGAGTCGGGTTCGTCTCGATGAAAAATACGTAGCAAGGCGCGCGTTGTTGAAGGCAGCGCCCCAAAAGCCTCAGTTCGCGCGTGTTTGCGAAGTATTTTTGCAGCGAGATGCCCGGCTCGAGTCCAGCTTACCGGCGCGCACGTTAAGCAAACGACCAACTTCACCTGCGTAACTACTTTCTACTTCCTCTTGGCCCGCGGGTGCGCCGCGTCATAGGCCTTGGCCAAATGCTGAAAATCTAGCCGTGTGTACACCTGCGTGGTGGTGATGTTGGCGTGGCCTAGCAGCTCTTGTACGGCGCGCAGGTCTTGGCTGCTTTGTAGCAGGTGGCTGGCAAAGCTGTGGCGCAGCATGTGGGGGTGTACGGGGGTGGCGAGACCCGCTTGCAGGCTGCGGCGTTTCAGGCGCTGCCAGATGGACTGGGCGGTGAGGCGGGTGCCGTTTTGGCCTATGAAGAGGGCGGCTTGGTCGATGGCGGCGGGCGGTAGCAAGTCGGCTCTGGCGTTTAAGTATTTTTGCAAAGCTTCAACCGATTTAGCCCCCAGCGGCACGCTACGACGCTTGCTGCCTTTGCCCAATACATGCGCCTCGCCAGCTTGCAAGTCTAGCCAGCCCTTGGCGCTGGCCGAAGCTTGCACGTCTAACCCTACCAGCTCGCCTACGCGCAGGCCGCTGCCGTACAGCAGCTCGGTGATGGCGGCGTCGCGGGCTTCTAGCTGAGGGTTATTGGTGTCGCTGTAGAAGCTGGCCAGTTGCAC
>JANLPQ010000027.1:0-101737 GCA_031367325.1 Polaromonas sp. | reverse complement strand
GGTGCGCAAAAGCTCAAAATCAACGCACTGGCAGGCAATGATAAAAACCCGCGCCAGATCAACGTGGTGGTGACGGACAGTAAAACTGGCAAACCGATGCAGGCGCTGAGTGCTAGTTGTTAGTGCTAGTTGTTAGTGCGGGTTGTACGCTCTAGTTGCTAATGCTGGATGCTAGCGCGAGTTGCCATCTCACTGCGGGGCGGCAACACCCATTGTCCAATACGGCGTGCCACTGCTGTTTTTAACGCACGATGCGCCTACGTCTTTAACGTTGGCGCTCATGATGATGTTGCAGTGTCCTGGGCTTTTTAGCCAAGCGTCCATCACGCTAGCGATACCGTTTTGCCCTGACGCAATATTTTCCCCGGCATTGCCAAATTTATAGCCCGCATTTTGCATGCGCTGAAACGGGTTAATGCCTTCGGGCGTGTCGTGGCTAAAGTAGTTACGCTCGGCCATGTCTTTTGAATGTGCTGCTGCCGCGTTAAACAGCAAATTGTTCCAGGCAATGGGCGCTACTGCAGGCTTGGCATCGCTACCGCAGCTACGCGCGGCCGCGCGCGCTTTGTTAACAGCGCTGAGCATGTCGGCCTGAAAATTAGCTATGTCGCAGCCAGTGCTGGTACCGGCCACGGGTTCCGTGCCCGTGGCGGGCGCGTTGGTGGCTGGTGGTGTGGCTGACGACGTTGATGTGGTACTGGGTTGTGCGCTGACTGCAGAAGGGTCAGTTGCTGCACCCCCGGTCGCCGCAGGTGCATCGCCGCCCCCGCCGCCACAGGCAGCCAAAAACACAACACCCGCCAAACTCACATAACAACTTAAACGCTTCATGCAAGGCACCCTTTTGGTTTAATAAACATGCATTCAGTTTATGGGTCAAACTGGCATAAACAGCCGCCAAATCCGCTGAGCTAACCAAGCGTTACGGCTGTCACATCTAGTCTATTACTATACATTTAATAGCTGCTTGAGCAGGTTTTACTTGGGTTATCGGCTTGATTGCATATTTTTACATGCACCCAAGACCTTTTTGCAACTAATTTTTACTTTGTATTTATACGACTCTGCCACTTGGCTGCAAACTCTACTGCCACGGTGTAGGTCGCTTGCTGTACTTTCAACGTCGTGCCCATGTCTGTGCCATAGCCGCCGCCCATGGCAAAGGCCAGCGGAATGCGCCGCTGCCAGCACCAGTGCATCACGCACCTGTCGCGGGCTTCTAGGCCGTCGTAGGTGAGTTTTAAGCGCCCTAGCCTGTCGCCCTCATGTGGGTCGGCCCCTGCCAAATACAACACCAGGCCGGGTTTAAAGCGGTGCTCTAGCTCGTCTAGCGCCAAATCTAGCGCATGCAAATACGCATCGTCTTGGCAGCCGTCGGGCAGGTTCACGTCGATGTTGCTAGCTTCTTTACGAAACGGAAAATTCTTCTCGCCGTGTATAGACAAAGTAAACACGCTGGGGTCGTGCGTAAAAATGCTGGCCGTGCCGTTGCCTTGGTGTACGTCCAGGTCGATGATGGCCACCTGCAAGGGTTGGCGGTAAATGCGCGCCCATTCAGCTTGCATCAGGCGCGCGGTAACAGCAAAGTCATTGAACACGCAAAAGCCACCGCCTTTGTCGGCATAGCTGTGGTGCGTGCCGCCTGCCAGGTTGGCCGCCAAGCCTTGGGGGCGGGGTTCCACGGCTTCGGATTGGCTGCCTAACTCTTGGCCTGGGGGTGGCGATGCAAAACCCAAGCTGGCGCGCGCCGCTTGCACGCTGGCCCCCACAGACCGGCGTGCACGCTCGGCCATGGCCAAGCTCCACGGGAAACCTATTTCGCGCATGCGGGCAGGGTCTATGCTGCCAGTGGCAATGCTTTGTATGTAGGCGGGCGTGTGGCACAGGGCCAACTGGCCGTCGGTAGCGGCATGGGCTACCTGCAGCTGCACGCTGGGCAAGTGCTGGCTTAGCCAGTCGCGCAGCAGGCGGTATTTGCCCATGGGAAAGCGGTGGCCTTCGGGCAGGGGCAGAACAAATTGGTCGGCGTAGAAGGCTTGCACAGCAAGTATTGTGAAGGTTTTGGCCGCTTGCCCCGCGCCATTATGGGTTATGCGCGAAGCGCATGTGGCTATTAAGGTGCTCGAATTTAGGTTTTTAGCTCTAAAGCGCACTAGTTTGCTGCACTGCAACATAATAGTGCTTGCATTCGCACGGGATTACCCTATACTTCATACCATGCTGCACTGCAACATATTCCGAGAATACGACACGGCGTAGCAAAAACAGAGACTCATTAACTTTTTAAATTATTGGAGAACACTATGCTAACCGTAGAACAAATCATGGCTGCACAAAAAGCCAACGTCGAGACCCTATTTGGCCTGACCACCAAAGCCTTCGCTGGTGTAGAAAAGATGGTTGAATTGAACATTCAAGCTTCTAAAGCTGCGTTGTCTGAAGCGTCTGACAACACCCAAGCCGCCCTCAGCGTCAAAGACGCACAAGAACTGCTAGCCCTGCAAGCTGGCCTGTTCCAGCCATTGGCCGAGAAGACCGCGTCTTACAGCCGCCATCTGTACGACATCGCCTCTAGCGCTGGCGCCGAGTTCAGTGCTGCTTTTGAAGCACAAACTGCTGAAGGCCAAAAGAAGTTTATGTCCATGATGGACAGCGCTGCCAAAAACGCACCTGCCGGTTCTGAGACAGCAGTTGCCGTGATGAAAAGCGCCGTAACCGCTGCTGGCAACGCGTTTGAATCAGTGCAAAAAGCAGTCAAGCAAGCAAGCGACATGGCCGAGCAAAACTTTGCTAACGTGTCTGCCACGGCTAAAGCTGCTAGCAAAAAGCGTTAATTTGCAACTATTTTTAAAACCCTGCAAAAGCATTGAACTGTCGGGCGGTTTGCACTGTCAGACAAAATAACAGCAAGGATTCGAGAAAGCGTTTTACACAAGCTCTTGAAATGGGTGACTAAGTTCCCACGTTTTTAGAGTGCATCCTCTGCTTGGATTGTCAGCCTATAGCCGACACTAGCGTTATAGGTTTGTATGTAAGGTTGTCTCCTCGGGTCCTCTAGCTACCGCCGCGGTAGCAGGGACTCAGTTCAAAAGCCAAGTCGAAAGACTTGGCTTTTTTTTGCGATGCCGCGTGACCGCGAAGTCTAAGAAGAAAAATGTCCAAACGCTACAAATAAAATAGCTGCTTGAGCAGGTTCTACGGCCCAGACCCACGAAAAGACTAAAAAACTACCTACTCTTAGCCTCAATCAACGCCTTCAGTTGCGGCATAGCCTGCTGCATTGCCAGCTTGCCAGCGTCGATAGCCCGCCGCTTGGCCGTAAAGTCGCCACTCTTCACGCCCACCAACGCAGGCCGCACCACCAGCTCGGCGTCTTTCAACTCGTAGCTATTAATGCTTTTGCCCATGATGGCAAAGGTTTGCAGCAAAATGGCCAGTTGGCTGTCAGACGCATTGCCCTCGGGCGCAGACGATATATCCACCGCAATCACCAGCTCGGCCCCCATCTGCCGCGCAAATCGCACAGGCACAGGTGACACCAAGCCGCCGTCTACATATTCAGCCGCGCCGATCTTGACCGGGTTAAACACCGACGGTACCGCGCTGGACGCACGCACTGCCATGCCGGTGTCGCCTTGGCGGAACAGCGCGCCCTGCCCTGTACGCAAGTCGGTAGCCACAATGCCCAGCGGTATCACCATGCTTTCGATCAGTTTGTTGTTCACCTGTAGATTGATGTAGCGGGCCAGTGCGTCGCCGCGCAGCATACCGCGGCCAAAAAACGGCAACGTCCAGTCGGTAATGTCCGCCTCCTCCATGGCCAGCGCGGCCTGCTGCAACTGCGCTGCAGTTTTGCCTGTAGCGTAAATAGCGGCGACCAAGCTGCCTGCCGATGTGCCCACCACCATGTCGGGTTTAATGCCCGCCTCCTCTAGCGCGGCTATCACCCCCACATGCGCAAACCCACGCACTGCGCCGCCGCCTAACGCCAAGCCGATTTTGGGTGGGCGCTTGGGCACGGCTACAGGCGGTAGCGTGGGGGTGGTAGTGGTGCCGTTGGGCGGCGTGGAAGGGCTGGGCACAGGCGCGGTGGTAGTGCAGGCGGCCAGCAGCAACGCGGCACCAGCGATTGACATTTTGTGAAACAAAAATTTATAGCGCATGTGTGCATTATCTGGCATGCCTGCCAAGGCGCTATCGGGCACACTGCAGGCGTGGCGCACGCGCAGGCTGAAAGTGCGACGCACTAATAATGTTTTGGCCAAATTTTTAGTGGGCTGTTTATGCGTTATGTCATGGTGATGTGGGCGTTGCTGCAGAGTTTTTCTGTGCAAGCATGGGCAGCTAACCTGCCCAGCGTGCATATGCTGTGCCAGTCGCGCGGTGGCCACCTTCACGAAGGCTGCATGCTGGTCAATAGCCAAGGCATGCGTCTAAGCCGCGAGCTGTTTGACACGCATGATGATGCACCCACCAGCGGCATGCTGCGCACATTTGCCAATATTGCCAAGGCCTCTGGTGGTTATGACTGGCGTTATGGCTTTATCAACGCACAAGGCCAAGTGGTAGCGCAACCCATCTACAAAGAGGCCAACCCTTACAGCGATGGCCTGGCTTTGGTTACTACATCGCAAGGCCGCGCCTACATAGACACCCAAGGCCGCGTGGCGCTGCCGGTGGCCGCGCAGTGGTTTGACGCACATGACTTTCACCACGGGCTGGCGCTGGTGCGCGGCAAAGGCTATATAACTGGCACGCACCCCATGAGCAGCGTAGGCCCCAGGCGCGCGGCACCGCCATGGTCAGTTATCGATAAAACCGGGCGCATAGTGATGGGCTACGACCCTGCTAAAGACACCAGCCCAGCCGTTGGCTACACCGCGCTAGACTGGTACAGTGGCCACAGTTTTACCGCACCGGCTATCGACATTCGCAGCGATTTTATAGATGGTAAAGCTGTGTTCAGACGCGTCTTGCCCACCAACGACAAACTGAGCGACGCGCTGGGTTTGATCGACCCGCAAGGCCGCGTGGTGCTAGAGCCCTCTGACAAACATTGGCACCAAGACAGCTTGCGCAAAGCCTACCCCAGCCCTGCTAGAAGCCACAAACCCTGCGCAGCACTGGCCAAGAAGTTTTATGCCATCGACGATTTTTATAAGGGCTTGGCTTGGGCCATACAAGGCAAGCCCAACAAACAAGGCGGGCTAAAAAATGAGGCCCGAGGCTTTGTGAATACGCAAGGCCAGTGGGTGTTTAAGGTCGATGAGCAGACCCACAGCGTGCGTCCTTTTCGCCAAGGCCACGCTGTTTTATTGATTAACGAATACCAGTCAGGCTACGGCCAAACTGAGGTGCTGGTGGACCGTACTGGCAGTGTGGTGGCTAATTACCGATTGCTATCGCCCTAACGTCTACAAAACCTTGGTCATAAACACGCTGTAGGGGTCCACCACGTAGCCTGCAAAAGGCCCGCAGCAGGTAAAGCCTTTTTTGGTATACAAACTACGCGCCGCTGCAAAGGCCTCCATCGGGCCAGTTTCCAGGCTTAGTCGCTTGATATTGCGCTGTTTGGCTGCTTCTAAAATATGCGTTAACAGCGCTTGTGCCACACCTTTTTGCAGGTGTGCAGCGTCGGTGCGCATAGACTTTAGCTTGGCGTGTTCAGCGTCTAGCTGCTTCAGCGCCCCGCAACCGAGCAGTTGCGCGGTGCCAGTGTCATCGCTCCACGCTGTCCAAAACGTAATGTCTGGGCTGCGCAGGGCTTCGATGTCCAGAGCGTGCATGCTCTCTGGCGGCGAATGCATAGACAAGGTGCGCAAATGTTCTTGCAAAAGTGCATGAATTTCAGGGCCCTGAAGGTTGTCGATTTTGATGTGCATAGTTTTATTATCCATGGCTGTGGTGAAGTCTTCAATCTCGCAGTCGCACAGTATTGCAGCAATAGTTGGGGCTTTTTACTTTCCTAAAACCTCGCGGTCACGCAGGTCCGTTTGGCATGAGACTGACCGCAGCAGTACGCGTGCTAGAACAAAGACAAAGCCAGCAAAGCAAACTGCGTCATAATCAAAGACCAATTGACGTTAACGTAAACGTCAACCTCCCAACACTTTTTATCTATCCCCCTTTTGGAGCAACTTTTATGGACATTAACGGCAAAGTATTTATCGTCACCGGCGGCGCGTCGGGCTTGGGTGAAGGCACGGCGCGGATGCTGGCGGCCAAGGGGGGCAAGGTGGTGATTGCTGACATGCAGGCTGACAAAGGCGAGGCGGTGGCCAAGGAGATTGGTGGAGCCTTCGTCAAATGCGACGTGACCAGCGAGGCCGATGGCCAAGCGGTGGTGGCTATGGCCGTCAGCATGGGCAAGCTGATGGGGCTGGTTAACTGCGCTGGAATAGCCACCGGCGAGAAAACTGTGGGTAAAAACGGTGCGCACAACTTTGATGCCTTCAAACGCACGGTCAGCATCAACCTGTTTGGCAGCTTCAACATGATTCGCCTGGCCGCTGACGCGATGTGCAAAAACGAGCCTGAAGCCACCATGGAGCGCGGCTGCCTCATCAGCACCGCATCGGTGGCAGCCTATGACGGGCAGATCGGTCAAGCGGCCTACAGCGCGTCTAAGGGCGGCATTGTGGGCATGACGCTGCCGATAGCGCGCGACCTGGCGCGCAACGGCATTCGCAACATGACGATTGCACCGGGCATTATGGGTACGCCGATGATGTTTGGCATGGCGCAAGACGTGCAAGACGCGCTAGCTGCTGCCGTGCCCTTTCCTAGCCGCTTGGGCACGCCGCAAGACTATGCCAAGCTGGCGCTGCATATTTTTGAAAATGATTTGCTCAATGGTGAGACGATTCGCCTGGACGGTGCAATTCGGTTAGCGCCAAAATAACTGATGTGCCACTTGCATAGTACTATTAATTCAATAGCTGCTTGAGCAGATTTCACTTGGGTTAACAGCCTAAAAAGCTTATAAAACAGCCTCTCGAAGGCTGTTTTTAGTATGCATGGTACTGCGCAAGCAACATTACGCCAGCAGTGCCACCACATCTGCCAAGGAGCCTACTTCTACCGTGGGCTCTTTGTCTTCATACGGCCACAACTTTTCTTCGCGGTTCAGCCACACCGCTTGCATGCCAGCGTTTAGCGCGCCCATCACGTCTAGCGCAGCGTCGTCGCCAATGTGCAGCACCTCGTGCGGCAGCACGCCCACAGCGCCCGCTGCGGCGATAAAGATGTGCGGGTCGGGTTTGCTTTTGCCAAACTCTTTGGCGCTGATACTGGCATTAAAGTAACCGGCCAGGCCTACCAAATCTAGCTGCGCATTGCCGTTAGACAGCGACACCAGCGGGTAGCGCGCCGCCATGGCAGCCAGGGCTGCCAGCGCATCGTCGTACAGTACCACGCGGTTGCGGTGCGCAAAAAATACGTCGTACGCAGGCTCGGCCAGCGATGGGTCTTCGCCTGCACGCGCCAGCGCCAAGCGGATAGATTCTTTGCGGATAGCGCCCAGGTCGTGGCGCATGTCGGGGCGCTCCTTTAGCATCACATTAGCCATGTGTTCGCGTATCTCGCGCAGTGCAGTGGTAGAGGCAAACAGTGCCGCTGTCATGGGCGCGTGGTGGCATAGCCAGTCCAGCAGAGCTTTCTCGGCGCGCTCTATCACGGGCCATATGGGCCACAGCGTGTCGTCCAAGTCGAGGGATATTGCTTTGATTTTTAAAATGTCGATCATAAGTACAGCAAAATACAGGTAAGAGATTAGACCATGGCATTTACCAAAGAACCCACCTACACCCACGGCCATGCAGGCCCATTTAACAGCCGCACCGCTATTTTGCTGTGCAACCTAGGCACCCCTGATGAAGCCACGGCCCCTGCGGTGCGCCGCTACTTGGCCGAGTTTTTGTCAGACCACCGGGTGGTAGAAATACCCAAGCCTATTTGGTGGCTGATTTTGCACGGCATTATTTTGCGCCTGCGCCCCGCCAAATCAGCCGCCAAATACGCCAGCATTTGGACGGCTGAAGGTTCGCCGCTGAAGGTATGGAGCGAGAAACAAGCCAAGCTGCTGCAAGGCTATCTAGGCGAGCAAGGCCACAAGGTGCAGGTGCGCCTAGGCATGCGCTATGCTAACCCTAGCATGCGCAGCCAGCTAGACGCGCTAAAGGCTGAAGGGTTTAACCGTATTTTGATACTGCCCATGTACCCGCAGTACAGCGGCACAACGACTGCCAGCGTGTTTGATGCGGTGTACACCTGGGCCGCCAAGGTGCGCCGCATCCCCGAGCTGCGCTTTGTGAATAACTACCATGACGACGCAGGCTACATCAGCGCTTTGGCCGCCCGCATCAGCGGCTACTGGCAGCAGCACGGCAAGCCCGACAAACTGGTGATGAGCTTTCATGGCGTGCCCCAGCGCACTCTGGCGCTTGGCGACACCTACCACTGTGAATGCTACAAAACCGCCCGCCTAGTAGGCGAACAACTGGGCTTGACCAAAGACCAGCTGCAAGTGACCTTTCAGTCCCGCTTTGGCAAAGCCAAATGGCTAGAACCCTACACCGAACCCACCCTGATCGCTATGGCCAAGGCTGGCGTTAAACGGGTTGACGTGATCTGCCCCGGCTTTACCGTGGACTGCCTGGAGACGCTAGAAGAGATGGGCATGGAAGGCAAAGAAGCCTTCTTGCATGCAGGCGCTGGTGGTACAGCGGGCACAGATGGCCGCAGCTACCACTACATACCCTGCCTGAACGACAGCGCAGACTGGGTGCAAGCACTGGGCCACATTGCGCAGCAGCACTTAAGCGGCTGGGACACACACAGCGGCCTGGACACTGCCGAGCTAGCACTGCAGCGCACGCAAGCCGCCGCCATGGGCGCAAAGCAGTAACCATCATGTTTAAGATACACTGGCTTAACGCTACTAATACCATAGCTGCTCGAGCAAGTTCTACGGCCTGAAACGCTTAAAACACATTATTTTTGAAGCTGCAGTCACCCTATGGACCTCAAAATAGTCAACAGCACCCGCATCGACAAGTTTTTATGGGCCGCGCGCTTTTATAAAACCCGCAGCCTGGCCACGGACGACATTGGCAAAGGCCGCGTCAAAATCAACGGCCAGCTGGTCAAAGCCGCACGCGACGTGCGCGCAGGCGACACCGTAGCCCTGTACCGCGATGGCCTAACCTGCAGCGTGCTGGTGCTACAAGTCAGCGAGCAGCGCGGCCCCGCACCCCAAGCCCAAACCCTGTACCAAGAAACCCCCGAAAGCATAGCCGCCTACCAAGCCGCCAAAGACCAGCGCCGCCTGCAACCCGAACCCGCCCACACCATAGAACAAGGCCGCCCCACCAAACGCCAACGCCGCGACCTGGACCAAGTCAAGCAGAACAATAGCGGCTGGGGGGATAGGTGGAGTGCGAGTATGGATGATTGAGCAGGCAAAGCTGGATTGAACGGCGCAGCATCCAATGGACATGCAAACAATCAGCAAAAGAAAGCCAACGCCCAAAGAAAAAAGCCTGTTAGTCAACTAACAGGCTTTTTAAATTTTGGTGGGACCTGCGGGGGTCGAACCCACGACAAACGGATTAAAAGTCCGCTGCTCTACCAGCTGAGCTAAGGTCCCACGTATCACTTGCGTGAAGCCTCAAATTATAGCGTGAAAAATGCGGTCTTGTCACCTGGCTGTAGAGAAGTGCGCTTATTTTTTAGCTAGCTGGTCTAGCACCCAGCCTGCAGCGCACAGGCCAAAGCTGGCGGTCACGGTGACTACTGAGCCGTAACCGTGGCAGTTAAGGCTGCCATCGCCTTGTGGTTCGGCCAGCGCGGTGCTGTGCGTGCCTGCTTGAGCGTCGTCATCGCCAACGTCATCAGACATGGCATTAGCAGGCGTAGCCACAGCCTCGCGGCTGAACACGCACACTGTACCTATACGCTTGTCGCGCGCTGCGCCATGGTGGCGGCGCAGGCTGTAGCGCAGCTTGGCCAGTAGCGGGTCGTGTGTGGTGTCGGCCAGGTCGGCGATGTCGATTTTGTCAGCGCGGCGCTTGCCACCTGCTGCGCCTACGGTAATGAACAAGCTGGCGTGCGCTGATTTGCGCTGTGCTAAGGCCCAGGCTGTCATCGTCACTTTGGTTTTAACTTGGTCGCAGGCGTCGATCACGGCGCTTAGCTGGCCTTGCTCACGCATGGTGTCGACCAAGCTGGCCCAATTCTCAGGTGTGGCAAATTCCTCGATGCAAGTCACTTGGCAATGCGGGTTGATCTGCGCAATGCGAGCGCGCATGGCATCTACCTTGGCCATGCCTACCGTATTGGTCTCGGCATGAATTTGGCGGTTGATGTTGGACTCGGCCACTTGGTCAAAGTCAATCAACGTAATGCGCCCTACCCCGCTACGCGCCAGTGCCTCGGCCGCCCACGACCCTACCCCCCCTATGCCCACCACAGCCACATGCGCGGCGCGGATGGCTGCAGCGCCACGCACACCATACAGGCGCGCAAGACCGCCAAAGCGTCTTTCAATATCAACATCCATGTACTGCACCGCTTACGTCATACGTTCCAAGCGCCACATTTGGTACTTCAGTGCCATCACAGCACCCACCAAAATAGCGGCAACCGCGATAAAGCTGGTGACTGACAGGGTAGAGATGCCGCTTAATCCTTGGCCTACGGTACAGCCCATGGCGGTGACACCCCCCACGCCCATCAGCACAGCACCCACGAGATGGTTGCCCACATCTTCGGTGCTGCCAAAGCCTTCCCAGCGAAAACTACGCCCTGCCACAGCCACCACTGCCGAGCCCGCCACAACGCCAAAAACCGACACCACGCCCAGCGTCAGCACCTTGGATTTATCGCTAAAGAACATCAACCAATCCAGCGTGTAGGCCACAGGTGCCACAAAGCTTAGTGCCTCGGCACGGCCAGAGTTGGTTGCTAAAAAAGCTTCTTGCAAAGTGTCGGGGTGCTCGGCCACAAACCCAAGATGTGCGCTCACCCACCACATGGCCACAATGACAGCACCTAGTCCAACACCCGCCAGCAGATTATCCAGTGCCCAAAAATCGCGGCGCAGCGTGGCCCACAGTACCAAGCCACCGCCTACGATCAGGGCCGCAATCAGCTGGGCCAGTGGTGCCGCTACGCCTAGCACTGCAGCCGAGATATTGGCCAAATTGCCTGGTGCTATCGTTGCAAAAGTAACTGCGTCAACAGTGGCCACGCGTGCCACCGCAGTAATGCCTTTCAGCGTAGCAAAAGCCGCCATACCCATCACGATAAAGACAATCAGCGACTTCAAGCTACCACCGCCAATGCGCACTAGTGTTTTGCTCCCGCAGCCCGACGCCAGCACCATGCCAAAACCAAACATCGCGCCACCTACCAGCGCCGACAACCAGATCACGCGGCCCGATGCGTACAGAGTCTTACCAGCGTCTACCTTGCCCAGCCACACCAGCACGCCAAAGCCCAGCATGGCCAGCCCAGCGGCTAGCGCCCACTGGCGCATGCGTGTCCAGTCGCCCATATTGACCACATCGCTCACTGCGCCCATGGTGCAAAAGTGGGTGCGTTGCGCAATGGCACCAAAAACGCAAGAAAGTATAAAAGTAGCCCACAGCACTTGGTTGCTCAGGGCGGTGATATCTGTGGATTGCATGTACTGATTTTACCGGGCACGCCACTGTGCACGGGCAGCGCAAGATTGCCTAGCGCTAAATCTGTGGTTTGCAGTGCAGCAGACTAGAGGCTACTTCAAGCGCGTGAGACGCTCTTTAGCTGCCACTGCAGCCTCTGACTGTGGGTAGACTTTGATTAAGTCGTCCAGCGTTTTGCGTGCGCTGCGGGTGTCTTTCAGCTCAATCTGGCAATTGGCTATCGACAGAGCAGCCTCGCTGGCCTTGGGGTGGTCAGGCGCTTGGGCGATCATGCTTTTAAAGTTGGTAACAGCGTTGTTGTAATCGCGGTTGGCATACTGCGCATTGCCCAGCCAAAACAAAGCTGAAGGGTTGTAGCCGCTTTGCGGATAGCGTCGAACAAACTCTACAAACGCTGTGCTGGCCGCTGGAAAGTCTGGCTTGCGAAAGACTGCAAATGCGGCATCGTAGTCGCGCTTTTCGTTGGCCTCGACCGTAAATTCGCGGCCATCCACGTTAACTTTTAGTGGCTCAAACTTGCGCATGCGGTCGTCAACGCCTTGGGCCAAATCTTTTTGACGGCGTTGCATCTCGGCTACATCGCGTGCCAGCTGCTCTTCTTGCCCACGTGTTTTAGCCAGTTCCCCGCGCAAGGCTTCTATCTGGTTTTGCAGATCTAGCAGGCTGCGGCGCAACGCAGCGTTGGATTCTTTGATCTCTTCAGATTGCTTTTGGTCTGATACGTCTGCGGCTTGCTTATTCGCCTCTACTTTTTGGCGCAAATCTAGTATGGCTTTTCGGGCTTCTTCATCATCAAACAATCCTGCCTGCGCGAGCATGGGCGTAAATACGGTGGCTGAACCAATGGCTGTAATGACAAGCAGCTTCCGGAAAGATAGCATATAGCGATAATTAAAAGTGAAGGTAGGATGAGTTTAGCCGCACTAGCCGTGCGTGGCTAGTAGGCTAGTGGGCCATACGCTTAACGATAGTTAATTTCTGCGCGGCGGTTTAATGCCCAGCTTGCCTCGTCCGAGCCTGCTTTGGCAGGTTTTTCTTTACCAAAGCTCACTGCTTCTATCTGTGCATCGGTCACGCCCAGCAGGGTTAAAGCGCGTCGCACCGCTTCAGAACGTTTTTGGCCCAAAGCCAAGTTGTACTCGCGGCCACCGCGGTCATCGGTATGGCCTTCGATGGCCATTTTGCGTGTTTTATTGCTGCTCATAAATTTGGCATGCGCATCCAAGGCGCTTTGAAATTCGGGTTTGATAGCGTAGCTGTCGTAGTCAAAGTAAATCACTTTGGCCACGTTGGCGGGACCTGCTGCGTTGCCTGCAGTGCTGTCGATGGTGCCAGGTGTTACCGCGCGTTGGCCCACCTCTGACCCGTCGCCCACACCTGATGCTGGGGTTGCAGGCGGTGCTACTTTGGTGCCCTGCTTGTCTACTACAGGTACGTCTAGCTTGGTGCCTGTTCCGCAAGCGGCCAGCGTGACAACAGTGGTTACCAAAACAAGGCGCTGTAGTTTTACTAACCAAGTTTGCTTGGTGGGGTTTGAGTGAGTGTGTGCCATAAAATATTTCCGTCCTTCTAAATTTATTTCTGAAAAGGCCCCCAATTGGGCTCTCGAATATCACCGCCTTGCGCACCTAGGCGTGCTTTGATTTTGCCGTCTAGTGTGGTGGTCATCAATGCTTCACTGCCGCCTTGCTTAGTGGCATACATCACCAATTTACCGTTGGGCGCAAAGCTGGGGCGCTCATCGGCGCTGGTGTCGGTAATGGCAACTGCTGTGCCGCCCATCTCCATCACGTACAACTTAAAAGCACCACCTACCCGAGAAATATAGGCCATGGTGCGGCCATCAGGGCTAACGGCAGGTGATATGTTGTAACTGCCCGTGAAGCTTACGCGTTCGGCACGCCCCGCGCCCTCGCCACCCGCAGGCATGCGGTAAATCTGCGGCGAGCCACCACGATCGCTCACAAAATAAATAGATTTACCATCAGGCGAATACACCGGTTCGGTGTCAATGCTGCTGGACTGGCTTAGTTTTCGTGGCTCGCCGCCAGCGCTGTCGATACCGTAGATTTGTGATGCCCCGTCTTTGGTCAGGGTTAAGGCCAGCGTTTTACTGTCGGGTGACCAAGCCGGTGCGCTGTTGGACCCGCGAAAATTAGCCACCGAGCGCTTGCGGCCATTGGCTACATCCTGTACGTAGACCACAGGTTTACGCGATTCAAACGATACATAGGCTAGCTGTGCGCCGTTGGGAGACCAAGAGGCCGATATCAACGGCTCGGGGCTGGCCAGCGCATTTTGTGCGCCTTGTCCATCCGCATCGGCTACCCACAAGTTATAGCGGGATCCGGTTTTGGTGATGTAGGTAATGCGAGTTGAAAAAACGCCTTTATCGCCCGTGAGCTTTTCATACACAATGTCAGCTATTTTGTGGGCCGATAGCCGCAGATCGCCTGCAGGATAAGCAAAACTGGCGCTGGCCAAATCTTGCGCACGTACGGTGTCCCACAGCCTAAAGCGCACATCAAAACGACCGTCAGCCAGCTTGGTAATGCTGCCCACCAACAAGTAGTCTGCACCCTTTTGCTTCCACACGCTTATGTCGGGCCGCGCTGTTTCATCTAACGGCACGCCTTTGGCATCGACAGATTTAAATTGTCCGCTGCGCAGCAAGTCGTCTTGCACGATAGACGCGATTTTTTGAGGTGCGACGTCTTCGCCTTTAAAGGTAGCAATCGCTATGGGCATCTGCGTCACGCCTACCCCTGATATTTCTACGCGGAACTGCGCCAAAGCAGGGATTGGCACGCTAGCTAACCAAATAAACAAGCCTAAAGACAGCGCCAACCAGCTGCGGCGAATGCCTGCGTTGTGCAGCTTATTTTCAACAGATGACGAAAAGCTTAAAGCATTCATGCAAAATCTCGGTATGGACAAAGCAAACTTATCGGTCATTATCGCGGCTAAAAATGAAGCTGTGAATATGGCCGATTGCATTGCATCAGTGCGATTTGCAAAAGAAATTTTAGTTTTAGACTCTGGCAGCACTGATGCAACCCCTAGTATCGCCCAAGAAGCTGGTGCTACTGTACATAACACCGATTGGCCTGGTTACGGAGCGCAACAAGCGCGCGGTATTAATATGGCAACCTGCGATTGGGTTTTGTCCCTAGATGCAGATGAACGTATTACACCAGAGCTTGAAAAAGAAATTTTGGCCGCAATTGAACAAAATAGTGTCATGGGTTACCGTTTACCCAGAAAATCTAGTTTTTGTGGCCAATTCATGAAAGCTGGCGGCTGGACTCCAGACTTCACTTTGCGTCTTGTGCGGCGTGACAAGGCCGGTTTTACCAACCATTTTTTGCATGCCCACATGACTGTCAATGGACTGCGCGCAGACCTGACAAACCCGATAATTCATTACAGCTACCGTACTCTGGACGATGTGCTGGACAAGCTGAACCGTTATTCGCGCGGCGCTGCCATTGATGCTGCAGCCCAGGGCGTGCAGTCTGGTTTAATCAAAGCCTTGGCAAAAGGTTTTTGGGCATTCTTTCGAACCTATGTCTTACGCGGAGGGTTTATAGATGGCCGAATGGGCCTAGTACTGGCTTTGTTTAACGGCCAAACTACTTATTACAAATACCTGCGTTTGTTTATGAATGCGACTTTGAAGTAACTATGTCTACATCCATTGCCTTAGGCCGACGCCTCGGCCTGCCAACTATTAATGTGAGATTGTGGTTGCTGTATTTTGTGGTGATTTCACCTAGCTTGGGTACAGCTGTTTCGGCAATAGGTCGCGTACTAATGGTGGTACTTTTTCTGTGCACTTTAGCATTTAGCCAGCGTCCAAGGCTTGAGAGCCCTTCTGCGATGGCGAAAAATAGTGTGGCCATCACCGTGCTACCGGCTATTTCTTACATGGCTCTGTCGCTCTTATGGACGCCTACCGTCGACGCGTCATCGTTGAGCGCATGGACAAGACATGCGAGATTGCTGACAATTCCTATCATCTATTTATTGATTTATGACTATAGTGAAGCACGCCTCGTACTGCGAGCTTTTGTATTAGGGCAACTATTTGTAGTATTGAGTGCGTGGTTGCTGGTTTTTGGCGTGCATCTGCCCTGGGCTACCTCTAAATGGGCAGATGGCTATTACGCAGTCTTTGGCTCTTATTTAGAGCAATCTATTTCTCAAGCTGTGCTGGTGGCTGTGCTTTGGCATCAACGTGAATGGATTTTTGGTGCGAAGGGGCGTTGGTTCGCGATAGCTGCAGCAGGCCTGACCCTTGTTCACACTCTGGGGTTTTTAATAGGGCGCAGTGGGCACGTCGTAGCTCTGGCTTTGGTGATAATGGCTTTGATTTACGAATTGCCTAAGCGGCTTAAATGGGCTGCTGTTGTGATTCCGTTCTTAGTTTTAGCCCTCGCATTTGCAAGCTCAAAAAATTTCCGTGACCGTGTCGATCATGTACGTGTTGAAGTTAACGCATTTTCTACAAAATCACAGGCCAACACTTCGTCAGGACAACGGTTAATGTTTTGGCAAATATCATTGCTAGCCATCAAAGCGCATCCTTTTTTAGGTTACGGCAGCGGCAGTTGGAATCAAGAATACCGGCGACTAGAAGCAGGCAAAGCAGATCCAACAACGCTGACGGTGGATAACCCTCACCAGCTTTTCTTGTTGTGGGCGGTAGAAGGCGGCATCTTGGGTATGTTGCTACTTTGTGCGGTGCTAGCTGAACTGGCGCTTCGCTCTAAAGCGCTTGCGACCAATGACGCACGTACATTGCAGTCGGTCATCATCGCCCTAGTTGTCTCGGGCATGCTTAATTCCATGATTTTTGGTATTGGTATGGGGGACTTCTTTTGCGTAGCGTTTGGCATATGTCTTGCGCTTGTGCATGGCAAAGAGCAACCGTCAGAGAGCACTGCCCATGGCTAATGCGCGTGCTGATGACCGTTTTGCTAACGATTCTTTAAGGAAACGCTTTCGGCGCGTGCTGTCGTATTTTTTATTGCCTAAATATGCTTGGTTTGCTCTGGTGTTGTCGGTAATTATTGGTGCCTTGCTAGAACCCACGATACCAGCGCTGCTAAAACCGCTGCTAGACGACGGCTTTAATTCTAAAAAAATCCAGTTATGGATCATTCCCATTGCCATCATCGGCTTGTTTACGCTGCGCTCTTTCGCGTCTTATATCTCTGACGTTGCTTTAGCAAAAATTGCACAATTTAGTTTACTCAAATTACGAGAAAAAATGTTTTTTGCAGTTAGCGTAGCAGAGCTGGATTTGTACCGCAAGCAGCCTGCCACAACACTGGCAAATACCATTGTCTACGAGGCTACCAACGGCGCAGTGCTGTTGCTGCAGTCGGTGGTAATTGTAGTGAAAGACAGCTTGTCTATCGTAGCTTTATTCGCCTATTTACTCTATCTCAATTGGCAGCTTACCTTAATCGTCATTTTTATTTTTCCTGCCGTCGCGTTGTGCATGCGCCTATTATCAAAGCGTGTTTACAGGCTAACTAAACTATCGCAAGCTGCCGTAGATGAGCTAGCCTACACGGTAGAAGAAACCGTGTTGGCACATAAAGAAATTCGCATTGCAGGCGCTGCCTTGCAACAGCGTGACCGTTTCCAAGTTGTCAATATTTTGCTGCAACGCTTGGCTATGAAATCAACTATTGCAGGCTCTGCAGTTGCGCCTATTACTAACATTTTGGGCTCTATGGCGCTGTCTGTAGTTATTACCATCGCCATGGTGCAAAGCCAAGGCAGCGCGTTGTCAGCCGGAGGCTTTGTAGCTTTTATCACCGCCATGTTGATGTTGATTGCACCCATCAAGCATCTGTCAGAAGTCACTAGCACTATTACGCGTGGCATAGTAGCGGCTGAGCGTGCTATCGCATTGGTAGAAGATGTGCATCCAGAAACTGGCGGCACCTATTGCAGCGATCGCAGTACCGGGACAATAGACTTCAAAAACTTGGGTGTGACTTATCCTCAGGCCGAGTCTGCTGCGCTGAGCGACATCAACTTGCATATTCAGGGTGGTCAATTTGTGGCGCTGGTCGGGCTTTCTGGGTCTGGCAAAACCACGTTGGCCAGCTTGTTAACCAGATTTGTTGACGCTAGCCAAGGCAGTGTTACGCTGGACGGGGTAGAGTTGCGCGACTGGAACCTCATCTCGTTACGCCAGCAGTTTGCACTGGTTGGGCAGCATGTAGTGATGCTAAGCGACAGCGTGTTAGCCAACGTAACCCTGGGCCAACCGGTGGACCGTGCACGTGCGCAAAAGTGTCTCGCATCCGCCTACTTGGGTGAATTGATCGCTAACCTGCCCCAAGGCATGGACACATTGTTAGGCCATAACGCCAGCATGCTGTCGGGGGGCGAACGCCAGCGGCTGGCGATTGCCCGCGCGCTGTATAAAGATGCCCCTATTTTGATACTGGACGAAGCCACCTCAGCGCTAGACCCAGACACCGATAGTTTGGTACAGGCCGCGCTGCGTACCGCCATGGCGGGCCGCACGACAATCGCCATAGCCCACCGCCTGTCAACTATTCGCGATGCTGACAGTATTGTGGTGTTGCAAAATGGCCGTATTTTGCAACAAGGCAGCCATGCCGAGCTAGAAGCCCAAGGGGGCGCCTACCGCGACTTTATTAAGCTGAGTTACGCGCCAGCAGTTGCATAGCTGCATCGGCAAATAGTTCGGGTTGGGGCATGGTTTGGGCTACCACGTTGCTGTGCAGATGGCGCGCCTCTGGCGTATCAAAATTAAACCAGCACAATGTAGGTACACCTAGTGCTACAGCCATGTGGTAGGGGCCAGAGTCGCTAGACACCATGATATCGGCTAGCGCAATCAAACCAGTTAACTCATTGAGCGTGCATTGCCCAGCCCAGTTGTAGGTTGTAGGTTGGCGTCCTAGTGCAGCCAAGGCTTGGCTGAACAGTTGCACGAATTCTTCGTTCACGTCTTTTTCAAATGGTGCGCCGGTTAGATGCAGCGTGAATGCGCCACGCTGATACACAGCGACCATTGCGGCAACCAGGCTGTGCAAGGGCGGACGCCTGGGCAGCGCGTCTAGCGTGCCGCAACCGATATTAAGTACCACATGCCTAGCCGCAGCATCAAACTTAGCTGCATGTTGCTGCTGCCAAGCTAAGCCTTGCGCACCCACACGCAGTTCGATGCGCGTGCCATGCCGCTCTAACTGCAGGGCAGCCAACGCTACAAAGTCTCTCTCGGTATAGTCTATGGGCGCATTCAAACGGTGCTGCGCTGTGTAGTGCCGCACTGAGGGAGCCGCTGTGTCGTAGAAGTATCTGCGCAGTGGAAACTGCGCAATGCCCACTGACACCGCCTTTTTTCTTCGTGCGATATGGCGTGCTAAAGCCGAAGTCTTGATGCCGTAAGGCTCAAAGTCAATCACCATGTCAATCACAGTACTAGCTAGTTGCTGATCCGCAGCGCGCAATATCGAGGTTAAAGGCAGGCTCTTTTGCAGCTGGTTTGGCTCTCCTGTTTTTACAGTAATGAAGGTAGCGCTTGTGAGCAAATGATGGTCTCGTATAAACGTTTCTGATGCGTAACCTGCGTGTTTGCTTAACATCAACAGATGAAGTTTAGCTTGAGGCCAACGATCTTTCAAAACACTCCAGGCAGCCGAGCTGCGCAGCAAATCACCAATGCCCATGCTGTGCGATTTAATCAGCAGAATATTGCTGGGTTCGGTTGGAATAATAGACTTATTTTGCATAAATTGATGCGACAACAGTGTTCAAATTAACTGGTGAATAAATTAAAAATACTGCCAGTGTAACTTAGTCGCCTATTAAAGTACTACAGATTTAATAGCTGCTTGAGCAGGTTCTACGCCCTATAACCGCTAAAAGTCATTTATTTTTAGTGCTTATTGCGTAGTGGAGTCAATAGGTCACCCAGCCCATTGTGATCAATCTCGCGCATCAGCGCCAGCAGTCTGCCCAGCTCGTTTTTTGGGAAGCCCTCGCGTGCAAACCAGTGTAAATAGTTGCCCGGTAGGTCGGCAATCAAACGTCCTTTGTATTTACCAAATGGCATCTCCATCGACACGAGTTTTTGCAGGTCTTCGGGGTTCATGGATAAATATTGACGCGTGTTATTTTTCTAATTTGTCAAACCAAGCTTTAAATGCTGGGTCTTGGCGAACACCGTCAAAATCAGAGTCGTTTAAAATATCTTTTTTAGCAGGTAATCGCCCTGCTTTGTCGCTGCACTGTAATGACTTAATCGCTTCAACTGCATTGCCTTGCACTGCAAAAATGCATGCCAAATTGTAGGCTGAGGTGGCTTGTGGATCATCTGATTGGCTCAAAAGCAAGGTTTTT
Organism: Polaromonas sp.; assembly: GCA_031367325.1. Taxonomy (GTDB): domain Bacteria; phylum Pseudomonadota; class Gammaproteobacteria; order Burkholderiales; family Burkholderiaceae_C; genus JAAFIP01. Next base: position 81,659 of record JANLPQ010000027.1, on the reverse strand, counting down.
AAGCTTTGCAGTTGAACGTTGATTGCAGCTAACTCGCCTACTTGTTCGGCACCTGCAGCAACCAGCGCTGAGCGTTCTTGCAATACTGCTGTGGCCCAACTTCTGGCGGCGTCGTAGCGTAGAGGGTCAATTTGCAGTGATTGCGCAAAACGCGTTTTAGCATCTTGCCAAAGCGTGCGTGCAAACGGTAAATTAGTAAACGAAATTCTGTACGCCTCTAGCAAGGCCGCTTTGCCCCAGCGATAGGCGCTACTTGCATGCTGAGGGTTTATCTTTAACGCGACCGAATACGCACTCTTAGCTTTTACCCAAAGCCCATTAGCTGTAAACATATCGGTTTTCCACACTTGCATGGCTTCGTCGTTAAGCGTGTTGCCCAGATAGAAGGCGCTGAGATAATCTTTTGGGTCAAGCTTCAAAGCTTTTTCAAACTGCTGCCCAGATTGCGCCCACAGCTTGCGCGACAGTTGTAGATTAGTCTTGCACAGCGCGTCTACCTCGTTGGATAAGGCCAGGCTCCATAGGTGCATGCTGCGTGTATGGCCAGACTTATACCTTAAGGCCCAGTCATAGCGCTGGTAAGCGCTTGACCACAGTACCCGGGCAGCGGGCAAGTCTGTGTCGGCCAAAGCAGTGGCCTCGTCATCAAACGTATCGCCCATGTTGGCCATGGCAACATGATTATTAAGGTGCAGCGACATAGCCAGGGTGTAGTTATCACGCGCTTGCTTAAACAGTACACGCGCTGCGGGTAAATCAGTCTTCGCTAAATAATTGGCTTCTAAACTTAATACATTACCCAGCCCATTAGCAGCCGCGCTATTTTTAGGATTAAGCTTTAAAGCTTGTGCGTAACAGTCACCAGCCAACCTCCGTTGCGCACGGGCAGCACGCGGATAGCTAGAGGCCTGGCCTTCGTCCATTAAGGTGTCACCCCAGTTAGCCGTACTCCAGTCTAAAACGATGCCTTGGGCGTTAGTACGTGCGCTGGCAGCGCATCCTAGGTCTTCCCCTACACCAGCGACACCAGGCTGCGATTGCAACTCAGGTTGAGCTTGGGCTGTGCACAGACTGCACATCAGCGCTACAGCAAACCAACAGTTTTTCATCAAGTGTGTACCCGATCAACCAGCGGATAAGCCGGGTCGGTATAACCCGGTGTAGACGGATGGCCCGGGCGCACCAGGCTGTCGACCAATTGCTCGTCGTCTGGTGTGACTACATAGTCCAGCGCAGGCAGGTAGTCTTGCCACTGCGCCAGCGTGCGCGGCCCGGCAATTACCGAGCTAACCGCAGTGTTAGCCAGCACCCAAGCGGTAGCAAAGTTAGCCAAGCTGATGCCCTTATTTTCTGCATAGATCTTCAGTGTTTGTGCAATCACCAGCGACTCTTCGCGAAACTCGGTTTGTGCGATGCGCTTGTCGCCCCGGCCTGCGCGCGTGCCCTCGGGTGCGGGTTGGCCGGGCGGATACTTGCCCGTTAACACGCCGCGTGCGATGGGGCTGTAGGGCGTAACGCCCAGGCCGTAGTGCGCGCAGGCAGGCAGTATCTCTACCTCGGGCATGCGGTTAAGCAGGTTGTAATACGGCTGGCATACCGTGGGGCCAGGCATGCCCAACTGGCGCGCGGTGTGCACTGCCTCGGCAATGCGCCAGCCACGAAAGTTAGACACGCCCCAGTAGCGAATCTTGCCTGCGCGCAGCATAGCGTCCAGCGCACGCAGAGGCTCTTCCAGGTCCATCCCGTTATGGTCTAAATGCAAGTACAAAATGTCCACATAATCGGTTTGCAGGCGCGACAGCGATGCGTCAATTTCTCGCAACATCCAACTGCGCGAAAAATGCCCTTCGTTCACCCGCTCGGTCATTTTGTTACCCAGCTTGGTGGCCAGCACCCAGTCGTGGCGCTGCGTTTTCAGCAGCTCGCCCAGCATGATTTCTGACGCGCCTTTGGTGTACACGTCTGCCGTGTCAATGTAGTTCACCCCTTGGGCATGCGCATCAGCCACAATCGCCGCCGCCTCGTCACGCGCCGTTTGGTCACCAAACATCATGGTGCCCAGGCACAGGGCGGATACTTTGAGGTTGCTTTTGCCAAGATTGCGGTAGTGCATGGTTGTGCTTTCGTAGGTTGACGCGTTATGTTTTGCGTATTGTGTGCTGTAGTGAATTTTAAAGACTACACAAGCATCGATGTCTCAGGTAACTGGAGATTGAAACCAGCGCGCTAGTACCTCGTGCAAATCAGTCACATCTAAAGGTTTACGCAGCACCAAATACCCATCGCTCTCGGCGCGCAGCAGCTCTGGTGAATTATGTTCACCGCTGACCATTGCACCGCGGGCTTGGGGGCAACGCTCTAGTAAAGAGCGCAAAATATCAAAACCGCTCTCGCCCGACCGCAGACGTTGATCGCACAATATGGCACGCGGCGCAAAGCCTGCATCTAGCACAGCAAAGGCTTCGTTAGCGCAAGTGACAAACTTAGCCTCCACCTGCCAAGCTTGAAACAAAGCCAGCCATGCAGCACTGACCTGCGGGTCATCCTCTACCACCAGACAAGTCCCGCTTAAAGGGTGCAATGGCGTTGCAATCAAACCAGCGCTAGTAACCAGTGGCAGACACACCGCCCCTTGCGCCGCAGCCGATGCGGGTAATTGCAACCAAAAACGTGATCCGAGACCCAAACGCGAAGTCAGCCCGTAAGTGGCACCCATCAGCTTGGCACAACGGGCCACTACGGCCAAGCCCAAGCCATGGCCAGCACTGTCGATGCGCCAAGCATTTTCGTTGCGGTAAAACGGCGTGTAGATTTGCTCGCGCTCTTGGTCAGACACGCCTACACCCGTGTCCCATACTTCTATTTGCCAAGCTGTGCCGCGCCTGCGTATGCCCACTAACACACCACCGGTTTGCGTGTAGCGAAGTGCGTTTTGCACTAGGTTAACGACAGCTTGCCGCAGCAGCGATGCGTCGGTTTGTACCACCGCGTCAGCATTGCACAAACGCAGCCGTAGCTGCAAACTACGGCGCTTGGCCTCCTCACGAAACAGTGCACACACTTCGTGCAACATGTGCTGCAACACCACAGCGCTGCTTTGGCTAATTACTTGACCAGATTCAATCTTGGACAAATCCAGTAATGAATTGAACATCAAGTTAACCGACTGCACACTACTTTTAAGGTCACCTAGCAATGGGCACAGAGATGGTTGCTCGTTACGGTGGACGATAGCTTCGATTAACATGCCCATCGCGTGCACGGGCTGGCGCAGGTCGTGGCTGGCGGTGGCCAGAAACTGGTCTTTAGCAGCTAGGGCTTCTTCGGCCTGTTCTTTGGCGTTTTTGTATTGCTCAGCAAGTTTAATGCTGCGCTCTTCAAGCACGATTTGTTTGATAAAAAACTTATTGGCTATTCGCGCTTGGCGAAACATCATGGCGCTGAATATCAGAACCATAGGCAAAATGAAATGCCAATGATCAGGAAAAATCCAGTACACCATGACCGCAATGAGATTCCAACCTGTTAGAAACAAACGCCAGAATATACCTAGCTCAGGTGTCTGGTGTGTCGCGTTAGCCGCAGTAATGGCACTGACGCAGAGTAGGAGCAACATGCCGAACTCAAAGGGCGCTTTACCCAAGGTGATAAATGCTGGTGCTGACAATAATAGCCCGTAGACAATGGCTAGCTTCTTGGTTAATGGCAACCATTTGGCCAGTACGGCACTGTCCCCCATAGTGGCTAAATCACGCACATAGACACCATGACACTGGCGAAGGATAATTGCAAACAGCAGCTGAAAAAATGCCCATACAGCCATGCCTGAGGCATCATTTTTCTGTGCGTAAAACCAAGTAAGTGCGAACGCAAGTGTGGGCACCACAAAAACATTAATGGGTATCCGCGAATAGCTCATCTCTAATAGTCTGGCACGGCCCGACGGGCTGATGGCTTCATCATTAACATCATGTCCTACGTCAGCTGGTAATGTGCTCATTCGAACATGCCTTGCGCCAACGTCATACCACGCAGCTTGGTGATCAGCTCTACCCTGTTGCTGACCAATAGCTTGTTCAAAATAGCCGTGACATGCTCTTTAACAGTGCTCTCAGATACGGATAGCTCATCGGCAATCCGTTTATTAGGCAAAGCTTGCAAAAGCATGCCCAAAATTTGACCTTGACGCACAGTCAGTCCCAAGTCGGCAGGCGTCACGGTGACAGATCGCGCATTGCGCGGTGTGCCTAGAGCCTCTGCTGTATCAGCAGCGTCGGTGGCATACCAAGTTAGCCCAGCCAGTACGGCTGACACTGCATCGCTAAACACCTGCGGTGCCTCCTGCTTGTGTAAAAACCCATGTGCTCCACAGGCCTGAGCTTTGGTGGCAATCGCGGGGTTATCGTCGCCACTCATCACCAGTACGCGGGTGTCTGGCCAGCGGCTACGAACATGGCTCACAAATTTATCGGTAGCACCCTCGCCCAGCCAAAAATCTACCAGCAATACAGCGGGTGAGCCCCATTGATCGATCAACGCCTGCGCTTGGGGCACCGCGCTAGCCACCATCACGTCGTCTAGCAGGGTCTGCGTTTTAAGGTATTCGGCCACACCCCTGCTGACCAATGGGTGGTCATCCACCACCAACGCATAACGCACAGATTTCACGGCTTTTGTGTCCTTCAAGGTCTGCATGTTAATGCCTGCTAGGTAATAAACAACACTCGCCTGCCTATCGCCCACAACGGAAAACCCTTACTTTCGTGAATTAATTGCCACTCAAATTTTCATTTGGTTACATCAACCCTACTTGGGGAGGGTTATGACAAATGCGGACTGATTGGACACTGCATTGCAAACCAAAGATTGTTTTGGCAAGTTATTTCAGCACTACATCTTTAAGTTATTAAGGGTCAAAATGAATCACCACACACTTAAATTCTTCGAAAAAAATCGTATTGGCCTGTTAGGAGCCCTGCTAGCTACAGCATTGTTGTTTGTGGCCTGTGGCGGCGGCGGAGGCGGCGGCGGTGATGTAACTGGAGGCTCAACCTCTGTTGATAGCAATGGCAACCCCATCGTGCCTGGCGGCACAACACCTCCTGTTAATGCTGGCTTGCTAGACCCCGCCATTATCTCCAGAGCGGGTGAAGGCGGTAACTACCCGCCTATGGTCGCCATCGACAATGCGGGCAATGCGCTTACGGTTTGGGTCGTGCAGAAAAGCTCGATATTGTCTCCAACTGGAGAATCAGAAGAGCTGCTAGCCCGTCGCTATGTGGCGGGCAGTGGCTGGCAGGCTATTGAGTCCATTGCGGGGCCGACCACCGGGCAAAACTTAAAGTCAGCCACGATCAGCATGGACAAAGTAACTGGCAAGGCCATCGTAGTTTGGTTTTTACAAGGTACGGAGAATGCGCCAGGCACCAACGTTTTCGCATCAAACCTGTCGTCCCGCGCCTATGACCCAGCATCTGGCTGGGCAGCACCGCTGGCCATCGAGACCAACAAACCATTGCTTGCCGATGCCAACATCGCTTTTGCAATAGACGCCAACGGCAATGCTATGGCAGTGTGGAGCCGTTATGAAAGCTTACAAACAACCATCTATGCTAGCCGCTATACAGCCGCTGGCGGATGGAGTGCGCCTGTGCGTATCGAAAACGAAAATACCGTAGGCGGTGGTGGTGGCGGTGTGCTGGTCACGTTTTTGCCCAACGGCAATGCACTGGCTGTGTGGAACAGTTCGCGTAGTGGCGGTGGCACTGGTGGTGGCGTTCGCTCTGCGATCTGGGGCAACCAATATACGGTGGGTTCTGGCTGGGGTACCAATGCGCCAGTCATGCGTCACACAGACAATCTTCTGTTAGGCGGCGCGCGCGGCCTGGCGACTGATCAAAATGGCAATGCGCTGCTGACTTTTCAACATCAATTGCTGATCCCCGGTCAAGCTGGATACGAGCTAAACCTGTGGTCAAAGCGTTACAGCGGCGGGGCTTGGGGCTCAGACAGCACGGCAGTGCCAGTAGGCGTGCCGCTAAGTTGTATTAACTGCCCTTCTGTGTATGGCGGTAGCGTTCAAATGAATGCGCAGGGTGCGGCTGTTGCTACCTGGCAGCTAAATAACGGCAATGGTGATAGTTTGGTATGGGCTGCCCGCAGCCGCAGTGATGGTACCTGGGAGCCGCAACAGCTTAACGTCAACCTGCCAGGATTTAGACCTAGCAATGAGTTTGCGCAGGCTGGTATTGATGACCAAGGCAACGTCAATGTGCTATGGGCATACACCAATACAGGGACAAATATTTACTCTGCCCGCTACACCGCAGGCAGCGGCTGGGCAGCCCCCGTGCTTGCTGAGGACTACAGTAGCGATGCCGAGCGGCCCCACATTGCCATGAACGCGCGAGGCAACGCGATGACGGTGTGGATGCAGTTTGATAACTCGCTGGGTACAGTAATCGCCAGCCGCTACACCAGTTCGGGCAGATAGTGTGCACTATGAATTTAATAGATTCTTAAGCATTATTTCATTGGGCTAGAAGTTTTTTACTGAAAAATTCAAGCAAAAAATGCATCATGCAGAAAGTTTAAACGCTTAAAAAATTAATCGCGTAAAAAGGAAACAAAATGATATCTGACTTAAAGTTTCAAAAAAACTACCATCCAAAGTTACGCTGGATAAGTGCGCTAATGGCTGCCGCACTTCTAGCAACAGCTTGTGGTGGTGGCGGTGGCGGCGATGCAACTACGACGGCTATTGGGGAGACATCTTCACCAGCGGGCACTCCAGCAGCCGCACCGCCTGCGGGCACACCGGCTCCAACTCCCGCTCCCGCTCCCGCCCCTGCTCCGGCCCCGACTGCTTCTACTGCGACCTACAAGTTCATTGATCTCACAGCGGGCATGGACACTTTCATTACGCAGCTTGATCAGCAAGGCAGTCAAGGCCTTGCCTATGTGTCGCAACTAAAAATTTTAGACAACAGTTTGCTCGGTCACAAATACATGAATATGTATGTCAAAAGCTCGACCAAAACAGATACATACGCCTTCAAATATACCAAGATTACGACACCCATCAATCTTGATATTGGCACAGCACAATATGCCAACTTTATTGCCGAACTCATCCGTCAAGGTAGTCTGGGATATCAATACAAACTAAGCGTGCCCAGCGGTTTGATTGGCGAGCAGTTGCCGTTATTTGTACGCAATGTTGACAAACCCTCTATTTACACCTACCAAGTGGTCGAATACACCAGCCTACAGCAGTGGACAGACCAGCTCAATGACCGAGGGCGAGAAGGTTACCGTTTTCTAGGCTTTGGCTTTGGCACCAAGTTGTCCGGCATTTATGTTAAAGACAGTAGGCATGTAGGCACCTATGCTTACAGCGTAGAAGCTGATCCTGTAAACCGTGCGGGTTTTGAAGCGCAGTTGGCTCTCAAGGGTGGCCTGGGTTACCGATACATATCAACCGGGTATCCGCTAGGCATCATCGGGTCAGGCGGTAAATCTAGCTTCATATACGAGTTAGACAGCGCCAACAATACACCCATGACCTACCAAGTATTCAAAAATAAACTCATCGAATACCAACCACAAACCGAGCAATACCTCGCAGAAAGCAGTGCGGCAGGTTTTTACTATATGGCCGACGTATTTGTAGGGTTTACTGCAGGTAATTGGTACAGCTTGTATAGCAAAGGTGAGATTGCAGCAGACCTGGATCGAGGCGTGGTTTTTCCCTGAACACATCCTTAACTAGGTAACCCATGCTAATAGACTTCTTTTCCTTAATAATCAACACGTCGACACAGTGCAGACGTGCTGGGCCACCGCGCACCACCTTGGCGCTGTCCATCACCGCCTCGCTGCTAGCACTCAGCGGCTGCGGTGTGCTGCAGGTGGCCAACAATGGCAGTGATGTGAACCAAGCCTTGGCATTGGGCAAGGCAGTTTTAATTTCTACGGTGGGCACCTTTAACCCCACCACTGATCTGTCTGAGAGCATTACGTTGCCAGGCAGCTACCGGCCACCGCTAACTTATTGGGTACACCGTCAAACCAAAAAAACTTTTATCTTGGGGGCGCGTGACTCAGATGATGGCAAGGGTAAGGTGCTGACCAACAGCCATTACTACTATGTGATGGAGCCTGGTTTTTATGACCTGGTAGGCTATGTCAAAAAAGAGCGGTTGGGTAGCTTGGACAGTTTAGCCCGCGCTACTACGCCCATTAAATCTTCCATTGGTTTTGTCAACTTTTCCAAAACTACACTGCCCAGCTTTTACACCTACCAAGCCTGGGTGCGAGGCGGGCCAGTCGGCACTACGTATAACGGTAACACGGTCACGCAATGGTATTCGCCAGGCTACTACGAAGAGCGCGGGGCGTACCGCAAGACCAGCGGCATTTTTGTGGATATGCGTGGGCTGGTGCCTAGCGCGCCAGATGGGTCCAGCAATATTGGTACCTTCCTTTTAGAGCCGGGCAAAATTATGATTGCACCCGACTTCAAAATGGACTTTACCAACGGGCCGTGCGACACGCCAGCAGATGGCCAGTGGGTGTGCCCGCTGACCAGCTTGACCATGTCTGCTGCGTTCACCCCGCAGCACGATGAAGTGCGCAAACTGATGACGCAGTTCACCTACAAAGCAGATTTGGTTAAACAAGTCGACACCGCATACCTGCTGCCTGGCAAATTTTTCAGTAGCCAAAAAATGGAATTTGACCCTGAATCCAGAACCACGCTGGGGCAGCCCTACAGTAAATTTCGCGTCACGTTAAACAGCATGCCAAAACAGTAGTTCCAAGCGGCAAATAAAGCCATGAAGAACTGAAGTTTTACCCAATTTATAAAATTCTCGAGTACACGAAATGAAAAGATTACTATGCGCCCTGGCTTTTTTACCATTGCTGGTGATGGCACAAACAAAGGAAGAAACTGAGAAGTGGATCTTGGCGCAAACCGCTAACAACACTATCCGCAATTTGAGCTACAAAATTGATAATGGCGAATGGATCAGGAAACTCGAACCCTTCACCATGATTGGCAATGGTCAAACCACTAAAAATACGATTCAAATCAAAGACATAAAAACTGTCACTGTGTTGCACACTGAAAAATTCATGTCATTCAGCTTTAACTGCCCAGACGATTGCAGCTACAGCGTTACTACCAGTTCTTCAGACAAGTTTGTGTCAGATTCAAAAAGCAGTAGTTTCCTGTTTGAAATCTACGGCAAACTTGACGACAGCTTATTGCCCAGAATGCAAAAAGCCATTTTGCATTTGATAGAACTGAGCGGCGGCAAAGCCAAAATGGTGCCCTACCAAAAACCCAAAGAAGCTTTTTGATGGCCAGCACATCTAGTGCTTGTCTTGCGTGTCTGATTTATTGCTTGGCATAAAAACCCGCGCCGACGACGATCAGTACGATAGCTGCAAAATTGCCCTTCATGGTGGTAGCCCCTTGTAGTTGATAACCATGCATTATTGCCCAGGCCAGTACTGACAGGCTAGCCCTATTTACGGCAGCAGCATGGTCTATTTATGCCGCAACATATGAAAATTAAGCAGCCGCGTAGCAATGATAGTCTCGGCCAAAAAGCACAGCAGTGCCAGCAAAAAGCACACCACGCCTGCCAAAAAGCTGCCCACTGCCCAGCGCGGGGTTTGAAAGGCGGTGGTCTCTGCCAGAAACAGAAAAATTATTGTCAGGCCGATTAAAAAAGCGCAAGTGGTCAGCAGCGCAATGCAGCCATTGGCCAGCCGCCCGCGCTGGCGCAGCTCGGCCAGCTCAATATAACTGCGCTGCAGCAGTGCGTCGTCTGCGCTGGCGCGGGCATCGTCTTCTACCCTGCGTGCTCTGTCGATAATGCGCGCCAAGCGCCCGGCCACCGCGCCAATCATGCCCGACACAGCAGTGAGCAAAAACACGGGAGCCACCGCCAGCTGTATGCCGTGGGTGATGGTGCTGGAGTCAAAAGGTACAGGCATAGCGCAACCTAGCTAAATGTAAATCTGTATTCTAAAGCACTATAAATTTAATAGCTGGTTGAGCAGGTTTTACGTGGGTTAATGGCTTATGTGCTGTATAAAAATGCTCACTGAAGCTGTGCAAACCATACTGCAAAAGCTGGCGTGTTGCGCAGGGCATCCAGGTCACTGTCTTGCGCGATGTGTGATTTATGGGGCAGTTTGCCTGCGGCGGCGCTGCGCTGCAGGTACTGCATGGCTTGCGCGGTGTGGCCTTCTAGCGCGTACATGCAGGCCAGGTTGTAGGCGGCTTTGGCGTTGGGGTTGTCTGCATCGGCCAGCAGTACTTTTTTGGCGCGTTGCAGCAGGTCTGCCGCCTCGGCAACAGCTTGGGGTGACAGCGGCGATTGCGGTGATGGCGATTTGAGCAAGGCGGCACGCTCTGCCAGCATGGCGCCAGCCAGGTTGTGGGTAGCGTCAAGGTGCGCGGGGTCGATGTGGGTGGCCAGGGTGAAGCGGTTGTAGGCCTGCTGCCACAGCGCGCGCGCGGCGGGCAAATCGCTGCCTGCCAGCGCCTGCGCTTGTACCGCGTAGGTGCCGCCCCAGTTGTCGGCTATTTGTGCGTTGTTGTGGTCCAGCTCTTGGGCCAGTGCGTATTTTTGACGGGCCAGGTCCCACAGCACGCCAGCCCCTGGTAAGTCAGCCGGCAAGTCGCTTGCCACAGCCGCCGTGATGGCCATGGCTTCGTCGCCCAAGGCTATGCCCCAGTGGTAGGCCGCTACAGAGTTTTGCCTGTTAAGCTGGAGTGCTAAAGCAAATTTTTCGCCCGCTTGGCGAAACATGGCGCGGGCCGCTGGCAGGTTGGTAGCGGCCAATGCACGGGCCTCCAGGCCCAGCGCCATGCCCCAGCCGTTTATGGCCTGGCTTTTTGTGGCCTGGCTGTTGTTGGCCTGGCTGTTGGTGGGTTCTAGCATGGCCGCTTGGCGGTAGCACTGCGCTGCCAGCTTCCACTGTGCGCGGGCTGCGCGTGCGTTGGGCGAATGCATGCCCTCGGTAGCCAGCGTGGCGCCCCATGTTTGCGCCAAGCTCTGCGCGTCGGCATGGCCTGCTGGCACGCAGCTGCCAAGCTGGTTGGCCTGGCTAGCATGGATTGGGGGAGTTTTAGGGTTGCGTAATTTGGCCGTGGTTTGCGCTGCCACTCCCCAAGCTACAAAGCACAGCAAACCGAAGGCACATAGTTTTTTCATGGGTTGTTTAGATCAACGAATCAATTAAACACTATCAATTTAGTAGCTGGTTGAGCAGGTTTTACGGTACTTCCAGGCATTTTTTTCTTAAAAAAGCAGCAGTAAAGCAGAACAATAAAATCGTTTGTTTAAGGATTCAACCATTGCATGGTGCAGCGGCTGTCCAAAGACGCATCTGCCCAGCTAAACAGCGCGCGCCGCTGGCCAGCCGTATGCAAATGCAGCCACTCCAGTCGCTGCACAGCAAATAGCAGCACTGCAAAATGGGGTTCTGCTGCAACAAGCTCGTGCGGATCAGGCTCACGCCCCTGCACCTGTGGCGGCAAGCCGCTGGTAGGTTCTGCGCTCACGCCGCCTGGTTGCGCACCCAAAAAGCAGCGCAGCGAACTTGGGCGGGCTGCCGCCCAACGGTCGTGGCTCATTGCGTCGCCTGCATGTACGTTTACCACACCATTCATGCGTATTTGCGCCTTGCGCGCTGCATCGTAAAAAGTCAGCGCACCTCTGCGGTCAGCTGCCAGCTCTAGCAGCTTGGCAGACCGGGTATCGGTATGAAAAGTCAATATACGCGCCTGTGCATCTGCCGCCCGCAGCACCAATACCCGCGCCTGCGGGCCACCCGCCGACTGCGTGGCCAATACTGGCGTGTGAAAAGGCGAGCGCCTGTCTTGCACACCTCGCCCCACCATTTGCCAGGCAAATTTAAGCGTGGCCGCTAAATCATTGTGATGGTCAGGAAAAGGCTCATCAGCGCGGCGTGCACTTTTTATATCAGTGTCCGAGTCAGCCTGTGATGCAGCGGTATTAACTGTCATGTGATCCTTGGATTTTTCAATGGATTGTTCAATGGATTGTGCAGCGTATATTGGCACACTTTAAATTTTTCGCCCAGGTTGATGGACTAATCTTTACACCGCAGTTTCATCAGCCCAGCCCAGCAGAGCGGCGCATTATTAGGACACGCTGCCCGAACTGCAGGGTGCACTAACACTATCTATTCGATAGCTGCTTGAGCAGGTTTTACCTGGGTTATTGGCTATTTTTATCATAAAAACACTATCGAAGCTGTGCAAACCATGCTGCAAACGCTGGCGTGCTGCGTATGCTGTCAAAGTCGCTGTCTTGGGCGATGTATGATTTTTGCGGCAAGCTGCCTGCGCTGTGGCTGCGCTGCAGCCACAGCAGGGCGTCGGCTACTTTGCCGTCCAGGGCGTACATGCAGGCTATGTTGTAGGCTACCGATGCTTTGGAGTCGTCAGACAAACCCAGCAATATGATCCTGGCGCGTTGCAGCAACTCATCAGCCTGCGCGATGGTTTGCGCAGTGGGTGCAGGTGACGCTTTGAGCAATACCGCGCGTTCTGTGGTCATCTCTGCGGCCAGGTTGCTGGCGGCAATGATATTTTGTGGGTTGAGCTTCAGCGCCAGGGTGTAGCGGTCGTACGCCTGCTGCCACAGGCCGCGCGCAGCGGGTAGGTCGCTGCGGGCCACCACGCCAGCTTCGTGGCCCAGCGCGGCACCCCAGTTGCTAGCGGTGTAGTCATCACTGGGGCTGATCTGCAAACCCAAAGCGTACTTTTGCCCTGCTTGTGCCCACAGCGCCCTGGCCCCTGCTACATCCGCAGGCTGTGCTGCCGCCAGGGCCTGCGCTTGCGCACCCAGCGCATTGCCCCACCTGCGGGCGGCTTGGTCAAACTGGGGGTTAAGCTGCAGCGCGCGAGCAAATTGGTTGTACGCCAGCTGCCACAGCACGCGAGCGGCAGGCAGGTCTGTACTGGCTAATTCGGCGGCTTCCAGGCCCCAAATGGTGGCCAACCCTTCTATGGCTTTGGCGTCGTCAGGCGCTATTTTTAATGCTTGGTGGTAGCAGTCGGCGGCCAGTTGCCTTTGCGCACGCGCAATACGGGGGTTGCGCGACATGACGCCATCATTGAGCAGCGTGGCGCCCCAGCCGCGCGCTGTAGACAATGCATTGGCTTTGCCTTGCGCTGCGCAGGCGGTTTCTTTGGCCTCATCGAACAGCTTTTGTGCGCTGCCGGACTGGGCCGCAGTTTGGGCGGTGGCGCAGGCCATTGTGATGGCCAGCACGCTAAGTGCCGTTAATTTTTTCATGCTTCCCTTTTGTTTTTTGCAGCAAGGCGCGTTATATCAGCTGTGGGCTGCCGTACTTGCCTATGATGCAAATATTAACTAACAATCGCACAATCTACTATGGCCCAAGCATCAACTTTGTCACGCAATATTGAACTATTTGCGGTATGCGCCGCAGCGCTGTGCAGCACTGTAGCGCTGGCGCAAAAGCCCAGCGCTAGCGCACTGGTGGGTGACTACGCAGGCACTGCACCACCCAGTGCAAAGCTTACTGACACCGAAAGACGCTACACCGCAGCCCACCTTCGCCTGCACGCCGATGGCAGCTACAGCTTGGCCGAGATGTTTGACAAGCTGCCCTACCGCGCCACGGGTAGCTGGCAGGTGCAAACCGGGCAAAGCGGCCAAGGCGGGCAGAGCAACACGCTCACGCTGACTGCCGCAATAAGCGCCCTGCCCCCCAGCGCCAAGCTAGAGCGCAGCTTGCCTGGCCTGCCCGCGATACCTGGCAAAGACTACGCCGACGAGGCGCAGGTGCACAGCGGCGGCGTGGGCAAGCACCCCGCTGTCAGCAGCCGCATGTCTGAGCTAAAAAGTAAAACCGGCTTAATAGCAGTGCGCGTTGCCGACATGGCCAATAACTACGTCTACGGCAACATCCGCGTCAAGCTGACTTTCAGCAACGACCAAACTTTTACCACCAAAGACATACAGCAAACCACCACCGACGCTCTGGGCCGCTACTATTACCAGCTAGCGCCCGGCCAGCAGATTAAAAGCATCAGCCTGGGCGTGAGCGGCGTGGAAGAAATGGGTTCCCCGTCGCAGACGTGCCAGCTGGCGGGCGGGCGCAGCGGCGGCGTAGCGCTGGGCGGCGACCCACAAAAAAGCCTGGGCACCTTTGCAGCCAACCCCGCCATGTCATGGTTTGACTTCAGTTTTGCGCCCAACCGCCTGGACGCACCCTCTGAAAAAGTAAGCGTCTACACGGTACAAAACGGCAAACTTATACCCCAAGCTGGATCAATCTCGTTCAACCCCTCTTGGGTATTCAGCAAAGGAAAAAGCGCTGTGCCTGCGTGCATCAGCTGATTGCGGCTATGCCCAGGCCTATGCAGATGACGATGCAGTAGCTCTGTTTTTCATAGCTGCTTGAGCAGGATTTACTTGGGTTACCGGCCTGTTTTGCTTATAAAAACGCCTGCAAAACAGGCTAAATGAACCGCCAGCGAGCTTTGCCGCACACCCCAGCACCGCCATCACCTGTGGATACAAGTTAGCACTTTGATGATGCACATAGCTGTAATACAATAATGTCTTACATAAATGAGATATGAATGATGACTGCAAATACCTTATCCTTTCGCGCAACGCAAGATTTTGCGGAGCAAACAAAAAGACTGGCCAGTTTGTTCAACATGCCCAGCTCTGAATATTTGCGTGAAGCCGTACGTGAGAAAAATGAGCGCGTGCTCCAACAACGCATGGTTTTTTTGTCTGAGGCGTTGGCAACGCAAAGTTTGGCCGAAAACCAAGCCATGAACGCCGCCATAGGAGACGGCCTTGAGTAAAGTGCAGCGCGGCCAGCTGTGGGAGGTTGACTTTGAACCACAAACCCACAAACAAGAGCCCGGCAAACGCGGCCGCCCCGCACTGGTCATTCAAACCAACATTTTGAACAGCGCAGGCCACCCCACCACCATCGTCATCCCCTGCACCACACAGGTCTACCGCGATGCCCACGGCGACGGTTATCCGCTGCGCATATCTCTGGGCAAGCTGGGCAAATTGAAAGAAGAAACCGACGCACTCATAGACCAAATACGCGCTATATCCAACCAGCGTTTTATGGGCAGCACACCCATCGCCGAGCTCACGCGAGCGCATATGAAGCGCGTAGAAGAAGCGTTGAAGATTTTGACGGGGCTGTAACGCGGCTCAACACACTACAAATTTAATAGCTGCTTGAGCAGGTTTTACTTGGGTTACCGGCCTATTTAGCGGTTTTTTGAGCTATTCGGAAATACCGAACAGTTCAAGCAAACACCACGTTCACATGCCCTGCTGCGCCTGCCACAGCCCGGCGGCGCGCAGGCTTGATGACGATGTCAATGTCCCGCCCCAGCCGCGCCAGGCACTCTAGCATCTTGGCCTCGCTAATGCCGCGAAACTGCCCGCGCAGCAGCAGCGACACCTTGGGCTGCGGCATAGCCAACAGGTCGGCTGCCTGCTGCTGCGTCAAATTTTGGTGTTGAATGATTTCGCCAATTTTGGCGGCAAGCTTAGCTTTAATCAGCATCTCCTGCGCATCAGCCATGCCCAGGTCAGCATAGACATTGCCGCTACTTTGCTCGATCGTGTTGGTGCTCACGGAAAACTCCTTCAAATGTATTAACGGCTTTTCACATACCCGCATGCGCCAGCGCCGCCTTCAGCCGCTCGCGCATTATGTCCATATCCGGCTTCGGCGTTGCAATACCCGAGCTAGACTTCTTCTGAAAGCAATGCAGCACATACACTGCGCCTGCAATTTTGACGGTATAGACCGCCCGATATGTACTGCCCGCATCGCTCTCCACCACCTCCAGAACTCCAGCCGATCCAAAACCCTTAAGCGGCTTGGCCTGCACGTGCTTGCCGCCCGTTTGCGCCAAATGCAGCGCATAACCAAAAGTATCTTGCACATCGCCCGGCATGACCAACAAGTCTTTTTTGGTGGAACCCACCCACAGCAAGGGTTTGGGGTTATCGTGCGACATGGATATACCAAATTATATCCATGTAGGTCTAAACCTTCAATATCAATCAGTTGCCGAGAATTCCTCGACAACTGCAAGTCCGTCCAGCTACCGCCACGTCTTCAGCAGCGAGCTGGCGCAGTTTGCATACATGGTGCAACGCCTCGAAGTCGTGTAGATCACTATAAATTCAATAGCTGCTTGAGCAGGATTTACTTGGGTTACAGGCCCATTTAGCCTATAAAAACACCTGCAAAACTGGCCAAGTCAACCGCCAGACCGCTTTACCGCATACCCCAGCTTGGCCAGCGCTTGAAGGGCCAACCCTGCGGCTGGGGATGGACTGAATCAAACGAAAAATACCCTGCGTGTTCCAGCACTGAAGCTTTTGCCGCCCACCTGCTGTGTCAAACGCCAACGCAAAGGGGGGGGTCAATTTGCCCCCCCCCTTTTGGCTGTCCAGGCTCAAATCGGGGTCACGCCTGCGCATATTCTTCCAATAGTCTGAGGGGTCAGCGGCATCCGTCTGCGCGGCCGCAATGTCGGTGATGACGAACCGGTATTTTCAGGCAGTGGCATGTTTCCCGACATGGTGCAGCGGCTAGAAGCCGTGTAGACCACTATAAATTCAATAGCTGCTTGAGCAGTATTTACTTGAGTTACAAGCCTATTTTGCCTATAAAACAGGCTAAATCACCCGCCAGACCGCTTTACCGCATACCCCAGCTTGGTCAGCGCCGCCATCACCGTGGCCACATGGTCGCCCTGCACTTCTATCACGCCATCTTTGGCCGTGCCGCCCGACCCGCAGGCGGCTTTGAGCTGTGGCTGGCTGCAATCGGGGCAGATGCGGCCTGTTTCGGTGGTGTAGACGCTAGAATTAGGCCTTGAGAGACAAAAGTCGGCTTCATGCGGTGTGGTGGTTCGGTTCATCCTATATCTCTCAACACTTATTCCAAGCACCCGCTCTACTTTCTAAAGTCAGCGGGTGTTTTTCATTGAACTCCAGCCCGCGTTGCACTGGTTTGCCCCTTCCCGTAGAGATACGCAAGTAACGTACACTAACCAACATGACCAAGAAACGCGATCTTTTTGCCGAACTGACCGAGGGCTTTGATGCCCTGGGGAAGCAGCGCGAAGGCAAGCTCACCCTGCGCACCTTCAAGGTACAAAGCAAACCCGCCCCAGTGCTGTTGCCACAAGACGTTGTCAGTGTGCGCGAGCAGCTGCACCTGTCGCGCCCCGTGTTTGCGCGCTACCTGCGCACCAACCCGCGCACGCTAGAAAACTGGGAACAAGGCCGCGCCAAACCCAACGCCCAAGCCGCCCTGCTGATACGCATGGTGGCGCAGTTTCCAGACATGGTGCAGCGGCTAGAAGCTGTGTAGATTACTATAGATTCAATAGCTGCTTGGGCGTGTTTTACTTGGGTTACAGGCCCATTTAGTCTTAAAAAAGCACCTGCAAAACAGGCTAAATCAACCGCCAGCGCGCTTCACCGCATACCCCAGCTTGGCCAGCGCCGCCATTACCGTGACCACATGGTCGCCCTGCACTTCTATCACCCCGTCCTTGGCCGTGCCGCCCGACCCGCAGGCGGCTTTGAGCTGTTTGCCCAAAGCGGCCAGCGCCGCAGCATCCAGCGCCAAGCCGCGCACCAGCGTCACGCTTTTGCCGCCCCGCCCCTTGGTCTCGCGCTGCACCCGCAGCACGCCATCGGCAGACGCACCAGCCGCAGCCGCCGCATCCCGCTGGTTGGCCGCACACTGGCACTGCGCCACCGGCTGGCTGCAATCGGGGCAGATGCGGCCGGTTTCGGTGGAGTAGACCAAGGTGGTGGAGTTTGATTTCATTTCAACTTTAGGTATTAGCAATACTTAACAAATTTTTAGTCACTACCCTGCAACGAACTCATCAACAGCAGCACTAACGACGTTTCGAATTAGAACTGTACGGACAGTACCAATATATTCAACATCATCAATTTCAGAATCCGTGGCCTCAAATAAGGCGCGCACAGTCTTGAAATTCTTTGCACGCAGCCGCTCTTTTATTGCGTCAGAAAGATCAAGTACGTCAATATCTTTGTCTAACAAAATTCTGACTGGTGACACCACAACAGGTGCAGCGCCGCAGACTTCGCAAGACACTCGATCTGCCATCATTGGGTGTCCGTTATCACATTTTGTTGAAGGCTCTTCACTCAATTCGGAAATGATTTCAGCCCATAACTCCGCACTTTTTGTAATTTCAGCATGAACACGACTAGACAACCCATCGAAAAATGTAAGCCAATCTGCAGCTGATAAAGTCCCTCTTATATGTGAAGCGATAACGTTATCACGATAGATAAAGCCAGGATGCAAAAGATACAACGTTCCTGTCTCCCTCTTACTCAAACGTGCAGGCCCCTCTGGAATAATGACGTTCGCCGCAACTAAAAGTTTAATAGCGGCTTGACACAAATATGGCACTTGCATTGAATTCGTAACGGCTAGATATCCCCTTGGCTTTCCAGATTCATAGGGCCCTGGCTTTTCTGCAATCTTTTGACGAAACTCTTCGAGCAAAAATTCGGATGCCTTCAGCAACCGTGGGTCTAAATCTTTGATGACACCTGGAACCATGTTGTCTAGATGCCTATCCATTACAGTTGTGATTGCTAGACGTATATCTTCGAACCGCATATCAGAAGCTTGACGAGCACCAAGTTGCGTTTGTACTTGTGCAACTAACTTAAGTAAACTCCTTGGATTGGCATTTGAACAATAAAAAAGCAACTCTGGCCAAGAGGTATTATTTAGAAGCGTTTCTAGTAAAAGCTTACCTTCATCATCTGCAAATTGTTTTCGTTTTTCAAGTAAATCACGGAATGCATTTGCATTTTCTTTTTTAGGAACTTCTCCGAGCGACACCACAACAGCATCATGTCCATAACTGAAGTCTAATCCGTATCGTGTTACGGCAGGATAAACAGATATTTTGAAAGCAAGCCTTGGGTCATATAGCGATTTGACAGCAGTAAAAAAGGCACCTTGCGCACGTGTATCTAATGCGTGAGCTGCATCATCCAAAAAAAGTACTAACAAATCTAACTCAAGTGTCTCAACTACATTTTTCAGCAACGATGACGTGTATGTATATCCTTGCAGTCCAGCTAATGAGTGACGCGGCAAGCCAACGTCATTTAATAGCGACTCAACATCAAAGTCTCCGCGATATGTAGTTTCTAGAATTCCTACGACCTTGTTCCACTCTATTAGCCCGAGATCGCCAGTATTTTTCAGAAAATCTTGACCACGCACTTGCGCTACAGCTTCCTTTACTGCGCTCAAGATTCTTGCATTAATCCACGCTCTAAAATTTGCCAAACTAACATGTTCTTCATTCTTTGATGGAGGTGGCAAGGTGGCTAAATATCTCTTGAAAGTTGAGTGCACACCCAGAATTTTGCCTCCCGCTTTACACTCGATCTGTAACCTCTGAGCTGCAGTACGCATAAGCATAGTTTTACCTACGCCCCTACATCCCTCAATTAACAAGTTTTCAGCTGTAGTCATTCGATTCATAACTGGTTTCCAAGGCCCTTCCACCAAAAGTTTATCAATGATGTCAATCGGCAAGTTGTCTGCCTGAAGTTGAAGTGAAAAGTTAGCCATTTTTTAAACTTTGAAAAGCTGTTTTAAAGGGTAGATTAAGTAAATAAAGTTCTTTACTCGCAAACTCGAAGTGCTTCGCGATTTGGTCTTCAGTTAAAGAGCCATTTCGCATTTGATTCATCTCATTCTCTGGTAGAGCTATCACATTAACAATAAAAAGTAACCACAACTCCGACACCACATCCCAAGCATTTCTTAGTGTCGGAGTGCCGTGTTTCTTTAGTTGCAAACAAACATCTGCAAGAGACTCCATCGATTTTGGACGAAATGTACCGTGTACACCTTGACTTAATTGAGTCAATATTCGCGCCGCTCGCTTGATTGGTGCCTGCTCTCTTGGCGGATTACTTGCTTTGAAAATCTGTATTAGCTTTGCATATCGATCAGCATATACCAGTGCAAAAGCATGACGTTCACCTGAATCATTTAAAAGTTGATGTAGCATTAGACGGTAATTTGGAGAATCAGCTTGCGAAACAGTTTCGGAGAACTTCCAAGCTTCTCGATGTAGGGGTGCCTCTAAGAAATAGAGCGCAAATATAACTTGCTCGTACCACGATCGCCACAGTGTGTACGCTTGTTTCATGTAACCGCTTCTAGCCATTTCGCATGCGGCTACCAGATCAACTGATGCGGCACGAACTAGAAGTTCAACAGTTGAAATATTAGATTCAGTCGATAGCTCGAAGGCCCGTACTATCGACAGATAGCTCTTAAGTGTTTCGCGAATTAGGCTTTCAAGTTGCAACAAATCATTTGGCTCTTTTTCGCTAATCTTCAAAGCTCGATCTATTGCCCAAATTGGACGAATAGTTACGCCGGATAGACCCGTATCAATTGCGCCTTCTGCGACATTATTTTGTGTCATGCTTTGTTATCTTTAATGCCTACATTCTGCAAATAAAACTCATGCAACTTACTCTGCAGCAGTGCCTTGTCCGGCAATTGCGTTTCATATTGCGCTATCAAGGCGGGCGACGCGGTGCGACTTAGGGCGTATTCCACCACTTCGTCGTCTTTGCTGGCGCACAGCAGCACGCCGATAGCGGGGTTTTCGTGGGGTTTGCGCACGTCGCGGTCTAGGGCTTCTAGGTAGAAGGACAGTTTGCCCAGGTACTCGGGTTCAAAGCGGCCCACTTTGAGCTCGATGGCGACCAGGCAGTTAAGGCTGCGGTGAAAGAACAGCAGGTCTAGCGCAAAGTCGCGCCCGCCTACTTGCACGGGGAACTGCGAGCCTACAAAGCAAAAGTCGCGGCCCAGCTCGCCCAGAAAGGCTTTGAGCTTGGCGAGCAGGCCTTGGTGCAGGTCGGATTCGCTGTGGTCGCCTTGCAGGCCCAGGAATTCGAGCATGTAGGCGTCTTTGAAGGCGTTTAGAGCCTCGGGCTGTAAAAGTCTCACCGCTGGTGAGACTTTTACGGGGTTTAAAACTGTGCGCTCAAAAAGCGCCGTTTTAAACTGGCGTTCTAGCTCGCGTTTGCCCCATTTCTCCTGTGTTGCCATGCGCAGGTAAAACTCGCGTTCTTCTGGGCGTTTGGACTGACTCAGAATGATGATGTTGTGTGTCCACGGCAAAAGTCTCACCAGTGGTGAGACTTTTGCATCATCCTTGTAAGTTTCGTAAAACTGCCGCATGCGGAACAGGTTGGGCCGGGTAAAGCCGCGCAGGCCGGGCTGGGTTTGGGCTATGTGCTCAGCCAGCTGGTTCACCACGCCGTCGCCCCACTCTGCTGACGCAATCTTGCCACTGATGATCTCGCCCACCTGCCAGTACAGGTCAATCAGCGAGGTGTTCACCGCCTGAATGGCCCGCTGCTTGGCGGAGGAGATCAGTTGGACGATTTCGGTGAAGCTGGTGGTGGTGAGTTGGCTCATAAATATAGCGTCTAGGTTAGCTGATTTTATGAGCCCGTATTGACCATTTTATTGACGTCAACAAAATGGTCAGCCAAGGGGTAACACCGCAAGTGTCTTTTTCATTTGAGGTCACAGTTTGTGACCTCATCGGGAAAGCGCCCAAGCATCTCATCACAGCTTGTGATGAGTTACTGTTTTAGCGCTCGATGTGGTCACAGGCTGTGACCACATCGCCCCAAGCTTCTTTACCTTTGCTGCCTGGGCATGTGAACTTGTGATGCCAATTTGGCATTCCAAGTTTTCAACGTTCTTCGGGGATTTCATACAGGCAGCGCCTTCGCCAGCCTGCTAACCCCCTCCTCAATCTTCCCCAAATCCGAAGTCGCATAGCTCAACCGCAGCGTAGCGTTATCCGGGTTATTCGCAAAGAACGGTGCGCCGGGGACAAAGGCTATGCCGTGGTCGGGGGCGCGTTTGGCATACGCTGTGGCGTCTTGACTGGTGGCTACTGCACTGCCCGGGGTGGGCTTGCCGGTGAGGCGGGTCCAAAAGAACATGCCGCCTTGGGGCTGGGTGTAGGTGAGCGCGCTGCCTAGCTGGCGCTGCAGACACGCAGCCATGGTGTGGGCGCGCTGGGCGTAGGTGGTGCGTACCACGGCTAGGCTTTTGTCCAAGCGGCTCTGCTGGCCGTCTTTTAGCTGCACGTAGTTGGCAGCTATGGCTTGGCTTAGGTTGCTGGTGTGGGCGTCGCTAAATTGTTTGCACATCACTGCTTTGGCCAGCAGCTGGAGCGGGGCTATCATCCAGCCCACGCGCAGGCCGGGGGACAGCACTTTGCTAAAGCTGCCGCAGTAGGCCAAGTAGGGCTTGGCTTCGGGCATGTCGTTGGCCAGCGCCATGATGCTGGGGGGCGGTGGTTGGTCAAAGTACAGCTCGCCATACGGGTCGTCTTCTACTAGCAGCACTTTGTGGTCTATGGCCAGTTGCAATATTTTTTTGCGGCGTTCTAGGGTTAGCATGGCGCCGCTGGGGTTACCAAAGGTGGGTATGAGGTAGACGAGCTTGGGTTTGTGCTGGATGATCAATTTTTCTAGCTCATCTACCATCACGCCGTCGCCATCAATGGGCGCGCTGATCAGGTCTGCGCCATAGAGTTTAAAGCACTGGATGGTGGCTAAAAACGTGGGGCCTTCGACGATGACTTTGTCGCCGGGGCTGATCATGGTTTTGCCTATCAGGTCTAGCGCTTGCTGGCTGCCGGTGGTGGTGATCAGGCCGTCGGGTTTGACGGTAATGCCTTTGGCCGCCATCAGGTCGACTAAAGCGTCTTTAAGCGGCCCCCAGCCTTCGGTAGCGCCGTATTGCAGCACTGCGCCTGCAGTAGCATCGCCCAGCGCCAGGCCTGTAGCCTCGCGTATGCCTTCTACGTCAAACAGCGCAGGGTCTGGGAAGCCGCCCGCAAAGCTAATGATTCCGGAGCGGCCCAGTAGTTTGAAAATCTCGCGGATGGCGGAGGTGCTAACGTTGTCTAGGCGGGAGGCAAATTGCAGTTGGGTCATATTCACTTAGTATCTAGTAGCTAAAGGACGACCCGACGCAAAAAAGTCAACGACTAGACAGTTTGCCCTCTCGCGTGACCATGGCCAGCTCTACAAACTTGCTACCGTGCTGTGCGCCGGGTGCAAAGCTGATTTTATAGCCACCTAGGTCATACGCGCCTAAGTTGCTTAGCGCTGCCAACACAGTTTGTGCGGTCACGGGCTTGCGCGCACGGCGAATGCCCTCGGCCAGCACCTTGGCGCCCAGGCAAGCCTCTAGCTGGGTAGAGTTCATGGGTGTTTTGCTGCCCGCCAGCTCTAGCGCCTTGGCACACTCGCGCACGGCTGGTAGCTGAGAGTTGGCGTTAGGCACCACTTGGGTAATAGATACGCCCGCACTGGCAGGGCCTGCTGCAGTGATAAATTGATCAGCTCCCACAAACGACAAACTAGACGCGGGAATGATGCGGTTCATACCCACCAGGTCTTTTTGCAGCTGCGCTGCTGGGCCTGATAGCACCGTATTAATGATGACGGAGGGTTGCAGAGCCAGCAATGCCTGCACCTCGGCTTTGCCCACCGCGGCATTGCGGTTAAGGGCCAGCGCTTTGGGTACCAGATTGATTTTCTTAAGATATTCGCTAACCACAGCTAAGTTTTGCTTGCCCACTTCGTCGTTGTAGTGCACTACCACCACGCTGGTCAGGCCCAAGTTGGTCCAAAAATTAAGCATTTTCTGCAATTCTTCTTCGTACGAGGCGCGCAGCGTAAACAGCACCGGGCTGTTGCCTCGCACCGCGTTAGCACCTGAAAAAGGTGCGAAGAAGGGCACTTCTTTGCTCTCTGCTTGGGGCAAAGCATCTAGGCTAAGGGTGGCTGAGGCAAAGCCAAATAACGCCACTATGTCCTTGTTAGCCAACAAAGTTTTAGCGTTCTCCCCGGCAAGTTTGCGGTCGTTTTTATCGTCCAAACTTACCAGCTCAATACTGCGGCCTTGCACACCGCCCTTGGCGTTGAGCGTAGCAAAGTACGCTTGGGCACCATCGCGAATGTCTTGGCCAAATTTGGCGTTGCCGCCTGACAGCGGTGCGGACTGTCCCACTACCCATTTGTCTTGGGCATGGGCTAAACCCGTACCGACACATATTGCAGCGAATGCGATAGTTTTAATCATAATTACTTCTCTTAAAGCAATTAAGAAATGTTAACGTAATAAAGCAATACTTAGTACTAAATTTACACTGTTGTTACGCAGTTGCAATAGAAAACCCACAATGATTGATTTTGATCAAACTTAGCGATAAGCTGCAATATTTACAGGACGCATCGCCATGACCATGACAACTTCTTCACCCCGCCTTACCGCAAAAGATTTTGACCAAGAGCTGCTGGTGTTGTTTGACGCGTATGTGCACGGCGGTATTGACCGGCGCGGCTTTTTGCGTGGAGCCGAGAAGTTTGCCAAGGCGGGCGTCACCGCTGCTGGCCTGCTAGCCGCGCTAAGCCCTGACTTTGCACGCGGCCAGGTGGTGCCCAAAGACGACAAGCGGCTAAAGATTGAAACGGTCAGCTTTGAGTCACCGCAAGGCACAGGCACGGTAAAGGGCTACTTGGCTCGCCCAGCCAGTGCGGGCACGGCCAAGCTGCCCACCGTTTTGGTAGTGCATGAAAACCGTGGCCTTAACCCACATATTGAAGACATTACTCGCCGCATTGCGCTAGACGGCTACATGGCGTTTGCGCCCGATGCGCTGACCCCGCTGGGCGGCTACCCGGGTGATGAAGACAAAGCACGCGAGGCGTTTGCCAAGCTAGACCAAAAGAAAACCAGCGAAGACTTTGTAGCGGCCATGGGCTGGCTTAAAGCGCGGGCTGATACGACAGGCAAGATAGGCGTGACAGGCTTTTGCTATGGCGGCGGCATAGCTCACATGCTGTCTACCCGCGTGCCTGATTTGGCAGCGTCGGTGCCGTTTTATGGCAACCATCCAGCGGCGACAGATGCAGCCAAGGTGAAATCGCCATTGCAAATTCACTTTGCAGGTGTGGACGAGCGGATCAACACGGCTTGGCCTGCGTACGAGGCCGCGTTAAAAGGCGCTGGCGCAAAGTACGAGGCGCATACCTATGCGGGTACACAGCATGGGTTTAACAACGACACCACCCCGCGTTTTGACGCCGCTGCAGCTAAGCAAGCGTGGGAGCGAACGATGGCATTTTTTGCCATGCATGTGAAAGCTTAGGCTTACATAAGGGCCTACCCAGAATTAGCCGGTACTGACTTCAGTGCAACTATCATCGCCCACAGCTAGTACGGCTTGGGCGTATCCAGATAGATCCCTCAAGAGTTTGGCCTTTCTCAAGACGGTTCAGATCAGCCCCTTTTGCCAAACCAGACATCCTGTGTGCATTAGGTAGGTGGGACATGGGTTCAACGCACACAAAATTAGCTGCTGCGTTTGGGCTGTAGACCATTAAGTTGCCAAGCGAGTCTGACGCTTCAATATGAACCATCGTTTCCAGGCTAGGGGTGTACACAGTTGCATTGTGGTTCCATCCCTCGTAAGCTGTGTTAGTCCAGCTATCAGGCACGGGCCGCATGGACCTGAAGTCGCGTACGTCGCTGGTAGAACATGCTATGCGGTCCAAGGGCAAAAAATCTTTAGATTCTGTCCAATAAAATTCCGAATCGAATTGCAGCTGTGTATCGTGCTGCCTGGCAAACCACGGGTGAAATCCAAACCCGTATGGCGCAGCTTCATCAGCACAATTAGTAACTGCTAGCGTCATACACAGCGCACCAGCCTTTAATTCGTAGCTCAGCTGCGCTTTGTACACAAACGCAGCAAGCGTGCTGCTTTCTAAAGTCATTTGCACTTTGGTGGACTGCAGTTGCGCGACTGTCCATGCAGACGAAAAGCCGTTGCCGTGTATTGCAAAAGCTTCGTTGGCCAGGTTGGGTTTGACTGGGTAATAGCGCCCCTCAAACATGAAGCCGTCGCCACCTATTCGGTTGCACCATGGAACCATCACGTTGCTAGCTAAACTAAATGGATCAGGTGTTTCATTCCCCTCGGGGTTCCATGGCCGCAATATTGGTGTTCTTTGGTTATTCGCGCCAGACAGCCAGTTGTACCATGTCAGTGCACCGCCCCAAGCCGGCGCTACACCTACCTCGGCGTAGTCGTCTCGCAGCACGATCAAGGGCTGTTCATGCAAGGTACTCACACTGTAATCTTAACCTTGTTGGCTGCAAGTCCGGGAGTGTCACATGCAAGAGCCCACAAAGACCCCGCTAGTCTTTCGCCCGAATGGTGTAGTACAGCTGCAGAAGTTATGAACAAGGTTTTTAAGTCATGGCCACCAAAGCATGCCGATGTAATGTCTAGCACCGGCAAACGAACGATGCGGTCTATGCTGCCGTCTGGCGCCACCCGCACTACACTGCCGCCACCAAACCGACAGTTCCACAAGTAGCCAGCTGCATCCATAGCCGACCCATCGGGCAGACCTTCGCTGTGGTCGATCAAAAAATTGCGGCGCTGCCCTAGTGTTGCATTGCGCACATCAAATGTATAGGCCCACACTGCGTTGGCTAATGTATCGGCAGTGTAGAAAGTGCCTCCATCCGGGCTCCAGCACACGGTGTTCGAAATGCCCAGGCCTTTAATGTGTTCGCTAACCAGCCCGGCGGGGCTGATACGGTACATCACGCCATCGGTACCACCCGCACTGGTCAAGTCGCCGTTTGGCATAAGGTTGTTGCGCATTGAGCCTATCCAAAAGTTACCCATTGGGTCAGCCCGGCCATCATTAAGGCGTACGTGGGGATAGCCAGGCAACACAAAACCGTGGTCAACACGGCGGTCAGTTGTGGGCCACCACCATATTAGGCGCGACCCAAGCGCTACAAGCCAACGACCCGGCTCACTGCTCAGCGATAACGCCACCACAGGCTCATCAAATATCCAAGTTCGAAAAGTTTCGTCGCTAACAGCAAATTGATGCACTAAAAATCGACATACATCTGTCCAATACACGCTGCCATCCGTTTTCGACCACACCGGGCTTTCACCCACTCGGTCGCCAGCCGCTACAACGCAGCGCAGATCTGCCTGGGCCATGGTTACTACCCTACCAGCCACCATCAATTGCTAAGTTCTGTCCGGTAATCATGTCTGAAGCTGGCGAGCACAGAAACAAAACCAAGTCTGCAATATGGTCAGGTTGAATGCGTGACTTGATGCACTGGTTTTCAATAATCCAGTCGTTATATTGTTGCAGTCGATCGCCAAACACCCGTGCTTCTGCATCTGATACCACAGCGCCTGGTGACACAGCGTTAACTCGGATTCCGTGTGGCCCCAGCTCCCGTGCGAGTGACTTGGTCAGCCCGAGCATTGCACCTTTAGATGCAACATAAGGAACGTACCCGTCCCATCGACCGTTCAGTGTCAAGGAGCAAAAGTTTATAATTTTGCCGTAGCCTTTTCGTTTCATGGCGGCTGCACAAGCTTGCGTTAGTGCAAACGCAGCAGAAGAATTTACGCGAATCTGGTCCTCATATTCTTGCAGTGAGAACTCTTCAAAAGGACGGTTAATAATCAGCGCAGCATTGTTAATTAGTATGTCAACATCCAGTTCGGCAAACCGAGCCCTAGCGTCGGCAAGCAAACTCAAGTCCTGCCCAATGTATTTTGCTACCCCAAGCTGCGCTGCAAACGCCTCGCCCTCAGACGCGAAATTTGGACGGTCAACTAGGTAAAGTTGAGCCCCCGCTTGGGCTAAAGCCGTGGCCTGTGCTCTTCCTAACGATCCTAGCGCGCCAGTAAGCAATACCGTCTTTCCAGCCAGCGTCACTGCAGTTTTCATAAGCTTATTTCTTTCCAAAGAATTTTTGTCATGCACCTAGCTTAGCGTGAATGTCGTCAATGGAAGTGCCGCTTTTAGGGGTATCCAAAACTTTTGCGCCGCGTGCCATCATCACAATGCGGTCACATATGGGATAGACATGGTAAATATTATGGCTAATAAAAATGACAGTAACGCCCTGCTCTTTAAGTTGGCGCACAAAGTCAAGCACTCGGTTAATCTCTTTCACCGCCAGATGGTTGGTTGGCTCATCCAAGATCATCACTTTGGACTTGAAGTACATTGCCCGAGCAATGGCCACACCCTGACGCTGTCCACCAGAAAGCTCACCAATAATGGCATCTGGTGAACGTGCCTCTTGACCTACCAAAGCCAAGGCGCGCGTAGCCTCGGAGCGCATCTTGCTGTGGTTAATCCACCCTAACCCACCTACATGGAAAGACACTATTTCTCGTCCCAAGAAAATGTTGCGCGCTATGCTCAATGTCTGAACCATGGCAGTATGCTGGTATATCGTCTCAATACCAAGATCAATCGCCTTGCGAGTGGAGTCAATCTTGACCACATGACCCTCCACCAGAATCTCTCCAGCATCCGGGGGGTGAGCGCCTGACAGAATGTTAATCAACGTGGACTTGCCGGCGCCGTTGTCTCCCACTAGGCCGATAATTTCTCCTTGATAAATATCCAAGTCCACCAGTTTCAGCGCGTGAACTCCTGCGTACCACTTATCTAGTCCGCGGCAGGATATAACGGGAATAAGCGGTGAGTTTTCTGCGGCCATATCTACTTCCCGTCCTCAGTTGCCTTGACTTCAATTTTAATTTTTCGAGCCCATTGGCGTATCTGGGTATTAAAGATCACAGCAATAATCAGCAGCGCACCAACGGCAAATTTAAACCAATTAGAATCCACGCGGGCAACAATCAAACCGACATCGATGGACCGAATAATGGCTGTGCCAACAATAGCGCCGACGATAGTTCCTATACCACCTTGCAAAGATGCCCCACCAATAACGGTGGCGGCCAAAGCCTCTAGTTCAGCACCGTCACCAGAACTAGGGGTGGCAGTTGCCATGCGCAAAGCTACCAAAATTCCGGACAAGCCTGCCAGCACGGAGCACATCATGAACGTGATTAATTTGACACGGTCTGTTTTAACTCCTACACAATGCGTGGACCCCTCGTCGCCACCTGTTGCATACATCCAATTACCAAAGTTGGTCTTGCCGAGCAAAATGGCTGCCAGCACTGCTACAAAACCAAATATCCAAAGCGGCAAGCTCATCCCCAAAACAGTTGTTTGTGATAATAAAATGGGAGCCAGCGCCGGAGTTGATGGCGGGAAGCCGTCGGTAACCACTACCGCCAGACTGCGCACAACAAAGAGCATGCCCAGTGTGGTAACAAACGAATGGATTTTAAATTTCAAAGTTATCCACCCATTGAGGTAACCAACGCCTGCCGCAACTGCCAGTGCAAGTGGTATGGCAACCCACGGCCCAACGCCGAAGTTTAGCAACCGACTTCCCTCGTTCATCATTTCAAACATCAGTACGGGCGTGAGCGCTGACAATGAACCTACCGAAAGATCAAATTCTTTGACAATCAGCAACAGTGTTACTCCAATAGTGATGAGTCCTAATTCTGGAAGTACGCTTAGTAAATTGCGCAAGTTGTTTTCGTTGATAAAAGTCCATGCTTGGCCTTGCGTAACGCGCGGCAATATCTCAAAGAATAAAGTCAACGCGATGAGCATCAGCAAGGCCCCCATCTCTGGCCTGGAAAAAACGGACTGTAATAGTTTGCGCATAGTTGCCTTGCATTACCGGGAGGGGCGAACTTGGTATGGTTCGCCAAAGACTTTTGCTAACTAGCGCAAGCCTTTACCAGACAGCTCCCGTACGGCTGCAACATCTTTTTTCGTAATGATGCTGTTACCCGTATTAACGTCCCAAGCAGACAGTTTGTATTGCTTCATCAAGGCAATTTGAGCCACTGGCAAATAGCCTTGAAGGTACGGTTGCTGGTCTACAGTGCCTTGAATATAGCCCTCTTCCATGCGGTCAAGCACAGCAGGGACCAGGTCGAACCCAGACAAGGTAATCTTTCCAGGTGCAACGTTTTTTGACTTTAGTGCCTGAGCAACACCCGCCTCCCAAAAGCCTGTGTCAAAGTAGGCGTTAGTTTTTGGATTTTTGTCCAGATATGCTGTTACGCGCTGGGTAGTGATGTTTAAGTCCGTGCCTGAGTCAATGCGCTCATAGGTTAATGGACGAGTTGGATTTTTTGCCTTGAATTCATCCAATGCCTTCATGACGCCTTTGCCCCGCGATTCTGACCAGTTTTGACCGGGTGCAGAAATTCCTACCAATACATGAATTGGACCTGTAGCAGGGTAATGCTGCTCCATAGATTTTTCTAGTGCATAGCCCGCATCTACAAAACTCTGTCCAACGAATGCCAAACGTTTATTACCTTCGGCACCTTCGGTGTCGTCCACATTGAATGCTAGTACAGTGATGCCTTGCTTAACAGCGTCTTCAACAGGTTGATCGTATGCTTTATTGTCAGTAATGGTGACGACAATAGCATCCACTTTTTGAGCCACAGATGTTTGGAAGTTGCGTAACTGATTTGCTGTGTCGCCTTCTTTCTGGGCAAAAATAAGCTGACAGTCGGCTTTATAAAGCTTGCACGCATCTTCCATGCCCCGCTTTACAGGTTGCCAAAATGCATTAGTGGACGACGAGTGCACCACCATATTGATGCGCAATTTATTTTGCGCCCATGCAGAGGATACAGCGGTGACCAGTGAGACGGCAACAGCCATTGAAATGATGGATTTTTTCATTTAGATAATCTCCTAAGTTGTAAATTGGGTAAACGGCTATGCCGTGTGCTTACTTTTTCCTAGCGCTTTATCAACTCAGTGAAAGGCACATGCTCCATCACTGTGTCAATTCATTCAGCATGGATGCGCAAACTTCCTTGCTGATAATTATTTTTAGCTTGCGGTCTTGGTTATTCGAGATTCGACCGTCATGACCTTATGAATGTCCGGAACTAATTCCAAGCCTAATCCCGGCCCTGGGGGCACCGTGATGTAGCCATTTTTCACTTCGGGCAGCGCTGTGACCGCGTCTTTGTACCAGCCGTTATAAAAAGCTCTCACAGACTCTTGGATAAGTGCGTTAGGAGCATTTAGAGACAAGTGGGTGGAGGCGGTGAGCACTACAGGACCTGTACAGTCATGTGGTGCCACTGGCAAATGCCACGCCTCCGCCATACTGGCGATCTTGCGCGCCTCAGACAGACCGCCGCACCAAGAAATATCCAACATCACCACGCCAACTGCATCGGTGCGCAGCAAGTCTAGAAAACTACCGCGCATTGCCAATGTCTCTGATACGCAAAGTGGTGCCTTGCTACGGTCTGCATAGCGTTTAAACCCACTCATGCTGTCCAGCTTCATGGGGTCTTCATGCCAAAAAGTATTGAATTCAGCCAAGCGGTCGGCAATTTGCAGCGCTGGCGGTAGAGTCCACAAGGAATGAAATTCCACCATGATGTCCATCTTGTTGCCGACAGCTTGGCGTATTTTGCGAAAGGGCTCCAAGCCTTTTTCAAGGTCAGGGCCAGAAATGTAAAGGCCGTCGCTAGATTCTGCATAAGGGTCGAACGGCCATATTTTCATGGCAGTAATACCTGATTCCAGCAAATCCAAGGCTAGTTCGTCAGCATGGTTCAAAAATGCATTGAGATCGTCGTAGCGCCCCGGCTTGGATATTGGTAACCCCCAATTACTTACAGACTGCTGTTTAGTTGAGCGCACATAGTCACTACCAGCGCACGTGTTGTAGGTGCGAATACGTTCACGGGTTTGACCACCTAATAGTTGGTATATGGGCTGGCCTGTAACTTTGCCAAAAATGTCCCACAGTGCAATGTCTATTGCAGAATTTCCACGTACCTCGGCCCCTGAGCTGCGAAACCCGAGATAGCCAACGAGCTCTTTGGCAAGACGGTCAATTTGCAAAGGATTCTTGCCCAATAATTTGTGGACAGCCCATTCATGAATGTAGGCTTCGGCAGACGCGGCACCATAAAAAGTCTCACCCAGCCCTGTAATGCCTTCATCAGTATGAACTTGAACCCAGAGCACGTTAGGGTGCTCTTTGGGTCGCAGAGTTTCGATGCTGGTTATTTTCACCGTACCTCCCAGTACATTATTTTGAAGCGTTTATGCGATTATTGAAATATACAGCTTAACCTGTAGGACAGGATTGTACTTAATAATATGAATTAAGCAAGTAATTTTGAGAATTTGGACTTTTTACTTGTTTAACTATGCTGTTTATCGTTGAGGTGTATCCACAGCAAGCGCAGCTATGCACCCATCCCAGTAAGCGGAATGAAAAACGTAATTAGATAAAGTCGTTAGGCTGATTAGCGCTGCTAATCAGTGGATGGCTGTCAGGCTACGCCAGCTGAGATGAGCGATTGAACTGTGTTGTCGAAATGCAATGCCATAGCCAGCTCGGCGGCGTTGGCATCTTGCTTTCGGATCGCATCAACAATAGCGTCATGCATGTTGAAAATCGAATCACGCATTAATTCGTTCGGTCGGCTGTTCCAGCCAATTGGGCAGGTTTTCTGCATAACCAGCTGAAAAGATTCAATCAACATTGTGTACAAAGGATTTCCAGTTGCCTCAGCAATGGCAACGTGAAAATCTATGTCTGCAGCGGTCTGATTTACGAGGTCACCACGGGCAATTCGCATGCGTTTAGCCGCGTCTGCAATTTTGATCAGGCTCTGATCGCTTCGCCTCAGGGCGGCTATCCTTGCTGTACGCATTTCCAAAGTGCGGCGAAGATCCAGCGTCTGCTGAACGCTGACCTGCATGGTTTCTACAGCGTTGTTCACAAGTATTGCCATTACTTCGCCATTCAGACGCCCGACTCTGGCGCGCTTGCCAACCGCAGTTTCTAAAATTCCCAAGGCTTCCAGTGCCTTAAAGGCCTCCCTTACAGAGCCTCGCGCAACATTAAACTCCTTGGCAAACTCGTTTTCGCTTGGCATCTGATCGGCAGGGCGCAGCTTTCCATCATGAATGCGACGCATCACATGCGACACCATGTCATTGAGACCACTTGCGTTTTTAGTAATCGTCATTTTCTGCCTATTAATAGCTGCAGCTTGTCCTACAGCTTTGATTTATTTTAAATCAGTTTGAGCTTAATGAAAATATCCGTGCGAAGCGAGCACTTTAGCTAAACGCCACCTCTATCCTGGGCAGCACAGTGTCAAAGTCTGCGGCCCAAGTTTGCCCGGCTTTCACTGGCCAAGCATCAGTCAAGGTGCCAGTGGTAATCACATCACCCGCTTGCAAGCTGGGAGCACCCGGGCAAAGCTGAATCTCGCGCACAAAATGCAGCAACGCTTGCAGTGGGTCGTCTAGTACAGCGGCGCCTGCCCCACTATCGATCACCTTGGCATCTTGGCTTAGGCGTACGCTGGTAGTGGCCAGTGCTGCGCACAGTGCTAGCGCGGTGGCGGCCACACCGCGTACGGGCACCTTGGCGCCTACTAGCAAGCGCGCATGCAAGCTGCCATCGGCCACAGCGTCGGCTGCGGCAAACTTCCAGTCGATGTGGTGGGACTGCACTATTTCAAAGCCAGGAGCCACCCAGTCAAGGCAGTTAAACAGGTCAAACAAACTAGCGCCTTGGGGCGGTGTGGCGCGCAGGGCAAACACTACTTCGGGTTCAATGCGCGGCTGGCTCATGCCTTCTAGATGCATAGTGCCTAGCTCGTCACAAAAACTTAAAGTAGTGTCGTACACCGTGCCCCAGATGGGCGCGTGCACGTTGTAGCGGGGCCAAATGCTGCGGTTGGTAAAACCTATTTTGTAGCCACGCGGCACCTCGCCGCGCGCTACGCGCAATGCCCGCACGGCTAATGCGCATTGGTAGGCGCTGGCTACGTCGATTTGAGACATAGCGGGCCACAGCTGGGCGCTGTCGTAATGCTGCAGCACCATTGCGGGGGTTATGTCTACCAGCCCTTCATCGGTTAGTTCACTAGTTATGTCATCAGTCACTTCGTGTTGCATGGTTTGAGTCCTTTCAACATGATCTTGTCATAAACAGAGACGTTTTGGAGTCAGCTAAAGCCGCGAAGTTTTGTAAATTTTCAATCCTTACAATCAAGATATGACTGTGATTGAATTGATTGAACAAAGCGCCCGGCAGCTAGAGGCCGCAGGCGTAGGCTACGGCCATGGCACCACCAATGCTTTTGACGAGGCCGCCTGGCTAGTGCTGTGGACACTAAAGTACCCGCTAGATGACCTAGATTCAGTGGCAAATAATGCCGTTGAAGCCGTAGATGCTGCTCAAGCAGCTATTATTTTAAGAGCACGCATAGATACCCGCAAGCCTGCTGCGTACCTGACGCAAGAGGCGTGGTTGCAAGGTGTGCCGTTTTATGTAGACGAGCGGGCTATCGTGCCGCGCAGCTTTATTGCTGAGCTATTGGCCGACGGCAGCATTGACCCGTGGCTGGGTGACAACACGCTGAAAGTATTAGATCTGTGTACTGGTAACGGTAGCTTGGCCGTGCTGGCAGCCATGACCTACCCCGACGTGACAGTAGACGCAGCCGACATCAGTACTGACGCACTGACGGTAGCAAGTATTAACATTGACAAACATGGTTTGGCGCAGCGCATTTCCACTATCACGTCAGACGGTTTGGCCCAGTGCGCGGGGCCTTACGACTTGGTGCTGTGCAACCCGCCGTATGTCAACAGTAGCAGCATGGCCGCCCTACCTGCAGAATACCTGGCCGAGCCGCAGATAGCGCTGGCCGGGGGTGCAGATGGCATGGACTTTGTTCGTCCCCTGCTGCGCGCGCTGCCAGCTAAGCTAAGTGCGCAGGGTGTGCTGGTGCTAGAGATTGGCAACGAGCGCGAGCATTTTGAACGCGCCTTTCCTGACCTAGAGGTCATGTGGCTAGACACTTCTGGCGGTGAAGATGTAGTACTTTTAGTAACACGCGAAGCTATAGTGCGCAGTGCTTAAATTATGTGCTATCGACACAGCGTGATAAAGCACACGTCTAGCTCAATCTACCAATACATACAGACTAGTCGAAATGTAAAATACGTTGCTTTTAGTCACAAAGCGACAGGCGCATTTTTACCGAATTTCCAATCCGCATGCAAGACAGCGCCATCACTGCTAAAAAATTAGGTCGATACGACATTACCCGTGTGCTGGGCAAAGGTGCGATGGGCGTGGTGTACGAGGCGCGTGACCCTAACCTTAATCGCAAGGTCGCCATCAAAACTGTGCGGGTAGACAGCTTGTCCAAGGACGAGGCCGCCGAGTACGAGCTGCGCTTTCGCACTGAGGCACATTCTGCAGCTCGCTTGCAGCACCCCAATATCGTTAGCGTCTACGACTCTGACCGCGATGGCGACACGCCGTTTTTGGTGATGGAGTTTGTCAAAGGCCAAGATTTAAAGCACCACCTGGATATGGGGCAATGCTACACACTGCAGCAGTCGGTGCGGATGATGTGTGACCTGTTGTCAGCGCTGGGTTACGCCCATGATCACAAAATTATTCACCGCGATATTAAGCCAGCCAACATGCTGATTGAGGCAGACGGACGGCTAAAACTAACCGACTTTGGCGTAGCCCGCATACAAGATTCTGGCGAGGCCACCCGCACACAAGGCGGCGTGGTGGGCACGCTCAAGTACATGGCGCCCGAGCAGATAGAAGGTCGTTTTGTAGACGCCACATCTGATATGTTCTCAGCCGGCATCGTGCTGTACCAGCTGCTGACCGACCGCCGGCCGTTTGATGGAGATAGCTATTTTTCTATCGTTAATCAAATAACCGCCCAAGACCCGCCTGCCCCTAGCAGCATAAACCCCATGCTGCCGCCCGCTCTGGACGCCGTGGTGGCCCAAGCGCTGGCCAAGGACAAAACCCATAGGTTTGCAACAGCGCAAGGCTTTGCCCAGGCACTACAAACGGCAGCGTGCCGTGCCGACCCCACCATCACGCCTCTTGCCAACCCGTACAAAGTTTTTCAAGCGCACAGCGCAAGTGCACTTGAAAACAGTGGTTCAACGTCTAACAGCCTTAGCAATACCAGCAGCACCGTGACGCAAGAACTGGAACTGGTCTACTGGAAAGACATAAAAGACATTGCCGATGCGCAAGACCTAGAAGGCTTTTTAAAGCGCTTTCCAGAGGGTGTGTATTCTGATTTAGCTAAACGGCGCTTGAAAAAAATGGCCGACACAAGTGCCAGTCAAGGCCAAGCACTTTATGACAAAACAATAGTTGCCTCTGCTGCAACACTAGACATGGTGGAGATAGCTGACGATACTCTCCTGACGGTACGCAGCACTACTCCCATAGTATCAACTAGCACTTCTCGGCAAAAAAAATGGGCAGTTTTGTCAGGCTTGGCAGCGCTGATTGTATGCGGTGGCTTGCTTTGGGTAGGGGCGCGTCACCAGACAAGCAGCGTCATTACCGAAACTCCTGCACAAGCAGGCCTGTTGCCAATAGCGACTGCAACCGCATCTACCACTGCCACTACGTCCGCAACAAAAACCACTGATGCGCCAGCTGCAATGCCTGTACGGGCACCAGCTCTAGAGCTAACCCCTACCCTAGCCGCTATTAAAACGTCTACCACTGCTGCATTGCCCGTACCCAGTGTTGTCAACCGAAGTGATACCAATTTAACGGCATCATCGGCTGCCGCTGAAGCATCTTCTGCGCGTTTGGCTGCCTCGCGTGCAGCAGCAGTGCGCCTGCAAACCCAGCGTGACGCAGCGCAGAAGCAGGCATCGTCCAGTGCGGCACATGTCGGCAACACCAGCTACCCCACAGCGGTAGATGCTAGACAATCTAGCAGCACCGTAAATGCTGCGCTGCCTAGCGTGGCCGCCGGCCCGGAAGCAGCTTGTGCAGGTAAATCATTTTTCTCGCTTAGCAGTTGCGTGTTTGAACAATGTGCAAAGACTGTATTTCAAAGCCACCCTTATTGCGTAGAACAGCGCGATCGGCAAGAAAAGCAAAGATCTAGCCGATAAAAAACGTTTGCGCTGAATGGTGTCAGCTTGCGCCACAGTGATGCAGTGACCCATCACCTAACTTGTAAAGAGCACGTTGACAGCGTGCCACGCCAGAAAGTGCGTCACTTGGGTATAATTTTCTGAGAGTTACACTCCAATGCATACAATTTGCAGGAAAGCACCCTCAACCATGCCTGACATCGCGCCAGAAACTACCAAGCTAGGTCGCTACGATATTGTGCGTGTGCTGGGCGCAGGGGCCATGGGCGTGGTGTACGAGGCCACTGACCCGAACCTAAAACGCAAAGTTGCCATTAAAACCGTGCGCGTGGGCAACTTGTCGCGCGCCGATGCCGCCGAATATGAGGCACGCTTTCGCACCGAGGCGTATTCTGCTGCGCGCCTGCAGCACCCCAATATTGTTAGCGTGTACGACTGCGACCGTTACGACAACATTGCATATTTGGTGATGGAGTATGTACAAGGACAAGACTTAAAACACTACCTGGACAGCGGCCACCGCTACGCACTGCATGAGTCGGTCAGCATCATGTGCGACCTGCTGGCGGCGCTAGAGTATGCGCACGAGCACAAAATTATCCACCGTGACATCAAGCCCGCTAACTTGTTGATTGAACCCAATGGCCGCGTCAAGCTGGCTGACTTTGGCGTAGCACGCATACAAGACTCAGGCGAGGCTACGCGTACTCAGGGCGGTGTGGTGGGCACGCTTAAGTACATGGCGCCCGAGCAAATTGAAGGCCGCCCGGTCGATTCAAGATCTGACATGTTTGCCGCCGGTATTGTGCTGTACCAGCTGCTCACCGATTGCCGGCCGTTTGACGGCGACAGCTACTTTGCTATCGTCAATCAAATCACTAATTTAAATCCGCCACCGCCCAGCAGCATCAACCCAGAGCTACCGCTGGAGCTAGATGCCGTAATCGCAAAAGCGATGGCTAAAGACAAAAACCAGCGTTACCAAACTGCACATGATTTTGCGTTTGCGTTGCGCACCGCCGCACGCCAAGCGGACCCCACCATTACGCCCAGCGCACGGTCTAGCAGCTTTAACTCGAACTTTGGCAGCTCTGACGCTAAAAGTGCCCCTTTATCAAGCTTGGGCCAGCAATCCGTACCGCCCGGCGCCGTGCCTAGCGCTCATTTTGGTACTGCTACTAGCCCTGTAGCGCAAGAGCAAGAGCTGGTGTACTGGAAAGACGTGAAAGACAGCACCGAGCCGAGCGATTTAGAAGGCTTTTTAAGCCGCTTTCCTAACGGCGTGTACGCCGAGCTGTCTAAGCGACAGTTAAAAAGACTGAGCGATGCCAGCATTCCGCCTGCCGTACAAGCGTACGTGAAAAAAGCCCATGCCGGGCAGCAGGCCGCACGCAGTACGCAAGCTACTCAGGTCCTTAGCCGGGATGTGTCCGACGAGCCCACACGAACGTCGATGTTTGACGCTCCAGCAGGTAAAGATGCCAAGCCCGTAACATTTGCCAGTTTTGACGCACAGGACGATCCACCACCGCTTACACCTACCGGTCTAGCTTTGGTCGCATTACAAAACAAAATGCGTGAGCCCATGGTGATTAAATCTGGCTTGCCAAAGGGCCAGCTTGGGCAAAACGTCAAATCCGGCCGCACGGGCTGGGTAATGGGCAGTATTGTTTTGGCGCTGCTATTACTGGCCTGCCTGGTGGGGTGGTTTGTGTTGGGCTCAGGCGATGGTGCAGACATCATGATGTTTTCTGATGTGATTAAAGTAATACCTCGCTAGCAGCTAGGCAATCGCGACCTAGTACAAACTAGGCACGTTAATCCAAAGTAAGCGGCAAAATCAAGCCGTAAACAAGGGATAATTAGGGTTTTCGCTTATTCAGTGCACGGCGCTGTCTGGCCCGCCATGATCACTCTTAAAAACATTACCCTGCGCCGCAGCGCCAAAGTGCTGCTGGGCGGCGCTAACTTGACCATTAACCCCGGTGAAAAGCTGGGGCTAATTGGCCGCAACGGCGCGGGCAAGTCGACCCTGTTTGGCTTGCTGAACGGTACTTTGCATGAAGACGGTGGCGACTACTACGTGCCCACGCAGTGGCGCATGTCGCAGGTAGAGCAGAACATGCCCGAAACCGATGAGACCGCCACCGACTACGTGTTGCGCGGTGACACACGCCTGGCCGAGCTGCGCGAGGTGCTGGTAAAAGCCGAAGAAGCCCACGCACTAGACCCCGACGACATGGACGCTGGCATGGACATTGCCCATGCGTACACGGACTTGGCCGATGCAGGCGACCACGACGCCGTGCCGCGTGCGCAAGCCCTTATCTTGGGCCTAGGCTTTCAAACCCACGAGTTAGAACAGCCGGTTAACAGCTTCTCGGGCGGCTGGCGCATGCGCCTGCAACTGGCCCGCGCGCTCATGTGCCCCAGCGACCTGCTGCTGCTAGATGAGCCGACCAACCACTTAGACTTGGATGCACTGGTGTGGCTAGAAGCCTGGCTTAAGCGCTACGAAGGCACGATGATCGTCATTAGCCACGATCGCGAGTTTTTAGATGCTGTCACGTCGACTACCGTACACATTGAAAACGCGCAACTCAACCGCTACGGCGGCAACTACAGCGCGTTTGAAGAACTCAAATCGCAGCAAATGATTTTGCAGCAGTCGGCCTTTAACAAGCAGCAAGACAAGATTGCGCATTTGCAAAAATTTATCGACCGCTTCAAGGCCAAGGCCAGCAAGGCCAAGCAAGCGCAAAGCCGCGTGAAAGCGCTGGAGCGCATGGAAAAAGTAGCGCCCATGCTGGCCGATGCTGACTTTACCTTTGAATTTAAAGAACCCGCTAACTTGCCCAACCCCATGCTCGCCATCAGTGACGCCAGCTTTGGCTACCACACTGACGAAGGCATTAAAACCATTGTCAGCGGCGTAAGCAAATCGGTGCTGGCTGGCCAGCGCATTGGTATTTTGGGTGCCAACGGGCAAGGTAAATCCACCGTGGTCAAAACCATCGCTCGCGACTTGGGCATATTGTCGGGCACGGTGACTGAGGGCAAAGGCCTGCGCATTGGCTACTTCGCGCAGCAAGAATTAGACGTTTTAAGAGCACAAGACACACCGCTAGAGCACATGATCCGGCTGGCCAAAGAGCATGCTGCGGCAGGCTTTGCAGGCGAGTCGGGCAAAGAGCAAGACTTACGCGGATTTTTAGGCGCGTTTAACTTTGGCGGCGACATGGTCAAGCAGGCCGTGGGCAGCATGAGCGGCGGCGAAAAAGCCCGCCTGGTGCTGTGCATGATGGTGTGGCAGCGCCCTAACCTGCTGCTGCTGGACGAGCCTACCAACCACCTAGACCTAACTACCCGCGAGGCGCTGTCCATGGCGCTTAACGAGTTTGAAGGCACGGTCATGCTGGTCAGCCACGACCGCGCCTTGCTGCGCGCCGTGTGTGACGAGTTTTGGCTAGTAGGCCATGGCGTAGTGGCACCGTTTGACGGCGACTTGGACGACTACCAGCGCTATTTGCTAGACGAGTCCAAACGCCTACGCGAAGCAGCCAAAACTGAGCGTGCCGTGAAAGTAGAACCCGTTGCCGCTCCAATCATTGCCGCGCCTGTGCCACACGCGTCTGCTG
The DNA here is from genome assembly GCA_031367325.1 of Polaromonas sp. GTDB lineage: Bacteria > Pseudomonadota > Gammaproteobacteria > Burkholderiales > Burkholderiaceae_C > JAAFIP01. The sequence continues at coordinate 40,924 of JANLPQ010000027.1, read as the reverse complement.
CAACCAGCCCCGCCTTGTCTAAAGCCGCTGGCCAGAATTTGAAGAAAAAACTGCTGGCAGTAGAAGCCCAAGTAGCCCAGCTGCAGGCCGAGCAAACTAGCTTGCACACGCAGCTGTCGCAAGCGCTGCCACCCGCAGACCTGGCCGCAGCCGCCAAACGGCTAAAGCTGGTCGATGCCCAGCTAGCGCAGGCTGAAGAAGAATGGATGACTCTGGGCGAAACGCTTGAGGCGTAGTGGTTTTCCATATCGCTATAAATTAAATAGCTGCTTGAGCAGGATTTACTTGGGTTACAGGCCTATTTTACATAAATATTGACCTTCTTGGAGGCGGTAAGTAACAACTTAAGTATGGCCTGTTAAGTCACTGACAAAGACAGTGTAAAGTGCAGGCATTGCATGCCATTGGGGCTGTGCAATGGTTTCTTTACAACTACCACTGGAGTTATCACTATGTCTTGGATCATTACCATCATCGTCGGCCTGATCGTTGGATTTATTGCACGTGCTGTCAAACCCGGCGACGACAAACTCGGCTGGATCATGACGGCCATCTTGGGCGTAGGTGGCTCATTCTTGGCTAACTTTGTAGGCCAGCAGATGGGCTGGTACAAACAAGGCGACGTTGCCGGCTGGATTGCCTCGGTGGTCGGCGCCATCGTATTGCTGGTGATCTACGGCTTTGTAAAAAGCAAAACCAGCGGCCCGACCGCTTAAATAGCCACAGGCTTCATCCACCAATCTACGGCCAGCGTTAGATAACAAGTGTTTTAACCCTAAGATCTGACGTATGGCCACACTGTTTAACACGTCGTCTTCCCCATCTGCTGCCAGCATGGCAGACGGCAACCCCGCGGTCATCGACGCCATCCACCGGTCGCGCCGCATGCTCAATAAGCGTGCACTGGTAGCAGGCCTAGCCAGTGCGGTGCCCGTGCCGGGGCTGGACTGGGCGGTAGACGCGGCTTTGTTGTCCAAGCTGCTGCCCAAAATCAACGCTGAGTTTGGCCTGTCGGCCCAGCAGCTAGACCGCCTAGACCCTACCCAACGCGACCGCGTACAAAAAGCTATTGCCATGACTGGCACCGTGCTAGTGGGCAAGCTGATTACCAAAGACCTCGTGCTCAAAGCTGCCAAAATGATTGGCGTGCGCTTGACGGCCATACAAGCGGCTAAGTTTGTACCGCTGGCGGGTCAAGCAGTATCTGCGATAGTGGGCTATGCGGCCATTCGTTATTTAGGCGAACAGCACATCAAAGACTGTGTTCGCGTAGCGCAAACAGCACAGCTGGCATTACCCGCCCTGGGTGGCTAACAGAGGCTGTTCCAAGGTATAATTTAGGGCTTCGGGAGATTAGCTCAGGGGTAGAGCACTGCATTCACACTGCAGGGGTCGCAAGTTCGAAACTTGCATCTCCCACCATCATTGGTTGGACCGCATCCGAAGCCTAGACAACTTGCTTCACACCGCAGGTAACACCAAGTGCACAGTGTTCGAAAAAGACTTGCGAACAATGCAAGCCGAGCATTTCCAAGCGCCTTAACAATATTAAAGTTTGTAGACAGGCTCTCATCTAGATAAGCTGAGCTCGACTCGGATTTAAGTGCAATACGTCTAGCAAACAACTAAAAACCCAACAGATTGCACGACAGTCATGTAATCGTGGAAATACAGACACGTCTATAACAAGGCGTTACAAGCATATTGCCTACAGTAAGTATCTTTGGATGCTCACTAAGTAATAATAAAGGTGAATTAATTAGTACTTGAATGGTACGTTCACAAAATTATTCTTGGGTAGAGGTCTAAATGACAAGTACTGTTAATGTGAAACATCGATTTGTGCTGCGTGCCTTGAAAAATGCATCTGCCGCTGTTTTGATAACCAGCTTGCTTAGCTGTGGTGGTGGCGGTAGTAATAGCGTGGTAGCGGACGCGGGATCTACGCCTGAGTCGCCTGCGTCAACATCTGGTACCGTACCTTTTACTGCCTCAGCAGCAGCAGCCGCTGCAGCCAAGACATCAACAGAGTTGGGCGAGTTTTGGAAGGTATACGGCGCCGAGACCAGCTTTGATAAGGACTGGGTTGAATTGCTCACAAAATTGCTAGATGCTGAAGATAAAGTTGTCCTGGAAGATTACCAAGGCGCACGCGACATCATCAATGATGTGATGAAAACCTACCCGCTAAAGCAAGACAACAAGCCTGACGCCACCGCGTGGGACGTCAACTTCAACAAGTTGCAGCTCAGACAGCTTAAAAGCCCGCTTCCTCACTTTGGTGAACCTGGCATGTACGCCCATCTGCGCATGCTGGACGAAATCACCAAATTTGGTGTGGGCAAGACTATAAATAGTGCCAAGCCAATTCAAATGGCCATTGTGATGCCAGCCTGCTCTAATATATTGCTCAAAACGGGGCTGACAGTGCTTAATCGCCGCTTAAATCCCGGTATAGAAGCAGACTCCTACAGCGCAGTGCGCCAATCGCTGCGTTTGTTCCAAAGTTACTTGTGGGCCATCAGTGGCGGTGAGCTGCGTCTGGAGCTAAATTTTTATAGCATCAAGTCGTGTGCAAAAATTGACAGGTTAAATGGCTACGACTACAACGAGCCGATCAGGCAATTACCGCCGGGAGTGGCTGATAAAACAGATATGTTTTGGCTGATTTCCCCCGAAGATTTAAACGTTGGCAATGATGCCGGAGGTGGCAGCGGGATAGGCAAATTCGAGGCGTCAGAGAAACCGGTATTTATCAGTGAAGACGACTGGGTTGTCAAAAAGAGATCTAGTCAAGGGGGCGGTGCTCGCACTAATGTGGAGCGGCGGATTTATTTACCTGAGTGGGTTCAGCACGAGTTTTTTCACCATTTATTCGGCAACTGGCGTGAGTTTGATTTGGAGAAAACTGACCATCAATGGTTTGACAGGAAAAGTTGGCCAACTGACTTCATTGGAAAATACGAAGAAGACTATTACTCAGAGGCTCTTAACAGGCGCTTATACCAAGCAACCCCCAGCATTGCTCAAAAGTTAAAACGGGCAACTAAATAATATCCCTGGTCCGTCGCCAGCAGACCGCACCAGTTGCTGGCCCGTTTTACACTAATATTCAATGTTGACTGTCTGCTAAATTGCCATTCACTCATGCGGCAACATGCATTGTGCGCCATGCCGTTTTGCCGGCGAAACTAGGTCGGCGGGGCCATTTGTTAAAAGCACTCACACTCATCAACACAAACTATAGAAAAGCCAACCCACGAAACTATGGCGACCCAGTTGATTAAAAATAAAACATTGGAAGTTCGCAGAGCATCGGCATATTCAGCAAAAATAATAGTTAATGATCAATTGCTGCAACATAGTAGATGAGTTGTTGAATTCTGCGTTTGTTAAATTATTGTCAGGAAACCATCAAAATGATGAGAATTGTTGATGTGAAACATCGATTTGTACGTCGTGTTTTGAAAAGTGCATCTGCCGTTGTATTGGTAACCAGCTTACTTAGCTGCGGAGGTGGCGGTGGTACCAATGTGGTGTCGGATACGGCATCAGCGCCTGCACCGTCTGCGTCAACATCGGCTGAGGTGCCACCCATACCGTCATCAACCAATACTCCGGCAGCACTAGCAGAGTTTTGGGATCGATATGGTGCCAAGGAAAACTTTCCCCCCTTATACGTTGAATTAATTACAAAATTGCTGGAAGCTGAAGATAAGGTGGTCGATAAAGACTACCAAGGCGCACGCCTTATCGTTGACGATCTGATTAAAAAAAATCCGCTCATTGGAGATACCGGGGACGGAGAGCAAGGATGGTGGGCCCACTACGGCCCGACGCAGCCTGGAAAGCCGCGCCCTCACCTTGGAGAACCCGGTCCGTATCCCCATTTGCGTATGTTGGATGAAATTACCCGGGTTGGCGTTAGTAAGCCTATGCTGGGCAAAACCTCGATCCAAATGACCATAGTGATGCCTGTATGCAGTGACATTATTCCCGATGTAGGACCGACGCTACTCAACGAGCGTCTAAACCCGGAAATAGAGGCAGTAAACTACAAAGTAGTACGCCAATCTCTACGTTTGTTCCAAAGCTATCTCCTGGCCATTAGCGGCGGCGAGCTGAATTTGGAGTTGAAATTTTATAAAATTAATAAGTGCTTTGAAATTAATAAGGAAAAGAACTACGTAGGCAATTTTACCGAGCCGCTCTTACAGCTACCTAAAGGCGTGGCCGAAAAAACAGACATGTTTTGGCTCATCTACCCCCACGATACCGACAAGGGTGCAAGGTGGATTACGTTCAGCGGCGGAATAAGCAGTTTTAATGGCACATCGAAACCCGTGTTCATTTGTGACGACAGCTGGATAATCAAAAAGAGAGCCCCCGACCAAGGGGTAGGCCCTCGCACCGAAGTAGAGCGACAAATGTACTTATCCCAGTGGCTACAACACGAATTTTTTCACCACCTGTACAGCGCCTGGAAGGTTGAACTGGGAATTGAGGATAATGGCCATCCATGGCGTGATCGAAGTACTTGGCCCGCGGACTTTACTGGAAAAGAAGAGGTAGACTATTATTCGGAGACTATTCGCAAACGCTTTTACCAAGTAACTCCAAGCATCGCGCAAAGGCTGCAGCGGGCAGACAAATAGCATCCGCAAACCTTCTTCAGACGACGGCACCATTTGGCTTGTCCAGTTTGCGCAAATATTAAATATTAAATATCAATTGTGCACTGAGTAGCAGTTAACTCATGCTGCAACAGACGTTGCGCGCCATACGGTTTTGCCGTTGCTGGCTTTATCGATTTGTATGAGTACATCCTCATGGGCTGACGCCTCGCTATCGCTGGCTTGCAGTACTACGAATTGCAATGCGGAGTAGTCAACACGTGCCGCTGCACCATTCTGGTCAGATGAGTGCGAGCCCGCTTCAATCAGCAGTGCGTCTTGGCCGCGTGTGAGGTTGATGTACACATCGGCTAGCAGCTCGGCGTCTAGCAGCGCGCCGTGTAGTGTGCGGCTAGAGTTGTCTACGCCCAAGCGGTCGCACAAAGCATCTAGCCCATTGCGTTTGCCGGGGTACAGCTCTTTGGCCATGGCCAGTGTGTCGGTGATTTTGCTGACATAGGTTTTAAATTCGCCCTTGCCTGCTTTAGCCAGCTCCATGTTTAAAAAGCTCACGTCAAACGACGCGTTGTGGATGATGACCTCAGCCCCAGCGACATACGCTAGAAAATCTTCTGCAATGGCGGCAAACTTAGGCTTGTCGGCCAAAAATTCGCTGGTAATACCGTGCACGCGCAAAGCTTCTTCGTGGCTATCGCGCTCAGGGTTAATGTAGAAGTGTTGGTTAACTTTGGTGAGTTTGCGATTCACCAGCTCGACACAGGCCAGCTCTAAAATGCGGTCGCCGCCCGAGGCTGACAGGCCCGTAGTTTCGGTGTCTAAAAATATTTGCCGCATGTGCTGTGTTCGTTCTGGTTAAAACTAAATTTTCTTCAGTTCTATTATGCAAAAAAGGCGGCTACTTTGCAGTATCTACGGCCCAGAGTACTGACTTTATTGTTGATTTTTAACAAAAATTAGTGGTTTTCTTTAGCGTGGTTGATGCTGTATTTAGGAATCTCCACCACCAAGTCTTTTTGCGCCACAAAAGCTTGGCAAGACAAGCGGCTGTTAGGCTCTAGGCCCCAAGCGCGGTCAAGCAAATCTTCTTCGTTTTCGTCCAACTCGTTCAAGCTGCTCATGCCTTCGCGCACAATGATGTGGCAGGTCGTACAGGCACAGCTCATGTCACACGCGTGCTCGATCTCGATGCCGTTGTCTAACAACGCCTCGCAAATACTGTCACCCACGTTGGCTTTGACTTCTGCGCCTTGGGGGCAGTATTCGGGATGTGGAAGGATTCTAATAATGGGCATAGTCTTAAACAGTCTCAATGTTTTTGCCCGCCAAGGCTTTGTGAATGCCGGCGTTCATGCGCTGGGCGGCAAAGGCTTCGGTGCCATCGGCCAGCAGCTTGGTGTGCGCTTCAATCGACGCCGCATCGCCCGCTACTGCACCTTGGCGCACCGTGCTGATCAGTTGTTCGATGTGGTGGCGTTCATCGTCTGCTAGCAGCGCACCATCGGCTTTTAAAGCGGTTTGCACGGCCAACACTAGGCGCTGGGCATTTAGCCGCGCCTCGGCCAGCGCGCGGGCCTGCATGTCCACCTGCGCGGTGCTAAAGCTGTCTTGCAGCATCTTGGCTATTTGGTCGTCTGTTAGGCCGTAGCTGGGTTTCACATCAATTTGTGCTTCTACGCCGCTGACTTGCTCTTTGGCCGCAACTTGCAGCATGCCGTCGGCGTCCACCGTAAACGTTACGCGGATGCGTGCTGCACCCGCCACCATCGGCGGTATGCCGCGCAGCTCAAAGCGGGCGAGACTACGGCAGTCGGCTACCAAGTCGCGCTCGCCTTGCACTACGTGCAGCGCCAGCGCGGTTTGGCCGTCTTGGTAAGTGGTGAAATCTTGCGCCATGGCAGTGGGTATGGTTTGATTGCGCGGCACAATGCGCTCGACCAAACCGCCCATCGTTTCAATACCCAAACTTAGCGGTATCACGTCTAGCAAGAGCAAGTCGCCTTGCGGGTTGTTACCCGCCAGTTGGTTGGCCTGAATGGCAGCGCCTAGCGCTACCACTTCGTCTGGGTTTAAATTGTTCAGTGGCGGTTTGCCAAAGAATTCTTCCACAGCCTTTTGCACCTGCGGCATGCGGGTGGACCCGCCCACCATCACCACGCCTTGCACATCGTCTTTGGTCAGCTTGGCGTCGCGCAGGGCCTTGCGTACGGCTTGCATTGCTTTGGCGGTTAAATGGGCTGTAGCGTGCTCAAAAGAGGCTTTTTCAATAGAGAAATCGGCTTTAACTGAGGTAAATACTGCTTGGGCAGCTACTAAATTCATAGTAGACAGCTGCTCTTTCACATCGCGTGCCAGCATTTTGATGGCGGCTTTATCGTATGCGGTGCTGGCGATCAAGCCAGTTTGCGCCAAGATTAAATCAGCCAGCGCGCGGTCGTAGTCGTCGCCGCCCAGCGCGCTGTCGCCGCCGGTGGAGATCACTTCAAACACGCCTTTGGAAAGCCGCAGTATGGATATGTCAAACGTGCCGCCGCCCAGGTCGTACACCGCGTACACGCCTTCGCTGGCGTGCTCTAAGCCATAGGCAATGGCAGCGGCAGTAGGCTCGTTAATCAAACGCAGCACGTTGATACCAGCTAGCTGCGCGGCGTCTTTGGTGGCCTGGCGCTGTGCGTCGTCAAAGTAGGCGGGCACAGTGATGACGGCACCGTACAAGTCATCAGCAAAGCTGTCTTCGGCACGAAAGCGTAGCGTGGCCAAAATTTCGGCGCTCACCTCAACGGGCGATTTATCGCCATGCGCCGTGGCAATTTTGACCATACCGCCCGCGGTGCCCTGCTCGGCAATCAGTTTATAGGGCAGTTTGTCGGCGTTGGCAATATCGTGCATGCCGCGTCCCATCAGGCGCTTAACACTGGCAATTGTGTTCTCAGGGTCGGTGCTTTGCGCAGCGTGCGCCAGCACGCCGATTTGGCGTCCTGTACCATTGCCCTCAGGCAAATAACGCACCACTGATGGCAAGATCACCCTGCCCTCCTCATCAGGCAAGCATTCAGCCACGCCGTTTTTAACCGCTGCTACCAGGGAATGTGTAGTGCCCAAGTCAATGCCCACGGCAATGCGGCGTGTGTGCGGATCCGGGCTTTGGCCCGGTTCAGAAATTTGTAATAAAGCCATGGATTTTTTTGCAGTTAGCCTATTGTCCCAGAGCCTCGTAGCGCGCACCGATGTCTTGCGTAAAGCGCTCAACGAACATAAGGGCTCTGACAGCTTGGGCGGCTTGCTTGTAGTCTTTTAAAGTGTCTATCATTTGCTCTACTTCTGATAGCTGCTTGAACAGGATTTGCTTGGCTTGCACGTTGATTTCATCCAAATCTTCTGTGCTTGCGGCATCATCTAGTGCCTCGCGCAGTTCGATTTGTTGCATTAAAAATGCTGCAGGCATGGCGGTATTATTTTCAGCGTTGATCGGCGCGTGGTGCAGCTCGCACAGGTAGGCGGCGCGGCGAATTGGGTCTTTCAGTCGTTGGTAGGCCTCGTTGATGCGCACGCTCCACTGCATGGCGATACGCTGCGCTGCAGCCCCTTGCGCAGCAAATTTGTCGGGGTGCGCTTCGCGCTGCAAGTCTTTCCATCGCGCATCGACAGCCGCGCGGTCCTGCACAAAGGTGGTGGGCAGGTTAAAAAGTTCGAAGTCGTTGGACTGGAGATTCACAAGTGGCTTGCCGCCCGTATGGACGTATTTAAACGCGGAAGCTTTCACCGCAACCGCACTTATCGCGTTCATTGGGGTTGTTGAATTTAAAGCCTTCGTTCAAGCCTTCACGTACGAAGTCTAGCTCGGTGCCGTCTAAGTAAGCCAAGCTCTTTGGGTCCACCATCAGCTTGATGCCTTGGGTTTCAAACAGCACATCCTCAGGCGGCACTTCGTCCACATATTCCAACTTATAAGCCAAACCCGAGCAACCGGTGGTTTTAACGCCCAAACGCACACCTATGCCCTTACCGCGCTTGGTAAGGTACTTGGTGACGTGCTTGGCGGCGGCGGGGGATAGGGTAACTGCCATGATGGATTGCGTAAGGTGCTAAGTCAGTTTAAAAGCTTTAACGGGCCCAGTTTGAACGGAGTTATTGGCTCTGTTCAAGTTGAGTTTTTACTTTATGCGGCTACTGCTGCAGCCGCTGCTACGCCGTGCTTGGCTTTGTAATCGTTGACTGCTGCCTTAATAGCGTCTTCGGCCAAAATAGAGCAGTGAATCTTCACCGGCGGCAACGCCAGTTCTTCAGCGATTTGGCTGTTCTTTAAAGCTGCAGCTTGGTCTAGCGTTTTGCCTTTGACCCACTCGGTAACTAGCGAGCTGGAAGCAATCGCCGACCCGCAGCCATAGGTTTTAAAGCGTGCGTCTTCAATCACACCCGTCACCGGGTTGACCTTGATCTGCAGCTTCATCACGTCGCCACACGCAGGTGCGCCGACCATGCCGGTGCCTACGGTGTCGTCGCCTTTTTCAAAACTGCCGACGTTACGGGGGTTTTCGTAGTGGTCAACTACTTTTTCACTGTATGCCATTTTTCTTCTCCAAATATTGTTGCTGGGTAATGACCGAATAGTCGCGCCACACTGCGCCACCGCGGTCATCCCCATAAATAAAGCCAACCCACATTGTCTGCCCTACGGTAATGGCCGCTGGCTTGTCTCTTAAGTTATTGTTTGAGACATTTAACCAAACTGTTTTTGTCTTTTCAAACAACCCTTTGCAATCTGAATCGTTACGGCCATTGACATTATCTTTGACCTCTACCACCTTGGCTTTAACGATGGTTTGTTCAATTGGTTGCACAAACTTTTCTTTGACTTGCACTGCCAACAGACAGCTTATGCCTGTAGAGGCCTGTGCACCTAGCGCTGCGCAGATAGCACTGATACACATAATGCCTTTAAACATCATTCTCAATGTGCTGTCCACTGAATCGTAGAAATATCAATACCATCTTGGTACATGTCCCACAGCGGGCTCATGTCGCGCAGTTTGGCAACGTTTTCTTTAATCGTCGCAATCGCAAAATCAATCTCGGCTTCAGTGGTCCAGCGGCCAATGGTCATGCGCAAGCTGCTGTGGGCTAGCTCGTCGCTGCGACCTAGTGCGCGCAGTACATAGCTGGGCTCTAGCGATGCCGATGTGCAAGCCGAGCCAGATGACACCGCCAAGCCTTTGATGCCCATGATCAGGCTTTCGCCCTCAACATAGTTAAAGCTCATGTTGATATTGTGCGGCACGCGCTGGGTTTCGTGGCCGTTGATAAACACTTGTTCAATGCCTTTTAAGCCGTTCATCAAGCGTTGTTGTAGCACTGTGATTTTTTTATTTTCTTCATGCATTTCTTCTTTGGCAATGCGGTACGCCTCGCCCATGCCTACGCACTGGTGCGTGGGCAGTGTGCCGCTGCGCATGCCGCGCTCGTGACCACCGCCGTGCATTTGCGCCTCTAGTCGCACGCGTGGCTTGCGGCGTACATACAGTGCGCCAATGCCTTTGGGGCCATAGGTTTTGTGCGATGTAAGGCTCATCAAGTCGATTGGCATTTTGCTGATGTCAAACTCTACGCGACCTGTGGCTTGCGCTGCGTCTACGTGGAAGATCACGCCCTTCTCACGGCAAGCACTGCCCAGCGCCATCATGTCTTGGATGACACCAATTTCGTTATTTACGTACATGACGCTGGCTAAAATCGTGTCGGGGCGAATGGCGGCTTTGAACGCATCCAAATTCACCAAGCCGTCATCTTGCACGTCGAGATAGGTAACTTCGAAACCTTGGCGTTCTAGCTCGCGCATGGTGTCCAGCACAGCTTTGTGCTCGGTCTTCACAGTGATCAGGTGTTTGCCTTTGGTTTTATAAAAACCGGCTGCACCTTTGATAGCCAAGTTATTCGACTCCGTCGCGCCGCTGGTCCATACGATCTCGCGTGGGTCGGCACCTATGAGGGCTGCAATATGGTCACGCGCTTTTTCTACAGCGGCCTCAGCCTCCCAGCCCCACGCATGACTGCGTGACGCGGGGTTACCAAAATGCTCGCGCAACCAAGGAATCATGGCGTCCACCACGCGTGGGTCGCACGGGTTGGTGGAACTGTAATCCATGTAAATGGGGAAGTGGGGTGTATCGCTCATGGCTAGTGCATTCAATGACTGGCTAAAAATAAAATACAGGTTTTACGGATCGGTAAATACCTGGCTGGACTACTGTTTAGCAAACACATTCCCAAGCGCAAACACTGAATTCGGTGCGTTGATGCGAATGGGCTTAGATATGGGCATCGGCGCGATAGCTTTTTTGAACATCGGCTTGGATTCAATCTCTAAGCCTTTGGCCAACTGCTCGTCCACCATGTGCTGCAGATTCACGGAGTCTAAAAACTCTACCATGCGGGTGTTTAATGATGCCCATAACTCGTGTGTCATGCAGCGGCCAGCGTCGTTGCCAGTACAGTTTTCTTTGCCGCCGCACTGGGTAGCGTCCATCGGCTCATCTACCGACACGATGATGTCGGCAATAGTGATGTCGGCTGCCTTGCGGCCCAGGGTGTAGCCGCCGCCGGGGCCGCGGGTAGATTCGACCAACTCATGGCGGCGTAGCTTGCCAAACAGTTGCTCTAGGTACGACAGCGATATTTGCTGGCGTTGGCTGATGGCCGCCAAAGTGACGGGACCAGAATTTTGGCGCAAGGCCAAGTCAATCATTGCAGTGACCGCAAAACGGCCTTTAGTTGTGAGACGCATCGCAAGCTCCTTTAGTGCTTACAGTTATTGGTTGCTTCCACGCTTTGTATAAATAATGCATACAAAACGCAGTGGCGCTGAACTCCATCCTGGCCTTCGCGGCCTCTTGGTACACCCGCTATTAGTATGCGGGTTTACCAGCCTAAGGGTGCAGAACTGTCTGATAAAAGGACCATCTGCTTAGTTCCCGACTGTTACCGTCAAGTATAGCACATAACTGAACGGTCTGCTCAGGTATTCAAATAGTTTAAACCTTGGGATGGGCGCATTGCTGTAAGACAAAAATCTAAACTTTAGTCAGAATTAGTGCCAAATGCTGGACCAAACCGTCGCAAGCCGCCTCGGTCAGGTCTAAAACCTGGTCAAAACCGGCTGCGCCACCGTGGTATGGGTCGGGCACCACAGCACCCAGTGCGGCGCTGGGGTCGGCAAATTCCATCAACAGCTTGAGTTTGATGGCGTGCTCGGGCGGGCAATCTACCTGCAGCAGCGCTAAATTGTCCCAATCCATGGCCAATATCAGGTCAAAGTCGGCGTAGTCGTCTGCGTGGATTTGCCGGGCACGCAGGGCTGACAGGTCTAGCCCGCGGCGCAAAGCATGCGCTGCACTGCGCTCATCGGGCGGGCTGCCGGGGTGGTAGTTATGCGTGCCTGCAGAGTCGATTAGTACCTGCTGTGTCAGCCCGGCTTGCGCCACTTTAGCGCGCAATACACCCTCAGCCGTAGGGCTGCGACAAATGTTGCCCATGCAGACCATGAGAATTTGAATCACGGGTGGTTCGGGCGAATCGGGCTGTGCGGCGGGTATGGACGACATGGTGAGTGCTACTAATTAAATAGCTGCTTGAGCAGGTATTACGGCCTGAAAGACCGATTTGGCACTTAATTATACGCACTGCGGGAGTTAACTAGCGCCAGCTTAAAGTACCATCTGTGCATCGGCTAGCGCCATTCTCTCTTTGCAAAGCCGTGCCCGACAGGTTCGCAACATCCAGAATATCCAACATGCTGGCGCTGGCTGGAATCACATGGATCAAATCAGCACTGACGTCACCAATAGCGTAGGGAAAACTGTCAAACACGGAGATACAACCAGACGTAGTAACCATCAAACTATTGCCATCGGGGGAGAAGCTGACATCGATCTCCTCACTGGTTTTGGAGTTGGTAACTTGGCGTGTGCCTGTGCCGTCAATATTCATCATGTAAACATGCCCTAGTGCACCTGTGGCAGTGCGGCGTATAAAAGCAATTTTCTTTCCATCTGGGCTGACAGAATAGTTACCAATCTTTTGGCTATTGGGAATCAAAACGGCTTGGCCGCTAATCTTGGCCTCGCCGATGTACAAACCGTCTTTACCAGACAACAAAAGTCTTCCATCTGGCATCCACAGTGGAAAACTAAAATCGGGGTAGAAGAACAAGTTTTCGCCAGTTATGGAAATGGCCTGCACGAATCTCCTATTTGGCAAACTGCCGGGGTAGAAACTGCCATCAAACATGATTTTGCTACCGTCAGGTGATAGGTAGGGCGGGCCATTGAACATGTATTTAACCGTGAGAGAGCGCTCTTGGGAACCATCCGGTTTCAAAATAGTAATGAAGCCGGTGTTGGAAAGTGGCGTGGCGGTGTTGAAACTTAGCGCAAATTCCCCAGCAGGGCCTACCGAGGCGCCAGCAAAATTTCGGTTAGTACCACTCAGTGTATCGGCTAGCAAACGTGTTGTGCCGCTTGCCATATCTACCGCCAGCAGTTCACTGCTGCGCACATACACCATCGTGCCAGTGCGTGCCGTGTTACCCACTGGCGCAGTACCTGCAGGAGCCGCTTCGCCACCCCCGCCTCCACCACCGCAGGCTGCTAAAGCCAGCGCAGCGGCCACGACGATAACTGACAATCTTGTTTTTGAGTAACGCATAGCCACACCATGCTTTCATGAATAAAAGCCAGATGCTATGCAAACCCCGCAGTTTGCACATTGGACCAAGGTCCAGTCGTGGTTGCTAAACGTAAGCTTTGTAAACCGATTGAGCTGTGTACACGACACACTTTAATAGGCTTCAAGATACTACTAATTCTATAGCTGCTTGAGCAGGTTTTACTTGGGTTAGCAGCCTATAACCCATATATTTTGATGCCTAAAACAGCTCGGCTTACCCTGCCCGGCCGTACCTTGCTCCATCCGTCGTGGCATGCCACCGTTACCTATGCAGCAGACAGCGGCACGATATTGTCTGACCCCGACGCGCCAAACGCTTGCTCGCGCAGCAGCGCCAGCTGGTCGCGCACGCGGGCGGCCTTTTCAAACTCCAGGTTTTTGGCATGGTCGATCATTTGCTTTTCCAGGCGTTTGATTTGCTTGCTAACGTCTTTGTCGCTCATATCTTCTACATGCGCGCGGTCTAGCTCGCGTTGCTCGGCGGCTTTGCTGGCTTTTTCGCTGTACACGCCGTCGATCAAATCGCGCACTTTCTTCACAATCGACTTGGGTGTAATGCCGTTGTCCAGGTTAAATTGGGTTTGCTTGATGCGGCGACGCTCGGTCTCGCTGATAGCGCGTTTCATGCTGTCGGTCATTTTGTCGGCGTACAAAATAGCACGTCCGTTCAGGTTGCGGGCTGCGCGGCCAATGGTTTGAATCAAGCTGCGCTCTGCCCGCAAAAAGCCTTCTTTGTCAGCATCCAAAATAGCCACCAAAGACACCTCTGGAATGTCTAGGCCCTCGCGCAGCAGGTTAATACCTACTAGCACGTCGAAGGTGCCCAGGCGCAAGTCGCGCAAAATCTCCACGCGCTCTACGGTATCTACATCGCTGTGCAAATAGCGCACTTTGCAGCCGTTGTCGCTCAGGTAGTCGGTTAGCTGCTCGGCCATGCGTTTGGTCAGCGTGGTGATCAGCACACGCTCGTTTTTCTCCACACGTATGCGAATTTCTTGCAGCACATCATCTACCTGGTGCGTGGCGGGGCGTACTTCTACCTCGGGGTCTACTAGGCCGGTGGGGCGCACCAGTTGCTCTACCACTTGGCCCGAATGCTCGCCTTCGTAGGCTGCAGGTGTGGCGCTGACAAAGATGCACTGGCGCATGCGTTTTTCAAACTCTTCAAACTTCAGCGGCCGGTTGTCTAGCGCGCTGGGCAACCTAAAGCCGTATTCCACCAGCGTCGTTTTGCGTGACCGGTCGCCACTGTACATGGCGTTCAGCTGGCCAATCATTTGGTGGCTTTCGTCCAAAAACATAATCGCGTCTTTGGGCATGTAGTCGGTCAAAGTACTAGGCGGGCTGCCGGGTGCGGCACCGCTTAAATGGCGGGTGTAGTTTTCAATGCCTTTGCAGTGGCCTATCTCGCTCATCATCTCCAAATCGAAGCGGGTGCGCTGCTCTAGCCGCTGCGCCTCCACCAATTTGTTCATGCCCACCAGCTCTTTCAGGCGGTCGGACAACTCCATCTTGATGGTCTCTATTGCGGTCAGCACCTTGTCGCGCGGCGTAACGTAATGGCTAGACGGGTACACGGTAAAGCGCGGAATCTTCTGGCGAATACGGCCTGTGAGTGGGTCAAACAAGCTGAGCGATTCAATCTCGTCGTCAAACAGTTCAATGCGAATGGCCAGTTCAGAATGCTCTGCCGGAAACACATCAATCGTGTCGCCCCGCACGCGAAACTTGCCACGCGAAAAATCTGCATCGTTGCGCTGGTATTGCATGCGAATCAGCTGCACTATCAAATCGCGCTGGCCTACCTTGTCACCGGTGCGCAGCGTCATAATCATTTTGTGGTAGCTCTCAGGCTCGCCAATACCATAGATGGCCGAGACGGTAGCAACGATGATCACATCGCGTCTTTCTAAAATAGATTTGGTGCAGCTCAAGCGCATTTGCTCAATATGCTCGTTAATCGCAGAGTCTTTTTCAATGAACAAATCGCGCTGCGGCACATACGCCTCTGGCTGGTAATAGTCGTAGTAGCTGACAAAGTACTCCACCGCGTTTTTAGGAAAAAATTCGCGAAATTCACTGTACAGTTGCGCGGCTAATGTTTTGTTCGGCGCAAACACGATGGCAGGCCGCCCCAGCTGGGCAATCACGTTAGCCATAGTAAAGGTTTTGCCCGACCCGGTGACGCCCAGCAGGGTTTGAAACACCTCACCATCGTTGATGCCCTCTACCAGCTGCGCAATTGCAGTAGGTTGGTCGCCCGCAGGCGGGTACGGCTGAAACAGCTCAAACGGCGAGCCTGGATAGCGTACGAATGTGCCTTTTTTCGTTTCTGGAATAACTTCGGCTAGATCTTGCATGGCTTGTTTGCTCTTTTGGGTTGCAGTCCCCGGTAAAATATTGATTAACTGTATAGATTAATACATTTTGGACGCGAAGGGCGCGAAGGTTGCGCGAAGGACGCGAAAAAGAAGATACAAAATGAATACAAAAATATTTAAATTTGCCTTTGGAGATTTTTTATTTTTTGAATTGTTTTTGGTTTTTTCTTTTTCGCGTCCTTCGCGCAACCTTAGCGCCCTTCGCGTCCGGAAGTCCGCCTTTAACCCCCCGTCGAAAGAGCAAAAAAATGAGCATGTTTAGCACCGTAGAAATGGCCCCCCGCGACCCTATTTTGGGTCTTAACGAGCAATTTAACGCCGACCCGAACCCCGCCAAAGTCAACCTGGGCGTAGGGGTATATTTTGGTGACGATGGCAAGCTACCCCTGCTCAAATGCGTGCAAGCCGCCGAAGCCGCCATGGCTGCGGCCCCTAAACCGCGCGGCTACCTGCCTATTGACGGTATCGCAGCCTACGACAGCGCTGTCAAAGCCTTAGTTTTTGGTGCAGATTCAGACATTGTTAAATCAGGCCGTGTGGCCACGGTGCAGGGCCTAGGCGGCACCGGCGCACTGAAGGTGGGTGCAGACTTTTTGAAAAAACTCTACCCGCAAAGCAAGGTACTGATCAGCGACCCCAGCTGGGAAAACCACCGCGCCCTGTTTACCAACGCAGGCTTTACGGTAGAGAACTACGCCTACTACGACGCCACCACCCGCACCGTCAACTTCCCTGCCATGCTGGCCGCGCTCAACGCCGCTGCGCCTAGCACTATCGTCGTGCTGCACGCCTGCTGCCATAACCCTACTGGCTACGACATTACCGCAGCAGACTGGGACCAGGTTGTCGCTGCCGTCAAGGCAAAAAATTTGGTGGCTTTCTTGGACATGGCCTACCAAGGCTTTGGTTACGGCATTGCTGAGGACGGCGCGGTTATTCAAAAATTCGTCGCTGCAGGCCTGAACTTTTTTGTCTCTACCAGCTTTAGCAAAAGCTTTAGTCTGTACGGTGAGCGCGTTGGCGCTTTGTCGGTAGCCTGCGAAAGCAAAGAAGAAGCCGACCGCGTGATGAGCCAGCTAAAAATCGCTATTCGCACCAACTACAGCAACCCACCTACCCACGGTGCCACGGTATGTGCCAACGTGCTGAACACCCCCGAGCTGCGCGCGATGTGGGAAGCCGAGCTGGGCGAGATGCGCGTGCGCATCAAAGCCATGCGCAGCGCTTTTGTAGAAAAACTTAAGGCTGCTGGCGTGAAAGCCGATATGGGCTTTATCACCACGCAGATCGGCATGTTCAGCTACAGCGGTTTGAGCAAAGACCAAATGGTGCGCCTGCGCAACGAGTTTGGCGTGTACGGCACCGACACGGGCCGCATGTGTGTGGCGGCACTCAACAGCAAGAACATCGACTATGTTTGCGCTAGTATTGCTAAGGTGATGTAGCCCACTGTCTGTGCGGTTGCGCACTTCAAAAAAGCACGCTGGGAGCGTGCTTTTTTATGCATTTTAGGCTGTCAACCCAAGTAAATCCTGCTCAAGCAGCTATTAAATTAAGAGCGTCACGCTAACGTACCTACAACATTACAGCAGCCAGCCTTTACTGCGAGCAGCTTGCAACAAGGTATCGCGGTTAGTGGTGACAGTTTTACCTAGCAAATCACTCATGTGCTGCTTGACTGTTCGCTCGGTGATGGCTAACGCTGCTGCAATCTCACTGTTAGACAGGCCTTGTCCGATGTAACGCAGCACTTGCGATTGCCTAGGTGTTAGCTGGTCGGCGCTGTTTTTGAAGTCTACCGTGCTTTGGGCCACCCCCTGCACCGTATCTTGCTTAGTACCCGTCCACCACTCATGCCCTGCAGCGATAGCTTGCAGCGCCTGCCATACTGCCTCTGCAGGGTCAGTTTTAGATATAAATCCGCTGGCCCCATTGGCACGCACCGCAGCTATTACTTCGGGCCGTTCATCGCCCGACATGACCACCCGTGCAGTCCACGGAAAGCGTGATGCAAACACTTGCAGCATTTGCAAACCCGAGGTGTCTGGTAAGTGGTAGTCCAGCAGCAGCACATCAGGTCCAAACTGCAGCGCCACTTCTAGCCCATGCTCTAGCGACGTGGCGCTGGCCAATTGCACTGCCACACCCACGTCGTAAGCCTGCTGCTGAACTGCAGCTACCAATCCGGCACCAAACAAAGGGTGATCGTCAATGACTAATATGCGCATGCTTTGGCGTTTTTTAAAGTTACTTTTTTTCTGTGCACGCTGCACCACCGTTCTTGCGCGCTAATTTGAAAATTTTCACCAAATTTACAGCAAACTTAAATACTTTAGAATTATGTTGTTGTTACGCATCAAAAACCGCGTTAAAACTATACCTGTTCACATACCTTTAAAGAGTTACAGCACGTAGGATAATCTCTACGAGCTATTAAATAAATAGCATGTGTTTTAATTAAGTTTTTGACATTTATCGCCGCACGCCACAGGGATATCGGAGAATATTAAAGTTTTACATTATTGTACCCATAGCAAACTTAAACAGTGCTTAATTAAATAACTTACCGACCGTATAAAACCTATGCCCACCTTGAAAAACTCAACTTCTTATACAGCTAGCCTCGCTCTGTCCCAAGCTTTATTGTGTGCTTGGGTACTAGCAGGCTGTGGTGGGGGTGGCTCGGCAGACATAACGCCAGCGCCAGCGCCAGCACCTGCGCCTGGCCCTGTCGCCACGGCACCGCCGTCCGCAGTACCAGCCACTACCCCTACGACCGCGCCTGTAGCCCCAGTTCCGGCCCCGATTCCAGTTCCGGCCCCAGTCCCAGCTCCAGTAACACCCGCTCCAACACCACCTGCGTCTACGCCTCCACCAGCTCCCGGTGCCACTACGTCAGCAGTTATTGCCAACATTGAGCTGGCACAGTCGCTGCTGTTTAACAGTGGTGACAGCTCACTGGTGCTGGTAGCTGGTAAAGACGTGCTAATCAAAGTGAACGTCACCACTAACAATCCCGCCGAGGCTAAGCCCGTGGGCAGCTTGCAAGTGCAAACCAACGCCGGTCAACTGGTGCAGACCATTACGCTCACACCGCCCACTAGCGCCTTGCCCGCTGGCGTGCCTGTGGTGCCTAGCTTTACCGATTCATACACTGCGATGCTGCCAGGAAATTTAGTCAAAACTGGCCTACGGCTTGTGGCCAGCTTGCCTAATGGCCAAAGCGCCAGCACCATCAACCCCCGCGTGGGCGGCGGCGTGGCCATCAATTTTGTGGTGGTGCCAGTGCAAATAGCAGGTGCTACAGGCAGGGTGCCTAATGCCAGCAGCTACATCCAAGCGCGCATGCCTGCGGTCAGTGTCACCCAGCAAACACATGCCACTTACACGGCCAAAGGTGTTACGGTATTACCCACCACCGCCGCTGACTGGGATACAACTTTTAGCAAACTGCTGAATGAAATCAACGCATTACATATCTTAGAGAATGCCCCCAACACGTCGTACTACTACGGCTCCCTGCCCAAGCAAACCTATGGCTTGGCTGGCATGGGTTACGTACCGGGCATTGCGACAGTAGGGTTTGATGTCACTAACGCAGCTGCTGTACTAGAGACCATCATGCATGAGCTGGGTCATAACCTTAGCCTAGTGCATGCGCCCTGCGGTAACCCTGCAGGCCCAGACCCGCAGTACCCCTATGCCAACGCCCAGCTAGGTGCTGGCAGCCGGTTTGTTTGGGGCTACAACGCACCCAACAGAACTTTTATAGACCCACGCAACACAGCAAGGCACGACATCATGAGCTACTGCGCAGGCGATACATTTTCTGACTACAACTACCGCAAAATTCAGGTGCACCTATCGCCTGCGGACGCGCAACTGCGTGTGGCCACAGCCGCGCCTTTAGTCACTGGCCCGCAAGACCTGTTGCTGATCAGCGGGCAAATTGCAGCAGGCAAAGCACAGCTCAAGCCGATCAAATCGTTTTATGGCGAACCCAAACTGCTGCCCGACGGCCCCTACACCCTGCGCATCGTCACAGCTGCCCAAGGCACGCTAGAGTACCGTTTTGCCAGCAAAGTGCTAGACCATGACAGCACGCAGCAGCACTTTGGATTTAGCATCCCGCACCCCGGTGAAATTTTGAGTATGTCGATTGTTAAAGACGGCGCAGTGATGATGCAAACTGCAACCAAGGTTAACGCCACCACTGCAGACAAAACCGCCAACAGCGGAACCGCCAAAACACAAACCGCCGCTAGCGCCAAACCGCAAGTGCAAATCAACGAACAAGGCGGCATGCTGCGCCTGACTTGGGACCACGTGACCTACCCTTACCTCACTGTCACCCACGTCGGCGCACAGCGCTCGAACTTGGCGCAAGACCTGGAAGGCGGTAGCGCCACACTGCCTATGGGCCAGCTGCCCGCAGGCGGCAGCTATGAATTCAGCCTGTCCGACGGCATCAACGCCGTGCGGGTGACAACGCCACGGTCTTAGCCCTGCAGACAACGGCGTAGCATAGCGTCGTACTTAAATCGCACAGGCCAACCCGGCCTAGTGCCAAGCACAAGCGCTTGTAACATTTACAAGCTTAGCTAAAAGTTTTAAAAAATAAGAAAAATGCGCATCTTGACGATGACAAGCAGTATCTGAACACGATGCTGTTGATAATGCGTTTACGATAGGACAAGACCAAAACCCGCGCATTTATGTCCACCACCCCACCCACCACATCACCCACTGCACCCCACCTTAAACCCGCACCCGCTTGGCGGCTGCGCACTATATTGATTTGCAGCTTGCTGGTGTTTGCGCTGTTGCCCGCGGGCTTGGTGGGCGGTTTGATGTACACCAGCACGCTACAAAACGTAGACAAGCTGTCCAACAAAATTATCAGCGACGTAGCCTACCGCGTGCAGCTGGACACTGAAAATCATTTGTTGCAAGCGCATTCGCTACTCAACGGCCTGCTGCGTCCGTTGCCCACACCTGAGCAAACCCAGCAAGTGCAAGCATTGATGGCGGCACCGCAAACCTTTGAGTCGCTGGCTTTTTCCCTTACGCGCATGCTGCCGGATGTGTCGTTCTTGTACTTTGGCACGGCGCAAGGCGATTTTTATGGGGTGCAGCAGATAGCAGGCATTACCCAAGACAGCGTGAAGGTGCATGTGAAACCTGCCGATGCCGTGGGAAGACGCTATTTCACCGCACTGCAAGCGCTAGACCGCAGCGCAGAGCTACCACCCGAAACAGCAGCCTATGACCCGCGCCAGCGCCCGTGGTACCAAGCTGCCATCAGCCAAAAAAATCGTACCTTTACTGCCGTGTACCCATCGGCATCCACTGGGCAATTGCTGATCACGCTGGCCCAGCCCGTCTATGGCGCTGATGGCACGGTAACCGGTGTGGTGGGTGCAGACTTATTTTTAAAGGCACTCACCCAGCGCTTACAAGCGCAAAAAATTAGCGCTAATGGTGTGGCTATGCTGATTGATGAGCAAGGCTATTTGGTAGCCAGCTCTACACCGGGGGATTTATTTAAATCAGAAGGCGGCAAGCTAATACGCTTGCGGCCTGATGAAAGTAACAACGCTACGATGCGCCAAGCCTATGCCGCTTTAACAGCATTAGGGCAACAAAAAAACACAGGGCCTGCTGCTGCCAGTTTAAATTTACCCTCTAACCTGAACACAGCGCAGGGTGACAAATTGATTGCAGCGGTGCGCCCCTTTGGCAAGTCGCAAGGCCTGCAGTGGACCATGATTGTGGCAGCGCCGGACGAAGACTTTGCTGGCGAGACGCGCAAGTCGATTCAGCAGTCGGTGTATGTCACTTTAGCGGTGCTGGTGCTGGGCGCGCTGGCCGCCACCTTGTTTGCCTACAGCCTAAGCCGCAGGTTTGCGCGCCTTACGCAGGCTGCTGCAGAATTGGGCCAAGGGCAAGTGCCCCAAGTACAGCGCAGTGCCAAAATTGCCGAGGTGCGCACGCTGTCAGCCGCCATGCACAACAGTGCGCTGGAAATCGTGTCAAAACGGCTTGAGATTGAGCAGCAAGCCGCTGCCCTGCAGGATGCCAACGAGCATTTAGAAGAGCGGGTTACCCAGCGCACCCAAGAGCTTGAGGCCTCGCGTGAAGAGGCCTTGTTGGCCGCGCGCGCCAAAGCATCTTTTTTAGCCACCATGAGCCACGAGATTCGCACGCCATTAAACGGCGTAGTGGGCATGACCACCCTGCTCTCAGATACGCCGCTTAGCCACGAGCAAAAAGATTATGTGCACACCATGCGCGTGTCCAGCGACCAGCTGCTGGGCGTGATCAACGATATTCTGGATTTTTCTAAAATTGAATCTGGCAAGCTGGAGCTGGAAAATGAGCCACTAAATTTACTCACCACGATGGAGGAAGCCTGCGACATGGCGTCCAGCCGCGCGCGCGAGAAAAACTTGCCATTGCTGATTGATGTAGGCAACGACGTGCCCGAATGGGTGCGTGGCGATGTGACGCGACTGCGCCAAGTGCTGCTGAACTTTATCAACAACGCGATTAAATTTACCGAGCAAGGAAAAATCGTCATCACCGTCAAAGTACAGGAAGACTTTGCAGCAGGCCAAAATGCGCTGCTGGAATTTAGTGTTAAAGACACGGGTATTGGTATTCGACAAGACAGACAAGCCGCTTTATTCGAGTCATTCACGCAAGTCGACGCGTCTACTGCGCGACGCTATGGTGGCACGGGCTTAGGCTTGGCTATCTGTAAGCGATTGGCCCATGTGATGGGCGGCACGGTAGGGGTAGAGTCTGCGCCAGGCGAAGGATCTACCTTTTGGTTTACGGCGCGGTTGGGCTATTCGGACACCATGGAGCCTTCGGAATCGTCTAGTTTTCATATGGTCAGCTTAAATGGCCTAAGCGCAGTACTGATAGACAACGCTGCACTGAACTTGCGTATTTTGAACAAGCAAGTGCAGCACTGGGGCATGCACACCGTGTTGTTTGAGCGTGCCCAGCCCGCACTAGACTGGCTTGCCGATCACCGCGTCGACGTGGTGCTAACGGAGATACACATGCCGGACATAGACGGGCCTGTTTTGGCACAATCCTTACGCCAAACACAGCCTCATGCCCGCATCGTGTTGCTCACGTCGGGTATGGCCCCCACGCACGAAGTGGCCACACTGTTTGATGCGGTTTTGCTTAAACCCTATCGACCCTCCCAACTGTTTGATGCGCTGGTAGGTGCCAGCACTACGATGCTGGCAGCCCGCGCAACCCCGCCGCAGCAACCAGCAGTCATCTCAAAGCACCAACGCGTCTTGGTAGCAGACGATAACGCTATCAATCTGAAAGTAGCCATGGCCATGCTAGCAAAGCTGGGCTACCAAGGCACCACCGCCACCAACGGACAAGAGGCCATTGCCTTGGTGGCGCAGTCACTAGCGGCGCAAACCAGCGCGCATCCCTTCGCTGCCATTTTGATGGACGCCAACATGCCGGTGATGGACGGGTATGCCGCCACGCGCCAGCTACTGGCCCAGTACGGTAACGCCACGCCACCCATTATTGCGTTGACAGCCTCGGTGCTGGAAGAAGACCGCCAGCGCTGCCTGGAGGCTGGCATGCAAGGCTTTTTGCCCAAGCCGCTACGCATTGATGAGCTGTCTAGCGTGTTGTCAAACTTGATTGTCAATTCACCCCACACAGCACCTCACACAGCACCCTACACCGCAAACGATGCCGCAGCGCAAAACACACCTAGCCAAACACCCGAATCCGCCGCAGCATCCACCATAGACTGGGCACAGCTAGATCAATTCAAAGCGTTTGATGATGCCGACCTGAGCATGACGCATGGTGTGATTGCGCTTTTTATAGCAGATGCACCATCACGCATGCAAGCTATTCGTGATGCACTAAGCCAAGACGACAGCCAGGCACTGTCGCTGGCGGCGCATGCGCTAAAAGGCGCTGCGGCCAATATAGGCGCTAAGGGCGTAGCCGATGCATGCCACAGCCTAGAGCAATCTTGCCAGCGCGGCCTGCTAGCGCACAAGGCTACTACCCAAATAGAAGTGATTGCACAGCAGCTAGAGCCCACGCTGGCTGAGCTTGAACAATTCGCACAGCGTAAGTCGATTTAGATGAATAATAAAACGCTATATTAGGCTACAGCGTACATAAATACTGCTCAAGCAGCTATGTGATTTATAGCTTTACTTGTTGTTTACTTCTTTTTACCAGCAGCCAATACGAACGTGACTTTCATGGTCACGCGGTATTCGGTTACTTTGCCTTTGCTGACCACCACCTTCTGGTCTTGCACCCACGCGCCTTGAATGTCAGAAATAGTCTCATGCGCGCGGGCTATGCCTACAGCGATAGCATCTTCAAAGCTTTTTTTGCTGCTGGAGGTGATTTCGAGAATTTTGGCTACTGTCATATTGAATCCTAATGTTTTAAAAAAGTTAACGGATATCAACCATAGCGGACAACTTCACTTGTGGCAAGCTGATCGCATTTTTTCATCTTTTACCAACCGGGGCTGGTTGCGGCGGGTTGCGGCAGATTCAGTGGTTTAAACACCAGCCGTTGTAGGCATGCAGCGCAATATGCTTTTACATATATCGACTTACGTCTCTTACGTTCTGGTTTACATACATGGGAACTATCGTTGCGTAGCATAACCGTGAATCAATTGATTCAATTTTTAACCAAATCTTTATTAACCATTGAGGAGCCCGATATGCCGCCACAACGTATGCGTTTGCGTAAAACAACCATTACCACTTGCACCAGCTCAATGTCCCCCCGCTTTACGGCCCCTGCCCTAGTCTGCACCTTAGCCACCTTGGCGCTAGCAGCGTGCGGCGGCGGATCAGACATCCCAGCTACGACCAACGTGGCCCAAGCCGACCCCACAGCCACGGCAGATTTGCCTAGCAGCACATCTGCATCTGCACCCACCCCATCATCCACCATATCCACTATACCGCAGCCCACTGCTACAGCCGTGGTAGCACCCACAGCGCGGGTAGGCAGTATCGAGCTGGCCCAGTCACTGCTGTTTCCCAGCAACGACAGCGAACTGGTACTGGTGGTAGACAAAGCTGTGCTGGTCAAAGTCAACGTTACCAATACCAACACCACCGAGGCTAAGCCCACAGGCAATTTAAGAGTAGAAACCATCAGGGGCCAGCTGTTGCAAACTATTGCCTTGACGGCCCCTACAGGTGCCCTGCCTACCGCAGTGCCACAGGTGCCCAGCTTTACCAATTCGTACACTGCTGTGGTGCCGGGTAATCTAGTCAAATCAGGTCTGCGCCTGACCGTGGCTATGGACAACCAGCAAAGCCCCACCACCATCAACCCGCGCGTAGGCGGCGGTATTGCCATGGAGCTGGTAGCGGTGCCGGTGCAAATTGGCGGCGTTACAGGCCAAGTAGTGCCCGGCGCTGCCAGCTACGTACAGGCCCGCATGCCAGTGTCTAGCGTCACGCTGCGAACCCGCACTCCATATGTACCCAAAGGCGTCACGTCGCTGCCTGGCAGCGAGACCGCCTGGAGAAGCGCTTTTAGCACTATCCTCAATGAGCTGGACGACCTGCACACGCTAGAGCGCGCGCCCAAAGAGTCATACTACTACGGCTTTTTGCCCAAGCGCACATTTGGCTTGGCAGGGCTGGGCTACATACCCGGTAACGCCGCGCTAGGGTTTGACGTGCCCACCAGCCCCGAGGCCGTGCGCAACACCATGACACACGAGCTGGGCCACAACACCAGCCTGCCGCATGCCCCGTGCGGTGACCCGGCACGCCCCGACCCGCAGTACCCCTACGCCAACGCTCAGTTGGGCGCACCCGGCCGCTATATCTGGGGCTATAACCAAGACACCAAAGCGTTTACCGACCCGCGCCGCACCGACATCCACGACATCATGAGCTACTGCGATGGGGCTACTTTCTCAGACTACAACTACCGGAAAATTCAAGTGCACTTAACCCCGGGCGACAAGCTGGTAAAAAATACTGGTGCGTCGGGCACTGCCGCTGCACCGCAGGAGCTACTGCTGATCAGCGGGCAAATAGAGGCGGGCAAGGCCGAGCTGCGGCCGCTAAAAACCATGCTGGGCGAGGCCAATGTATCCACCGAAGGCCCCTACACGCTGCGCATTACCACCGTGCAGGGCAACACTGTGGACTATAAATTTGCCACCAAGCAAATTGACCACATGCCCGCTACGCAGCGCTTTAGCTTGACCATTCCTCACCCCGGCGGGGTTACCAGCATGGCCGTTGTGAAAGACGGTGCCACGCTAATGCAAAGCGCAGCCAAAGTAACCGGTAACACAGCCAACAACGCCAAAGGTACTGCCGAAAACACCAAAGCGCAGGTGCAGGTGAGCGAGCAAGGCGGCATGGCCAAGCTAACTTGGGACAGCGCCCGCTACCCGTACCTGACGGTCACCTACGCCAACGGCGCACAACGCTCCACCCTGGCGCAAGACCTAGAGGGAGGCACAGCCAGCTTGCCCATGGCCAATGTGCCAGCGGGGGGTGGGTATGAGTTCAGTTTGTCAGACGGGTTGAACACGCAGCGGTTAACACACAGCCGTTGATGCATAACCGCTAATGCACTGAATGCCAGAAGTAAAAAGCACGTTGCAGACGTGCTTTTTTAATGCTTTTAGGCCTCTAACCCAAGTAAATTCTGCTCAAGCAGCTATTTAACTTGTAGCATACTTAGCTAGTTCAACCACCACCACTACAACAAACTGGCACTCACCACCATCAACGACTGCAGCAGCAGCTGTGCCGACGCTACATTGGTGGCGCACGGCACGTTGTGCACGTCGCAGGCACGTACCAGGGCGTTGATGTCGGGCTCGTGCGGCTGCGGGGTCATCGGGTCGCGCAAAAAGATCACTGCGTCTATCTTGCCGCTGGCCAGGCGCGCACCTATTTGCAGATCGCCACCCATGGGGCCTGATAAAAACCGCTCTACTTTTAAACCTGTAGCCTCAGTGATGCGTTTACCCGTAGTGCCTGTAGCGCACAGCTTGCAGGTGGCTAAAAAGGGCTTAAAGTCAGTAGCCAAAATCAAAATATCCGGCTTTTTGCCGTCGTGGGCTATCAGTGCCAAGCGCAGTTGGGGGGCTAATGCGGTCATGTTTTGATCATACCTGCGCCGTTGCATAGGCAGCGTATACACAGTTAGGCTAGGTTTTGAGTGCTAAATGCACACCTTGCTAGGGTAAGCACCCTATTTTCAGCCTAATCACCACCCTTTGTAAGCCACAAATAGCTTGTGAGTCCGTACAATGCTGCAATGCAACAAACTTAAGCCAACGGCTAGTGACTATCTTGTCGCTAGCGATCATTTAGTTGCTGCATAGAAAAAAGGCCACGCATGCTGTACCAAGTCTATGAAACCCAGCGCTCACTAATTGAGCCGTTTACCGAATTTGCGCAAGCCGCGTCCAAACTGTTTAGCAACTCTACCAACCCGTTTGGCAAGCTGCCCTACGCTCAGCGCCTAGCCGCCGGCTACGGCCTGGCCTACCGCTTGGGTAAAGACTACGAAAAGCCAGTGTTCGGCATCAAAACTGTCGACGTAGACGGATCGCCCGTAGCCATCCACGAGCGTATAGAAATCGACAAACCCTTTTGCGAGCTGCGCCGTTTTAAGCGCTTTACTGACGACGTGGCCACGCTGTCTAAGCTAAAAGGCCAACCCGCGGTACTGATCGTGGCACCTTTGTCGGGCCACTACGCCACGCTTCTGCGCGACACGGTTAAAACCATGTTGGGAGACCACAAGGTGTACATCACCGACTGGAAAAACGCGCGCACCGTGCCCATGAGCGAAGGCAAGTTTGGCCTGGACGACTATGTGAACTACGTGCAAGAATTTATTCGCCACCTGCAGGGCATTTACGGTAACTGCCATGTGGTGAGCGTGTGCCAGCCTACCGTGCCCGTGCTGGCAGCGGTCAGCCTGATGGCCAGCCGCGGCGAGGCCACACCATTGAGCATGACCATGATGGGTGGCCCCATTGATGCCCGCAAGTCGCCCACCTCGGTGAACAACCTGGCTACCACCAAACCGTTTAGCTGGTTTGAAAACAACGTCATCTACAAAGTGCCCGCCAGCTTTGCTGGTGCAGGCCGCCGCGTGTACCCCGGCTTTTTGCAGCATAGCGGCTTTGTCGCCATGAACCCGCAAAACCATGCCAAGAGCCACTTTGACTTTTTTAAAGACCTGGTGAAAGGCGACGACGCCAGCGCCGACGCGCACCGCGCCTTCTACGACGAATACAACGCCGTGCTAGACATGGACGCCGACTATTACCTGGACACCATAGAGACCGTGTTTCAAAAATTCAAGCTGGTGGAAGGCACCTGGGACGTGCAATCAGTCGCTGGCAAAGCCGAGCGCGTGCGCCCACAAGACATCACCACATCATCTGTTTTAACCGTAGAAGGCGAGCTAGACGACATTAGCGGCAGCGGCCAAACCGAAGCTGCCCACAGCCTGTGCAGCGGCGTGCCCAAGGCCCGGCAACAGCACTTTGAAGTACCCGGCGCAGGCCACTACGGCATCTTCAGCGGCCGCCGCTGGCGCGATATTACCTACCCGGTAGTGCGCGACTTTATTGCCAAGGCGCATGCGGCGCAGGCTACAAAATCTAAGGCAAATAAGCCTGTCGAGGCCGTAATACCTGCTCAAGCAGCTATTAAAAAAATAGTAGCCTCTGCTAAATCTAAGGCTGTGGCTAAAGCATCCACCAAGTCGGTGCCAGCTAAAACAACGCCCGTCAAGAAAGCTGTGTCAGCTAAACCCGTGGCAGCCAAGCGCAAAGCAAGCGCCGCGTAGATCTGCACGGCATCAACTTAACGACTACACCCGTTCAGCTTGGCCATCATCTCCGATCGGCTGGTTCTTGTCGAAGGCCTCATAACCCATGAAAGATGCCGAAGCCCCCCTAGTTGCCACCCCAGTCGCAGCGCTCAGCCCAGCGGCACTGCGCCTGCACGCACAGTTGCCCCAAACCCAGTGCCAGCGCTGCGGCTACCCCGACTGCGCTGGCTACGCCCACGCCATGGCGCACGAGGCCGCGCCCATTAATCAGTGCCCACCAGGCGGTGCTGAAGGCGTAGCGCGCTTGGCAGCGCTCACAGGGCAAGCTGTCTCGCCCATCAACCCCGCCTTTGGCCAAGAGCAGGAACGCACTGTGGCCTTCATTGACGAGGCCTGGTGCATAGGCTGCACCCTGTGCATCAAAGCCTGCCCAGTAGACGCCATCATCGGCACTAACAAAGCCATGCACACCATCGTCGAAGCCGACTGCACCGGCTGCGAGCTGTGCATTCCCGCCTGCCCGGTAGACTGCATAGAGCTAGAAATTGCCACGCCCGACCACACTGGCTGGCAAGCATGGACACCCGCCGACGCTAACGCAGCACTGCAAGCCTACGAACGTCATCTGCAACGGCAGCAGCACGCTCAAAAACGCAACGCACAAAAGCGCACCAAGGCCCTGCAAGATAAACTAGCCGACCTGCCTGCCCACAGTCTAATTACCGACGCTGCGCTGCTAGACAAAAAGCTCAGCTGGGTGCAGGCTGCAATGCAAAAAGCACGCGATAAAAAAGCTGGCTAACAGCGCTTTCAACCACTAGCACACAGCACAGGTGGCTGGCAAATACATAGCCTTCCGTTAAACCCAGCTAGCAGCCAGCGCCGGTCGCAGCGCGGCGGCGTAGTTAGCAGGCAAGGTAGTTACCCCTGCGCTGGCGGCATAAACCCAGCCGTGACACTGACCAAATTTTGTGCCTGGCTGTCCAGCAAGGTTTTGCTGTTGCCCATCTTGAACTGCTCTGCTAAGTACGGATTGTCCAAATACCAATCGTTAGTTGCAAGCTTCTCGTCAGTGCCAACAGTGCTGACCTCTAGGCTGTTACCCATTGGGGTAAACCACCGTAGGTTGTCTGCCGCAACAGCCTCAAACTCAGCTATCTCGGCGTTACCAGCAGTGGTATCTTCGTTGCCAGTGACCGCATCAGTGTCGATAATCGAGTCGTTATCAGCGCGTGGAGTGTCAGTAGCTGCAGTTTCAGTACCTGGTGTATCGGTACCCGAAGTATCGTCTACCACATTGCCTGCCGGCGTCTCGGTGGTGCCGGTGTCAACTGGGCTCTGTTCTGGTGCATTCACCACGAGGTCAAACACGTCTGTCGCATTCAAACCTTGGCTGTCGGTAGCCCGTACCAGCGCACTGGTAGTGCCCTCAACTGCGGTTCCAGTAAAGCTGCCAGTTGCAACGTCAAAAACAAGCAAGCTAGGCAGATCTGAGCTATCAGACAAAGTCGCTGCTGGCAGCAGCGCGCATATCTGCTGCCTTGCACCCGTGCTGCGGATGACCAGCTAGACTGCTAGGGTCTTTGACCATGGGCTTGTTTTGAGAGGCGGCCAGTCTAGTGTGGTGTGGTGTGGTGTGGTGTGATGGGCGCAACGGCTCAGATCCCACATGGCTTTGAATGGACAAGCGCCTGCTCGAAAACTGCAGGCCTACATTTCACAGTTCATTAATTCTTCATGTTATACGGAACTTCAAAACGAGGATTGTGCGCAGATGTTGCCGTATGAATAGCATATTGATACAATTTTATTGTTTCATGTTAATGCCAATTAACTAATACTTAAAAAGTTAATGCAAAATTGCACTCAGTTATATCGGTGCAGGAAACATCAACATGTTAAAAATTGTCAACTTGAAACATAGATTTATGCTGGGTGCAATAAACAAGGCATTGGCCGCAGCTTTGATAACTAGCTTGCTTAGCTGCGGTGGTAACAGCGACAAAACCGATGTCGTGTCGCAAACCAATCCGGAGCAAACACCTAACCCCACGCTGATCACGCCCAATACAGCTTCAGCTCCTGATCCGGTGCCAACCACTGCGGCAGCGCTTGAAAAGTTTTGGGGCCTCTATGGTGCAAAGGAAACCTTTACACCGATGTATGTTGAATTAATTACAAAATTGCTCGAAGCTGAAGACAAGGTGTTTGCGAAAGACTACAAAGCCGCGCGTACGATCGTGGATGCTTTGATTGCGAAATACCCGCTTATGAACAATACTGAATCTAGCCGAGACATTTGGTCGAGAAATTATTTCTCGGCGCGAAACAAAAAACCGATGCCCCATCTTGGCGAACCTGGGGCCTATGCCCACCTGCGCATGCTGGACGATATCACTAACTTTGGCACCAAAAACCCTTTGCCGGGCACCACGCCCATTCAGATGGCTATTGTCATGCCAGTTTGCTCTGATATTGTTCTCTTATCAGGCGCAACATTTAAGAACGAGCGTTTAAGCCCTGAAATAGAAGCAGACGACTACAAAGTAGTGCGTCAATCGCTACGATTATTTCAAAGTTACATACTAGCCATTAGTAAAGGCGAGCTGCGTTTAGAGTTGAATTTTTATAAAATCAATTCTTGTATTCAAATCAATAAGCGTATTTTTAATGCTCAAACGCCGATCACGCAATTACCCCCTGGCGTGATAGAAAAATCAGACATGTTCTGGATGATTTACCCCACCGACTATGATAAAAATATGGAAGAATTAGGCGGTGGAATGGGCTCATTTGATCAGAAACCATTATTTATCATCGATGATGATTGGCTATTCAAAAAGAAGAAAGGTGATGAACAAGGGGGAGGTGTTCGCACTGAGGTGGAGCGCCGGATGTATATACCGGAATGGGTTCAGCATGAATTTTTTCACCACTTGTACTCGAGTTGGCCAGAATTCAAGCTTGATAATGCAAAAGCTCATATGTGGTTTGATCGAACTACTTGGGCTGACGATTTTATTGGACAGATAGAAGAAGATTACTACTCAGAGTCACTTCGCAAGCGTTTATACAACGCAACCCCCAGCATTGCGCAAAAGTTGCAGCGGGCAGCCAAGTAACATCCTCAATCCCACTGCAGCCGAGAGCGCGAGTTGAGTCGCAAGATTTGCACAGACATTTATACGGTGGGTCCTACATAAATCCGCGCTATTGTGAGACAGTAGAAATTACAATAGTACCCTCTGGCCTACAGCTAAGATTTGTGCATTAGGGTGTTGGACAGATGTGGCTCAGTTCGACTGGACCGTTTTCTCCGAAAGATAAACGAAGCATTGACCGGGTAAATATGTTCGGGCTTGCATAAGTACCGTAATCGTTTGTGTGTACCGAGCCTGTTAACCAAGAGGGGCCACAGGCACGGGTAGTGGTGAGGCTGTGTGATACCCATGCACTAGACGATCTTCGAAGCCGCCGGTCTGTGGCGCGCCCAGTTGTGTATTCACCACACAACATGGCTCGGCCACCGACTCGACCGCATCGGCTGCTGAAGTAGTTGTACTGTTCGATCAATTCACCCGTGTCCAAACCAACGATTTTTTCTCGCCTGGCGATTAATTTGCA
Source organism: Polaromonas sp. (assembly GCA_031367325.1). Taxonomy (GTDB): domain Bacteria; phylum Pseudomonadota; class Gammaproteobacteria; order Burkholderiales; family Burkholderiaceae_C; genus JAAFIP01. The sequence continues at coordinate 8,706 of JANLPQ010000027.1, read as the reverse complement.
CGGCATAGCCTGAAAGGCGGCTCAGTTTGTTCGGGCTAGCCCCTGCCCCGCTTCGCATTCGATGGATTGGGCGGTGTCGTTGGCGCCTGCTCTGCCAAATACAGGTTTCTTTTACGTATCCATTTCAACCTTCGTATTAAAGCTCGCAGCGGCCCCTCAAACCCTCATTACCCGCTTGCTTTATCAGGATAAGCAGGTAATAAATCACTCTTCGTTTGCCAGTTTTATCTCCGCAGTAACGCTCACGCCAGGTTAAGTGGTTAATGAGACACTATAACTTTGATAGCTGTTTACGCTTTATCTACGGACTAAAACCACTAAATGCCTATGAAAATATCCCAGTGGGTCAGCAATCGCTGTCACATGTCTATGCAACGTCATCTCCAGTCACAACAAAGTAGCCAGCATTGCAAAATCCAAAAAGCCACCAAAGCTTTGCAACTCACACTAGCCGGAGCACCTCCCCACAGCGTAATTACAGACCCTGCACTGCTGGACCAAAAGCGCAGCTAGCGGTGCAGGCTACCATGCAAAAAGTCGGCTAGCAACGCTTTCAGCCACTAGCTACCAGCCACCTGCACACACAGCAAGTGGCTGGCAAGCAAAGCCTTCCGTTAAACCCAGCTAGCCGCCAGCACGGGCTGCAGTGCACTAGCGTAGTTAGCTGGCAAGGTAGTTACCCCCGCAGCAGGCGGTGTAAACCCAGCCATAGCACTTACCAAGTTTTGTACCTGGCTGTCCAGCAGTGTTTTGCCATTGCCAGATTTGAACTGCTCCACATGGTATTGGTTACCCAAGTACCAGTTGCTCATGACCAACTTGTCGCTAGTGCCAATAATGCTGACTTCTAGGTTGTTACCTACTTTGCTAAACCACAGTTGGTTGTTGGCCACCGAAGCATCGAATTTAGCTACGTCGGTGTTGCCCGCAGTGGCATCGTTTTCGGTCACTGTGTCTTGCCCGCCGCCGCGGTTAAACACGTACACGTCTGCACCCGCACCGCCGCTTAAGGTGTCGTTGCCCGCGCCACCGCTGAGCGTGTCGGCGCTGGCGTAGCCCTGGATGTTGTCGTTGCCCGCCGTGCCGGTCAGCAGGTTTAGTTTGACGCTGGCAATGTTCCAGACCACGCCGTTGGCAAAGGCGATGTTCTCCAGGGCGTAAGGCGTGGTGGCACTGGTATTGAAGTAGTATTTCACCGTCACGCTGTCGGTGCTGCCGGCCACACTGAGCACCAAGTCGTCGTATACGCGGGTGGCGCGCACATCCGCTGGCGCGATGCCTGCGCCAAAGCGCAGCGTGTCGGCGTTGGTGCCCAGCGCGTCGCTGTCGTAGTTGTCGATGGTGTCCTGACCGCCGCCCCGGTTAAACACGTACACGTCTGCGCCCGCACCGCCGCTTAAGCTGTCGTTGCCCGCGCCACCGCTGAGCGTGTCGTTGCCAGCGCCCCCGCTTAAGGTGTCACTCCCGTCGCCGCCTGCCAAGTTGTCGTTGCCAGCACCGCCTTGCAAGCTGTCGTTGCCCAGCCCGCCTAGCAAAGTATCGGCTCCCTCACCACCGTTAAACGTATTCGCGCTTGCATCGCCATACCAGATGTCACCTGCTGCGGTGCCCGTGGTTGCAGCGGCGCCCAACACATTCATTTCTAACAACACCGCCCGAATGGGCGATGCAGGGGCCAACGCGTCAATCCAGCCTTTTAAAACGGCCAAACCGTCGTACCCCACAGCTTGCAGCGTGGCGGTGGCTAACCGGTTCAATTCAATCAAATCAACAAAAGCCTTCTTTTCATCTGCCAGCTTGGTACTGGCAAGCAATGCGCCCATGGCCGATGTGTCAAAAGTCACACCCGCTGCGCCCACTACTAAATTGATGCTGTCCAAATAAGGCTTTAGCCGGGTTTGCAGTACCAAAGCTGAATATACGCTTTCCTTCAACGCGCTGTAGGCCTGATTGATAAAGTCGGCTTGCGCGACGCTGTAGCTGACGCTGAACGAAACTGCGTAAGGCGGTGTAGCGCTGGCCAAGCTGCGCACCCATCCTGCCAAGATATTTGAACCGTTGAATCGCTCCAGCGCAGTGATTCGTGCATACATGTCTGGCTGGGTGCGTGCGAACTGCTCAATCACGGTTTCGGTTGCGTTTTGGTTTTTAGTGCGATTGGTCTGAATGCTGGTCTGCATGGTGCCGGTAGCGCCCCAGCTACTAATCAGCCCATCAAGTTCAGCCGTCTGCGCAGCACGGGTGGTACCCACTGCAAATGCTGTCAACCGGGTTTGCAGGGTAGCCCCGGCGGCAGTACCCAAACTCATCGCCTCCCGCAAGTCCCGCACCACACCACTGCCGCGCATTTGCGGCAGTGCCTTGGCTGCCGTGGTCAGCGCGGGGTTGTCTGTAAATTCTCGGTAGAAGTTATTGGACGCCAGCAGCAAGCTGCCCGACACCTCGGCCACACCACTGGCCCCAGTACTGCCGTTGGTGCGGGTAAAGCTGCCGCTAAATGGCTGGGTGTTGCCATTGCCCAGATTGATATTGCTGGCCTGCCCCGCCACTTTCAGGCTGGCAATGCCCAAGCTGCTGAGCGTGCGCAGCTCGCCTGCTTGGCTGATGCCGTCTTGGTTGGCGTCTTGCCAGATACGCAGGCTGGCGTACGCTGCATCGGCGCTGTTGATGGCGCCATCTGCGTTGATGTCCAGGTCAGCCAGGGCTTCGTACCCATTAGCTGCGGTTTTGCCTGCGCGTGGGCCTCGGGTCAGCACGGTGCTGTCGCCAAACAACTCGCGGCCTGAATCGATCAGGCCGTTTCCGTTGCGGTCGAGCACCACCATGCCGTCGTCGGCCTTGATCCAGCCAGTGGCGGTTTTAATGCCATCACCGTCCATGTCGAACAGGACAGGAGCGGCTGGGTTGATGCCGACGGCTTCTATGCCGTCGTTGTCCAGGTCAAGCACCAAAGGGTCGCGGGGGGTGAGCCAGTTGAGGGCGGCGGTGAATAAGCTGTTGGCTAAGTCGGTAACGCCGCCCCAAATACTATCAAAATTGAACTTATCACCCTTATTGATTCCGTAAAATTCAGCCGCACCGTTTTCCCACATCCATTCCCAGGCTTTGCCTGCGGCGAAACCAAATCCGATAGTTGCCACGGCAGCTATTAACAAAGGCGCACCCAGTGCAGTCGTTACTCCAATTGTTAATGCCCCAAGCGCCATCCCAGCCAACACCCCTACTGCTTTTTGACCGACGATGTACGAATCACCCGTAGAAGCGGCCGCGCCTAACTGCGCGATGTTGATTGCGGGTCCAAGTACGTTGGCAACCATTGCTATTTTTGACGCCAGTGCACCATCTGCTGCTGCACTTCGCATGATCTGATTTGCGTCATTAATCAGGCTTTTTGCAATGTTCTCGTAGGCAGCTCGACTTGCCATCGCATCTTTGTAAAGAGTTGAATTAGGAACATCTGCATAACCGGCAGCAGTAACCGCCGCAGCACCTGCCGCTTTGATGGCTTGCTGGGCCTCGTAATGCCTAAACGCTGATTGCTCTATCGCGGTTCTTTGAATAGCACTTAAACCAGCAGGTCCAAATGTTTCGTTAATCAGCCGGGCTATCTCAGCTTTTATTGCCTCTGCTCCAGCACCTGCTGCGTCCCACCAGTCGGGCTTAAAGGTGTCGTAGTTGATAACGTTACTTGACATGATTGCATCCTTTTTGAGTTAATAAATTGAAAAATTCAGGTGACACTAAAAACGTGAAGGCTACAAGGCCAGAAATTGCTACGGAATTAATGCAACCTATGAATAGCTGGGCAAGTGGTGATGTATTTACACAAACGCGGCAAGGTAACGTATCGACTATTGCAAGATTAGCTGCTGTGAGTATGTAAATTGAAAAAAAAGTTATAAATAATATAAAGGCTGCTACACGAACGGAATTGCTTTGTGCCGAAGCTTTATTTCTGTAGCTTTGTCGATAATAAGTTTTCACTTTGCGGTCTTTGACCAACCAAAAAAATTGCATCAGAATCATTAACCAAACAAAGACAGCAAACAACTTTGTATTGTGAGGAAACGGTGATAACTCAACCCAGCGTGCAATTGATGGAATCAACGATGCCAACCAATTGATCAAGCTACCGACCATTGGCGTTTCGAGTACAGCTTGCGCTGGCACCAAGTACAAGAGCGCCGCACCAATTGATACCATCCACCAAGGCCGCAATGCTTTGAGTGTTGGGTCTTTTGTAAATTGATCAATATTTTTGACAGGTGGAAAATACATAATTTATTTCAGTTTGATTTGAATCACTGAGTGTTTATGCTCTGCATTTTTTCATTTGGAGACAACAATAATACATGTTGTGCACTGCCTCCACTAGTCATATCCCAGGCTGATGTTGTGCTGGGTAGCGCACCTGAATTTTTACTTTTTACACGGTAGCATTGCGTAGCTTGTAGTCTTTTGCTGAACTTCATTGGTTCAATTATTTCGTTCCCAGCCGATACACACACGTTTAAATATTTTGTGTCTGCCTGTGCACAGGCAGAACGTGTTGAAGATAAAACGTTAGCTATCAATAATTTTCTTAAATTCTTCATGTTGTTGCACCTTCTAGGTTTGTTTCTACATGCTTTTTAAGCTTATAAACAATGTAGGTAACGCGCAAGCAGCTACGCTTTTCATAGCGGTACTGGTTCTTTAACCTACTAATCTCTCTATTCATTTTGTTCCTTTCATAGATAGTTGTTCGTTGTTCGTTGTTCGTTGTTCATCGTTTTTGAGTTTCCTTTAGATGTAAAAAAGTAAAAAAATGGGAGAAGTACTACGCAAAGCGCACCCAGAATAAAAATCAACACGCCAATCATCAATACAGAGCCAAAGCCCAACAAGCCGAGGTAGGTGTTGGTCATGAGATGTAGCGCATGCTGCCCCGACAGTCTTGGCGTCTCTGGCATTGGGATGGGGGCAGCGTAAAGAACGAACAATATGAGCAAACAAAATGGCAGGCCTAAAACCAGAAAAAAGATGGTTTTCCAAAGAGGCCTTTGATTAATGACAGCCGTAGCCCGCATTCTCTCCAGCGGATTCTGTCCCCAAGCCAGATAAACAGTCATGATGGGCAGCACCAGAGTGCAAAGCGCAAAGTATCTGGCAGCAAATTGCTCTATCTGGTTGCCAATGTTCAGCATCTGGATTGAGGGGATGTAGCCAGACATCCAGCTCACGAGTGGCGTGAGTTGTTTTTCAAATACTAAAGCAATCGCATAGATCAACAGATTGACAATCCAACAATGCAGAAAGCGCTTGTTGTAGACGGATTGTTCTTTCAGCCAATTGGCGGGATTAATTGGCTTCATTTTGTTCCTTTCATAGTTAGTTGTTCGTTGTTCATCGTTCATGTTCATTACCGCTCCCTCAAACTCTCATTACCCGCCTGCTGTATCGGGCTGAGCAGATAGTCAATCACTCTGCGCTTACCTGTTTTTATTTCTGCCGTAATGTTCATGCCCGGTGACAGGCGTACTTGTTTGCCCTCGATGTTGATGCTGCTTTTGCCCAGGGCCAGGGTGGCTGGAAAGATGGCGTTGTTGGCGCTGCCACTACTGTTACCACTACCACCTGCGCTAGCTTGGCGTTTGTCGTCTTGCACCGCATCAGCGCTCACGCGGCTGACCTTGGCGGGGATGGTGCCGTAGCGGGTGTAGGCGAAGGTTTCTAGCTTGACGGTGACGTCTTGGCCTGCGTTGACAAAGCCTATGTCTTTGTTGTCGATAGTGACCTCAGCGGTTACTTGCGCCTCGTCGGGCACTATCACCATGAGTGGCTGGGCTTGTGTTACCACGCCGCCTACCGACCGGATGGCCAGCTGCTGCACGGTGCCGGCTACGGGGGCTACCAGGGTGGACAGGCGCTCGCGCTGGGTGGCTTTGGTTTGGTCTTGGGTCAGCTGGGTGGTTTTGAGCTGGGCTGCGGCTAGGCGGTCGGCCAGGCTACGGCGGGTCTCCATCAGGTAAGCGATTTTGGTGGTTTGGGTTTCGGCCAGCGTGGCCTCAGCTTCGTTTAAGCGGGCTTGCTGGGTGGCCAGGTCGCGCTCTAGCTCTATGCGTTCGCGGGTGCGGTCTTGGCCGCTGTGGCTGGCTACAAAGCCTTGGTCGCTTAGGTTTTTAAAGTCTTGCTCGCGTTGGATGGCTAGCGGTACGGTGGTGGTCAGCTTGGCCACTTGCTGCGTGACGGTGGCTATTTCTGCCTGGCGGCGGGCTAGCTCGGAGGCTAGCTTGCCTAGCTTGGCGCGGATGTCGGCCCACTCGGCGGCTAGCTGCGTTTGTACGTTGCTAGCCTCTGCTGCCGTTAATTTATATGCCGAATCGGCCTGTAGCGCTCTATTTACCTGCTCAGGCAGCTCTTTATTTTGTAGCGGCTTGCTGGTGCCTTGTAGTGATGGTTGTGCCAGGCCTTGTAGGCCTTGAATTAGGGCTTGGGCGCGGGTGGCTTCGCTGGCGGCGGCTTTGAGTTGCTCTTGCACGGCGGCTTTGTCGGCGCTGGCATACGTGGCGTCTAGCTCTACCAGGGCTTGGCCGGCCTGCACGCGGGCGCCGTCTTGCACCAAGATGCGGCGCACTACGCCGGGCTCTAACGGCTGGATCACTTTAGTACCGTCGCCTACTACCACCCTGCCCTGGGCTACGGCCACAATGTCTATGTGGCCAAAGCAGGCCCATGCCAGTGCCGCCGCAAATAGGGCCATCAACGCATAGGCCAGACGTCGGGGTGACGGGTGCACGGGCGTGTCTTGCAGGCTTAACGCGGCGGGCAAAAAGGCGACCTCGTCAGCCATGCGCTGGGGGCCAGCTAGCTGGTGGCGCATGCCCCAGGCAGCGCTGAATATGGCGCGGTAACGGCCTAGCAGCTCGCGTGCGGGGTGGGCAGGCGGGCTGGGCGCGCTGGCTTGGGCAGGTGCAGCCTTGGTGCCAAGAGCGGTATCAGAGGCTGTGTTGGAGGCGGTGGCGTGCGTGGTGGCGTTCATGCGCTAGCCTCTGTGGGGGTGCTGTTGGCCGCTGCTGTCGCACTAGGCGGCGTGGGTGCAGCTGCGTGGTTTGGCATGTCGTCAGGCTGCGTGGCCTGTTGCATGCGCCACAGGTAGGCGTACAGGCCTTTGGGCATTTGAATCAGCGCGTCATGCGGGCCGGCCTCTACTATGCGGCCTTTGTCCATCACGATAATGCGGTGGGCGTTGCGCACGGCGCTTAGCCGGTGGGCTATGGTAATGACGGTGCGGCCTTGGCATATGCTGCGCATGTTGCGGGCAATAATGGCCTCGCTTTCGTAGTCCAGGGCGCTGGTGGCTTCGTCCAGTATCAAAATACGGGGGTTGGTAAACAGGGCGCGGGCTATAGCTATGCGCTGGCGCTGGCCACCGCTTAGGCTGCCACCCTGCTCGCCCACTACGGTGTCGTAGCCTTCGGGCAGCTCGCTGATAAATTCATGCGCGCCAGCCATTTGCGCTACACGTACTACAGCCTCTATGGGAGCTGCGGGGTCGGTAATGGCAATGTTCTCGCGCACGCTGCGGTTAAACAGCAGGTTTTCTTGCAGCACCACGCCTATTTGGCGGCGCAACTGGGCAGCGTCTATCAGGCCAATGTCGATACCGTCTACCAGCACGCGGCCCTGCTCGGGGCTGTACAGGCGCTGGACTAATTTAGTCAATGTGCTTTTGCCGCTGCCAGACCGGCCCACTATGCCTATCAGCTCGCCAGCGCGAATGTCCAGGCTCATGCTGTGCAGCACGGGCGCGGCCTCGGGGCGGTAGCGAAAGGTTACTTTGTCTAGCGTCACGCGGCCTTTTACCGGTGGTAGCTGCGCGGCGCTGCTGGGCGGCACCTCGGTGCGGGTGTTTAGTATGTCGCCCAAGCGGGCCATGGATATACCGGTTTGCTGAAAGTCTGTCCACAGCTGGGCCATGCGCATGATGGGCTGGGACACGCGCTGGGCAAACATGTTAAAGGCAATAAACTGGCCTACGGTTAGCTGGTTGCTCATCACCAAATGCGCGCCGTACCACAGCGTGGCGGCGTTAACCAGCTTGCCTATCAGGTTAACGCCTTCATGGGCAAAGCTGGCCAGGGTTTGCGTTTTAAAGCTGGCAGACACGTAGCCTGCCAATTGGTCGTCCCAGCGCTTAGAAAATGATGGCTCCAGTGCGCTGGCTTTTACCGTTTGAATGCCGGTAACGGTTTCTACCAGCATAGACTGGTTCTCGGCCCCGCGTGCAAATTTGACATCCAGCCGCTGGCGCAATATAGGCACCACGGCCAAGCTAAGGCCAAAGTACAGCGGCATGCTCACCAAAACGATTAATGTCAAAGGCACGCTATAGAACAGCATGACCGCCACAAAAATAACGCTAAACAGCACGTCCAGCAGAACCGTTAGTGCATTGCCAGTTAGAAAACTGCGGATGTTTTCTAGCTCGCGCACGCGGGCTACCGAATCGCCCACCCTGCGGGCCTGAAAATACGCTAGAGGTAATTGCACCAAGTGGCGAAACAACCGCGCACCCAGCTCTACGTCGATGCGGCTGGTGGTGTGGCTAAACACATAGGTACGCAGAGCTGACAACACACTTTCAAAAACCACTACCACCACCAAACCTATCACCAGCACGTCTAGCGTGGTCAGCCCGCGGTGCACCAGCACTTTGTCCATCAC
>JANLPQ010000004.1:0-5720 GCA_031367325.1 Polaromonas sp. | reverse complement strand
TGACTGCGCTTTAGACCGTGCCATCCCTGCGGGCGACCACAACATCATGTTGGGCCGCGTGCTCAGCTTTGGTATGAACACTGATGTAACCAAGCAACCCCTGTTCTACGCAAGGCATAAGTTTGGCAGTATCCCGCTGGATAGCCCGCTGCCTACAAACCAAACTGCAGCACTTGCAAAGTAGGGTCATCGTGCGCAGCGCGCTGGCCTGGAACAGCATGCGCTACAGGTATACGAGAGCCACTTTTGACGAACAACGGCACAGTAGACCAAGCCACATTAATAACATGGTATTGCCCAGCAGCGTAGCGCTGGCCAGTGGCAAAGTCATACCAAGCGTTATCGGCAGGGGTTAATGCAGGTAAATAAACTGTGCGCTGAGCTTGGCCTTGCTCCACCACAGGGGCCATTAACAAAGACTCGCCCACCATAAAGTCGTCGCTATCTTTGTAGCATTCGTTGTCATCAGGGAAGTCGTAAAAAGTGGGCCGCAAAATAGGCTGGTGTTGGGCACTTGCCCGCTCAAACAAAGACCACAAATACGGCATTAACCGGTAACGCAGCGTGATGGCTTGGATGACATCTTGTGTCACGCTAAGGTGCATCCAAGGCACGTTAGATACGCCGCCTTCTTTCCAAGAATTCATCACCATGCGTGGATTAAGGCAGCTGGCTTGCACCCAACGCAGGAATAACTCAGGATCTGGCACAGGCCCATGGAAACCACCCACGTCATGCCCTATGTTAAACATGCCCGACAAGCTCATTTGCAAGCCCGTACGAATATTCCAGCGCAAGGTGCGCCAGCTGGTGGTGTTGTCACCTGACCAAGTTTGTGCATAGCGCTGTATGCCGGGTGACCCTGCCCGTGTGACTGTAAACACGCCATCACTGCGTTGATTTTCAGCTGCAAATTTTTGCTGCGCTTGTAATGTAGCCCGCGTCATGAGCAATGCGTGTAGTGCGCGTGAACGGTGCATAGGTATGGGTAAACCAAACCCGTTGGAGGCAGCATCTTCATCTAAAACGGCATATTCATTGTTATCATTCCAACCTACATCAATCCCGTAGTTAAGCACTTGGCTAGTTAAATTAGCTTGCCACCAAGCTATCGCAGCGGGATTGGTAAAGTCTAAATGCGAACCTGCACCATCCCAAAAGGGTTCAAGCACGGGCTTAAGTGAGCTTGTGCTTTGAATAAAACCACCCGCTGCGGCGACCGCTTCGTATGCAGGATGGTCATCTAGCAAGCAGGGTTTAATGTTGGCCACCAAATGCATGCCGTTTTTTTTAAACTTTGCATTCAAGCTTTGCGGGTCAGGAAACTTGCCCTGGTTCCAGGTAAATACATAACGTCTTTTGCCCCTAGAGGAATAGCCAGACCCGTAGTGAAAGGCTGAAATAGGTACAGCGTGCGAGGCAGCCAAGTCGATAAATTGATCTAACTGATGCTGTGCATCGGGCGCGTCTGCTAAGCCCATCGCAGTTTGCGCGTAACCTAGTGACCAACGCGGTGGTAAACGTGTACCGCCTATTAACCGCATCCACTGCGCAATAACCTGCGCTGGGCTGTCACCCACCATTACGTAATAGTCTAAATCACCATCGTCAATATCTACGTACCGATAAAAGCCGTAATAGTTATCATGCTCACACCCTAAGTCGAACGTGCAATTGGCTAGCGTGTCGTAGTACATGCCCACCCAATGACCGCTGGCGGTGCGCGACAAGGTAAAAGGCCAATGTTTGTAGAGCGGGTCACCATGCTCAGGGTCGTAGCCCAAAGAATCCATAGCTGCAGTACGCAGGCGTCTACCCGACAAATCGAGTGGGCCAGTCTTGTCACCCAGGCCATAGACACGGTCTTGCGTGTCTCGCTGCAGATAGTGCCGCACTGCGCCTGTACGAGACTGATTCATGTAGGCGGCCATTTCGCGGTCTGCGAAAATAGTTGCATTGGTAGAGGCATCGAACCAGCTTAGACGCAAAGGGTGCATCTGCACAGCCACTGTGAGGTGCGATGTGCTTAGTGCAATGCTGTTTACAACGCCGTCGCTGCTGCGCGTGCTTGTCGCTTCTACGGTAGGCAAGTCAAAACCATCTAAACTTTCGCGTGCCCTACCCTGCCAAGGTACATCATGCTCACCCTGCAGATTGGCATTATCTTGCAGCGGACATATAGCCCAGGTGCGTGGCTCTTTGTAGCCTGGTGCTGGTCGCAAGCTAACGCGTGCTAGCGAAGGTGCCAAAAACCGCACCGTCAACTCAGCGCCTTCAGACGTTTGGCACTGTGCCGCTTGCTCATACAGTTGGGCGCTGATAACTTGTAAAGCTTTCATAGTTCAATGCTGTGCAACGCGCAGACCTTGTGCATCAAAACCATGTAACCGGTCTGTGGCTAGCACAAGCTCCATTCGCTCGCCTTTCTGCAAGTTCAGTGCTTGTTGCATCAAAACTTCTATGCGCGTTCCGTCGTCTAATGTGCCTTGTAGCAAACTGGTAGCGCCCATATATTCAGCTTGGTGGACTGTAAGCTCTGTACCGCCACCTTGCGGTATTTGTACTGACAGATGCTCAGGGCGTGCGCCAATTAGCTGCGTTTGCGCAGGAAACTTCGACAGCACATCAGGCAAGGCCACTAGCGCGGCGCGTGGTATCAGATTCATCCGGGGGCTGCCGATAAAGCACGCGACAAAAGTATTGACTGGCCGCTCATATAACTCACTGGGAGATCCTATTTGCTCAATCCGGCCCGCGCGCAAAACAACAATTTTGTCGGCTAAAGTCATGGCCTCAACCTGGTCGTGGGTTACATAAATCATTGTAGCGCCTAGCCGGGCATGCAGATCTCTCAGCTCCGCACGCATAGATACACGCAACTCTGCGTCTAGGTTAGACAAAGGTTCATCAAATAAAAATAGCTTGGGCTCGCGCACGATGGCGCGTCCAATGGCTACCCGCTGGCGTTGCCCGCCTGAGAGTTGCGTAGGTTTGCGCTCTAGCAATCCCTCTAGCCGCAGCAAGCTGGCCGCTAGGTTGACTTTTTGCTGAACAACTGATGTCTCGATGCCTAGGTTTTCTAATCCAAATGCCATATTGGCGTACACCGTCATGTGGGGGTACAACGCATACGACTGAAACACCATAGCGCAACCGCGATGAGCTGCTGAGATATTATTAACCACTTGTCCGTCAATCACCACCTGCCCTGATGTAGGGGACTCTAGCCCGGCGATGATGCGCAAGAGTGTGGATTTTCCGCAGCCTGAAGGACCCACAAAAACGACAAACTCGCCGTGGGCGGCAGATAGGTCAACACCTTGGATCACAGCGGTTCCGTCAAACGATTTAACAATGGATTGAAGTTCAAGTGTGCTCATGGAAAATTCTAATTTAAGCTTACTTCACACCCGCACTTGCAATGCCCGTGGTAATGTATCTTTGCAAAAAAGCAAACACCAAAGTGATAGGAATTAAGGTGATGACCGTCATAGCCAGCAAGTAATGCCATTGGGTATTGAGCTCGCCCTGAAAAGAGTTCAGCGCAAGCTGCAGTGTAAAAAATTCTGACTTGGATAGCACAATCAATGGCAATAAAAAATCATTCCAGCGCCACATCACCGAGAAGATAGCTAATACCGCCAAAGCAGGTGCCGCCAACGGAAGAATGATGCGCCAGTAAATGCGCCACTCGCTGGCGTGGTCCATGCGGGCAGCCTCTAGCAGCTCATCTGGAATGGTCAACATATATTGGCGCAGCAAGAAAACACCTGTGGGTGTGGCTATAGCGGGCAATATCACGCCCCACAAACTGTTTAAAAGCCCAACGCTATTAATCACTAAAAATACAGGCACAAGAATAATAGTAGGTGGAATCATCAGCGTAGCAATGATTAACCCAAACACCGCTTTTTGGCCGCGAAACTGGTACTTTGACAGCGCAAACGCCGCCATCGAATTAATCAACAATGTGAGCAGTGTAGCCACCACGGTGATGAATACACTGTTAAACAAATACAGACCAAAGCTAAATTTGCCAAACACCTCGGTGTAGTTGGTCACCGCAAATTTCAGCTCGTTGATTGGTTTGCGGTCATTGATATTGACTTGGATAGTGCCCTGTTCTGGTTTGGCTGGATCTACCATCGTTGCCATAATCCCTAGGCGCATGACCTGCGCCATCTCACGCTCAGACGCTGCACCATTGCTCGCCATAATACGGGTACGGTATAACGGCAACCGTTTATCATGCCCCGCCACACTTACAGACTTCTGGCTGTAGGGTAAAAATGTGGGTGGGAACTGGCTGATCGCACTTTCCGTTTTAAGCGACGACATCACCAACCACACAATAGGTGCAAACATCGTGAACAAGCCCACCAGCAGGTACAGATAAGACACATAGTCGGTCCAATCCATCTTGCCGCGACCGTGCGTTTTGGTGAGGAATTTAATAATGCGTTGCATGGCGTTTTTACTTAGCCCGCTGGCCCGCTTGACCAGCCTTGGTTAACTTAAGCTGCACCAAAGTAAGCAGCACCAGTCCTAGCGCCAATATCAACGATGCTGCAGCCGCTAAGCCGTATAAATGTATTTGCTCTGCAAAACCGGTCTGATATATGAACTGCACAATAAACGTCGTGGCAGAACCTGGCCCGCCGCCAGTGAGCACAAAGACTTCGTCGAAAATCTGCACCGCACGAATCATCGCCAGTACCAGCACCACAATCAGATTAGGCATCAGTAGAGGCAGTGTGATGCGACGCAGAGTACGCCACGGCGAGGCAGCATCCATTTCTGCGGCTTCATACATATCTTTGGGTATCGCCTGCAATCCTGCCAACAAAATTAGCGTGTAAAAACCCATGTGCGCCCAGATCGACACAAACACTGTCCAAAAGAAAGCCCAGTTAGCCGTGGTCAGCCAGTCTACAGGCTGCCAGCCAGCAGCCACTAAACCCGCATTAAATACGCCTTGGCTTTGCAATAGCCACTTCCAGATTAGCGCTACGACAACAGGCGATAGCAGCACCGGATAAAAGAACACACCACGCCAAAATCCACGTCCGATAATTTTGCGATTCAGAATCAACGCCGTTACCAGAGAGAAAAACACCATCAGCAGGACTTGGATAACACTGAACTTCACCGTGTTAAGAATAGATCGCCAAAAAATATCTTTACGGCAGGTTTGAATGTCAAAGTAATTGCGACACTCCAGCAAAATACTGAAGTTCTCAGCACCCACATAGGGCCGATCAAACGGCATCAGCTTTACGCCACCTGTCACGGCATAGATCAAATTAATCAGTATCGGCAAAAACGTAAACAGGCCGAACACCAGTAAATTGGGTCCCACAAACAACCAAGCCAGCCGCGATATGCCAAGATATTTTTGGCCTAGCTTGAACACTGGCTCGGCCAGGTTGAAAGCAAAAACCAGCACAGCAGAAATAAAACGGGCGGACAAACTGCCCGCCCCGTGGTGAGAAGCCAAGGATGAACCTTTAGAAAGCTATTTTTTCCGTTTTATTTATTTAGTGGCCTGCTTAACTGCATCCACCATGTCAACGTTAAGTTTGCTGATAGCCTCGTCCACCGACATTTCACCCACAATAGCTTGTGTTACACGCGTGACTGTAGGCAGCATGATAGCGCGGTTGAATTTGTAGCCTTGGAAAGTAAATGCTTCGGTGGTAAGGGTGGCAACACCCTTACCA
>JANLPQ010000014.1:0-2780 GCA_031367325.1 Polaromonas sp. | reverse complement strand
CCTCGTGGAGGTCAATATGTTTGAGAAGATCAGTTTGGAGCAAATGCTTGCCAATGCACTGGATGCCGATACCTTCGAGCACCTTCAATCCCAGGTCGACCTGTTTTGAAAATCAACCAAAATTTACCGGACAGTAGTGATCTGAAATCAGGTCGCCTGCAGTATCTGTGGCACTGTAGGCATGGCACTTCTGTACCCTAGGGTTCTACCCGCTTGGTTGTGGTGGCAACGCCCACGATGACTCGCTGGCGTTGCACAGCCAGCTGCGCTCGCAGGCGGGTTGTCAGTGGGGCACGGTGCTGGCGGGGCTTGAGCTGACCGACTGCAAGCCGTTGGGCGAGGTGGCTGGGCTAATAGCGGATGCGGATGGACACTGCACATGCGCCATTCTGCGCATGGCCACACCTCTCAGCCGGGCGGCAACGTGTGGGTAGAGCGCGCTTTCCTGCCTGCTGCGGGCTACGGCGCTTGCAGGCAGCACCCGGCAAGCAATGCGGCCCAGCGCCGCAGCAAGCAGGCCGGAGCTACCGCCCTGCAGTACAAGGGACATCCGCCTCAAGCAGGCCAACGGCACCTAGCGCGTGGTGGTTGTTGCAAAGTTTGAGGCAGCTCTACGGGTTGCACTGCTTGCAAAAGAAGGCGCGGGCTACTTGGTGGGCAAGCCGGTGAGGCCAGCGGTGGGCTGGCGGCTACTGCGCAAGCGGGCTAGAAGATGTTGGCTGCGACGTGCTCGCGGGTTGCGCAAAGCTTGCGTACTGCTCAGGGTGTAACTGCTGCTGTTGCACCAGAGCAGCAAAGTAGGCAGCAAAATCGCCGCCGTGCTGGGCTAGCAGTTGTGCGCGGATTTGGTGAATTTCTTCTACGATGGTGTCATTTAGCATGTCAGTTCACCTCCAATAACTCAAGTGGGGAGCACAGCACCGGGCAATTTTGGCCAAATGCTGCGCGGCGGCCTGAGAATCTCCCATCGCGGCTTCGTTGCGCACGGCTTCGCTATAAAACAAATCAAAGGCACTACGCTGGTTTTGCCACCATTCACGCGTGACCTCTTGGTGCGCCGCCATGATCAAATCGCGGCTGGGCCTAGCGGTGAGATAGCTGATCACCGAGGTTTCTACGTACACGCGTGGCTTCATGGTGGCATTGTAAGCTGGGAGGGTTTGAATGCCGTTCAGCATGCGGCATGATGGCATGCTTATCTGCTACATATTTAGCAGCTTGTCCCGCGATATTCTATTAGGCTACAGCCTGGTTTATATCTGAAATCAGGTCACCTACTGCATCTATGGCATTGAAGGCATAGCACATCTGTGCCATAGGGTTATGCCTGCTTTGATGAGTTGGTTTTGCCTTCGATGACTCGCAGGCGTACCCCAGCGGGCCGCGCTCGCACACGGGTTGTCAGTTGGGCACGGTGCAGGCCGGGCTTGGGCTGACCGACTTCAAGCCATTGGGCGAGGTGGGGCGGGTACGGGGGTGATGGACGCGCCGCCTTGCAGGATGGCTGCGCATTACCTCAGACTGGCTGAGGCCGCCGACGTTTCCATTTACGCAGCGTGCAATGCAGCCTGCTTCTTCGGCCTACCGCCCAGCTTGCCATTGGCACGGGACGACTGCGCTTTGGCTGCGCTGGTGGTGCGGCCTCCGGCTGCGCCTATTTCGGCCATCCATTGTTTGGTGCCCAGCACGCCTTTGACCAGGCTGGGCACGTACAGGTCTGCGTCCAGCTTGGGCCAGTGCAGGCCCAGGCCAGCGGCGTGAATCTGGATAGTGCGCAGGTCGCGCACTTTGGCACCGGCCAAGCCCTCGGCCTGCTCTACGGGGAACTCGAATGCGCAGCCGTTGTTGAGCTCTACGCGGATGCGCCCCGCCTCGTAGCGGGCTGCGGTGGCCAGCGGGCCACGGGCTAGCAGGCGCTGGCCTTGCTCGGTGGCTTTGGCAAAGCTGGCTTCGTCGATCAAAATTGCATTCTGTTTAGGTTTAGCTGTGGCCATGGATTCGTCCCCATTCGTTGCAAAGATGCGCTATGTTGGCTTGCAGATAGTCGGCTATCAACTGGAGCTGTCGCAGGCTAAAACCGATGGTACTCATCAGTTGCACGTGCCCTAAATCGCACAGCAGCTCAAACCGTGCATGCTCCTCCACCCCGATCACATGAACATGCGGCGGGCGATGGTCATTTGTAAAAATTACCACACGCCAGGCTTTGATGGCGGGTAAAACATTTGGCATCGATTGATTATAACCTAGACATGCTTAGGTTTTTTTAATGAACCCATGTATCGAAGCGCTAAATCTGGCGCAAGAGTACGGCATCAGCCGCACCCCCCTGCGCGAAGCCATCACAGTGCTGGCCGCCGAAGGCTTGGTAACCGGTGATTTAAGTCTCTGACCCTCGATTTATATACATTTATTGCTATTTACTATATAGCAAATACGGAATGATCTTACTGGTGAGCGTTTAGCAATGGGCGAGGATTGATGCGTCATGGTGAAATGCGCGAGGATTGAGTCACTTTGGATTCGCAGCACCCCAGCGCAAACGCCAGCGATATTTCCCACAGGAGGTTTCATGTCAAGTTCCATTCTCCAAGGCAAACGCATACTGATCACTCAGGCCGATGCATTCATGGGCCCGGTGCTGTGCGAAGTCTTCGCCGAGCAAGGCGCTCTGGTGATCGCCAGCACGCAATCGCTGATCGACGCGCAAGCCCCGGCTGGCGTTGTCGCGGCAGCCGGCGCTATCGACGTTCTGGTCGTCAACCTGGCTCTGCCAGCCC
>JANLPQ010000081.1:0-19480 GCA_031367325.1 Polaromonas sp. | reverse complement strand
CTGCGCAAAGGCATTACCGACATGGTGCGCATCAGTGATGGGCGAATGAGTGGCACGGCCTATGGCACGGTGGTGCTGCATACCGCGCCGGAGGCGGCTGCGGGCGGGCCGCTGGCGGTAGTGCGCAACGGCGACATGGTTGAATTGAATGTGCCCGAGAGAAAAATTCATTTACACATCAGCGATGCTGAGCTATCCCAGCGCCTGGCGGCATGGACTGCCCCTAAACCACAGCTTACATCAGGCTACTGGAAGCTGTATATTGACAACGTGAACCAAGCCGACGAAGGGGCAGATATGGAGTTTCTTAAAGGCCAACGCGGCAGCTTTGTGCCGCGTGATAACCACTGAACACCATGACCAAACTATTGGACATCGTCGCCATGGGCGAGGGCATGGTGGAGTTCAACCAAACCACGCCCGGTCAGCCGCATTATCTGCAAGGCTTTGGCGGCGACACCAGCAACGCGGTGATTGCTGCAGCGCGCGCTGGTGCGCGCTGCAGTTACGTTACAGCCGTAGGAAATGATGATTTCGGTCAAAAATTATTAGATCTTTGGGCATTTGAAGCGGTAGATACTGCTCAAGCAGCTATTGATAATGTAGCACCAACAGGTGTTTACTTTGTAACCCATGGCGTTACAGGCCACGCTTTTACGTACCGCCGTGCAGGGTCAGCCGCTGCGGTAATGACTTTAAGCGACGGGCAATGCAAGGCGATTGCCAAAGCCCGGGTGTTGCACCTGTCTGGTATTTCATTGGCCATCTCGCAGCATGCGCACGCGCAGTGCTTGCGCGCGATCGGCATTGCCAAGGCAGCGGGCACGCAGATCAGCTTTGACTCTAACCTGCGCCTCAAACTCTGGAGCTTGGAAGACGCGCGCGCCGCGATGCTGCCGGTGATAGCGCAAACCGATATTTTTTTGCCCAGCTTGGATGACGTGACCGCATTAAGTGGCCTTACTGCCCCTAATGCGATTGTGCAATGGAGCCACGACTTGGGCGCTAAAACAGTGGTCTTGAAAATGGGAGCCCAAGGCGTGCTATTCAGTGATGGGCAGCAACGCCAGCACTTATCAGCCCTCACAGTTAAGGCTGTCGACGCTACTGGCGCAGGCGACTGTTTTGGCGGCAACTTGATAGCGCGCATTTGTCTGGGCGACCCTCTAGCCCAAGCGGTACGCTATGCCAACGCCGCCGCCGCGTTGGCAGTACAAGGCTATGGCGCTGTGGCGCCTTTACCCAGACCCGAGGCGGTTTATCGGCTGCTGGGGTGATAATGCGGCCATGAGCAGCGCAGCAAGCCACCCTTTTATTGCCGTCGATTGGGGTACGTCCAATTTTCGTGCGGCTTTGATCGCACCCGATGGCGAGATACTGGACGAATTGGCCGACGCACGCGGCATCTTGTCGTTTAAAAAAGGTGAGTTTGCCAGTTATTTAATCAGCACCTGCGCGCGGTTTACCAAGGCGGGTGGGCAGTTTTATTTACTTTCGGGCATGGTGGGCAGCAAAGACGGTTTGGCCGAGGTGCCGTACTGCCCCTGCCCTGCCACAGCGGGCCATTTGGCGCTGATGGTGGGCTGGGCTGTCAAAGACCGCGTGGCTATTGTGCCCGGCGTGCGCAGCGAATATTTTGACGTGATGCGCGGCGAAGAAACCCAAGTGTTTGGCGCAGCTGCCGTGCTGGGTGTGCAAGACGCGCTGATGGTGCTGCCTGGCACACACAGCAAATGGGTCAACCTAGAAGACGGTGCGATTACTGGATTCAACACCTTCATGACGGGCGAGATGTACAGCCTGCTGTCGCAGCATTCCATTTTGGCCAACAGCCTGCCACCGGCTGACCAAAGCGCACCACCGCTGGACAAAGAAGCATTTGTACAGGGCATTGAGCACGCCACCACCAGCGAGAGTTTGCTGAACACCGCCTTTAGCGTGCGGGTAAAGTCGCTGTTTAACCAACTTAACCCGGCGCAGGCTGCCAGCTACTTGTCGGGCTTGGTGATTGGCGAAGAGCTTATCTCCGTGCAGCTAGACCCCGGCTACGAGGTCATCGTTATAGGCTCGCAGGCGCTGTGCGAGCGCTACACACTGGC
Source organism: Polaromonas sp. (assembly GCA_031367325.1). Classification (GTDB taxonomy): domain Bacteria; phylum Pseudomonadota; class Gammaproteobacteria; order Burkholderiales; family Burkholderiaceae_C; genus JAAFIP01. The sequence goes on along the minus strand of JANLPQ010000081.1, from coordinate 17,381 downwards.
GCTAGAACACTTGCAGGTGCCCGCGCGCCTGCTAGGCACGCAGGCCGCGTGGGCGGGGCTGCACAGTATTTATGCGCAAATGAATTTCAAGCGCGTGTAACCAGATATGGCCGTGCACCTGCTTGATCACCCTAGTACCGTGTTACGCCAACACTTAGCGCAATGCCCTCTGGTGGCTATTTTGCGCGGCATATCGCCTGCCCAAGCGGTGCCGGTTGGGCAGGTGCTCTGGGACGCTGGTTTTCGCGTTATCGAAGTGCCGCTTAATTCACCCTTGCCACTGCGCAGTGTTGCGCTGCTGCGGCAGGCTTTGCCTGATGCGCTGATAGGCGCAGGCACGGTGCTTACCGTAGCAGACGTGCACGCCGTGAAAGCGGCAGGCGGTCAGCTGGTAGTAGCGCCTAACTGCAATTTGCAAGTTATCAAAGCAGCAGTTAGTGCAGGCATGGTGTGTTTGCCGGGGGTAGCTACACCTACAGAGGCATTTGCGGCACTAGAGGCCGGGGCGCATGGTCTTAAAATTTTCCCAGCCGAGATGGTGCCGCCTTCGGCCATCAAAGCAATGCGCGCGGTGCTAGCTGCTGACTGCGTCATCTTGCCTGTAGGCGGCATTGGCCCGCACAATATGGCGGCTTATCGGCAGGCAGGCGCTAACGGTTTTGGCCTAGGCTCAGCGCTGTACCGCAGCGACATGGTGTTACACGACATTCAAAGTAACGCTATAAATTTAATAGCTGCTTGAGCAGGTTCTACGGCTTGAAAGGGCACTATGGCATCACATTCTGTACAGTTTGGACTCAAAAACAAGGTCACCATCATTACCGGCGGGGCACAGGGTATTGGCGCGGCCTGCGCGCAGCGGTTTTGCGCTGAAGGTGCACACGTAGTGCTGGCCGACGTAGACAACGCGCGAGGCAGTGCGTTGGCCCAATCGCTGGGCGCTGTGTATGTGCACTGCGATGTGGGCGACAAACTAGATGTAGATGCCATGGTGCAACACACTATGGCCAAGCACGGCCGCATTGACGTGCTGGTCAACAACGCAGGCATCGTCAAAGCCGCGCCTTTTTTAAACGTGACCGAGGACGACTTTGACGCGGTAATTCGCGTGAACTTAAAAGGTGCTTTTTTGGTAGCCCAAGCGGTAGCGCGCGAGATGGTGAAAACCGGCGGTGGCTCAGTTATCAACATGAGCTCAGTCAACGCAGTGATGGCTATACCCAGCATTGCCAGCTACAACATGAGCAAGGGCGCTATTAACCAACTTACCCGCGTGATGGCACTGGCGCTGGCAGACCATGGCATACGCGTTAATGCCGTAGCCCCTGGCACGATAGCTACCGAACTTGCCGCTAAGGCCGTACTGACCAGTGAAGACGCCAAAGCCCGTATCCTCAGCCGCACACCGATGAAGCGCCTAGGCACGCCCGAAGAAATTGCCGATGTGGTGGCCTATTTGGCCAGCGATGCGTCCAGCTACCTCACGGGTGAGATTATTACGGCCGACGGTGGGCGCATGGCCCTTAACTACACGGTGTAGTGCGGTTGGCGCAACTATCAAAGCTCGCGCGAATCACACAGCAAACGGGGCCTAATGCGGGCTCAGGCTGCTGTAATCTGTGAAGTCACTGTCCCCGCTGCGGCTGGTGTAGCCACTGTGGCCACTGTTTCCAATGGCGCGGTCTTGCTCGCGTTCGCGAATCAGCTGCACCTTGCGGTTGACTATGCCTGCGCCCAGCGTCCACTTTACCCGCTGGGTAAAACTATGGCGCAGCGCTTCATGGTTTTCGTTGGCATAAAAATGCGACGGATCGTGGGTAAAACCCCAGTCGATCATAGGCAAACTCTCGGGATCAGCCGGCGTGCTTTGGGCGTGGGCGTTAGCCGTACCGCTCCAGTCTTTGTCACCCATTGCATGCAATCCATACCCTAGAATGCGGCCTTCAACTCGCAGCAACGCCCGTGCTGCGGCTTCATAAGGCGCGTCCACCACATAGGCGTCGGTTTGCTGCCAAGTGTCGCCCACATACACCTCGCCAATGGCATGCACCATAGTCTGTGTGCCCGTGTCTATCAGCCCGTCTAAAAATCGCGTAGGCAAGGTAACAAAGCGCAGCCGCGCTGGGATCTTGACAGCACGCAGCAGGGCTACAAACAGCAAACCCTTGGTATGGCAGTCGCCATAGCCTAGCTTGATAATATCGCTAGCTTTGTTGCGGGTAAAGTCGGCCACGCAGCCAAATGGTAGCGATTTAACATACTTATGAATTGCCAGCGCTTTGCCCAAGTCGTCATGTTGCAGCTGCGTGATTTGGGTTGACAAAATGCGCACTTTGATTGCGGTGTAGTTTAGCTGCTCAGTCTCACGCAGCCACATCAGTCTAGCCTCGGGGCTGGTGGATTCCATGCCGTCCGAGTTAATAAAGCCTGTTGAGTTGCGTTGCATCTACTAAATTTAATGTGCTTATAGATTATTAGCAAGTTAGCTTTTCTCAATATGTTGAAAATTGCACATTTTGTTGCATCTAATGATGCACTTTTGATAGCTACTTTACGGTTGTTTTAAGACTGCTTAGTTTCGCAGTGTTGCACAGTCTGAGGCCCAGCGCGCCTCAAACAGACAACTGACTAGCCTCTAAAGCCAAGGCCGTGATGCGCGCCCAATCGCCGCTGGCCATGGCATCTGCAGGCGTTAACCACGAGCCACCCACACACACTACATTCGGCAATGCCAAAAACTCTTTGGCATTGGTCTCGCTCACGCCACCGGTGGGGCAAAACTGCACGTCAAAAAATGGACCGTTCCACGCCTTCAGCATCGCTGGGCCACCCGCTTGCATAGCAGGGAAAAATTTGAGCTGCGCATAGCCCGCCTCTTGCGCCATCATGATCTCACTGCCTGTGGCCACACCGGGCAACAGCGCCAAGCCAGCATCGCGACAGGCTTGGCCCACCAGGTTGGTAAAACCGGGGCTGACCGCAAATTTAGCACCCGCAGCAGCAGCGGCCTGCGCATCACGCGGGCTGCGCACGGTGCCAGCGCCTACTACAGCGTCAGGCACCTCTTTGGCGATTCGTTCAATGCATTGCAACGCCACGGGCGTGCGCAAGGTTACCTCCAGCATGCGAATACCACCCGCTACCAAAGCACGCGCCAGCGGTACGGCATGGGCCATATCGTTTAGCACAATCACCGGGATCACTGGGGCATCGCGCATCACGTCTAGCGCGGTCAGCGCAGCAGGGAGATTTTTTAAAGCCATGTGCAAGCTCCTTCTTCAGCAGTCAGCGCGTTGCGGCGCATTGCGGCAAATAGCTCGCGACCCAAGCCTAGGCCATTAGATTCAGCTTGGTGAGCGGTCATCGTGGCCAAGGGCCGCGCCGCCCAATCCACCTCGCTAACCAGCGCTTGCAGTGTGCCAGCGTCGGCGTCGACGCGCACTATGTCGCCACTGTGCAGCTTGGCCAGCGGGCCGCCGGCCAGCGCCTCGGGGCTCACATGGATGGCAGCGGGCACTTTGCCCGATGCACCGCTCATGCGGCCGTCGGTGACCAAGGCCACTCTAAAACCCTTGCCTTGCAGCACGGCCAGCGGCGGGGTGAGCTTGTGCAGCTCGGGCATACCGTTGGCTTGTGGGCCTTGCCAGCGCACCACTACCACTAAGCCATTGGCACCGTTGGTCATGCAAGCGTTTTCTACATCCCCTGCCTTGAAGGCCGCGAGCATGGCGTCTTGGCTGTCAAACACCATGGCGGGCGCTTCAATCACATGCCTGTCGTCGGGCACGGACGATACCTTGATGACGCTGCGGCCTAAGTTGCCTTGCAATAATTTCAAACCGCCGGTACTGCTAAACGGCGCGCTGACGGGGCGCACCACAGATTCGTCTTGGCTGGCACCAATGTCTGCCCACTGCAGGCCTTGCGCAGCAGCAAATGGCTTCTTGGTGTAGTCGCGGATATGGCCAGACACCGTCAGCACATCAGCGTGCATAAACCCTGCGTCCAGTAGCTCGCGAATGATGTAGCCTGGCCCGCCTGCGGCCTGAAACTGGTTGACATCGGCGCTGCCATTGGGGTACACGTGCGACAGCAGCGGCACGGCCTCTGACAAAGCAGAAAAATCGTCCCAGTCAATCACTATGCCTGCACTGCGCGCCACCGCTACCCAGTGGATTAAATGGTTGGTGCTGCCGCCCGTAGCTAGCAGGGCCACCATGGCGTTGACGATGCAGCGCTCGTCGACTATTTTGCCAATAGCGGCTTTATTTTTTGTGGCCTCTAGTACCACTTTTACGGCTTCGCGCGTTAGCAGTTCGCGTATGTTGGCACCCGTGGCTTCGTCGGGGTTGATAAATGCTGTGCCAGGCACGTGCAGGCCCATGGCCTCTAGCAGCATTTGGTTGCTGTTGGCGGTGCCGTAGAAAGTGCAGGTGCCCGGGCCGTGGTAGGCCTTGGATTCGGCGTCAAGTAGTTCGGCCCGGCCCACTAGGCCTTGGGCTGCAAGTTCACGCACCTTGGCTTTGTCGTTATTTGACAAGCCACTGGTCATCGGGCCAGCCGGCACAAACACCACAGGTAGATGCCCGAAATGTAGAGCTCCAATCAGCAAACCAGGCACAATTTTGTCGCACACGCCTAGCAACAACGCGGCATCAAACATGTCGTGCGACAGGCTGACTGCCGTGGCCATGGCAATGGTGTCGCGGCTGAACAGGCTCAACTCCATAGCGGGTGTGCCTTGCGTTACGCCGTCGCACATGGCAGGTACGCCACCAGCTACCTGGGCAGTGGCACCTCGCTTGCGTGCTTCGTCTTTCACCAGCGCGGGGTAGTGCTGCAGGGGTGCGTGGGCCGACAGCATGTCGTTGTACGCGTTGACAATGCCGATGTGCGGTGCTTTGGCAGCCACAATTTTGAGCTTATCGTTTTGGGGCATAGCACGGGCTTTGTCCTCTGGTGGCATGGCCGCAAAGGCGTGCGCCACATTAGCGCAACCCATGCGATCTGCGCCAGGGTCACGCTGCGCTGCCGCGTCAATCTGCCGCAAATAAGCGCAGCGTGTGGTGGCGCTACGCTGCACAATGCGCTGGGTGACTTGCGCCACCACGGGATGGATGTTCATGGGGTCAGATTTTTAAAAAGTTAAAGTCAAATCTATCGAGCTAAACCAGCAATGTAATTTAATTACTGCATTAATCATACGACGATTACACATTTCAAGTTGGGCACGCGGTTACCTAACGGGTACAAACCGCCAGCACCTGCACTTTGCGGACGTAAAAAAACCGCCTGCACAAGGCACAAGGCACAAGGCGGTTTTTAGTGGGTAGCGCTGCGGCTAAAGCACAGCCCTACGTATCTTGTGAAAGTCAAACTTATTGCAGCGTCACCTCAACGCGACGTGCTTGCGAGCCCGTGCCTGCGTTGATGTCGTCAGGCTTTTTAAGCTCTATTTTGTCGGCTGGTACGCCCGATACGGTCAACAGGTCGCGCACGGCGAAGGCACGCAGCTTGCCTAGCTCTTTATTTTGTGCAGCATTGCCTGTGCTGTCCACATAGCCGCTCACTACAGCTTTTTTGCCGGCTTTGGCACCTGCAATCACATCGGCCAACGCTTGAGGGCCACCCTCAGGCAGTTCTGATTTGCCGGAGGCGAAGAAGAATTTAACCACGCCGCCTTCTACCATCACTGCAGCCGCGCCTGCTGCTACGCGGGCTGCTGCTTCCATAGCAGTGGCGCTTTGGTCTGAGGCGGTGCTTGCCGGTGCTGCTGCGCCTGCTGCGGCAGGCGCGGTTTGCGCCCTAACTGTTTTGTTCTTTTGGTAAACAGTGACGCCAATCACTAAACTTAACACCAAGGCAATCACTCCAAAAACCACGCCCATTACCAAACCCGTGCTGTCATCATCTTGCGAACCCATGAAAAACTCCTCAATAATATTAAGCTTGATTGTAAACAGCCCCAGATGACATATACCGTAACTACCGTAAGAGATCCAGACTTGATGCTAGAAAACACGCTGGCAAGCTGGCGCGCACATACTAGCTTGCAACGCAGCGACCCAGGCTTATGGGTGTTTGGCTACGCCTCCCTGATTTGGCGGCCAGAATTTGCCTTTACCGACAAACGCCCCGCCCGCGTACGCGGCTGGCACCGCGCCCTGCACATGTGGAGCAACGTTAACCGCGGCACACCCGAATGCCCTGGATTGGTGTTCGCACTGCTCTCAGGTGGCAGCTGCCAAGGCGTGGTGTTCCACATACCGCACGACGATGTGCCCAGCGTGATGGCGCAGCTATGGCAGCGCGAAATGCCGGGCGGCGTATATGACCCCCGCTGGTTGCGCTGCGCCACGCCGCAGGGGGTCGTACACGCACTGGCATTTACCTTGTCACGCAGCAGCCCAAGCTATTGCGGTGCGTTGACGGACGCGCAGTACGCGCAGATATTCAAAGAATCTTGCGGTCGGTACGGCACTACGCTGGACTACGCGCAGCAGACCTACGATGGCTTGCTGCGCGAAGGCATTCATGATGTCAAGTTAAAAAAATTATTGGACAAGCTGCGTTGATGCACTTAATTTGATAGCTGCTTGAGCAGGATTTACTTCGGTTAGCAGCCTATTAGCTATTAAAAATGCCGTTTGAAGTGTGTTTTAGGGTGTTTTTGTTTCGCGTTAATTAGCTCGTTGTACCAGTACGCGCCCGGCTGTGGTTTCGTGCGAAGTTGGTCACGCTGTTTGACTTAGCCACACACAGCGTTGTCGTTCACGCTGACCTGCGCACACGAAATTCGACGCGCGTGCCTTCAACCTACTACATCCACCAGGGTGAGCGGTGTGAGCGTGTCGATGAAAAAATTGTAGCGAGGCGCGGCCCACCACCTTAAGATGACTACTACCTCCCGCGTGTGTTCGCGGAGATTTTTTGCAGCGATATGTCACGCCGCCCGTCCAAGGTAAACAACGAAGTAAGGCATTGCCACAGGGGAGTTCAATCCCACATCGTCTATCCAAGGTAAACATCGAGCCATCGCATTGCACAAGGGGAGTCTAATTACCAATAATTGCTACAAATTCAATAGCTGTCCGAGCAGGTTCTACGGCCTAAAACAACTAAAAGACCATTAAAAAAGCCGCTTGACAGCGGCTTTTAGAAAGAGATAACAGCAATCAAGCCCGTGCAGAACGCAGCTTCAAAGAAAACTCTTGCAGTGCCGCAATACCGCTTTCTTCAGCGCGTTTGCACCAAGCTTGCAAGTCGGTTGCCAGCTGTTCGCGGCTGTGGGTGGTGTTGCTCCACATGTGGCGCAGCTCGTCGCGCATGGTGGCCATTTTGTCAAGTACCGGGTGTGCAGCACGGGCTTCGGCCAGGTGGGCTTGGGCAGATGCAGGCACCTTGTCGCCGTCGCGGTGCAACCAACGCTTGGCCGTGGTTAGCACCGACAGGTCGCCCTGCTTGGCTTTGATTGCGTCGATTTCTTTGCCGCAGGCTGCGCGCATTTCGCGGGCGTAGCCGGCCATCACCTCGTAGCGGTGGGCGATCAACGCTTCGAGGGTTTTCTCGTCAGCCACCGGCTGAATAGTGCCCAACAGTAATTTAGGTGGTACTTTCTTCACTTTAGCCAAGCCGATCATTTCCATCGCGCGGATGTAGCCCCAACCAATATCGAATTCGTATTTTTTCACCGAAAACTTGGCGCTCGTAGGGTAGGTGTGGTGGTTATTGTGCAGCTCTTCGCCGCCAATAATGATGCCCCACGGGCTAATGTTGGTCGATGCATCGGGTGCTTCAAAGTTGCGGTAGCCCCAGTAATGGCCTATGCCGTTGATGATGCCTGCAGCGGTAATAGGAATCCACGCCATTTGCAAAGCCCACACGGCAGTACCCGCTGCGCCAAACAAGGCCCAGTTGATGATCAACATCAAGCCCACGCCTTGCCAGCTGTAGCGCGAATACACATTGCGCTCGATCCAGTCGTTAGGCACGCCGTGGCTGTATTTGGCCAAGGTTTCCTGGTTTTTTGATTCTGCGCGGTACAGCTCGGCACCTTCAAAAAATACTTTTTTAATACCATGGGCCTGCGGACTGTGCGGGTCGTCGATGGTTTCACATTTGGCGTGGTGCTTGCGGTGGATGCTGACCCATTCTTTGGTGACTTGGCCAGTGCCCAGCCATAACCAAAAACGGAAAAAATGCGCAGGTAGCCAGTGCAGGTCCATGGCGCGGTGCGCCTGGTGACGGTGCAAATAAATGGTGACCGACACAATGGTGATGTGGGTGGTAAACAGCGCGTACAACACGATCTGCCACCAAGCCAAATTCCACAAGCCGTGACCAAACCACTGGATCACTGCATCAAACACTGGAGAATCAAAAACGAACATTGAAATCCTTCAACAATTTAATTGTCTCAACCAACCCATCAGCCTGTAGTTAGCTGATTGTTATTTATGTAACTTGCCATAACGCATTTTAAAGCAATGGACACCACAAAGGCTGACAAAGGGCTACTGACTATCACTTTTATCTGCTGTTACATACAGTGTGCGCAGTAAAACATTTTTTATGCGTTTTTCTGCCACACCGCTGCAAAAAAACCGTCAGTCCCGTGCCGATGCGGCCACAGACGCAGGTAGCGTGTAGGGGCCTCAGCCGGGCCACTGCACAACCCTTGTGCTCCTTCGACCTTCATATGGGTCAATAGTTCAGCACATTCAAGGGGGGTGAAGTCAGTATTTGCTACGGAAAAGGCTTGCGCAATCGCTTCATTCTCCTCGGGCAGTACGCTGCAGGTGGCGTACACCAAGCGGCCACCGGGTTTCAGCAGTCGTGCGGCGCTTTGCAAAATAGCGGTTTGCTTCACATTCAGCTCTGCAATATCACTTTGTTTTTGTCGCCACTTCAAATCAGGGTTGCGCCGCAGCGTGCCTAAGCCACTGCAAGGTGCGTCCACCAGCACGCGGTCAATCTTGCCTTCTAGCCGCTTGATGCGTTGGTCGCGCTCGTGCGCAATGGCGGCGGTTTGCACATTCGACAAGCCGCTGCGTGCCACGCGAGGTTTGAGCGCATCCAGCCGATGCGCCGACGTGTCAAAAGCATACAAGCGCCCGGTGCTGCGCATCATCGCGCCCAGCGCCAGCGTTTTGCCGCCTGCGCCTGCGCAAAAGTCCACCACCATCTCGCCGCGCTTGGCATCTACCAGAAGGGCCAACAATTGCGAGCCTTCGTCTTGCACCTCGATGTTGCCGTCTAAAAACACTTTCAGTTTATTCACCGCCGGGCGGCCCTGCACACGCAGGCCCCAGGGCGAATACGGCGTAGGCAGCGCCTTAATGCCCTCGCGCGACAGGTCTTTTTGCGCCGCCTCTCGCTTGGTTTTAAAGCTGTTAATGCGAATGTCCAGCGGCGCAGCGGTGCTGAGCGTTTCAATCAGCGGCCAAAAATCGTCACCTAGCTGGCTTTTAAGTGCAGTGGCCAGCCACTCTGGCAGGTTGTGGCGGTGCAAATCCAGCAAACCAGACTCTGGGTCGGCAGGGTTGGTCGCGTCACACGCATCAAGCCAGGCTATTTCAATATCGCTCAGCGCTGCTTTGATATAGTCACGCGGGCCAAAAAACCCCAAGATTGCCAGCTTACGTTCACGCGCGCCGCTGCCTTTGGGCGCGCCCAGTGCAAAAGCTTCGTACAGCGTTTTTTTACGCAGCACGTTGTAGGCGGTTTCGGCCAATGTAGCCCGCTCACGCGGGCCGAGGTTGCGGTTTTCTTTGAAGAATCTGGAGACAACCGCGTCTGCGGGGTGTTCGAATTTAAGGACTTGGCCTGTCAAATGGGCACAGGCGGCGAGGATTTGTTCTGGATGCATGGGTGTATTGTCCCACTGTTGTTGAAAGACTAACTTTCTGGCTGCTTTAGCTGCGGTGTGTTGGGTAGTTTGCTGCGGTCGAAGATTTACGTTATTGCATCGTGATCTGCGGCAATTTTGTAGCTTGCTGCCGTTCTTGCTTTTTTGTCTTGTACTTTTGTACGGAAGCTGGCAGGCGGCGTTTTCAGCTACGCGGCTGTCCTCCGGGAAACTGTGCAGGTCTTGTACGGGAGCCGGCAGGCGGTGTACTCCATGTTTTGTACGGGAGCTGGCAGGCGGCGTTCTCAGCTACGCGGCTGTCCTCCGTGGCGGCCTAGAGCCGTCGACTCCCCCTTTATGCCGCTACGCTGAGTACACCGCCTGCCAGCTCTTGCGACCATGGTGAGCGATCAACTGTTAGCTTATTCACCCACCATATTCGCAGCCTTGGCGCTTGGTGTGAACAGCGCAGCGGCATAAAGGGGGAGCCCGCAGGGCGGAGGACAGCCGCACAGCTGTGCACGCCAAGCGCCAAGGCGAGCACAGAACAGGCGTTGAAGGCACGCTAAGCGTATTCTGAGGCCTATTTTCAGAGTGTTTTAGCCGTTGTAGGCCGTAGATACTGCTCAACCAGCTATGCAATTGATAGTAGTTACCAATCCAACGACTTACCCAAAGCACGTGCTGCAAAAACCAAGCAAAGAATAATGTGACGAGTCGGGTCCGTCTCGAGTCCAGCTCCCGGCGCGCACGCGAAACCAAGCGACCAACCAAGCCGTCATGCATACGAACCGAGTGGCCCGTGCCATCTACACCGCTATGCAATACATAGCTGCTTGAGCAGGATTTACTTGGGTTATCAGCCTAAAAGCATTATAAAAACGCCATTACAGCAGCCTGTGGCGCATCAGGCAGTGCCAGCCATTGCTGCAACGCGGCAGCACCCGGCAGCGCACCCAGTACGCCCACGCTAGACGCTACCTGCGCACCGCAGGCGTTGCCCCACTGCAGTGCGGTAGGCACGCTATGGCCCGCTACCAAAGCAGCGCAGTAGCCGCTGGCAAACGCATCGCCCGCACCTACGGTGTCGGGGGCCGCAACGGTGTGCGCCGGGACGTGCCAGCAGGCTGTGGTGCACGGTGCAGGGCGGGGCGTGGTGCAGGGTGCGGGGCTCGTTGCTAATGATGCTGCTGCCGCCAATGTTGCCAGCTCAGCGTTTACTTTCACCGCCGCTTTTGCCCCTACTTTCACCCCCACCTCCACGCCCGCTTTCACGCCCGCTTTCACCCCCAGTGCCCGCGTCCAAGCCAGGCAGCCCTGTGCGCCCAGCGTCACCACCAGCTGCTGCAGCGCAGGCCACGCGGCCCACAGCGCGGGCAACTGTGCCTGCACGCTGCGGGCACACTGCGCGGGGCTGCCTGCCAGCGGCGCAGGCAGCGCCAGCAGGGCCTGCGCCTCGGTTTCGTTGACGATCAAGGTGTGCGTGTGGCCACGCAGCGCCGCGCTGGGCGGCTGCCAAGGCGACGGGTTCAGCACCGTGGGCACCCCGTGCGCCCGCGCGATGGCAAACGCTATCTCCACCGCAGCGATGGACGTTTCAAACTGGCCGTACACCAGCTGCGCCTGCGCTATGTCTGCCGCCGCTTGGCGCGCGTGCCCGGCGGTCAGCAGCAGGTTGGCACCCGGGTACACGGCTATGGCGTTGTGCCCATCGGCCCCAATCCAGCCCGACCCGCAGCCTGACGCACCGGCCAGCCGCACCACATGCTGCGTGCCAATGCCTTCGCGCTGCAGCAGCGCCAGCAGCTGGTCGCCCGCCGCGTCGTGGCCGCAGCCTATCAGCGTGTCTACCTGCAGGCCCAGCCGCTGCAAGCACACGGCTACATTCAGCCCTTTGCCCCCTGGCTCAATATGCAAGCCGGTGGCCACCAGCGTCTCACCAGGCAGCGGCAGGCGCGGCACATGCCAGCAGCACGCTTGCACAAAGCTGCCCAGAACAAAAACGCGTGGTGCCAAGTCGGTCATAGCAGGGTCACCAGCGCTATCGGCTAAAGCGAATTTTCATCACGGTAATGGCACCGGTCAGCACCACCATAACCGAATTAGCCACTATCAGCGGCAGGTCTGACCGCAGCAAACCATATGCCAGCCACAGCGCCAGGCCCACGGTGATGATGAGGTAGCTGGGCAGCGAGATGGCCGACACGTCACGCGTTTTCCAGATGCGCCACACCTGGGGCACAAAGGACGATGTGGTAAAGCAGGTGGCTACCAGGCCTAGGAGATCCAGGGAGTTCATAGTGGTGACGGGTTGTTATCTTTGTTGTAATGATTGTAGGCGCGGGTTACTTAGAGGGCGTTTCGTTGCTGCCCTGGCACTTCGCGGTCACGCAGCAGCGCGCGTGCCAGAACAACGAACTCAGCAGAAAAAACATCGCACCAGAACAACGACACTGACATCCCCCCCCAAAGACCAAAAAAACACCAAGAACAGCCAAAGTTTAAGTATCAAATAGGCCATTCAGCCCGTAAAACCTGCTCAAGCAGCTATGAAATTAATAGTACTTAACAGAGCCAACCCCAAGCCCACAACGCCCACCACAGCCTGCGACAATACAGGCCTATGTCTGCACCACTACTTGCGCCTCTTCACAACGACACGTTTCTCAAAGCCTGCATGGGCCAAGCCACGCCCCATACCCCCGTGTGGCTGATGCGCCAAGCTGGGCGCTATTTGCCCGAATATTGCGCCACCCGCGCCAAGGCCGGCAGCTTTATGGGGCTGGCCACTAACCGCGACTTTGCTACCGAGGTGACCCTGCAGCCGCTGGCGCGCTACCCGCTGGACGCGGCTATTTTGTTCAGCGACATTTTGACCGTGCCCGACGCCATGGGCCTGGGCCTGAGCTTTGCGCAAGGCGAGGGTCCGCGCTTTGCCCGCCCGGTGCGTGACGAAGCAGCCGTCCGGGCGCTGGCCGTGCCTGATATGCATAAACTGCAGTACGTGTTTGACGCGGTATCGTCCATTCGCACCGCGCTTACGGTGGACGGTAAAAGCCGTGTGCCGCTGATTGGTTTTTCTGGCAGCCCGTGGACGCTGGCCTGCTACATGGTCGAAGGCGCGGGCAGCGACGACTACCGCCGGGTTAAAACCATGCTCTACGCCCGGCCCGACCTGATGCACCATATGCTGGCGATCAACGCTGACGCCGTGGCCCAGTATTTGAACGCACAAATCGACGCAGGCGCGCAGGCGGTGATGGTGTTTGACAGCTGGGGCGGCGTGCTGGCCGACGGCGCGTTTCAGGCCTTTAGCCTAACCTACACCCGCCGCGTACTGCAGCAGCTTAAACGCACCGACGCGCAGGGCCATATCGTTCCGCGCATCGTGTTTACCAAAGGCGGTGGCCAGTGGCTAGAGCAGATGAAAAGCCTGCCCTGCGAGGTGCTAGGGCTGGACTGGACAGTCAATTTACAGCAGGCCCGCGCACTGCTGGCCCACGGAACAGATGCTAAAGTGTTACAAGGCAATATCGACCCGAATGTACTTTTTGCCCCGCCCGCCGCTATTGAAAGCGAAGTGGCCAAGGTACTGGCCGCCTTCGGTGCGCCGCACCAAGGCCCAGGCACGGGGCCTGCGCATATTTTTAATTTGGGCCACGGTATCAGCCAATACACCCCGCCCGAACATGTGGCGGCGCTGGTGGCGGCGGTGCATGCACAATCTAAAGCCCTGCGGCTGCCAGTGGCGGTTTAGGCCGAGTTGTAGCACAGAAAAGCACACTTTTTGGGCTGGGCCAGCGTAACTTATGCACATATTTTTGGCGCACCGCAACAAAACCGCCATTTAGCAAGGGTCTTTGCTATCAATGCTGTAGCCATCGTAAGTGCTTGATTTATAAGGGTTTTTAAATCTGCTTGATTAGCAGGCAATGTAGTGAAAGCGTTGGTATTCAAGGCTTTGCGGCCTCTCAGGGGGAGATATCAACAAAGTTATCCACAGATTCTTGGGATGAATGACAAATCTGTGACAAATCAAGCACTTACGCGGTTATCTGCATGTGTATTTTAGGAAAATGGTCTAAAAAGTGGATTTTTGGCTTGCCGTCGTCGTAGCCACCCCCGCCCACAGCGGGGTAGCGCAGCGCCTAACTTATCGAAGTGAGCAGCCGCTAGCCGCAGGCTGCTTGGTGCGCGTACCGCTGGGCCAGCGCGAGGTGCTGGGCATAGTGTGGGGCGAAGCCGCCGCACCCGACACCGACGCCCAGCGCGTTAAAACCAAAGACATCATTGCGCCCCTAGAAGGCATCGCACCGCTAGACGCCGCCTGGCGCGCCTTGCTCGAATTTGCCGCCCGCTACTACCAACGCGGCATCGGCGAAGTGGCGCTGGCCGCCCTGCCGCCCCAGTTGCGCGAGCTAGACGCCACCCAACTGGCCCGCCGCCACCAGCGGCAAGCCCAGCGCACGGCTAAGCTGGCTGCAGCGGCCACTAAGGCTGCCAAGATCACCCATGCTAGCGAGGCCGCTACGGTGCGCACCGTGGGCACAGCCAACACCACAGACCGCAACGGCGACAAAGACCCACAAGATAAAGCACAGGTTGGTACCACAGCGCCGACGCCAGCCAGCGCCGACGCCCATGCCGACATCAACGCCAACACCAACACCACTAACACCGACAACACCACCGACAGCACCCGCCTGCTCAGCGCGCAGCAAGCCGAGGTTATCGCCCAGTTTTTTGCCCCCACTGCGCCTGGCACACCACCGCTGCCCGCCCTGCTGTTCGGTGCCACCGGCAGCGGCAAAACCGAGGTGTACCTGCGCTGCACCCAGCAGGTGCTGCAGGCCTCGCCCAGCGCCCAAGTACTGGTAATGGTGCCCGAGATTAACCTTACACCCCAGCTGCAGCAGCGCTTTACCGCGCGCTTTGCCCCCCTGTACGGGGCAGACGCCGTGGTGGCCATGCACAGCGGCATGACGCCTGCGCAGCGCCTGGCCAGCTGGCTGGCCGCGCACACCGGGCACGCCCGCATCGTGCTGGGCACCCGCATGAGCGTGTTCGCGTCCCTGCCCGGCCTGCAACTGATCGTGGTAGACGAAGAGCACGACCCCAGCTACAAAAGCCAAGACGGCGCCCGCCACTCGGCCCGCGACCTGGCCGTGCTGCGGGCCAAGCTGCAAACCGAACATGCTGCGCCCTCTGGGCAGCCGTGTCGCGTCATGCTCGGCTCGGCCACGCCGTCGCTAGAAACCTGGCACGCCTGCGAGACTGGCCGCTACACGCGCCTGGCCATGCCCCAGCGCGTGGGCGACGGCGCGCTGGCCGCGCTGCGCCTGGTAGACATGCGCACCCTGCCCAAGAAAACGCTGTTCGCCCCCGCGCTGCTGCAGGCCATCCAGCAGCGCATCGCGCGCGGCGAGCAAAGCCTGATCTTTTTAAACCGCCGTGGCTACGCCCCCGTGCTGGCCTGCGGCGCGTGCGAATGGAAGTCCAACTGCCCCCACTGCAGCGCCTACCGCGTGTTCCACAAAATCGACCGCACCCTGCGCTGCCACCACTGCGGCACCACCGACCGCGTACCTAGAGCCTGCCCCGACTGCGGCAACATCGACATCGCCCCCATTGGCCGTGGTACCGAGAAGCTGGAAGAGCAACTAGCCCAAGCCTTGGGCATCCGCGTGCCAGTGCAAGCGGGTGAGGGCGCGAATGTGCACACGGGTATGGGCATGGACGCGCAGGTGCTGACGAGCGCCGTGCTTGCTCAAACGCCCGCGATGCTGGCTGCTGGCGGCGATGCGTCGGCAGCGGCTGTACACCAGGTCGAGGGGCTGCAACCTGCGGTCGGCTCACCGGCTCAATTGCTACCCCCCGACGGCAAGCCCACCGAGCTATTACGCCCCGACGGCCGCCCAGCCGTCATCGCCCGCATGGACGCCGACACCACCCGCCTCAAAGGCGCGCTAGAGCAGCAACTGGCCAGCGTGCACAGCGGCGATGTAGACATTTTGGTCGGCACGCAAATGATCGCCAAAGGCCACGACTTTCGGCGCATCACGCTGGTGGCCGCCATCAACCCTGACAGCGCCCTGTACAGCAGCGATTTTCGTGCGCCCGAGCGTTTGTTCAGCCTGCTGATGCAAGCCTCGGGCCGCGCCGGGCGCGACGCGGCTTTGCAAGGCGCGCAAATGTGGGTACAAACCCAGCACCCCGACCACCCCCTGTTTGCGTCCCTCAAAGCGCACGACTACCCCGGTTTTGCCGCCCAGCAGCTGCGCGAACGCGTACAAGCCGGCCTGCCCCCCGCCAGCTACCAGGCCCTCATCCGCGCCGAGGCCCGCACCCAAGAAGCCGCCCAAGCCTTTTTGCAAGCCGCCAGCGCCGCCGCGGTAGACGTGCCAGCGTTTGACCACGTCACCCTGTACCCCAGCGTACCCATGTCCATCCAGCGCATCGCCAACGTCGAGCGCGCGCAAATGCTGGTCGAATCAACCTCCCGCGCAGCGCTGCAGAAGTTTTTATCGTCGTGGCAAAGCGTGCTGCGCGCCACCAAAATACCCGGCGTTATCCGCTGGGCCATGGACGTTGATCCGCTCTCGATTTAATAGCTGCTTGAGCAGGATTTGCTTGGGTTACTGGTCTGTTTTGTTATTAAAAATGCCGTTTGAAGTGCTTTTGGCAGCATTTTGCTGTGTTGGCTGAATACCGGATTCGTTGTTCCAGCACGCGCGCTGTTGCAGCGTGTGTCCCATGCCAATCGCACCTCACCGAAGCACGGGCTGTTCAACCCAAGCAAAGAACAATGTGACGAGTCGGGTTCGTCTCGATGAAAAATACGTAGCAAGGCGCGCGTTGGGGCGGCCAGCTAAACAAAGACCTTAACTCGCGCGTGTTTGCGTAGTATTTTTGCAGCGAGATGCCCGGCTCGAGTCCAGCTCTCCGGCGTGCACGCTAACCAAGTAACCAACCAAGCTGAAGCGCAAACCAAGCCAAGCTACCAACATTTAGAGAGAAATAAGCGTTTCAAGCCGTAGAACCTGCTCAACCAGCTATGCAATTCATAGCGCTCAAGACAAAAAAAGCCCCAAGTCTTGCAACTCAGGGCTAGAAATCCACCGTCTAGGAGGGTGGAGGAGACAAAGGGTAGTGCAAGTTTTACTGCACAATAAAGCCAGTATATCGGCCCGATGCTGCAACGCAACAAGATTTACAGAATTTTGTACACAAGCAAAGGGCTATTGTTCAACCAAAGTGGGTCAAAAGTGATGGAATGCACAGTTAGCTGGACAGGTGGCTCGGGCACACGCTCGGGCATGGGGTTTGTGGCCGAAACCGGCAGCGGCCACGTTATCGCCATGGACGGCGCGCCCGACGCCGCCAAACCCGAAAACGGCGGCGCCAACCTGGCCCCACGCCCTATGGAAACGCTGTTGGCCGGCACGGGCGGCTGCACGGCGTACGACGTGGTGCTGATCCTTAAACGCGGTCGCCACGCGGTGCACGGCTGCACGGTCAAGCTCACGTCAGAGCG
>JANLPQ010000028.1:0-66823 GCA_031367325.1 Polaromonas sp. | reverse complement strand
CCCACACTATCGACACCCTAGCCCAAGCTTCTATGCCTGGCGTAGCGGCGTTGTCTACCTTGGCGTCACAAGCCGAGCAGCAAACCGCTGCACTCACCCGCAAGATCAAAGGCAACAGCACATTGGCAGTGGCCAAGCGCGCAGCCAAGCGCGTAGCTAAGCACGCTGCTTAAACCTACCGCGTTAAACCTACCGCGTTAAATTTAACGCATCAACCTAAAAAAGCCTGTTCACGGATTTGCCGTGGCAGGCTTTTGTACTTTTTAACGCTACATATTTCGTAGCTGCTTGAGCAGGTTTTACTTGGGTTGCACGCTTAAATGTCATAAAAATACACCCCTAAAACACTTCTATATGCCTAGCGCAACGTTTAGCAACTGCGACGCCACTGCAGGGTCGTCAGCATCGGTCACCATCAAAATATTCAGTTGCTTGCCTGTTACTTCTACGCTGATGCCTTCTACTTTCGGTGCACCGTGCAGGCGGTGCAGTCGCAGCACTCGGCCCTGCGGGCTGAGGATGGCTATGGCGCTGCCTAGGCTGGGGCCGTCTTGCACGCTGTCAACGGTGTTTTCTGCTACGGCGCTTAGCAGCCAGTTACCGCCGGGCAGCGCGCAAGCGTCGGTAGGGGTAAGCGCAATCCCGTCGATATCGCCTAGGTCGATGGGGATGATGCGGCTGGGTGATGGCGGGGTGTTTTCTTCGTCCAGCATCCACGCTTGCACTTGCGGCAGGTGCAGGTGAATGCAGGCGCTGCGCGCGTTGCCTTGGTGGCCGCGCTGCACAAGGTGCAGCACATCGCCATCCACAAAGCAGCCCTCAATATTCAGGTCAGCAAACTCGGTGTGCAATGGCGCGTACAAGGTGCGCAGGTCTAGCCGCTGCGTGACCAAATCATCACCTTTGCCCAGCTTGCCTTGGGCGTTGAACGCCATCACCAAGCCTGTGTGGCGCGCCGCTGCGGAGCCGGAGCCCAGGGCCAGCAGGGCACCATGCGGGTGGCGCGGCGTGGCGGGCAGCGGGCACAGGGTTTCTAAATCAGGCTTGGCAGCTTTGCGCTGTTGCGGGTCGGTCGGTAGGTCGCCGTCAAACATGCGGCGCAGTTTGACAGGGTCATTACCCGATATTTTAAATTTGCCCAAGTGGTGTTCATCGTCGGCCACTACATAGCAGCGGCCTCCCATCTGCACCAAGCCACTGGCCGCGCTAAGGTGCGGCTGCCCACGCGGGTGCGTGGCAGGGTCCACCGTGAGGGTGCGCAGCAGATGGGACGTGAGCATGGGCGCGAGCCTGTGTGTTAGACCAATGGAGGGGCCTACGCCGCCAAGCGTGCGTTTTGCGGGAACATGGCGGCGCGGGCTGCGTCGTCCATCTCGGTTTTAAAGGCGTGCTTGGCTTTTAAAGCCTCGGCGCGCTGGGCAGCAGGGCGCGCGTTAATCTCGTCGAGCAGTCGTTTAACGTGGGGTAGTTTGTCCCACGCATCACTGCCCAGTATGAAGGGCACCGCGCGCGCCCAGCCCCACACCGCCATGTCTACTACGGTGTAGGTGTCGCCCAGCATGTATTTGTTTTTAGCCAGCTGGTCGTTAACGATATTCCAGTGACGCCATGCTTCAAAGTCGTAGCGATTAACGGCGTAATCTTTAGGCTCGGGTGCGAAGTGTTTAAAGTGCACGCACTGGCCACTGTAGGGCCCAATGCCACTGGCTACAAACATCATCCACGACAGCATGTGGCCGCGCGAAGCGGGCGTGTCGAACGGTAAAAACTGCCCGGTTTTTTCTGCCAAATACATCAGCATGGCGGTGCTGTCGAAGATAGTAACTTCGCCATCGGTCATAGCGGGGGTTTTGGCGTTGGGGTTAATCGCCTTGAAGGCGTTGCTGTGCTGGTCGCCCTTGCGGGTGTCGATAGGCACCATCTCATACGGGGTGCCGGTTTCTTCTAAATACAACGCTACTTTGGCAGGGTTAGGTGAAGGGTGGTAGTAAAACTTGATCATGGTTGCCTTTCGTGCAGCGTATTTTTAGCAGCGTTATACGGACATACGATAACTTTGCAGCTCGATTGAGATTGTGCCGCGTTTATCTTCAAGCCGCATGACAATCAAGGCACAGATCAACCCACCAGCATGTAAGAAAGCGTGTACGCAAGCGACCGACCACTATGCAAAGTTTGAATTATTTTTTACCGGCGTGGTCACGCTATACCGTAACCCTAGCCCTGCTAGGCTTGTTGTTGTGTAGCCATGGCGCATCTGCTATGGGGCTGATGATTGAGCCCGCGCAGGCTGACTGCAATGCGCCAGCTGCGGCCCTTGCCATTACCCCTGCCTTCACAGCGCTGCGCGTTGACAAAAGCTTGGTAGCACAAGGCAGCAAAGACATTGCGTGGGCTTGGCTGGGCACGCCCACATCGCGCTACCCGCACAGGTCGCTAGGCTCCCCCGTACACGCAGCCAGCTTGCATGTTAAAACAGCCAGCGGTCAAGATGTGGTGTACACCCTGCCCTTTCACCGCGTGTTTGAAGACCTGATGGTTCGGCTGCACGACCTAGACGGCGATGGCCGCGACGAGATGATGGTGGTTGAAAGCGATGCGCTGCGTGGGTCTGCTATTGTCGTTTTAGGTTTGCGGTTGCTGCCGGCCAAGCCGGGCTTTAAAGCCAGCGCCACCATCATTGAACTGGCCCGTAGCGCCTACACTGGTGGCACGTTTTACTGGCTTAACCCGGTGGGGGTGGCAGATTTTGATGGCGACGGCAAGCTAGATATTGCCAGCGTGACCACGCCCCATGTAGGTGGGGTACTGACGCTGTACCACTACAGCCCGCCCAAGCTAGAGCCTTTTTCCAAGGCCATGGACACATCGAACCACCGCATGGGCGACCCGGAACAAAATTTGGCGGTTATCGTAGAGCTGCCGGGCAAGCGCCCCACCGTTATCTTGCCCGACATGAGCCTGAAAGCTTTGCACGCGCTGCGCTGGGAAACATCTGAAAAAGTGTCTGAAAAAGGATTAACAGGCCAGTGGAAAGAATTGGCTGATGTGATAGCACTGCCCGCCCGCGTGCAGCGCATGACGCCTGTGCCCGGTGGTGCCTGCGTGCTGCTAGCCGACAATACTTGGCGACGGGTGATGCTAGCGCAATAAGGCTTAGCCTGCGCTAATTAGCTTTAGCGGTTGTCAAACGGTTTAGGTGGCTTTGGTATTTGTTTGAAGCGAATTTTGCGGTCTAGCTCTATCGCGTCTTTTTTAACTTGCCGCGTTGCGTCTTGCACTTTACCGGCAGCCAGCCACACGGCAAATTCTTCGGGCGTTTCTAGCGTAATGTTGCCCATCACCGCTGCGCGAAAGTCATAGATCAGCGCCTCGGAGGCTTTTTGCATGTCAAACTTTTTGCCAGCCTGCGCGCCACGCTTTAGGCCCACAGCATGCAGTAGCTGCTCGTCGGTCATGCTGGCTACATCGCTTAGTTTGTAGCGTGCCTGAACTTGGGCTGCGTAGTTGGCTTGCAAATACGCGGCCAGTTCAATGGCAACTTCTTGCTCGTCAAACGCGTTGCGCCCTATCGCGCCGCTGGCTGCCAAGTTGTAGCCACTTTGCGGCACGATAATACGAGGCCACAGCACACCGGGTGTGTCGTACAAATAAAAATCGTCCGCCAGCGTAATGCGCTGCTCTAGCTTGGTAATGCCGGCTTCGTCGCCAGTTTTAGCGTGCTTTTTGCCAGTTAAGGTGTTGATCAAGGTCGATTTGCCTACGTTAGGTATGCCGCAAATCAGCACGCGCATGGGCTTGACCATACCGCCGCGCGACGGGGCCAGCTGATGGCAGGCTTTGATGATTTCTTTGGCAGGCGTTTTCATGCTGGCATCTAGCCCGATGGCGCGTGTGTTACCTAAAGCGTTGTAGTAGGCCAGCCATTGCGCGGTGCGCGCGGGGTCAGCCAAGTCTTGTTTGTTCAGCACTTTAAGCGCAGGTTTGCTGGCCGTCAGCTCGGCAATCATCGGGCTGGCGCTAGAACCTGGCAGGCGCGCGTCTAGCAGCTCGATCACCACGTCGATTGTTTTAATACGGTCACTAATGGCCTTTTGCGTTGCGCGCATGTGTCCGGGGAACCACTGAATCGCCATATTATTAATATCCTCTATCGTTGCCTGTATTGTCACCTGCGTTGCGCAGCGGGTGGCATGTCATCGTCTAAACTGTATGGTTAATTTTTAAAAGGCGCGCCATGATCACTTTATGCGGATTTCCATTTTCTAACTACTACAACAAAGTCAAAATTGCACTTCTGGAAAAAAACATCCCGTTTACCGAAGAACTGGTTGATCTTAAAAACCTTACCCCCGCCAACCTAGCCGAATCGCCGATGGGCAAAGTCCCCTATTTGCGCACACCGCAAGGCAGCCTGTCTGAGAGCCAGGCTATCATGGAATACATCGACACCGCCCACCCTAGCCCAGCCTTGCTACCTGCTGACACATACGCTGCTGGCAAGGTGCGCGAACTAAGCATCTACATAGATTTGCACCTGGAGCTGGTAGCCCGCGAGCTGTATGGCCAAGCGTTTTTTGGCGGAACCATCAGCGATTCAACCAAAGAGCGGGTGCACAAACAATTAACCAAAAATATTAGCGCATTTAAAAAGCTGGCTAAATTCGCCCCCTTTATTGCAGGCGACACCTTTACCCAAGCCGACTGCAGCGCCTACGTCAACCTGCCCGCGGTAGGCATGGCTGCTAAGGCCATTTACGGCGAAGATTTATTGATAGCGGCTGGCGTGGACTACAAGCCTTACCTCAAAATGATAGGCGAGCGCCCTAGTGCGCAAAAAACTGACGCTGACCGCAAAGCGTACATGCGCAAATCTTGACCGTTGCCGCTAGGCCATTAAAAAAAGCGCGGCTGTGACCGCGCTTTTTTATGAACGTTTAATTTTGCGCAAACATTTAACGGCGCGGTGTTATTTAACGGCGTAGGAGCGCTTTACGGCGAGGATCTAATTAACGGCGTGGCGCTGGGCCAGCACGGCCTGCAATGTGGCGGAACATAATGCGGCCTTTGCTCAGGTCGTACGGCGACAGCTCTACCGTCACGTTGTCGCCCGCAATAATGCGAATGTGGTTTTTGCGCATTTTGCCGCCGGTGTAGGCGATGATTTCATGGCCGTTTTCTAGCGTTACGCGAAAGCGTGAATCGGGCAGCACTTCAGCTACCAAGCCTTGCATTTCAATCAGATCTTCTTTGGCCATACAGTATGAGGGGGTCCGGTATAAATTAACTCCCTATTGTAAGGCTTTGCGCGAGCGGGCCACAACTAGGGGACACCTGCGCCGTTCTAAGGGCTTTGCGCCCTGCCTAGCTCTTTATGCCAGCCCTTTATGCCAGCACCTTATTAAGCCACTGGCTCAGGTCGGCGATCTCCTGCATGCACACCGAATGCGCCATGGGGTAGGCATGCCAATCTACGCTGTAGCCCAAGCCTAGCAGGGCATCGCGCGAGGCGCTGGCCCGGGCAATCGGCACCACGCCGTCTTGCTGGCCGTGGGCTAGAAAGATGGGGGTTTTTGCGTTAGCCATGTGGCGCTCTGCCGCCGTGGTGTTAGCCAGCGGCAGGTAACCTGACAGCCCAACGATGCCTGCCAGCGCCTGGCCATGGCGCAGCCCGGTCATCAGCGCCATGGCGCAGCCCTGCGAAAAACCTGCTACCACTATGCGGCTGGCGGGCATGCCGCGCTCTTTTTCGCGGGCCAGCAGCAGTTCTAGCGCGGCTTGCGATGCGCGCAGGCCGCCTTCGTCTTCGCGTTTGGTCAAATCAGCGTTGGATATGTCGTACCACGCAGGCATTTGCATACCGCCGTTGATGGTGACAGGCATGACAGGTGCGTTGGGGAACACAAAGCGCACGGGGCCTACTTTGGCCAAATCTAGCTCGCCTGCAATGGGCACAAAGTCGTTGCCATCAGCGCCTAGCCCGTGCATGAGCAAGATGGTGGCACGGGGGTTGGGGGCGGTTTCTAGTTCGATGGTTTTAAGTGTCATGGATGCCATTGTCGCGTAAAAGATTGCGTGCGCGCCGGCTAGATGGTCGCTTGCCGTTGCATGCGCGCCAGAGAGCTGGTCGGTTGCCGTTGCATGCGCGCCGGAGAGCTGGACTCGAGCCGGGCATCTCGCTGCAAAAATACTCCGCAAACACGCGCGAACTCTTGCCTTTGGTGCGCTAGCTTCAACAACGCGCGCCTTGCTGCATATTTTTCATCGAGACGAACCCGACTCGTCACATGGTTCCTTGCTTGGTTTGGGACAGCCCGTGCTTCGGTTGGGTTATTGGAATGATCAATACTATCAATTGCATAGCTGCTTGAGCAGGTTCTACGTGCTAGAACGGCTAAAACACTCTGAAAACAGGCCTCAGAATACGCTTAACGTGCCTTCAACGCCTGTTCTGTGCACGCCTTGGCACTTGGCGTGAACACCTCCGCGGCTGTCCCCCGCCCTGCGGGCTCCTCCTTTATGCCGCTGCGCTGTTCACACCAAGTGCCAAGGCTGCGTACTGGTGGCTGAATAAGCTAGCGGTTGATCGCCCACCATGCTTGCGAGAGCTGGTAGGCGGTGTACTCAGCGTAGCGGCATAAAGGAGGAGGAGTTGGCCCTAGGCCAACACGGGGGACAGCCGCGCAGCTGAGTACGCCGCCTGCCAGCTCCCGTACAAGACAAAAAACCGAAATGCAATTACTGCATCAACTGCGCCCATACTTTGTCCAGCCGCTTGGTGCTCACGGGCTGGGGCGTGCGCAGCTCTTGCGCAAAAAAACTCACACGCAATTCTTCTAGCAGCCAGCGCAGCTCGGTCAGGCGGCTGTCCAGCACGCCTTTGCGCTCTGCCAGCAGGCGATAAAAGCGCTGCTCTTGCGGTTTTAATTCGACCAAACGTGTGGCATCGCGCGCCGGGTCGGCGCGGTATTTGTCCAGGCGCAGAGTAATGGCTTTAAGGTAGCGCGGAAAGTGCTGCAGCTGGGTATAGGTTGAGTTGGCTAAAAAGCGTTTGGGCATCAAGCGCTGCAGCTGTTGGGTAGCGTCAGCAGTGGCATCCGGTGCATTTTTAGTGTCTTTGATTTTGCGGGCGGCCACTGCGTATTCGATCAAAATAATGCCGCACAGGCGAGCGACTTCATTGGCAATCAAAGTCAAGCGGCCACGGCCTTCGTCGATGCGGCGTTTAAAGTCATCTGCATTAGTAGGCAGCGGGTCAAGCAAAAAAGCTTTATCCAGCGCTACGTCTAGTATCTGCGCTTTCAGCTCGTCTGCCGTGCCCAGCGACATGTAGGCCACTGACATCTTTTGCAAATCAGGAATATTTTTCTCCAGGTATTTCAGTGCATCTTTGATCTGCAGCGCGCACAGGCGGCGCAGGCCAGCGCGGTGCTTGGCAGCGGCCACGTCGGGCTCGTCAAACACCTCGATACTGACCGCATCGCCATGGTCTATCAATGCAGGAAAGCCGATCAGGGTTTGCACCTGTTCTGCGGCACCCTTGCCAGATTTGCGCTGAATCTCCATCAGCTCTGGCAGCTCGCCAAAGGTCCACGCGGTGTAACGTTGGTCTGACTGCAAGGCTGGTGCTACTACTGATTTAATAGCTGCTTGAGCATTATTTACCTGGGTTACAGCACTATTTATCTTATTATTTTGCCCCTCGGAGGCCATACTCTTGGGTAGCTGCCCTGCTACGCTGGACAACGCAGCCAGCGACGCAAACGCACCGCGGGCTTGCGCACCCAGCTCGGCCTTCAGCGCGGCCAAGTTGCGCCCCGTGCCTAGCTGGCGGCCATGTTCGTCCACCACCCGAAAGTTCATAAACAAATGCGCAGGCAACATTTCTAGCTTAAAGTCACCGCGTTTGATGTCCACCCCCGTGCTGTCGCGGCACAGTTTCAGCAAGGCATCTACCAAGCTGTTAGCGCCATACGCAGCAGGCTCGCTAACGACCGCATACAGCCGTGCAGCACTGTCGGGCAGCGGCACCAAGCGCGAGCGCGGGCGCTGGTGCAGGCTTTTGATCAGCGCGAGAATTTTGGCTTGCAGCATGCCAGGCACCAGCCATTCGCAGCGCTCGTCGTTGACTTGGTTGAGCGCAAACAGTGGTAGCTCTACCGTGATGCCATCACGCGCATCCCCCGGCTCGTGCAGGTAGTTAGCGCGGCAGTCCACGCCGCCCAAACGAATAGTTTTGGGAAAAGCCTGCGTGGTAATGCCCGCCGCCTCGTGGCGCATCAGCTCTTCGCGGGTCAGGTGCAATAACTGCGGCTGTTTTTTTACTTCATCTCGGTACCACTGCTCCATCAAGTAGCCGCTGCACACCGCTGCTGGCACTTGCTGGTCGTAGTAGGCGTAGATCAGCTCGTCGTCTACCAGCACGTCTTGGCGGCGCGACTTGTGCTCTATGTCTTCTACTTGTTTAAGCAGCATGGCGTTATGCGCTAAAAATGGCAGCTTGGTGTCCCATTCGCCGTCTACCAGCGCCTCGCGGATAAAAACCTCCCGCGCTGCTACAGGGTCTACCTTGCTAAAGTTTACGCGGCGGCTGCTGTAGATGACGATGCCATACAACGTAGCGCGTTCTAACGCAACAACTTCTGCACTTTTCTTTTCCCAGTGCGGGTCAAGCAATTGTTTTTTGAGTAGGTGGCGACCCACCTGCTCTATCCACTGCGGCTCAATAGCGGCAATGCCACGGCCAAACAAACGCGATGTGTCTACCAGCTCAGCCGCCACAATCCAGCGGCCCGGCTTTTTGCTAAGGTTAGCGCCCGGATGGCGGTAAAACTTGATGCCGCGCGCGCCTAGGTACACATCCTCGTCTTCCAGCTTCCAGCCAATATTGCCCAGCAAGCCTGACAGCATCGACAAATGCAATTGCTCGTAATTTGCCGGCCTCTCGTTGAGCTTCCATTTGTGCTCAGACACCACGGTGTGCAGTTGCGAATAAATGTCACGCCATTCGCGTACGCGGCGGATGTTGACAAAGTTTTGGCGCAACAGTTGCTCGTATTGGCGGTTGCTCAGCTTGTGCTCTTTGCCATCGCCACCGCGCGCAGCGTTGATCCAACCCCACAGCTTAAGATAGCCGCTGAACTCACTCTTTTCGTCGTCAAACTTTTTATGCGCTTCATCGGCCTGCTGCTGCGCCTCCAGGGGCCGATCACGCACGTCTTGCACACTTAGCGCGCTGGCAATCACCAGCACCTCGTCCAGCGCATTGCGGCTGCGCGCCTCAATAATCATGCGGCCTACGCGCGGGTCTAGCGGCAGGCGCGACAGCTCATCGCCCAGTTGGGTTAATTCGTTTTGCTCGTCCACGGCACCCAGCTCTTGCAGCAGGTCGTAGCCATCGGCAATGGCGCGGCGCGGTGGCGGCTCGATGAAAGGGAAGTCTTCTACATGGCCCAAGCGCAACGCCTTCATGCGCAAGATCACACCTGCAAGCGATGAGCGCAAAATTTCAGGGTCGGTAAATTTAGGCCGTGCATCAAAATCTTGCTGCTCATACAAGCGAATGCAAATACCATCGGCCACACGCCCGCAGCGGCCCGCGCGCTGGTTGGCTGCGGCTTGGGCTATCGGCTCTACCAATAGCTGTTCAACCTTGTTCCTAAAACTGTAGCGCTTCACGCGCGCTGTGCCTGCGTCAATCACGTATCTGATGCCCGGCACGGTAAGCGAGGTTTCGGCTACGTTGGTCGACAGCACGATGCGTTTACCGTTGCCCACGTCAAACACGCGGTCTTGTTCTTGCTGGCTGAGCCGCGCAAACAGCGGGATGACATCGGCATTGCGGTGCAGCGGCTGGTGCGCCAAATGTTTGCGCAAATGGTCTGCGGCCTCGCGGATTTCGCGCTCGCCAGGTAAAAAGACCAGTATGTCGCCACCCCCACCGCCTTGCCACAGTTCGTCGGTGGCATCGCAAATGGCGCTGTTCAGGTCATAGTCGCGGCTTTCTTCAAAGGGCCGGTAGCGCTGCTCTACGGGAAACATGCGGCCACTGACCATGATGACGGGTGCCGGACGGAATGACCCCCACGCTTCGCGATGCGCGTCTTCGCTGCCCCCCGTGGGGGCCGTGCCCGACTTGGGGCGGCCCGGCGTCGGGCTATACGACCCAAAATGCCGTGCAAACCTGTCGGCATCAATCGTGGCCGACGTGACGATAATTTTAAGATCAGGCCTGCGCGGCAAAAGCTGCTTTAAATAGCCCAGCAAAAAGTCGATATTTAGCGACCGTTCATGCGCCTCGTCAATAATCAGCGTGTCATACGCCTTTAAATCCGGGTCGCCCTGTGTCTCGGCTAGCAAAATACCGTCGGTCATCAGCTTGACCGAGGCATCACGCGATAGCCGGTCTTGAAACCGCACCTTGTAGCCCACCACATCGCCCAGCGGCGTTTTCAGCTCCTCGGCAATGCGCTTGGCCACAGATGTGGCGGCTATTCGGCGCGGCTGGGTGTGGCCTATCAGCCGGCCCTTGCCGGGGGGATAGTTAAGCTTTCCGCGGCCTAAAGCCAAAGCAATCTTGGGCAGTTGTGTCGTCTTGCCCGACCCCGTCTCGCCGCACACAATGACCACTTGGTGTTGTGCAATAGCTGTCGCTATCTCGTCGCGGCGAGCGGATACGGGCAGGGATTCGGGGAAAGTGATGTCTAGCATGGCGTGGGGCAACCCGTGATTATGCCGCCACACCCGCACTATTTTTACTTTATTAAGCCTTCAGCCTTCATAGCGGCAACCACAGCGGGGCGAGCGGCCACGCGTGCGCGCAAAGCCAGGAGATTGGTAAAAGCTGATAAATCCACCTTCACATAAGCAGCCCAATTAGTGACGGTGAAGAGATAAGCGTCAGCTACCGAATAAGCACTGCCCATTACGTGGTCTTGGCCCGTCAGCAAACCGTCTGTGAACTTGAGGCGCTCTATCAGCTTGGTCTTTGCAATAGTTTTGTATTCTTCTGGGGTGGCGGGGTTAAACAAAGGAGAAAAACCTTTGTGCAGCTCCGTGCCAATAAAGGTCAACCATTCTTGCAGCTTGGATCGTTCAAACGTGCCGTTGGCAGGTGCCAAGTGTTTATCAGGTACTTGGTCAGCAATATATTGCACGATAGCCGGGCCTTCGCGCAGTTGACGCCCGTCATCTAACACTAGCAGCGGCACATAGCCTAACGGGTTGATTTTGTAATAGTCGGTGCCGTCAGCTAGCTTATGTGTCGCGGTGGGGGCAGAAATAGCCTCGTAGGCTAAACCCGACTCTTCCAAAGTAATATGCGGTGATAAAGAGCAAGCGCCAGCAGAATAATATAGTTTCATAAATAGATCGTAAGGTTGATAAAAGGGTTGATTCTTTGCCAGATCGACAAGCTATCAGCACAGATATTAACGGTTCTTGGCTACTTAGTTTTGCCCACACAACATATGCAAACTGTGCAAGGCTTAAACTTCTCGACACAGTTGTCAGAAAATTCTCTCAAATTGACACACTAGTAAGTGGTTAAGCCTGTTGCTGTTTCTGGTTGTAAGGTCTAAAGTATTTTTGAGTTATTGCAAAACTGCTTTGGCTCAAATAACTTTAACAATAACTGGAGATATTTCATGAAATTTTTACCTCAATTTTGTGCATTTTTATTGCCCATGTTGATGCTGGCGCCTACCACTGCTTTAGCCGTGGACGACGTAACCTTGGCAGAAGCGCAAGCCATGATCGCGGCTGCCGAAAAGAAAGCTTTAGAAATCAAACTGCCTATGAACATTGCGGTGGTGGACGCAGGCGGTAACTTGGTAGCTTTTGGCCGCATGAAAGATTCCATTTTGGTGAGTATTGGCATTGCTACAGACAAGGCATGGACTGCCGCCGCCGTCAAGCTCCCTACCCATGTGCTGGCCACTGTCACCCAACCGGGCCAGTCTTTGTACGGCATCAATACCACCAACAATGGGCGCGTTGTGGTGTTTGGCGGTGGCTATCCTGTTAAAGCGGGTGCGCAAACGATTGGCGGCATAGGGGTGAGCGGCGGCAGTGTAGAACAAGACATGGAAGTCGCCCAAGCAGGGCTAGCTGCACTTAAGCGTTAGACCTTGAAAGGCAAGCCCACGCCAACAGTGGCTGCTATAGCGGCTTGAGTTGGTGCAGCAGCGTGGGCAGCAGCTCACTTACGGTGGGGTGAATGTGGGTAGCGCGCGATATGACGGTATAGGGTTGGTTTGCGGCCATGATGTCTAGCATGCCGTGCACCACCTCGTCGCCGTTCAGGCCCAAGATGGCCGCACCTAATATGCGCTGCGTTTCTGCGTCTACCAGCACTTTCATCATGCCTTGCGTCTCACCCGCCTCACGCGCGCGGCCCACGCGCTGCATGGGCATGGTGGCTATCAGCGCTTTGCGTCCACTGGCGCGCACCTCGCGCTCGGTCAGACCTACGCGGCCCAGTGCAGGGTCGATAAACAGCGCATAGCAAGGTATGCGGTCGGTCACGCGGCGTGGGTCGTTGTCAAACATGTTGGCGGCGACTATTTCGTAGTCGTTCCAAGCTGTGTGGGTAAATGCGCCACGCCCGTTGCAGTCGCCCACCGCCCACACACCATCGACACTGGTGCGCAGCTGATCGTCTACAGTAATGTAGCCACGCTTATCCAGCTTAATGCCCGCAGTGTCTAGCCCCATGCCATCCGTATTGGGCTGCCTGCCTGCTGCCAACAGCACGTGGCTGGCAACAATGGTGGGCGCATCGGCTCCGCAGATGGCACCCACCATAACGCGGCCACCATCTCCATCACCATCTTTGGCCAGTGACAAGCATTCAGCATTGAGCTGAAAATTAACACCCTCGGCCTCCAAGATAGCGCGTATGCCGTGGGAGATATCTTCGTCCTCGCGCGGCAGCAGCTGGGCCGAGCGCTCCACCACGGTCACGTTGGCCCCAAACCGCCGCATCATCTGGGCAAACTCTATGCCGATGTAGCTGCCACCTACTATTACCAAATGCTCGGGCACCTCAGCAAGCTCCATGATGGAGGTATTGTCTAAAAACGGCACGTCTTTAATGCCTTGTAGGTCGGGCACTGCCGCCCTGCCGCCTACGTTGATAAATACGCGTGCTGCGGTTAAGGTTCTGTCGCCTACTTGTACCGTACGCGGCCCCACAAAAGTGGCGTGGCCTTGGATGACCTCGGTATTTTTCAGGCCCTGCATCCACTGCAGCACGCCGCTGCGCGATTTAAGCACCTGGGCCTCTTTGCGCGCTTTGACCCGCTGCATATTGACCTGAATATCGCCCGCTGTAAAACCAAACTCTGCGCCCCGGCGCGCCATGTAAATAGCCCGCGCGCTGGCTACCATAGTCTTGGTGGGAATACAACCCACGTTCACGCAGGTACCGCCAAAGTGGCCGCGCTCAATGATGGCCGTACGCAGGCCTTCTTGGCTACAACGCTCTGCCAGCGCGGGGCCAGCTTGGCCTGCGCCTATGACGATGGCATCAAAAGTTTCGGTGGGCATATGGTTTCCAGTGCTTGTGAATCCGCCCACACTGGGCGGCACTATTTAGTAGCGGGCAATGCTGTGGCAGGCTTGGCAGCCAGTGGTGAGAATTTCCCGTCTGCAAAATCTGCCTTAGTCAAACCACGATTGATATCAATTCCAGACAATGCAAAGTCGTGTGCAGGCAAGCCTGCAAATGGCTTGACTACAGTTTCATAAAAATGGGTCGGCCATTTCACACCGCCCACTTCTACAAACTTGTCGTGCACCACACTGACCACAGCGCCCTTGCTGGGCTCACTGCCCTCTAGCGTTAGCCATACGCGGCGTACCAGCTTGTCTTGGCGGTCTATGCACAACAGCACACGGTCCTCTAGTGAGCTGCCAATACCTGGGCGCAAAACCGCCAGCAGGTTGTCGCAATCGCGGCCATTGACCACGCTAGTGCCTGCCAGCTCTAGCACGCTAGCACGCTGCACATAAAAAGCGGGGTACAAAAAGATTTGGTAGGCATGCAGCACTAGGTGCGACGCGGCCATTTGGTCTGCGCCAGTGTAGGGCTGCTGGTTGTACCAGATGGCTACTTTTCGCTGGTCTTCAATGACGGTTTTTTGGCCACTGGGGCCACTATGAATCTGCGCAATCAGGCTGTCACCCATCAACATGCGTTCTTGCGATGTTTGGCGGTAGGCAATGTCGGTAATCGCAGGTTGCACTTTGGTGATCAAACTAAACCATGTGCCTGTGTAGCTGACGTTGATATCTTTGATCGCTTCGAAAGCGGCCTTGCCATGCGCCTTTTGAGATTGCTCCAACAAAGCCACCGCTTCTGGCTGGCTTTGACTGCCTTGTGGCACAGGAATTGAGCCACAGCCAGACAGTAGATACAACGCTATCAGCGCAGATGCTGCTGATTTAAATAATGCAAAGCTCATGGTGTAGGCCCTATCAAAGTATGAATTTAGATTTATTTCATTATGGCTAAAAATGGTAGTCCCCACATCACCAGCGGCACTATAACGGCCGTCAATACCGCAGCCAAACCCATAGCCAACCCAGCATAAGCACCCATACGCTCGCTAACTAAAAACGCCCGCGCTGTGCCCTGCCCATGCGCCGCTACGCCAAGCGCTAAGCCGCGAATTCTCTCATCCTCAATTTTCAGCATATTGAGCACCGGCTTGGCCACCATAGCACCTAACATGCCCGTAACAGTAACCAACACCGCCGTAAGCGATGGCAAGCCACCAACGCGCTCTGAGATACCCATGGCCACCGCCGTAGTAACACTTTTAGGCGCGATCGACAGCACGCTAATGCGGCTAGCGTCTAGCAGCCACAGTACAGCCATCGCACTGGCTATGGCCACGCACACCCCCGCCAGCAACCCGATTGCCAATGGCAGCCACAGCGCACGCATGGTGGCGCGTTGCTCATACAGCGGCACAGCCAGTGCCACGGTGGCTGGGCCTAGCAAAAAATGTACGTACTGCGCACCTTCAAAATAGGTGGTGTAGCTGGTTTTTGTAGCCCACAACAGGGCTACTAACAAAGCCACCGCAATTACCACGGGATTAACCAAAGGATTGAACTTGCTGCGGCTGTACAGCGCATACCCCAGCTGGTAGGCGATCAATGTCAGCGTCAGCCCTAGCAGGGGCGATGCCGCTAAATACACCCACACCTCTTTAACCTGCAATGTCTGCAGCAAATCCACGCCATTCATGGTGTGGGACCCTTCTTGTCTTGCCCCGTGCCCAGCAGATTAATAGCCCAACGCGTAACCCACGCAGTCACTGCCAATGTCACCACGGTAGACACCAGCACGGCAATAGCCAGCTTCCAGCCTTCAGTTTTAAGCCGCTCGCCATGCAGCATGATGCCTACGCCGGCGGGTACAAACAGCAAAGACAGATGGCGCAGCATGTCCAGGGCGGTAGGTTTTATGCCCTCTAATGCCGCAGGTTTGGCCAGTAAATAAGCCAGCAACGCCACCATACCCAGCACAGGCCCCGGAAAAGCAATACCCGAGGTAAAAACCACGGCCTCACCCACTATTTGAAAAATGAGCAGAGTGGTTAGTGCTTTAAGCATGGCGAGAGGTGGCTTAGGTAAGTACGGTTGTTGGCATGGACATGATCTATAGACCTCTAAAGGTTGTTGTCAGCCCGAGTCCAACATGTTCTACACTTAAGCTTATACATTTGATACCAATCCATGTCCACCGTATTTAACTTCACCTTCGTGCCTTGGTTTCGCTCAGTTGCGCCCTATATCCACAAGCTCCGCGGCAAAACCTTTGTGGTGGCGGTGTGTGGCGAGGCGATTGCTGCAGGCAAGCTAACTACCATTGCGCAAGATTTGGCGCTGATCCAAAGCATGGGCGTGAAGATTGTGCTGGTGCACGGCTTTCGCCCGCAGGTCAATGAGCAGTTGGCCGCCAAAGGCCATACGCCCAAGTATTCACACGGCATTCGCATTACCGACAGCGTGGCGCTAGACTGCGCGCAAGAGGCTGCTGGGCAACTGCGCTACGAGATCGAGGCCGCATTTAGCCAAGGTCTGCCTAACACGCCGATGGCGGGCGCAACGGTGCGGGTGATGAGCGGCAACTTTATTACCGCGCGGCCTGTGGGCATCGTAGACGGGGTAGATTTTCAGCACAGTGGGCTGGTGCGCAGGGTAGACACGGCTGGCATTATGCGCACGCTGGATATGGGCGCCATGGTGCTGTTGTCACCGTTTGGCTTTTCGCCTACGGGCGAGGCGTTTAACCTGACGATGGAAGAAGTAGCTACATCAGTAGCTACTGATTTGCAGGCAGACAAGCTGATCTTTCTCACCGAAATTGCCGGCATCGCGCTAGACCCTGCGATGCCTTTGAATGATGACAACCCGATTGACACCGAGCTGCCCTTGGCCGCTGCCGAGAAAATGCTGGCCACACTGCCCAGCGCGCAGTTGCCCACCGACACGGCGTTTTATCTGCAGCATTGTGTAAAAGCCTGCAAAGGCGGCGTGGAGCGCAGCCACATACTGCCATTTGCCTTGGACGGTGCGCTGTTGTTAGAAATTTATGTGCACGATGGCATAGGCACGATGGTAGTAGACGAAAAACTGGAATCATTGCGAGAGGCCACAGCCGACGACGTGGGCGGCGTGCTGCAACTGATAGAGCCGTTTGAGCGCGACGGCACACTGGTAAAACGTGACCGCACCGAGATTGAGCGCGACATCACCAACTACAGCATCATCGAGCACGATGGCGTGATCTTTGGCTGCGCAGCGCTATACCCGTACCCCGAGGCTCGCACCGCCGAGATGGCCGCACTAACTATCAGCCCACAAGTGCAAGGCCAAGGCGATGGCGAGCGTATTTTGAAGCGCATTGAGCAGCGGGCCAAGGCTGCGGGGCTGGACAGTATTTTTGTGTTGACTACCCGCACGATGCATTGGTTTATCAAACGCGGTTTTGCGCAGGTAGACCCTGACTGGTTGCCGGAGGCGCGTAAACGCAAGTACAACTGGGACCGTAAGAGCCAGGTGTTGGTGAAGAAGATTTGAGTTTTGCTTAGTTAGTTTTTTTCTGCGACTGAGCTGGACTCGAGTCGGGTTAGTCGTTGGAATGGTAGCTACTATCAATTGCATAGCTGGTTGAGCAGGTTTTACTTGGGTTAGAGGCCTAAAACACTCTGAAAACAGGCCTCAGAATACGCTTAGCTTGCCTTCAACGCCTGTTCTGTGCCCGCCTTGGCACTTGGCGTGAACAGCTCCGCGGCTGTCCTCCGCCCTGCGGGCTCCCCCTTTATGCCGCTGCGCTGTTCACACCAAGCGCTAAGGCTGCGTACTGGTTAAGTGCAAATACAGCGGTGGATCACCAAGCGCTTCACAAAAACGGGATAGTTGTCGATTAAAAGTACTGGAATGCCCACCATGATCACAAGAGCTGGCAGGTGGTGTACTCAGCGCAGCGGCATAAAGGGGGAGTAGGCGGCCCTAGGCCGCCATGGAGGACAGCCTCGTAGCCGAGTACGCCGCCTGCCAGCTCCCGTACAAGACATGGAGTACGCCGCCGGCCAGCTCCCATACAAGAATAACAATCTTCAAACCAAGCAAGCCCGAACAATCGCTGCAACTCACAATACTGGAATATTCATTCTTCACCCCTGGCAAACCACTCCATCCCTTCAGCCCTCAACACAAGAAAATTAATCTTCCAACTGCTTTGCATCGAACAACCAGATTTTTAGCTAAACCGCCCGTTTTGCATGTAGAGTGTGGCGTATGACTACATCACCGAAAAACATCGCCGTCATCGGCGCAGGCCTAGCGGGCATTACGGCCGCCCGCACGTTGGCTCAAGCGGGCCACCAAGTGACGGTATTTGAAAAAAGCCGGGGCACAGGTGGGCGCATGTCTACCAAGCGTACCGAGTTTGGCAGCTTTGACCACGGCGCGCAGTACTTTACCGTGCGTGACGCGCGCTTTCGTACGCTGATGAAATGGGCTTTGGACAGCGCACCTGATGTAGCGCGCCCTTGGGCCGCCAACGCCGTGCGCGTGCTGGACGCCACCGGTGGTATCGCCGCTGCCGCCCTGCCCGCCGCCGAGCCGCACTGGGTAGCCCAGCCAGGCATGAACGCTTTGGTACAGCACTGCGCGCAGCCGCTGGCCGACGCTGGCCGCATGATGCTAAACACCCGCGTGCACCGCATCACCCATACCGCCAAAGGCTGGCACCTCAACGCAGTAGACGCCAACGACTTGGACGCCGTGTACGGTGGCTACGACCGTGTGATCTTGGCCATGCCCAGCGTGCAAGCGCATGAGATGCTGGCCAATTCTGACTACCAAGCCGCGTGGACCAAAGCCATTAGCAAAGTAGTAGTAGCCCCCTGCTGGACGCTGATGCTGGCCTACCCCAGCGCCGTGCCCGTGCGCCCCGGCAAACCTGCCATACCGCTAGGCCCGCAGTGGAACGCCGCACGCAGCACGCACCACCGCGTGGCGTGGCTGGCGCGCGAGTCGTCCAAGCCGGGCCGTGTAGCCATAGACCGCTGGACCGTGCAAGCCAGTGCCGACTGGAGCCGCGAGCATTTAGAAGACGACGCACCACGCGTTAAAGCCAAGCTGCTCAAAGCATTTTCCGAGGTAACCGGCATTCGCGCCGAGCCCGACTACGCCGAGGTACACCGCTGGCGCTACGCCAAAACCGAAACCCCACTAGGTAAAAACTACCTGTGGGACGCCAAAACCGGCCTTGGCGTATGCGGCGACTGGTGCATAGGCCACCGCGTAGAAGACGCCTTTGTCAGCGGACTAGAACTGGCGCTAGCAGCTAAGTAAACCAATACGAGTGGCAAGCGTGGCAGATGGCTACATCGGCAGGTTTGCCCCCTCTCCCACGGGCCCTTTGCACGCAGGATCGCTGGTTGCAGCTCTGGCCAGTTGGCTGGACGCACAAGCCCACGGCGGGCAGTGGCTGGTGCGCATAGAAGACATCGACACGCCGCGCTGCGTGCCTGGCGCTGACCAAGAAATATTGCGCCAGCTGGCCGCCTGCGGCTTGGTGCCCGACGCGCCGCCCATCTACCAGTCTGCGCGCAGCACCACGTACCAAGCCGCATTAGACAACCTGATTGCGCAAAAACTAGCCTACCCCTGCGGCTGTTCGCGCAAAGACATTGAGGCCGCTTGGCTGGCTACTGGGTCACCCAAGCCGCGCCACGGCGAGCTGGTCTACCCCGGCACCTGTCGCCACGGCTTGCAGGGCAAAACAGCCAAGTCGTACCGCCTGCGCACTGATATTTTGTATAAGAAAAAGGTGTTTGAAGCCGTAGAACCTGCTCAAGCAGCTATTGAATTAATAGTAGATAGCACACCAGCGGCAGCTCAAACAGTGCACTGGACAGACCGCAGACTGGGCCAGCAGCAGCAAAACGTGGGCCAAGAAGTAGGCGACTTTGTGCTGCGCCGTGCCGATGGCCTGTGGGCCTACCAACTGGCCGTGGTAGTGGACGACGCGGCCCAAGGCATTACCCACATCGTGCGCGGCGCCGATTTAGCCGACAACACAGCGCGCCAAATTGTGCTGCAGCGCGCACTAGGCTACGCTACGCCGCAGTGCCTGCACACGCCGCTGGTACTGGCCGCCGATGGGCAAAAATTGTCTAAGCAAAACGGCGCGCAGCCACTGGACACCCATCAGCCTGCGCTGTGTTTGCGCGATGCCGCACAACATCTAGGCTTAACCGCGCAGCACATGCAGATAAATGACCAGCTAGGCGCTTACATTGCCCAGTGGGCAGCGCTGCACGCCACGCACGCCACGCACGCCACGCACACCACGCACGCCACGCACGGCTAGCGCGTCATGCACGGCGCGCGCGCCACGGGGGTTTAGCACAGCTCTACATCTACAATCAAAGTTGTATGACAGACCCTACCCCCTCTTTGCCACTGCACAGCGCTGCCCCTACGCACGCTAGCTCGCCCGCCACTCCTACCACTCCTACCACCCCTGCCAACCCTGCCAACCCTGCCAACCCTGCCAGCCCTGCCACCCCTACCACCGCCGCGCCTGCCCACCCCGCCAAAAACCGCCCTATTCGCAGCTTTGTGCTGCGCACGGGCCGCACCACGGTAGGCCAGGCCAAAGCGCTAGAAGATTTGGGGCCGCAGTACCAAATACCTTACCAGGAAAATACTATTGATTTAATAGCTGCTCGAGCAGGTATTACGGCCTCTACCGGCCAAAACGTATCACAAACTATCCTTGAAATAGGTTTTGGCATGGGCGAGGCCACCGCGCATATCGCGCAGCTGATGCCGCAAACTTTACTACTGGCCTGCGAGGTGCATCCGCCCGGTGTGGGCGCGCTGCTCAAGCGTATTGGCGACGAAGGTATTGGCAACATCCGCATCATCCAGCACGATGCTGTACAGGTGCTAAACCACATGCTGGCACCAAACAGCTTGGACGGTGTACATATTTTTTTCCCCGACCCATGGCATAAAAAGCGCCACAACAAACGCCGCCTCATCCAGCCGCCACTGGTAGCACTACTGGCATCGCGCATCAAGCCCGGTGGCTACCTGCACTGCGCCACCGACTGGGAACACTATGCCCAGCAGATTTTGCAAGTTTTGAGCGATGAGCCTACGCTGGAAAACACTGCACCTGCCAGCGCTGCACACACCAACACCGACGCTGCTACCAACGACGCAGCCGCCGCAGGTACTGACGGCTACGCACCCAAGCCAGACTACCGGCCGCTCACCAAGTTTGAAAATCGCGGCATCAAACTAGGCCACGGTGTGTGGGACATCGTATTTAAGAAAAAGTAAGTTTTTTAATAACTATCCACCCACTGCTCGCCATGTAAAAACGCGGCATTTGTCAATTAATGCACTGTCACATCCCGCAGGTGCTGGCTATACTGAAATTTAGTGTGTTGTCAGTCTATTGCCATCGCACTGCACCCACGCACACACGCAGGAGCCTTATGCAATTACGCTTTCTCAGCTTAGTCAAAATCACGTTGGCCGCTACGCTATTACTCGGTGCCAACCACCACAGCATAGGCCAAAACCCTGTTGCACTGCCTGCGCCCAACATGACATCGCAAGCGGGTTTTAATGCCACTTGTAGCGCACTGAAGAAAATACCCGCCAACCGAGTCAGCACGTTGACCAAGCAGAACGTGCAAGCTTGGGTACTATGCAACGATATTGCGCTACTGCAGCAAACCGCCGCTTGGGCGTTTAACGCATTTAAGCGCCTGGACTCTCGCGGCCCTGACGGTATCGACCTGAAAGACTCTGCCTTCGTAAACTTCTACATCCAAACCCAGCTAAGCTACATGCAAAGCCAGCTATCTGCCAGCAGGCTGCTGCTGCGCAACCTAAAAATTGAGGCTAAAGACAGCTTACAACTGCGCCCACAAACCTGGATGCTGGACATAGACGGCGACGGTGCAGTCACTAGCTGGGAGAGGCGCTTTTTCGCCTTGCCCAACCGCAGCAACGACATCGAGCCCAGCTTTGACATGCCCAGCGATTCAGACAACGTGCAAATGCAAGCCTTAGTCAAGACGGACCAAACCGACGTGCTGTGGGCGCTGTCGTACCACCAGTTTATTGAAGGGTTGGTCGAGATAGCCCGCTCCCAAACGCTCAACATGTCCAGCGAAAATGGTTTTAACGACATGCTAACCCTGACCGATAAGGGTGCATGGGCCCGCGCTTACGGCCTGATCAAAGACGGATTTGCCACATCGCAAACCATGCGCACCTCGGCCCTGGCAGAGACCGATGATGACTACGAATGGTTGCCTAATCCAACCCAAAAAAATTCTGCTTTCCCTTTGCTGTTGGACAAAACCGACTACGCAACTTGGGGCAATACTTTGACTGAAATCAATCTGCTATGGACTGGCAAGACCTTGCTAGAGCCGTCCAACTTGGTACGCGGCATACTGGGCTCCGCTGCTCGCTGGTGTGAACCTGGCAGCGGCCTAGATGTCATCAAACTCTTTGGCGACCAAGCCCCGCGTTCACTACTTAACCTAGATCAATACACCCAAGCCTGCTCACCTTTAAGCGCCGAACGCCCATCGTCTAACCTGCTTAAAACCCTAGAAACTCGCGCCGCCACAGGCGACATGTCCAGCAAAATGCTGCGCTATTTGTACTGGGTAAATTGACCGATAATTCAGCGTAATTTAGTTGTGTATAAATCCCACTGGCAACTACCGAAAAGCATCAGTCAACACCGCTTTAACCCGCGCCCACGATGCTTCACGCGCTGCGGGGTTTTGTCCTGACATCACACCTCTGCCTTCATGCAGTCGGCTGGGTATGTTGGGCCGCTCGCGCACACCGGGCAGCGGGTTGTCAAAGTCGTGCACAGCGCCGGGGTACACGTGCAGCTCTACAGCCTGCGCCTGCGGTGTGGGCATAGACTGCAGTTGCCGGGCCATAGCGATGCAGGGTGCAGGCGGCGTCCAGTCGTCGTCAGCGCCTAAAAACAAGGTGAGCGATGTGGTGGGCAGGTAGCCTTGGCGCACCGCGTCAGCGCAGCCGGGGTAGAAGGCGATAGCGGTTTTAAAGGGCGCTTCTAGGCTGGCTGGCTTACCCACATCAGTGGCTGCCAGCACTGCACTGCCGCCATGCGACCAGCCTAGCACGGCTACGCGCGACGCGTCGGCCCACAATTGTTGGCGCACCCACGCCAGTGCACCCAGTGCGTCTGCGCGCCGTTCGCGTTGGGTGATATTTCGCGTGCCGATCTTTTGCACGCAAATAGAGTCTTCACCTCGCGCAGTTAAGCTGTCAGGAAAGATCACATGGTAGCCTTGGGCTTGCAGCATCTGACCCATCGCTTGGTGACGGGCATTTAATAGTCCTTTGCGTGCACCCGCACTGGCGTACAAACCGCCGCAGCCATGCAGCGCAATGACCACAGGGCGCCGGGTGACCATCACGCCTGACTCTTTGGGCTGCGGCACTTCAAACCACCACGCTTTAATCACGGTGCCGTCTAGGCTGGGCAAGCCAACTTCTTGCTGGGCATGTAGCGTAGTGTAGGCACACCACAAAACGGCACTCAGTACACCGTAAGTTAAACGTTGCCGCGTTATTTTCATGCCCGCAGTGTAGCGCTACACCACGTGTTTACGATGACTAAATACTCAAACCGCCAGCGCCAGGGTTGTAACAGCCGGTTTAAAATAAAGAATGTCTTCCATTGCTAAACTCTTACTTTTTATTGCTATTGGTATCCTGATCGCCTCGCTGCTAGAGGCCATTGTGCTTAGTCGGCGCACGCCGGGCAGCTACGACTGGGCCAGTATGAGGGTGTCCGTTGCCGATATGGTGGTGCGCAATATATTGCGTTTTGCCCTGCCCGCCACCTTCATCATCACGCTGGCCGATTGGGTGTGGGCGCACCGCATTGCCACAGTGCCGCTGAACGGCGTGGCGGCTTTTGCGGCGCTGTTTATAGGCCAAGAGTTTTGCTACTACTGGTACCACCGCGCAGGGCACCGGGTACGGTGGTTTTGGCTTAGCCACGGCGTTCACCACTCGACTAATTCTATGAACTTGTCTGCCGCCTACCGCCTCAGCTGGACAGCGGGCTACACCGGCGTAGTGCTGTTTTTTATGCCCTTGGTATGGCTAGGCTTCCCGGTCAAGGTAGTTTTGTCGTGCTTAGCGCTTAATTTGTTTTACCAGTTTTGGCTGCACACCACGTGGATCCCCAAGCTAGGCTGGTTTGAAAAGATCTTCAACACGCCCTCTGCGCACCGCGTGCACCATGCCAGCAATGTGGAGTATTTAGACGGTAACTACGGCGGCGTGCTGGTCATTTTTGACCGCCTGTTTGGCACCTATATCCCCGAGCGTGCAGACATCGCTATCCGCTACGGTTGGGTAGAACCCATTCATACGCGCAATGTGTTTAAGCTGCAAGCTACGCCGTGGATTGACTTGTACAAAGACCTGCGTGCCGCCCGATCGGTACGTGAAGTGCTGGGCCTGCTGTGCATGCCGCCGGGCTGGCGGGCAGATGGCTTGGGCAGCACTACAGAGCAGTTGCGCCACGGCGCGGTGGTGGCCCAGCCTGCACCACCGGTCTAGACAAGTACCCAACCGCCGCTCAGCTTGGGCTTGAGCTTGAGCTTGGAGTTTGTCGATGGCCTTGTTGTGGTGGTTCAGCGCCTGCGAGCAGGCTTTAGGCTGTTGTCGTAGTACTCGGGTGCCTTCTTTTGCACCCATGCAATAAAGCTGGCAATCTCTGGGTGCGCTTTTAGCGCGGGCCAAGTGGCAAAATCGCGCGCTAATTCTTTTTCGCTCAAGGTCGCATGAATTTTGCGATGGCAAATGCGGTGCACTGTGTAGGTTTGTCTGCCGCCTTGGCTTTTGGGCACCAAGTGGTGCTCGTCTACACTGCGGCCCGCAACCAGCGGCCTGGCGCACAGCGGGCAATGGCCCAGCGCTGTACTAGCATGGCCTAAAGGCAGTGCATTGCGCAAGGCACGTTTGGCCACCATAATAGGATAATTTAGTTAAAAATTTATAATAAAATAGGCTGCAGAGCTCGTAGATACTGCTCAAGCAGCTATTTTAATGATAGTAGGCAGGTTAAAGTCTATAACGCATGGGTCATAAGCCAAACATAGCTTACACGCGCTCTGTCACCCACGCTTGCACGCTGGCCAGTGCGGCGCCTAGCTTGCTGGCGTCTGTACCGCCGGCCATAGCCATGTCGGGTTTGCCACCGCCTTTACCGCCCACTTGTTGGGCTACAAAATTGGCCAAGTCACCGGCTTTTACTTTGCCCATGGCGTCTTGCGTTACGCCTGCAGCAATTTGCACTTTGTCGCCATCCACTGCTGCCAGCACGATGATGGCGGTTTTCAGCTTGTCTTTGAGCTTGTCCATCGTGTCGCGCAAAGTTTTAGCATCAGCGCCGTCTAGCTTGACGGCCAGCACTTTGATACCTTTGACATCGACCGCGCTGTCTACCAGCGAATCGCCTTGGCTGGACGCCAGCTTGCCTTTGGCAGCGGCCAATTCTTTCTCCAGCGATTTCACCTCGGCTTGCACCTGCGCAATGCGCGCGGCCAGCTCGTGCGGCTGGGTTTTAAAGGCCGCAGCAGCGGTGTTTACCGTAACCTCAAGCTCTTGCACATACTCGACAGCGCCAATACCCGTCACCGCCTCAATGCGGCGCACGCCAGCGGCTACGCCACTTTCTGCCACTATTTTAAATAAACCAATGTCCCCCGTGCGCAGCACATGGGTGCCGCCGCACAGCTCTTTGCTGCTGCCAATTTCTAGCACGCGTACTTCGTCGCCGTACTTCTCGCCAAACAGCATCATCGCACCAGATTTTTTG
Source organism: Polaromonas sp. (assembly GCA_031367325.1). GTDB lineage: Bacteria > Pseudomonadota > Gammaproteobacteria > Burkholderiales > Burkholderiaceae_C > JAAFIP01. The sequence goes on along the minus strand of JANLPQ010000028.1, from coordinate 41,391 downwards.
GCGGCTTCAATTTCCATCACCTGTGCGCTGGTAGCCGCGTTGGCCAAAATCTCAGCGTTGACTTGCAGTTCAATTGCTTTGATCTGCGCGTCGGTGACTGGTGCGTTGTGCGCAAAGTCAAAACGCGTGCGGTCGGCATTCACCAAGCTCCCTTTTTGCTGCACATGTGTGCCCAGCACTTCGCGCAGGGCTTTATGCATCAGGTGGGTGGCGCTGTGGTTGCGCATGCTGCTAGAGCGCACTTGGGTGTTCACCTGTGCGTCAATCATGTCGCCCACCGCCAGCGTGCCCTGCACTACTGCGCCGTGGTGGCCAAACACATCCGTCTTAATTTTTTGCGTGTCTAGCACGGCAAAGCTGCTGGTGGGCGTGGTTAGCACGCCCTCGTCACCCACCTGGCCACCACTCTCGGCATAAAACGGCGTACTGTCCAGCACCACTATGCCATCTTGGCCTTGCGATAGCTGCTGCACGGGTGCGCCGTTGGCATACAGCGCCACAATTTTTGTAGCGCCTTCTAGCGTGGTGTAGCCGGTAAAGGTGTTGGCCTTGCCAGCGTAGTCCAGCGCTTTGTCCATCTTGAATTTGCCAGCGGCGCGGGCTCTCGCTTTTTGTGCATTTAGGTGCACTCCAAAGCCTATTTCATCAAGCAGAATATTTTCCTCCCGGCACACATCCGCAGTAAGGTCAAACGGGAATCCGTATCTGTCATGGAGAGTAAACGCAACATATCCGGGCAGTGAGTTTTTATATTTGAAGGTAAATTCACTCGGGTATGTGGCGACTGGACTACTCGATTGGTCGAACGATAACCTAATTTCATAACGCTCATTCTCAGATGATCTATAGACTGAAGCAACACAAGCCCTGTTGTCACCTGCTATATATGAATACCGAGGTTCTGTAACATGGGTTTGAACCAATTGGATCTGAGCAAGTGGATCTGCGTCAGACAAGTATTCCACTAGTGCGAAAAAGGAGTCAGGTAACTGCTTTAGATAGTTAATGTTCTGATTCAGTATTGTCATTCCAATATCGAGAGTCTCAAAAAATCGCTCTTCTTCTACCTTCAAAACATCCATCACCCGCACAGCATCAATTTTCAAACGCGGGTAGGCATCGCCCATCATGCGCACCAGGTCGGGCACCAGCTTGTGGAAAAAAGGCGTTTTCTGGCCCAGCTTGTAGCCATGGCGAATGGCGCGGCGGATGATGCGGCGTTGCACGTACCCACGGCCTTCGTTGGAAGGGTTCACGCCATCGCTTACCAAAAATGCAGTCGCGCGAATATGGTCGGCAATTACGCGCAGGCTTTTATTGTTCAGGTCGGCAACGCCAGTCTCGCGGCCCGCGGCTTTGATCAACTGGTCAAAAATATCAATCTCGTAGTTGCTGTGGACATGTTGAAGTATGGCGGCAAGACGTTCTAATCCCATGCCCGTGTCTACACACGGCGCAGGCAGCTTGTTCAGCGAGCCGTCGGCCTGCATGTCAAACTGCATAAACACATGGTTCCAAATCTCAATAAACCGGTCGCCGTCTTCACCGGGGCTGCCGGGTGGGCCACCTTCAATATGGTCGCCGTGGTCATAGAAAATCTCGCTGCACGGGCCGCACGGCCCGGTGTCGGCCATCATCCAAAAATTGTCTGACGCGTATTTTTTGCCTTTGTTGTCGCCAATGCGCACCATGCGCTCGGGCGGCACACCAATGTCTTTGGTCCAAATATCGTAGGCTTCGTCATCGTCGATGTACACCGTGGCCCACAATTTGTCGGGCGGCAGCTTGTACACCTGGGTCAACAGCTCCCAGCCCCATTTCAGACTGTCGCGCTTGAAGTAGTCGCCAAAGCTCCAGTTGCCCAGCATTTCAAAAAACGTGTGGTGGCGTGCGGTGTAGCCTACGTTCTCCAGATCGTTATGTTTGCCCCCCGCGCGCAGGCAGGCTTGCACAGACGCTGCACGCACATAGCTGCGTTTGTCAGCTCCCAAAAATACGTCTTTAAACTGCACCATGCCGCTGTTGGTGAACATCAGCGTGGGGTCGTTGCCGGGCACCAAGCCGCTGGACTCGACCACGGTGTGGCCTTTGGCGGCATAAAAGTCGAGAAAAGAGTTGCGAATGTCGGCGACAGAGAATTTAGGAGGTGAGCTAGTCATAGACCTCTATTTTAAGGGCTGTTAGCCCGGGCTTTAGCTATGCTGGGCGGTAACCCCGAAGGCGCAAGCTCACTGCGCAGAAATACCTGCTGTTTTAATAACCTGTGTCCAGCGTGATTTTTCAGACTTAACAAAGTCTGTGTAGGCGGCAGACCCCAATGTAGGCACTGCAAAACCCAGTGACTCTAAACGCTGCTTGACCTCGACGCTTTGAATGGCCTTGACCATTTCAGCCTCCAGCTTGTCTGCAATCGGCTTGGGTGTGCCTTTGGGTAGCGACAAGCCCGACCATGACAGGGCCGAAAACCCGGGGTAGCCTGATTCGCTGATGGTGGGCACATCCGGGTACAGCGGGTTGCGCTGCTGGCTGGTCACAGCCAGTGCGCGCAGCTTGCCAGCGCGCACGTGTTGCAAGGCAGTGTCTTGGTTGATAAACATCAGCGGGATTTGGCCGCCTAGTAAATCGGTCATCATCGGGCCACCGCCACGGTACGGAATGCCCACCATAAACAGGCCTTTGCAATCGGTTTTACCTGCTGAGCAGTTGGATACGGTTTGCTTTAAAAGCTCCATTGCCATATGCCCCGAGGCAGCGTGGGTGTAGCCGTAGTTCAGTTTGCCGGGGTTGGCCTTGCCGTACTCAACCAAATCTTTAAGTGTTTTAAAAGACTGGCAAGGGTGCACCACCAACACGTTAGGGCCAGAGTTGACTTGGGTAAGGTGAATAAAGTCGTTGTTGGAATCGTATTTAAGATTAGGGTCTAGGCCGTGGGCTACCGCGCTTTGGCCTACACCGGTTTGCACAATGGTGTAGCCGTCAGCTGCGGCTTTGGCACCCCGCTCGGTGCCAATCACGCCGCCAGCGCCACCTACATTTTCTACCACAAAGGGCTGCTTCATCGACTTGCCCAATGCGTCGGCCATCATGCGGGCCATCACATCGCTGGTGCCACCGGGTGGAAAAGGCACGATGATTTTGACGGCTTTGCTGGGGTAGTCAGCCTGCGCCCACGCTAGGCCCACCATGCTATACGCTATTAATAAAATAGCTGCTTGAACAGACTTTACAAGGGTTAAACGCTTATTCTTCATATAAATTGTCTCCTACATAGAGTTATAAATCCATGGGCAGTTAGCGCATGTGCACTTTACGCCAAGCTGCAAAATCGTCCTTGGCTTGCGGGTCGGTGGGTGGGTACAGGCCGACAATACTGCGCCCGCCCTGCACTTGGTGCAGCACAAAATCTTCAAACGCTGTCATCTCTATAGCCTCAGCGGCCATCTCGTCTGCCAAATGCGCGGGGATGACTATCACGCCTTCTTTGTCGCCCACCATCACGTCGCCGGGCCATACGGCTACGTCGCCGCATCCGATGGGTACGTTAATGTCTAGCGCTTGGTGCAAAGTTAAATTGGTCGGCGCGCTGGGGCGCTGGTGGTAGCACGGGAACGGCATGGCCGCAATCTCGGGGGAATCTCTAAAGCCGCCGTCGGTCACCGCACCTGCACAGCCACGCACCATCAGGCGCGTGATCAGAATCGACCCCGCCGACGCGGCGCGTGCGTCTTTGCGGCTGTCAAACACCATTACCGCACCTGGCGGGCACTGCTCTACGGCCACACGCTGCGGGTGTGCACGGTCTTGAAACACGGTGATGGGATTTAAATCTTCACGCGCAGGAATGTAGCGCAGCGTGAAGGCCTCGCCCACCATATTGGGCTGCTGGTCTGTGAGGTCGGTATTCACAGGCCGCACGTCTTGGATAAACTGGTTGCGCAAGCCGCGTTTGAACAAGGCTGTGCACAAGGTAGCAGTGCTCACACCCATGAGCTTGCTTTTAGTGTCTGGCGATAGGGCCATTTAATGAATCTCCGGTTCGCCTGCCGCAGGCGTGCTTTGGTTTGCTGCGTAATTGGTTTCTAAAAAGTCAAAATCACACCCCTTGTCGGCTTGCTGGATGTGCTTCAAATACAACGCGCCGTAGCCTCGGCTGAACTTGGGTATTGGCGGCACCCAGGCGCTGCGGCGTTTAGCCAGTTCGGCATCGCTTACCGCCATGCCGATGCTGCGCGCTTCGATGTCTAGCGTGATCAAGTCGCCGTCTTGCACCAGCGCCAGCGGGCCACCCACATGGCTCTCAGGGGTAACATGCAACACACAAGCACCGTAGCTGGTGCCGCTCATGCGGGCATCGCTGATGCGCAGCATGTCGCGCACGCCTTGTTTGAGCAATTTTTGCGGTATGGGCAACTGCCCCCATTCAGGCATGCCGGGCGCGCCCTGCGGGCCTGCGCTTTGCAGCACGATGACACTGTCCGCGGTAACGTCCAAATCAGGCGCGTCAATACGGGCGTTCATGTCGTTGTAGTCTTTGAACACTACGGCTTTGCCAGTGTGTTTGTAAAACTTCGCCTCCATCGCTGCCGGTTTGATAACAGCACCGCCGGGCGCAATGTTGCCGTACAGCACTGCCAAGCCATCTTTGGGCACTAGCGGGTTGGTCATGGGGCGAATCACGTCGTCGTTGTACACCTTGGCACCGGCAATGTTGTCACCCAGTGTGGTGCCCATGATGGTTTGGGCGCTGCCGTCCAGCAGGCCGCCTGTCTTCACATCGCCCAGTTGCGTGAGCATGGCGCGCAGGCCACCTGCGTAGTAAAAGTCTTCCATCAAAAACTTGCCGCTGGGGCGCAGGTTGGCCAGCACCGGCGTTTTGCGCGCCATGGCGTCAAACTGGTCGATATTCAAATCAATGCCCGCGCGCCGCGCCATGGCCACCAAGTGCACGATGCTGTTGGTGCTACCGCCCAGGGCCAACACGGTGGTGACCGCGTTGTCAAACGAAGCCTTGGTCAAAATGTCCGACGGCTTGATGTCTTGCCACACCATATCTACAATGCATTTGCCAGTGAGTGTGGCCATCTGCGCGTGGCGCGAGTCGGGCGCGGGGATGCTGGCTGCGCCGGGCAATGTGAGGCCCAGTGCCTCGGCCGCGCTGGTCAACGTGCTGGCCGTGCCCATGGTCATGCAATGGCCGGGGCTGCGGGCAATGCCGTCTTCTACCTCTTGCCAGTCTTGCTGCGTAATGTTGCCCGCGCGCAGCTCGGCCCAGTATTTCCAAGTGTCCGACCCGCTGCCGATTACGCCGCCCTTGTAGTCACCGCTTAGCATCGGGCCTGCGGGCATAAAGATGGTGGGCAGGTTCATGCTGATCGCACCCATGATGAGGGCTGGCGTGGTCTTGTCGCAGCCGCCCATCAACACACAGCCGTCGGCAGGGTATGACCTTAACAATTCTTCGGTTTCCATCGCCAGCAGGTTGCGGTACAGCATGGTGGTGGGCTTTTGCATCGGCTCACTCAAACTGATCGCAGGCATCTCTACCGGGAACCCACCTGCCTGCCATATACCGCGCTTGATCTCTTCCACCCGCTGCTTAAAGTGCGTATGGCAGGGGTTGATGTCGCTCCAGGTGTTGATGATGGCAATCACCGGCTTGCCTGCGTAGTCGCTGCGGTGGTAGCCCATTTGCGCAGTGCGCGAGCGATGGCCAAAGCTGCGCAGGTCTTGTACGCCGTACCAGCGGTGGCTGCGCAATTCTTCAGGTTTTTTTCTAGTCATGGTTTTTCTTTAATTTAAAGTTAAGTTGCAGCAAATGTTGGCTCAGGCAAGCCTTGCACACCTGGGCGCAGCGCAAACACGCCACCCGCCAGTGGCTGGTCTGCCAAATCAATACCGTCAGGACGAATGGACGTGACAAACAGCGTGCGCATGTCGTCGCCACCAAAGGCGCACATGGCGGGTTTTTTAACCGGCACGGCCAGCGATTGGTCTAGCTTGCCTTGCGGCGTAAAGCGGTGCACCAGGCCTGCGTCGCTGCCGCAAATCCAGTAGCAGCCCTCAGCGTCCACCGCTGCGCCATCTGGGCGGCCAGGCAGCAGGTTCATGTCCACAAACACGCGGCGGTTGCTAGGTATGCCGGTAGCCGTGTCGTAGTCAAACGCCCACACTGTTTGCACGCTGGGGTGCGAGTCGCTTAGGTACATGGTGCGTCCATCGGGGCTGAAGGCTAAGCCATTAGGCACGATCATGTTACCTACAAGCTGCTTTAGGTTACTATTATTTTCATAGCTGCTTAAGCAGGGATTACCTGAATTAGTGGCCATATTTACCATCATGGTGCCTGCCACAAAGCGCCCTTGCCTGTCGCAGCGGCCATCGTTAAAGCGCATGCCGCTGGTGCTATGTGGTGCCTCTACTAGCAGTGTAGTTTGCATTGTGCAATGGTCAAGCGCACCAGCGCTGTTGGCCGCATCGCAGCCGTTTAAATGCACATGAAAAATGCCGCTTTCCATACCGGCAATCCAACCACCCGCACTGTGCATGGCAATACAACCCACCATCTCGGGCGCTGTCCAGGTACGTACCTGCCCAGTGCTAGCCAACCATTGGTGTACCTTTTTTTGTGGAATATCTACCCAGTACAGCGCTTTGTCTGCCGGGTGCCACACAGGGCTTTCGCCCACGCTGTTGCGTGCATCAACGATAAGCTCTGCAGCGGTCATGCTAGAACGGCCCGGCTTTGACAAAAACGCCGCCTTGGTAGATCTTGGCGGGGTCTGCAGCGTCCAGTGCTGGCGTACTTTCCAGCTTGGCGCGAAACGGCTCTGAGCTGTCTTGCGCTACAAACCCCAGATGCGCCGCTTGGCTGTTGTCCCACCACTTGTCGCGGTTGTTCGACACGCCGTACACCACGGTGTGGCCCACATTGGGTGCAAACAACGCACAGCGCACCAGCTCGGTGAGGTCGCGGTAGCTTAACCAAGTTACCAGCATGCGGCGGTCTTTCGGCTCGGCAAACGATGAGCCGATGCGCAGGCACACTGTCTCGATGCCGTAGCGGTCAAAGTAAAAGCGCGACAAATCTTCGCCATACGATTTGGACAGGCCATAGTAGCCATCGGGCCGCCTGGCACTGCTTGCATCCAGCATATCGCCTTGTCGGTGAAACCCCATCACATGGTTTGAGCTGGCAAACACTACACGGCGCATACCGTGCGCACGTGCCGCCTCATACAGATTGAAAACGCCTTTGATATTGGCGTCTAGCACTTCTTCAAATGGCCGCTCCACCGACACGCCGCCCATGTGCACTACAGCGTCTACGCCCGCTAGCAAGGCGTGGACTGCAGCTTTATCCGCCAGATTGCACGGGCAACATTCTTGTGCCGCATCACTATCGTTTAAAGGCTGGATATCAGATAACCTCATCACCCCAGCGTAGGGTTTCAAGCTATGCCGCAACACTTGGCCCAAACCGCCTGCAGCACCTGTCAACAAAAGGCGATGAAAAGTTTTAACTGTGGGTGGCGCTGTCATGGTGAACACTAGAAAATTTTAGAGTCATTAGTTGTCAGACAACTTAGAGTTGGATTATTAAGCTAGAGAAATACTCACGTCAAGCATGCCAGCACCCGCAAATACCCGTGAAGCCCAAAGCGCTCAACCGCGCAACTAGCCGCCACTCAAATTAGCTACCAAGGCATTTGGCCGCTATGCGCGCCTCATGCGCATACACTTAAGTAACAGCCGCGAAAGAATGCGCCAAGCGCATGAAGCACTGGTTGCAAAAATAGCCTAGGCCAAAATTTAAATGCTATTTTTAAAATAGCTGCTTGAGCAGGTTTTACTTGGGTTACAGGCCACTTTACACCTAAATAGTCAAGCTAGCGTATTTATTGCACAATCAACAGCTTATGCAAACCCACTACATAGCCAACACCCCAACTCCATCGTCATCTGGCCGTACTTTGCAGATGATAGACCCCTCTGACGGCCAGCCATTTGACGAGATAGCGCGCGGTAATGCCGACGACATTGACAAAGCGGCGTGCGCCGCTCGCCGCTGCTACGACACGGTGTGGAGCAAGCTGAGCGCCACAGAACGTGGCCGCCTGCTGATGCGCCTGTCGGTCAAAATAACTGAGCATGCCGAAGAACTGGCGCTGATAGAGCAGCGCGACTGCGGTAAACCCAGCAAGCAAGCGCGTGCCGATGCAGTGGCGCTGGCCCGCTATTTTGAGTTTTACGCCGGTGCGTGCGACAAGCTGCACGGCCACACCATTCCGTACCAAGACGGTTACAGCGTGTTTACCTGGCGCGAGCCGTACGGCGTGGTGGGCAATATCATTCCCTGGAACTACCCGATGCAAATTTTCGGGCGCAGCGTGGGCGGCGCGCTAGCCGCAGGCAATGTGTGCGTGGTCAAACCGTCGGAGGACGCATGTTTATCAGTGCTGAAGGTAGCGCAGCTAGCTACCGAAGCAGGCTTTCCAGCGGGCGCTATCAACATCGTTACCGGCTACGGCCACGAGGTAGGCGACGCGCTGGCGCGCCATGCGGGCATTGACCACATCAGCTTTACCGGCAGCCCCGGCGTAGGCACCATCATTGCCCAAGTGGCTGCCGAGCGCCATTGCCCCGTCACGCTAGAGCTGGGCGGCAAAAGCCCACAAATCGTTTTTGCCGACGCTGACCTAGACGCCGCTATACCCACCATCGTCAACGCTATTGTGCAAAATGCCGGGCAAACTTGCAGCGCAGGGTCACGCCTGTTGGTAGATGATTTGATTTACGAAAACTTGCTTGAACGCCTAGGCCAAGCGTTTAACAACTTGCGCGTCGGCCCTGCTGCCATGGACCTAGACGTAGGCCCGCTAATTCGCCAAAGCCAGCAGCAGCGCGTGTGGGATTTTTTAAGCGATGCCCAAGTGGCAGGCATTGCCATGGTGGCGCAAGGCAGCGTGGTCGACGAAGCGCCCGAGAGCGGCTTCTACCAAGCACCTACCCTGCTGCGCGACGTGCCTATCACCCACCGCCTGTCGCAAGAAGAAATCTTTGGCCCCGTGCTGTGCGCCATAAAGTTTACTGACGAAGACCACGCCATACAGCTGGCCAACGCCACACGGTTTGGGCTAGTAGCTGGCGTGTGGACCCGCGATGGCAGCCGCCAAATGCGCATGGCCAAACGCTTGCAATCTGGCCAAGTATTTATCAATAACTATGGTGCTGGCGGCGGCGTAGAGCTGCCCTTTGGCGGCGTCAAATCGTCAGGCTACGGACGCGAGAAAGGGTTTGAGGCGCTGTATGGGTTTACTACAGTCAAGACAGTGGCGCTGAAACACGGCTAGTTTTAGTGCTAAGTCGGTAGTACACAGCCTCATAGGCACGCGCTGCAGCATCCCAAGTATGTAGCAGTGCGAATGCTAGGCCTTCTTGCACCAAGCTATCTGCCACAGCATGGTCATTCAACACGTGCTGCAAGGCCGCGGATAGCATGGCTGCGTCTTGCGGGTGCGCCAGCAACACAGCATTTTTCCCATCTGCCAAAAGTGCTGAAATACCGCAGTACGGCGCGCGGCTGACCACAACTGGAACACCATGCGCCATGGCTTCTAGCACCACCATGGCGAAGGTGTCTTCTAGTGTCGGGTGAGCCAGCACGTTGGCTGCGTAATAGACAGGGCTGACCTCGCTTAAAGGCCCTAAAAAATACACGCGTTGTTCAACGCCTAGCGAGTGAGCTAAAGCTTTAAACTGTGGTGTCTGGCCTGCATGACCTACAACTATCAATCGAACATCTGGTGAGCTTACCAGCGCTTTTAATAAGGTAGACAAGCCTTTGCGGGCATAGTCGTTGGCAATGAAAGCGATGTAGTTGCATTGCAGTGGCACACCCAACGCTGCACGAGCTTCTTGCAGTGTTAAATGCTGCGTAGGCATGGTAACGCAGGGGGTGATGGTGCTGATGACGCGAGCCAAGTGTGGGTACTGCGCTACCAACTCAGCCTGCAGCGGCGCAGATGCAGCCACCACTGCCACGCCTGGTCGGGCAGCCAGCCGGGCACGTTCTAAATACAAATAAGTCAACAACCTCGGGCTGAGGGCAATTTTTAAGCGACGCATGGCCAGCGCCGTACCCGATAGCTTTGCTTGCGAATCGCCCAGCAAACTGCGCTGCACTGTCTTGACATGCATCGTATGCACATTGCCATGCCACACATTCTCATGCGAATGCACAATGTCAAAACCTTTGCGCGTTGCGTGCCAAGTAGCGTAGGCATACCACAGCTGGTTCAACCAACGCGGTTTTTTAAACCAACAAGCAATACGGTGGTAATGCACGCTAGGCCATTGGTGGTTAATCTCTTGGGCAAACACATGCACCTCATGCCGTGCGGACAATTGCTCTACCAACGCCATCGAATAGCGCTCTGCGCCACCGCCTGTGGGAGAAAACACGCGGTTAAGTACAGCAATTTTCAAGCGCCGTGGGCTGATGGATGCAGAACTATCCACGGCGCTGGTCTTCATAACCCGTGGCGACTTTACGCCAAAACTGTGGCAACCAGACTGATCCCATCACGGGAACACGGGGCAGCTCCCACAGGCTATCACTGCGCTGGGCGCGCGCGCGCGCGGTGGTGGTGGCGGCCGCAAAACCTGCTTGTTGCACTTGCGCGGCGTGGTTAGCTGTGTAGAAGCCGTAAGGGTAGCAAAACTGGTTCACTGCAGCACCGCAAGCATCTTCTAGCTCGGCTTTACAACCCGCAATCTCTTGCATGGACTGTGTTGCGTTCAACGTGCGCAGGTCGATATGGTTACGCGTATGCGCACCCACTTCTTGCCCGCCCGCTACCCATGCGCGGGCGTGTGCAGCGTGCATTAAGGGTTTAGCTGCAATACCTTTGCTGTGGTCCCATATGTTAGACCCACCCAACTGCGCGCTCACCATGTAGCATGTGGCGCTAAAGCCATAGCGCTGCAGCACAGGTATAGCGTGGTCTAGGTTGTTGACATAGCCGTCATCAAAGGTAATGCCAAAAACTTTGCCGCTTTTCTCGCCACGTAAATAGGGCATCAATGCCGCCATGCTCAAGCCTTGGTAACCCAAAGCTTTAAGCAGCCCCATCTGCCTCGCAAATGCCTGCGGCGACACCACCAGCCCGCGCATCACCGCGCCGCGCGCGGGCCGTGCGTCAATCTGGTGGTACATCAAAATGGGGATAGCGCTATTGCTCATTTCATCGCGTTGCTTGGGTTGTCATCTAGCTCAACCAGTGCGCATCACATCAGCACAATGTCGTACTGCTCTTGGCTCATGCTGCCTTCAGTTTGCAGTGAAATAGGCTTGCCGATGAAGTCTGACAGACCTGCCAAGTGCTGGCTTTCTTCGTCTAAAAATAGCTCTACCACTTGCGGTGCAGCCACAACGCGAAACTCTTTAGGGTTGAACTGGCGGGCCTCGCGCAAAATCTCGCGCAGTATGTCGTACGCCACGCTGCGCGGTGTCTTCACAGTGCCTTTACCTTGGCATACGGGGCACGGCTCGCACAGCATGTGCGCCAGCGACTCGCGGGTGCGTTTGCGTGTCATCTCCACCAAACCTAGCTGCGAGAATTCGCCTGCCGAGGTTTTAACTCTGTCGCGAGCCAGTTGCTTGCGAAACTCTGTCAGCACTTGGCCGCGATGGTCTTGTAGTGTCATGTCGATAAAGTCGACAATCACCACACCGCCCAAATTGCGCAGGCGCAGCTGGCGCGCTATGGCTTGCGTAGCTTCAAGATTAGTTTTAAAAATGGTGTCGTCAAAATTGCGCGCACCCACAAAACCCCCGGTGTTCACGTCGACTGTGGTCAGCGCTTCGGTTTGGTCGATAATCAGGTAGCCGCCAGATTTCAAATCTACACGGCGGCCTAGTGCCTTGGCTATATCTTCGTCAATGTTGTACAGGTCAAATATCGGGCGCTCACCTTTGTAGTGCTGCAGTTTTTCAGTGGTGGCGGGCATGTAGTCTTGGCCAAAAGCAGTCAACATGTCAAACTGCTCGCGTGAGTCGATGCGGATACTTTGGGTTTGGTCACTGACCAAATCGCGCAGCACGCGCTGCAGCAAATTCAAATCGGTGTGCAGCACCGATTTGGCTGGCAACGTAGTAGATGCGTCTTTGATGCGCGTCCAGGCCTTGCGTAAATAGGCTACATCGTCCGCCAGCTCAGTGTCCGTTGCTTCCTCTGCGTTGGTGCGCAAAATAAACCCACCACCTGCATCACCTGCCAGTTGCACTACCTTGGCACGTAAAGCATCACGCTGTGCTGCCGGTATTTTTTGCGATATGCCGATATGGTTATCTTGGGGTAAAAAAACCAGTTGCCTGCCTGCAATACTGACCTGTGTAGACAGTCGTGCGCCTTTGCTGCCAATAGGATCTTTGATCACCTGCACCATCAGCGCTTGGCCTTCAAACACTTGCTTTTCAATCGGTATGGCGGGGGCAGCAGACTTGGCGACATCGCCATCTGCACCACGCGTGCTGACAAAGGCCGTCATCAAATCAGCCACGTGCAAAAATGCCGCACGCTCTAAGCCAATGTCGATAAAAGCCGACTGCATGCCAGGCAGCACGCGCGCTACTTTGCCTAGGTAAATATTGCCCACTAGGCCGCGCTCTAGGCTACGCTCGACATGCAGCTCTTGCACCGCGCTATTTTCCACCACGGCCACGCGGGTTTCTTGCGGGCTCCAGTTGATCAAAATATCTTGCTGCATAGGGTGTCTTGATTACGCTGGGGCCACTCGTAGAATTTAAGTGCCCAGCTTGATGCCAAGTGTACGCAGTAACTGTGCAGTTTCAAACATCGGCAGGCCCATAATGCCGCTGTAACTGCCGCTGATGTGGGTAATATAAGCAGCAGCCCTGCCCTGCACAGCATATGCGCCCGCCTTGCCCATCGGCTCGCCCGTAGCTACGTAAGTGCGAATTTGCGCGCTGGTCATCGCGCTGAAAGTTACTTTAGACGCAGACAACACTTGTGCGCGACCTTTGCCGTTTTGCACGGCTACTGCAGTTAGCACGCGGTGGGTGTGGCCAGACAGCTCACCCAGCATACGCTGCGCGTCTTGGCTGTCAGCAGGCTTGCCATAAATAGTGCGGCCTAGCGCCACGGTGGTGTCAGAGCACAGCACGGGCGCGGCAGGCAAGCCGCGCCGCTGCATGCGCGCTACAGCAGCGTCTAGTTTTAACGCCGTCACGCGCGCTACATATTTAGCAGGGGCTTCGCCGGGCAGCTCAGTTTCCAGGCTTTCGGCGTCTTCACTGGTGTCGGGCAACAGCAGCTCAAAGCGCACGCCAATTTGCTCTAACAGTTGCGCACGGCGCGGGCTTTGGGATGCCAAGTAAATGAAGTTAGCCATTGGGAAGATTTATTCGCGGTGGTACGGATGCCCCGCATTCACCGACCATGCGCGGTACAGCTGCTCAATCAACAGCACGCGCGCCATGGCGTGCGGTAGCGTAAGGTCAGACAATCGCACGCGTTCATGCGCGGCTTGGCGATACGCAGGCTCGATACCGTCAGGCCCGCCGATGACCAGCGCTACGTCGTCACCACTCAATTGCCAGTCGGTTAAGCGCTGGGCTAAGGCTTTGGTGGTCAGCGGCGTACCGCGCTCGTCTAGCACCACAATGCGGGTATTTTTGGGGATAGCCGCTGCAATACGCTCGCGCTCTGCTGCCAGTAAAGTGTCCAGCGTTTTAGAGCCACGCGGCTCGGTTTTAACGGCTTTCAGCTCTACTTTTAGCTCGGGTGGGAAGCGCTTGGCATAATCATCCCACGCGGTTTGCGCCCAGTCGGGCACACGTTGGCCGACCGCGACGATCACCAGCTTCATGCACTGCGGCGTTTGGCGGGGGCGGTTTTGCCAGCAGGCTTGGCTGCAGATTTAGTGGCTACTTTTTTGGCAGGTGGCCTGACTGCAACTTTATTAACCACGACTTTAATAGGCTGCTTGGGTGCTGATGATTTGGCAGCCGCTGTTTTAGTAGCTGGCGGCTTGGCACCGGCTGGCGTAGGTTTCTTCAACGCCGCTTTCTTAGCTGCGGACGGTGGAGCAAGCTCTGGCCTAGGCGGCGCAAACACAGGCTCAGGGCGCACTGGCTTGCGCTTCGCACCCGGTTTGGCTGCCACTTTTTTAGCTACTGGCTTTTTGCTTTTCGCAGGCACTGGCTCGGGGGCGTGGGCCACTACAGGCTTGGGTGCGCCTAGTTTCAAACGCACAGGCTTGTCGCCCCAAATTTCTTCAAGGTGGTAGTAGGTGCGAATCGCAGGCTGCATCACATGCACCACGCACTGGCCGCAGTCGACAATAATCCACTCGCCGTTGTCTTCACCCTCAACGCGTGGCTTAGCAAAGCCCGCCTCGCGCACGGCATCGCGCACGCTAGACGCCAGTGCCTTGGTTTGCCGGTTCGATGTGCCGCTGGCGATAATGACGCGCTCAAACATGGCGGTCAAATGTTCGGTGTCAAATACTGCGATCTCTTGGGCCTTCACATCTTCTAGCGCATCTACAATGGTGCGTTGCAGTTTGGCGGTGTCTTTTTTGGCGGCGGTGTCTTGCATAGCGTGGCGTAAGAATGGTTAATTTCAGAAAATATACAGCTGATGTTGCGCAATATAGCGCGCAACGCTGGGGTTGACCAGATGGTCGATGCCCAAGCCCAGTTTGACGCGCTGGCGAATGTCGGTGGCACTGATGGGCATGTCTGGCATGTGTATAACATGCATTTTACACTGACTTTGCACCTCGTTTTTAGCATTGTTTTTATGCATATCGCCCGTAGATACTGCTCGAGCAGCTATGCAAATAGTAGCAATTTTAGCAATATCGGGCCAGTGGTGCCAGCTACCAAAGGCGGCAAACTGGTCTGCCCCCATCAGCAGGTACAGTTGCGCCTTCGGATGCGTGGCCTGCAGTTCATTTAAGGTGTCTAAGGTGTAAGTAGGGCCTGCGCGCTGTGTCTCGCGGCTGTCAACACGCGTACCCGGCACATCAGCAAAGGCTAGCTGTGCCATAGCCAGCCGGTGTTCTGGTGCGCTGAGCTGGCGGGTTTTGTGCCAAGCATGGCCCGTAGGCACGATGTACAAAATGTCCAGTTGCAATTGGGCTACTGCCGCCTGGGCAAGCGCGTGGTGCGCAAGGTGTGCGGGGTCAAACGCGCCGCCGTACATACCTATGCGCGGCAGGCTGGCGCCTTGATAAGCAGTCAAATCCAGTCCTTTCGCACCAAAAACTTTTTGTACAAGTCTTCTTCGGGGCTGTCCGCTAGGCTTTTGCGGTTGTAAGCCCAGCTCACCAGCGGCGGCATGCTCATTAAGATAGATTCGGTGCGCCCGCCAGATTGCAGCCCAAAATGCGTGCCTCTGTCCCACACCAAGTTAAATTCCACATAGCGCCCGCGTCGGTAGAGCTGAAAATCGCGCTGTCGTTCGCGGTAGGGCATGTCGTTGCGCACACTCAAAATAGGCAAGTAAGCGTCCAAAAACGCATCGCCTACCGAGGTGATCAGCGCTAATCCATTGTCAAACCCGCCTTCGGTAAAGTCGTCAAAAAATATCCCGCCAATACCGCGCTGTTCGTTGCGGTGCTTGAGATAAAAATACTCATCACACCACGCTTTGAACTTGGGGTATTTGTCGGCACCAAAAGGCTGCAGCGCGTTTTTGCACACGGTGTGAAAATGCACTGCGTCCTCATCAAAACCATAGTATGGCGTGAGGTCCATGCCACCACCAAACCAAAACACAGTCTCGCCACCCGTAGGCGTAGCGGCCAGCATCCGAATGTTCATGTGCACTGTGGGTGCGTAGGGGTTTTGTGGGTGAAACACCAGCGACACGCCCATGGCCTCAAAAGGTGCACCGTTTAGTTCAGGCCTGTTCTGTGTGGCCGATGGTGGCAACTGGGGCCCACGCACGTGGCTAAAGCCGCAGCCTGCACGTTCAAACACACGGCCGTTTTCTATAATTTGCGTAATGCCGTTGCCTTGCAATGGTTCGTTTTGGGCTTTCTTCCAGCGGTCTACGACAAACGCATTGCCGTCTACCGCGCTGATAGCGCTCGTAATGCGGTCTTGCAGGTCTAGCAAATAGTCACGTACTTTAGCAACAGTCATGCGATTAGTTTCCGTTCAATACGCTAGCGTACTATGGTGTTTTCGCGCGGCACCGACACGTCTAGCAGCTTTATCGGGGCCACATTGGCAGGTACTAGGCCACGCACACCGTCGTAGACCGCCGCGATGCGGGCCATGTCTTGCACTTCGTTCCCACTTAATAGCAAAAAATCTTTTACCGACACCTCGCGCCGCGCGTAGTCCAGCTTAACCAAACACAGCGGCACCTGCGCTGCCAATGCGGTTTGATAAAAGCCACTGCGCCAGCCTGGAATGAACTTGCGCGTACCCTCAGGCGCCAAGCCTAGCCAAAAATACTGGCCCGCAGTTTTGTGCTGCTGCAAAATCTCAATTGCCTGGCTTACTATGCCCGCTTTGGTGGTGCGCTGCACTGGCACGCCACCAATCCAACGCAGCCAATGGCCTACCAGCGGCCAATCAAACAACTTGTCTTTAGCCCAAAACATTACTTGCACGCCGCATGTCCATTTGGCTAAAAACATCACCACAGCATCCCAGTTGCTAGTGTGTGGATACACCACAGCTACGCCTTGCAATGTGGGAAATCCTTCAAAATAAACCCGCCAACCGCATAATTTCAGTAAACCACGCGCCGCTGGACTACCGCGAAACTGGTAGGGGTGCGGCAGCGCAAAATCAGGCTTTAAATCAGGGTTTGATTGCACGGTAGCCAATGTCGCTGCGGTGCTGGGCACCGTCAAAATAAATACCGTGGGCAATATCCAAAGCACGTTGCTGCGCTTTTTTAACTGTCTCGGCTAACGCGGTAACGCACAGTACGCGCCCACCACTGGTCGCCGTATGGCCATCGCGCGCGGCCGTGCCTGCGTGGAACACCACGGCGTCTTCGCCGACCGATGAATCTTTAGCAGGTAGCCCGTTGATAACATCACCCTTGCGCGGTTGCACTGGGTAGCCGTGCGCAGCCATTACCATACCCAGCGCGATGCGGCGGTCCCACTGCATTTCTATCGTGTCGAGCTTGCGCTCGGTGGCCGCCATCAGCACATCCAGCAAATCGGTCTTTAAGCGCATCATGATCGGCTGCGTTTCGGGGTCGCCCAGGCGGCAGTTAAATTCCAGCGTTTTCACTTTGCCGTCTGGTGTGATCATCAAGCCTGCGTATAAAAACCCGGTGTAGTTAATACCGTCTTGGTCCATGCCTTTTAGCGTTGGCAAAATTACCTCGCGCATTGCGCGGCCATGCACCTCGGGCGTTACCACGGGTGCTGGGCTGTAGGCGCCCATACCACCCGTATTGGGGCCTAGGTCACCGTCGAGCAAGCGTTTATGGTCTTGCGATGTGGCCAAGGCAGCCACGTTTTTGCCATCGCACAGCACAATAAAACTGGCTTCCTCGCCTTGTAAAAATTCTTCAATCACCACGCGTGCTACTGGCTGGCCATCATTGCCCGCGTTGTGCACCACGCCCAGCGTGTTGTCTAGCAGCATAAAATCAATTGCTACATGCGCTTCGGGCAGCGTCATTGCTACCACTACACCTTTACCAGCCGCTAGGCCATCGGCCTTCACCACAATAGGCGCACCCTTTTTGTCCACATAGGCATGCGCTGCTGCAGCATCGGTAAAGGTTTCAAACTCTGCCGTGGGTATACCGTGGCGCTGCATAAAGGCTTTGCTAAAGGCTTTAGAGCTTTCTAATTGTGCAGCGGCTCGGGTAGGGCCAAAGATGCGCAAACCGTGCTGGCGAAACTCATCCACCACACCAGCGGCCAGCGGAGCCTCGGGGCCTACAACAGTCAACGCTATTTTTTCAGTAGCTGCCCAAGCACGTAGTTCTTGGGTTCCAGTGATATTTAGATTCTCAAGTCGAGGGTCTAGCAAGGTACCGCCGTTGCCCGGTGCCACGTACACTTTTTGCACTTTGGGGGATTGCGCCAGCTTCCAGGCCAGGGCATGTTCACGGCCACCGCCGCCGATGACAAGAACTTTCATCGCAAAAATCCTTGCTGCGATACCTTGTGCAGGCTCATGCGTTTAAAGGCTAGGGGAGACATTGATGGGTGCGCGTAAAAGTTCATAGTTCTGCGTTGTGGAACACGTTTTGGGTGTCGTCCATGTCTTCTAATATATCCAATAGTTTTTGCATGCGGGCGGCATCGTCGCCTTGCAGGGCAATGGTGTTTTCAGCGCGCATTGTCACCTCGGCTAATTCAGCTTTCAGGCCGGCGGCTTCTAATGCGTTTTTGACAGCTTCAAAATCAGCCACCGAGGTTAGCACTTCAATGCCGCCCTCGTCGTCGGTAATCACGTCTTGCGCACCAGCCTCTAGCGCGATGCTCATCACCTTGTCCTCGTCTACACCGGGTGCTAATAATAATTGCCCACAATGCTTGAACTGGAAACTCACCGACCCCTCAGTGCCCATGTTGCCGCCATGCTTGCTAAAAGCAAATCGCACTTCGGCCACGGTTCGCACGCGGTTGTCGGTCATGGTGTCGACAATAATAGCGGCCCCGCCAATACCGTAGCCTTCGTAGCGAATTTCTTCGTAGTTCACGCCTTCCAGATTACCGGTGGCTTTGTCAATATTACGTTTAACAGTGTCGGCAGGCATGTTGGCCGCCTTGGCTTTGTCTACCGCCAGGCGCAGGCGCGGGTTAGCGGTTAAATCGCCACCGCCCATGCGGGCTGCCACCATAATCTCGCGCACCACCCGGGTCCAAATTTTTTGCCGTTTTTCGTCCTGTCGCCCCTTGCGGTGCTGAATATTGGCCCATTTACTGTGTCCTGCCATGCCTTGCTCTCTTGGGTTGGTCTAAATCAATAGCTTGATTTTACTTTTACTCGCTGCGGTTTTCAGATTTACCCGGTTGACAGGCCAATACACCTCAAGTTAGTATAAAAGATGTCTATTTTTTCTAGCCGCCAAGTCTGCAAACTGTCTGTTTGTATAGCTACTCTGGCTTTGGCATGGTTTGCTTTGGGCACGACATTTAACACTTTAGTAGCGCATGCATTTGGCAAACGCATTGAGATAGTCATCTGCTCGGGCATGCTGCTTAAAAAAGTGTCAGTGCCTGTGCAAGTCAGTGACAACAGCACCAGCTCTATCAAGCATTGTGGTAACGCACCTATCTACAAATTGATAGCCCTGCCCGGCACGCCTGTGCATCTTAATTTTGCAGTACCGCGCACCGTGGCTGTGTGGCAGTACCAACCCACTCCTACCAGTGCACAAAACATCGTGCATGACAGCAGGCCACCGCCTGGCCGCGCCCCGCCCGCTGCCGCATAGCTGCCATGGCTGCAACGCTTTAGGGCGCTTGCAGCGGTCTGTTTGTTCCTCATTTTTTATTCTGGCATGCCTGCGCAGGTCAACTGCTGCGCGGCTGCCGCCTTCTGAAAGAAATTACCATGAAAAAATCTACACTTCGTATGTCTGCATTATTAGCTAGCGCTGTTACTGCATTAGTTTTAACGGGCTGCGCCACACCGGCCGCTGATCCTGCCCAAGCCATGAGCATTTTGGAGCCGGCTAACAACGCCGTGGTAGGCACCACCTTCAAAGTACGCTTTGGCGTGAAAGGCATGGCAGTAGCGCCTGCAGGCGAGATAGTCAAAGACAGCGGCCACAACCATTTACTCATTAACCTAGACGCCGTTGCACCGGGCGAGTCGATCCCATTTACTGAAAAGCATTTGCACTTTGGCCAAGGTCAGACCGAAGCCGATGTCAAACTAGCACCTGGCACCTACAAGCTAACGGCCCAGTTTGGCAACGGCGCGCACCAGTCATATGGCAAACCGATGAGCCAGTCCATTACCGTAACAGTGAAGTAAATCTATAGCAAGGCTTTCAATAACGCCCGCTGCCCAAAGGTAGTGGGCGTTTTTATTGCTGGTAGGATGTGCAGATACATTGCGAGACACACTATGACCGAACCTTTCCTGATCGCTAAACACCGAGCTATTGAATGCCTGCTGCGCCCTGACAAAGCCAACCGCCACGGCCTGATCACGGGTGCCACAGGCACGGGCAAAACCATTACCTTGCAAACCATGGCCGAGGGATTTAGCCGCATAGGCGTGCCCGTGTTTATGGCCGATGTGAAGGGCGACCTGACAGGCGTTTCACAAAAAGGCGTGGTGGGCGATAAGCTAGCCAAAATCATCGCTGAACGCGGCTTGGCTACGCCCGACGCTGCCGCCTTCCCCACTACGCTGTGGGACGTGTTTGGCCAGCAAGGCCACCCCGTGCGCGCCTCGGTGAGCGACCTAGGCCCTTTGCTGCTGGCCCGCATGCTTAATTTGAACGAAACCCAAGCCGGCGTACTGCAACTGGTGTTCAAAATAGCCGACGACCAAGGCCTATTGCTTCTAGACATGAAAGACCTGCGCGCCATGCTGCAAAACGTAGGGGATAACGCCAACACGTTTACCACCGAGTACGGCAACGTCAGCCCAGCCAGCATAGGCGCGATTCAACGTGGTTTGCTGCAGATTGAAGAGCAAGGCGGTGACCTGTTTTTCGGCGAGCCCATGCTCAACATTGCCGATTTTATGCAAACCAACAGCGATGGCAAAGGCATTGTGAATGTGCTGGCTGCCGACAAACTGCTGTCTGCCCCGCGTCTGTACGCCACCTTTTTGCTGTGGATGCTAAGCGAGCTGTTTGAAGCCTTGCCCGAGGTGGGCGATTTGGACAAGCCTAAGCTGGTGTTCTTTTTCGACGAGGCGCACCTGTTGTTTACCGATGCGCCCAAGCCGCTGCTGGAGCGCATTGAACTGGTGGTGCGGCTGGTGCGATCTAAAGGCGTGGGCGTGTATTTTGTGACGCAAAACCCGCTGGACATTCCCGACAGCGTGCTGGCCCAGCTGGGCAACCGCGTGCAGCACGCCCTGCGCGCCTTTACCCCACGTGACCAAAAAGCGGTAAAGGCGGCAGCTGAGACAATGCGCCAAAACCCCAAGCTCAACATCGAAACCGCCATCACCGAGCTGGCTGTAGGCGAGGCCCTTGTCAGCTTTTTAGACGACAAAGGCCGCCCCAGCGTGACCGAGCGCGTGTATGTGCTGCCGCCTGCATCGCAAATTGGCCCCATTACTGCAGAGCAACGCAAGGCATTAATCACCAGCTCGATCGTGGCAGGGGCGTATGAAAAAACGATCGACCGCGAATCAGCCTACGAAAAACTCAAAGGTCGCACTGACGCCAACATGGCGACCGAGTCGCAAGCCAAAGAAGCCGCCAAAACCATCACCAAAGAAGCCACTAACGCTGCAGGGCAAGAGGCCAGCGGCGGATTTTTAGACGGCTTGGGCAATATCTTTGGCGGCGGGGCCAAGCGCACCCGCTCTAGCGCAGGCGAACAAATGGTCAAGTCCGCCGCCAGCTCAATTGGCCGCGAAGTGGGACGGCAGATTATTCGTGGAGTGCTGGGGGGGATTTTTGGTGGGCGGCGGCGTTAATTCCAGTATTTATAGTGCTTAAATAGCCTGTATAGCATGTAGAACCTGCTCAAGCAGCTATTGAATTTGTAGTAATCTTTGGTTTTTAGCTACGACTTGGAAATGCGTTAAATCGTTGTTTATTGTGGACGCACGGAGGATTGAACTCCCCCTTGTCAATGCATTACTTCGTTGTTTACCTTGGACGGGCGGCGTGACATGTCTTTTGCGAAAAAATCTCCGCGAACACGCGACTTAATGTGTAGAAACTTTAAGCTGGCTAGCCGCGCCTCGCTACAATTTTTTCATCGACGCGCTCACACCGCTTACCCTGGTGGATGTAGTAGTTTTAAGGCACGCGCGCCGGATTGATGGTAGATGAATTAGGGTTGAGCTACTAGGGCGAGTGTGGCCACCTTAAACAGCGTGACTAACATTGCGCAGTACACCCAGCCTATTACAAGCGGGCTGGTGTGGTGAGTGTCCTATGACAAACAATAAAGGGCCGCAGGTCCGTTTGGTATGGGACTGACCGCAGCAGTTCGCGTTCCAGAACAACGAATTTGGTGTCAAGCCCAACAGCATGAGAGACTAAGAACCCCTTCAAATTGCATTTTTAATAACAATATAGGCCAATAACCCAGGCAAATCCTGCTCAAGCAGCTATGAAGTTAATAGCGTCTTGATACTACGGTTTAGCAGCGCGGCTAACCACAGTAGTAGCATCCCAGCCCCCACCCAAGGCCTTGTACAAAGCCACCACCGCATTCAGCTGGGTACGCTGCACATCAATCAGGTTGATCTCGGCTTGGGCTAGGTCCCGCTGTGCATTGAGTACTTCTAGGTAGTTGGCGTAGCCGTTTTTGTAGCGCAGGTCGGCCAGGCGCAGTGAGTTGCGCAGGGCGTCGATGCGTTTGGCGGTGGTGTTGGCGATGTCTTGCCCAGCGGCCGAGTTATTGAGTGCGTCGTGCACATCACGAAAGGCGTTTTGTACCGTTTGGGTGTACTGGGCCACGGCTTGCTGTTGGCGGGCGTTGGCTGCAGCCACCACAGCACCAATCGCGCCACTGCGAAAAATAGGTTGCGTCAGGTTGGCCAGCAGGTTCCAAAACATCGAAGCTGGGTCAAACAGGTTAGAAAAATCCCTTGATTGCTGCCCCAAAGTGGCTGTCAAACTTACCTTAGGAAAGTACGCGGCCCGGGCTTGGCCAATATCAGCGTTGGCAGCGATTAGGTTTTGCTCAGCACTTACTATGTCGGGGCGCAATGCCAGCACATCTGACGGTAGATTGGCGGGGATGGCTTGACGTGCATACAGTGCGCCCAGCTCGCTGCCACGCGCTAAATCAGGCCGCAAGATGGCACTGGGCGCGCGGCCCAACAGCACAGCCAGTGCAGACTCGGCATTGCTGCGGTTTTGCTGCACTTGCTGCAATGTGGCCTGCACGCTGGCGGCTTCTGATTCGGCCTGGCGCACATCCAGCTCGCCCACCACGCCGCCTTGCAGTCTACGGGTTTGCAGACGCAGATTTTCTTGGCGGGTAGCAAGGGTTTGCTCGGCCAGGGTGCGCTGTGCATCCAGCGCCCGCAACGTGAAATAGCCTTGCGCTACGTTGGCGTACAGCGTGGTCAGCACCGTGCCGCGCGCAGCGGTTTGGCTCAGCAGGCGGGCACGCGCTGCATCGTCGGCGCGGGCGTATTTGCCCCAAAAATCAATCTCGTAGCTGGCAGTCAGGCCAAGTTGCCGGTCATTAGAATACAAGCTGGTAGCGCCGGGTGCACTGGGGTTAGCGCTGCCTGCGTTCTCGCTGCTGCGCCTGCGCGTAGCGCTGGCATTAAAGTCTAGTGTGGGTACAAAGTTGGCTTGGTTTTGGTCTAACGTGGCCCGTGCCTCGGAAATGCGCGCGCTGGCCAAGGCCAAGTCTTGGTTGTTGCTGGCGGCCTCCTGCAGCATGGCGTCTAGTACCGGGTCTGCAAAGGCCTTCCACCACACCAGCCAGTCTACTTGCGTGGTGCCGCCTGTGGCGGGTAGCGTAGCAGGCACGTCTAGCGCGGGGCGCTGGTAAGGCGTCGAAGTTAAGTTACCGCAGGCAGATACTGCACAGACAGCTATGATAGTTATAGCGAATGACGGGAGCCGCGAGATACGTTCAAGCATGGGGCGCTCCTTCACCGTGCAATGGCTTGTTCAGATTTTTAAAATCTTCTGGCTGGCTGCGAAAGTGCCAATCGTTAACCAGTTTAAAAAATAACGGCACTAAAAACACTGCCAAAAAAGTTGCAGCCAGCATGCCGCCCAGCACACCCGTGCCAATTGACTTACGCGCCGCAGCCCCTGCCCCGCTGGCAAAAGCCAGTGGCACCACACCTAGAATAAACGCCAGTGAGGTCATCAAAATTGGCCTGAAACGCAAACGCGCAGCCTCTAGCGCCGCTGCAACCGGTGTCATGCCTTCTTGCGTTTTGTACAAGGCAAATTCAACAATCAAAATCGCGTTTTTAGCCGACAAGCCCAGCAACGTAATCAGGCCAATTTGAAAATACACATCGTTGGTATAGTTGCGCAAATACACCGCCAGCAGCGCCCCAAAAATGCCAAAGGGCAAGGCCAACAACACCGACAGAGGCAGCGTCCACTTTTCATACTGGGCCGCCAGAATCAAAAAGATCATGACTACCCCAGCCCCCAGCGCCAAGCCTGCCGCGCCGCTACTGCGCTTTTGCTGAAAGGCCGAGCCGCCCCAGTCGTAGCTCATATCGGCTGGCAATACGTTTGCAGCAGCGCGCTCCATAGCGGCAATGGCTTGGCCAGAGCTGAAACCGGGTTTAGGGTCGCCCAAAATTTGAATCGACGGCAGCGCATTAAAGTGCTGCACCGAGTCTGGCCCGCTGGAGAATTTGATTTCTGACAGCGAACGGATTTGCACCATTTGCCCCTTGTTGCTGCGCACATACAGTGCGCCAATGTCGTCAGGCTTGGCGCGAAACTCGCCCTCTGCCTGCATCAGCACTTGGTAAATACGTCCGCTTTTATTAAAGTCATTCACGTAGTAGCTGCCCAGCGTAGCGGCCAGCGTGTTGTAGACATCGCCCACAGCAACACCTAGCGCGCGCGCTTTTTCAGTGTCTACGTTCACCTGTATTTGTGGTGAATTAGCTTGCCACAAACTCTTAACGCCTTGCAGCTCAGGCTGCTTGTTGGCCTCGGCCAACAGCGTAGGTAAGAATTGCGCCAGCCTGCGAACGCTGCCATCACCTTTGTTCTGCAAATAAAACTCAAAACCGCCCGTTTGGCCCAGACCCTGAATGGCGGGCGGTGCAAACGCTAATGGCAGGCCTTCTTTGATGCCGCTGGTTTTCATAAACGTTTCGCCCACCAGTTCTTTGGCTGTCTGGTTGCGCTCGCTCCAAGGCTTGAGCGGGAAAAACATCGTAGCGGCTGACGACTTCAAACCGCCGCCACCCAAAAAGTTCAGCCCTACCAAACTGAACACGCTTTCAATATTTTTATTCGGCGACATCGCAGCTTCCACTTTTTTGACCACTGCGTTAGTGCGCTCCAGCGACGAGCCCTCAGGCAAAATCACCGCGCCAATATAGTAGCCTTGGTCTTCATCCGGCACCAAGCCGCCTGGCACCTGGGTGTACAGCAGGCCGGTTAACGCACCCATGCCTATAAATAGCAGCAAACCCACCACGCCGCGCTTTAAAAAGAATGCCACACCGCGCGTATAGCTGCGGGTAAAGCGGTCAAAACTGCGGTTAAACCAACTGAAGAATTTG
The DNA here is from genome assembly GCA_031367325.1 of Polaromonas sp. GTDB lineage: Bacteria > Pseudomonadota > Gammaproteobacteria > Burkholderiales > Burkholderiaceae_C > JAAFIP01. The sequence goes on along the minus strand of JANLPQ010000028.1, from coordinate 16,001 downwards.
TTTTTGCGCTCTGCCCCGGGCTTGAGCAATAGCGCGCACAGCGCAGGCGTTAGCGTTAGCGCCACTATGCCCGACAGCACCACCGCAATAGTAATGGTGACAGAAAACTGCCGGTACAACTCACCGGCTAGCCCACCCAAAAAAGCCACCGGTATAAACGCTGCGCACAGCACCAGCACAATGGCAATCACCGGGCCAGTGACTTCCTGCATGGCTTTGATGGCTGCATCGTGCGGGCTTAAACCTTCTTCATACATCAGCCGTTCTACGTTTTCCAGCACCACAATAGCGTCGTCCACCACAATGCCGATGGCCAGTACCATGCCGAACAGCGTCAGCGTGTTGATGCTGTAGCCCAGTAACTGCAAGCCTGCCAGTGTGCCAATCAATGACACCGGCACGGCCAGCACGGGGATGATGGTGGCGCGCCAGCTTTGCAAAAACAAATACACCACCAAAAACACCAACACCATCGCCTCAGCCAGTGTTATGAGCACTTCGTTAATAGACTCTGACACAAACGGTGTCGTGTCGTACGGCGTAGCATAAGTCAGGCCTTCGGGGAATTTGGCTTTGAGTTCTTGCAAGGTTTTTTCAACCGCCGCCCGAGTGTCTAGCGCGTTAGCACCGGTTTGCAAAAACACGCCAATCGGCACCGACGCATGGCCGTTGATGCGGCCATAAAAGTTGTAGTCTTTGCTGCCCAGCTCGACACGCGCCACGTCTTTTAGGCGAATCACCGAGCCATTGCCTGCGCTGCGCACCACAATGTTGGCAAACTGCTCCGGTTCCAGCAGGCGGCCTTTGGCTGTCACGGTCAGCGTCAGCTCTTCAGTGTTGCCCGGCGGCGAGCCAATTTTGCCTGCGGCGTACTGGGCGTTTTGCTCGGTCACGGCGCTGCTGATGTCAGCTACCGTGATGCCAAGTTGCGCCATGCGGTCAGGCCGCAGCCAGATGCGCATGGCATAGTCTTTGGCGCCGAAGATCTGCACGTTGGTGGTGCCCGGCACGCGCTTTACAGCGTCAAGCATGTTTTGCGCCACGTAGTTGGAGATAAACAAATCGCTGTAGCGATCATCAGGTGAATACACCGCCACCACCACCATAAAGTTAGCCGAGCTTTTGGCTACCGTGAGGCCCTGGCGCTGCACCTCTTGCGGTAGCTTGGACAGCACTTGGTTGACACGGTTGTTCACGTTGACCGCCGCAATATCCAAATTCGTGCCTACATCAAAGGTCACGTTGATGGTGACCACGCCATCGCCAGACGAGGTTGAATCCATGTACAGCATTTTTTCAACGCCGTTGATGGACTGCTCAATCGGGGCGGCCACCGTGGCCTCCAGTACATCCGCCGATGCACCGGGGTAGATGGCCCGCACATTGACCACAGGCGGCGAAATTTCTGGATAGCGTGAGATCGGCAAAATACGCATGGCAGCCAAGCCCGCCAGCACCAGGAACAGCGACAACACTGTCGCAAAAATCGGCCGTTCAATAAAGAATTTGGAAAACATGCAGCCGCTCCTTATTGAGAAGCAGCGGATGTTGCGCTGGCTGGCGCAGCAGGCGGTGCACTGGCAGGTGTCGTAGGCGTTGCGCTCGTTGCAGGCGGTGCACCCGCAGCGCTTGCCCCACCTGTTGCAGCAGCGGACGCGCCCGCCACATACTGCATAGGCTTGACCAGCATACCCGGCTGGTTGGCCTTGATAAAGCCTTCTACCAGCACACGGTCACCGTTTTGCAGCCCTTTGGTCACTATCCAGCTGCCACTTGCCCAGCCGTCCAGCTCGACAGGTTGTGGCGCCAACTTATTGTCTGGCGTGACTTTAAAAACGATTTTTCCGTTGGGGCTGTCAATCACCGCGCGCTGCGGCACGCTGATAGTGTTAGGCCGCGTTGCGCCGCCCAGCAACACCCGCACAAACTGGCCGGGCCGCAGGCTGCCGTCAGCATTGGGTATCTCTGCGCGCACGTCGATACTGCCAGTTTGCGCGTTGACGCGCTGGCCTGAAAAATTCAATTTGCCTGCCTGCGGGTGCAAGCTACCGTCAGCCAATTTGACCCGTACGCCAAAGCCCAAGTTTGCACCAGACTTTTGACTCGGCACATCCAGCTTGCCTTCTTTCACGCGCTTGTTGAGGCTGATAAAGTCACTCTCAGACACGCTGAAATTCACAAACATCGGGTCGGTTTGCACTATGGTGGTAAGCAAGCTGTCGGCTGCGGTAACCAAACTGCCATCGGATTTGTTGGCCGTGGTGGTAATGCCGCTAATCGGCGCGGTGACTTTGGCATAGCCTAAATTCAGTTGCGCCTCACGCGCCTGCGCCTGTGCTTGCTTGAGGGTGGCTTGGGCAATGTCGAACGCAGATTTGCTGTCATCAAACTCTTTCTGGCTGATGGCTTTTTCAGCAATCAGGGGCACTAGCCGGGCCTGGTCACGCTGGGTCTGTGCAACTTTGGCTTGGGCCAACGCAACTGCAGCTTCAAGCGAGGCGGCTTGGGTTTGAAAATTAGCCGGATCAATTTGGAACAACGGCTGCCCGGCCTTGACTTTGGAGCCCTCGGTAAACAACCGGCGCTGCAAAATGCCCGCTACACGCGCCCGCACTTCCGTCTCGCGCGAGCCCGCCGTTTGCCCGGCGTATTCCAATTCAATAGGCTGGCTAGACGCTTGCACCGTAATGACAGACACCTCAGGCGTTGGCATGGCGCCACCGGGGCCGCCCGGACCACCAGTGGCTGGTTTTCCGCAGCCCGCCAATGCAGCAGCAAAGACAAAAGTCAGTGCGACAAGAGGTGTTGTAAAGGTTGACCGTGGGGGGGTGGACGAGGCAAGAAGGGCTGTGCGCTGCATGGGAATGGCTTTCAAATTCAAGAAGAACTGCCTTGAATACAAACGTGAAATAATACCAGCTTACGGGTTTTCCCGTAATTTTATGTAGGACAGTGAGCTGTCTGGCAGATATAAATTTATAAATTCTGGCCGCACGAGAGGTGCGATTTAAAAATTTGTATTGAAATGCTGTGTGTTCAAGCGACTTATTTTCGCTATTAATTCAGGAGCTGCTTGAGCAGGCGTTTATTGGCCCATAAGCTTATTTCATGAATAAAAAAAGCACTTTTCAGGTAGCGTGGAACCTTGGGAATAGCTTGTTAAGGCTGGCATCATTGCTTGAGAGCCTGCACCAGCTGCGCCTTATTCATAACGGAGCGGCGCACAGATTTATCGCTTGCAGTGCGGCTAGTTGCCAGGTGCCAAGTGCAGCCAAATTTCATTGCGCCGCAAAAACCATGGCGTGAACGGCGCGTTGTAACGCGAGTACACAGCCTCCCCTGTCCATCTTAGGTTGGCTGCGCGCATAGCTGCCTGCAGCTTTGCCAGTTGGTCGTTGTCGTTAGACTGGGACCAGAAACCTGAGTAGCGAATCACGGCCAGTTGGGTGGCAGGGACCTCGCGCAGCTGAACGCGCGCATCCAATGGCTCTGGGGCATTAGCCACGGTCACGCCTTTGGGCAAAACGAACTGCACCAAAAACCCGCCGGGCGCAGCAGTTTGGGTAACCGGTGCGGTCATCTCCAGTTTTGTGGGCACCACGGCTTGCGTTACCGGCGCTGTCATCTCAAACTTGCGCTCGCCCTTATTTTTACCAAAGATGTACCCCGACAAAATGGGGAAAGCCTGACCGCCCGCTTTGTCGGCTGGGCCTGCTACCACCGTTTCAGCCACTGTGTAAGCGGCATACTGGCGAACTTCAAAATCCGCAAGCGATTTGACAACTTGGTACTCAGGTTCTGGGGTGGCGTGACTTGGCATGGAAAAAGTTATACCTAAAAGCGTAGCGAACAGGATCTTGCCGAACTCTAAGCTTATTGAGTAAAGCTTGGGCATGGGCTGCTCCTTTGATTCAGTTGAAAACTGTCAGATAGAGTATCTTACGATTTGCCTTTTGCGTCTGTTTGATACCGCACAGACCGCAGTAAGCGCCACTAATCTCAAAACGTCCCAGCAATGGTCTGCTATAACTTAGCAGTATCAATTAAGTTCAAATTCCCTCACTCCCACTCGATCGTCGCGGGCGGCTTGCTACTCACGTCATACGTCACGCGGTTAATGCCGCGCACTTCGTTGATGATCCTTCCGCTGACTTTCTTGAGCAAAGCGTACGGCAGCTCTGCCCAGTCTGCGGTCATGAAGTCGCTGGTAACTACGGCACGCAAGGCGACCACGTAATCATAGGTGCGGCCATCACCCATCACACCTACTGATTTGACGGGAAGGAAGACAGTGAAGGCTTGGCTGGTGAGTTCGTACCAGTTTTTGCCTGTGGCTTCGTCATTGAAATTGCGCAGTTCTTCGATGAAGATGGCGTCGGCTTTGCGCAGCAAATCGGCGTATTCTTTTTTCACTTCGCCCAAGATGCGCACGCCCAGGCCGGGGCCGGGGAAGGGGTGGCGGTAGACCATGTCGTGGGGTAGGCCCAGGGCTACGCCTAGTTCGCGTACTTCGTCTTTAAATAGATCGCGCAGGGGCTCTAGCAGTTTGAGGCCTAGCTGCTCGGGCAGGCCGCCTACGTTGTGGTGGCTTTTGATGGTGACGGCTTTTTTGCTTTTGGCTGCGCCGCTTTCAATCACGTCGGGGTAGATGGTGCCTTGGGCTAGCCACTTGGCACCTTTGACAATACGTCCATTCGCTCTGTTTTTCGTAGCTGCTTGAGCAGTTAATACGGCTGCTTGCGCCTTAAACACCTCTACAAACTCACGTCCAATGATCTTGCGTTTTGCTTCTGGGTCGCTCACGCCTGCAAGGTGGCCGAGAAACTGCGCCTCGGCATCTACGCGAATCACTTTGGCGTGCAGCTTGCCTACAAACATGTCCATCACCATGTCGCCTTCGTTTAGGCGCAGCAAGCCGTGGTCTACAAACACGCAGGTCAGCTGGTCGCCAATGGCGCGGTGGATAAGCGCGGCGGCTACAGATGAGTCTACGCCGCCGGACAGGCCAAGGATGACTTCTTCGTCGCCCACTTGTTTGCGGATCAGATCTACCGCCTCGGTGATGTGGTCTTTCATCACCCAATCTGGTGTGACTCCGCAGATACCTAAAACAAAGCGATGCAAGATGGCGTGGCCTTGCGCGGTATGCGTAACCTCGGGGTGAAACTGCACAGCATAGAACTTGCGCGCCTCGTCGGCCATGCCGGCGATGGGGCAGCTGTCGGTGCTGGCCATGAGCTTGAAGCCCGGTGGCAGCTCAGTGACTTTGTCGCCGTGGCTCATCCACACATTGAGCATGCCCTCGCCCTCGGGTGTGGTGAAGTCGGCAATGTCTTTTAGCAACGCAGTGTGCCCTCGTGCACGCACTGCGGCGTGGCCAAACTCGCGCTTGTGCCCGCCTTCGACCTTGCCGCCTAGTTGGTGCGCCATGGCTTGCATGCCGTAGCAAATGCCCAGCACAGGCAGGCCTAGCGTAAACACTGCGTCAGGCGCTTTGTCGGTCAGCTCTTCGTACACGCTGGCATGGCTGCCTGAGAGGATGATGCCACTCAGCGAGCCGTCTTTGGCGTAGTCGCGCAACCAGTCGCTGGTCACGTCGCACGGATGCACTTCGCAATACACATGCGCCTCGCGCACGCGGCGGGCGATGAGCTGAGTGACTTGGGAGCCGAAATCGAGAATGAGGATTTTTTGGTGTTGCATACACTGGAAAATAAATTTAAAAAACTAGGACTTATCCAGATCGGGTGCTGCCAGCATAGCTTTCATACAATCCTCTAGAGGCTGTAAATGGGTGTTAATAACACCGTTAACAGTACTTGGATCAATATCACCCAGATAGTTATGGACCAAAATATTGCGGAGTCCGCTAATTTCGCGCCAAGGAATAGCAGGGTAGGCCGCTTTCAGCTCATTGGGCAACAGTTGTGTTGCCTCAGACAGTGTTTGTAGGTTACGCAGTGCGGCGTCATACAGCACTTCGTCATCCACTAAATTGCCGCGTTGCTGGATGCGACGCACTTTAGCGATAGCATCTAGAACATGCAGCGCGTACGCATGCCAAGCCTTACTCATATCTCGATGGCTTCTGCGAGCACTTGGCCGCGTATGTGGCGGTTTAGCTCATGCTCTGGCACAAGGTCAACCTTACGATGTAGTAGATCAGACAGGCCTTGGCTCAATGCCAAACGCTGGCTAAATAAATCGTAGCCCTGCGGTAGCTCTACTAAAAAATCCACATCACTGTCTGGCCGTTCTGTGCGGCGCGCGACAGAGCCGAAAACGCGCAAGCGTTTAGCCCCACAGCGATGCGCAATCGAGTCAATTAAAGGTTTCATTTGACGTAGATCATCTAGCAGCATGGCAAACAGGCTCCTTTGTTAGGCAGTTTACTCGGCCCGATAATTCGGCGCTTCTTTGGTGATCTGCACGTCGTGCACATGGCTCTCGCGTATGCCTGCGGTGGTGATCTCGACAAACTCGGCTTTGTTTTGCATATCTAGTACGGTGGGGCAGCCGCAGTAGCCCATGCTGGCTCTCAATCCACCGGCCATTTGAAAGATGATGCTGACAACACTGCCTTTGTAGGGGACGCGGCCTTCGATGCCTTCGGGCACCAGTTTGTCGGCATTCGGGTTGCCTGTAGAAGACTCTTGAAAATAGCGGTCAGCGCTGCCCTGCTGCATGGCACCTATGCTGCCCATGCCGCGGTAGCTCTTGTAGCTGCGGCCTTGGAACAGCACCACTTCACCGGGGGCTTCCTCAGTACCTGCAAACATGCCGCCCATCATCACCGTGCTGGCACCTGCGGCAATGGCTTTGGCGATGTCGCCACTGTAGCGAATACCGCCGTCGGCAATGCACGGCACGCCGGTGCCTCTTAAAGCCGTGGCTACGCTGTCAATCGCCATAATCTGCGGCACGCCCACGCCTGCCACGATGCGGGTGGTGCAAATGCTGCCGGGGCCGATGCCAACTTTCACGCCGTCCGCACCCGCCTCTACCAGCGCCAGCGCAGCTGCACCGGTGGCAATGTTGCCACCGATTACGTCGATTTGCGGATAGTTTTGTTTAACCCAGCGCACGCGCTCGATCACGCCTTTGCTGTGGCCGTGGGCTGTGTCTACTACCAGTGCATCAACGCCAGCTTCTACCAGGGCGGCTACACGCTCCTCGGTGCCCTCGCCTACGCCTACGGCTGCGCCCACGCGCAGCTTGCCTTGGTCGTCACGCGCGGCGTTGGGAAAGCTGGTTTGTTTGGTAATGTCTTTGACAGTTACCAGGCCCTTCAACTCAAAGGCTGAGTTAACTACCAATACGCGTTCCAAGCGGTGTTTATTCATCAGCGCTTTGGCATCGGCCAGCGGCGCGCCTACCGGCACTGTGACTAGGCGTTCGCGCGGTGTCATGATGTCTTTGACCATCACGTCCATACGCGTTTCAAAGCGCAAATCGCGCGCAGTAACTATGCCTACCACCTTGCCGCCGTCTACCACTGGAAAGCCGCTTACGCCTAGCTGCTCCGACAACTCAATAACTTGGTGTACTTTAAAGTCTGACGGGATGACCACCGGGTCGCGCAGCACGCCTGATTCATGCCGCTTGACTTTGCGCACTTGCGCAGCTTGGTCTTTGGCGGTGAGGTTTTTATGAATAATGCCCATGCCACCTTCTTGCGCCATGGCAATGGCTAGGCGCGCCTCGGTTACGGTGTCCATTGCAGCGGACACCAGGGGCAAATTAAGTGCAATATTGCGCGACAGACGGGTCGCAAGGGAAGTGTCCTTGGGCAGGACTTCAGAGAAAGCGGGAACGAGTAAAACGTCGTCAAACGTTAGTGCTTTGCCAAGCAAGCGCATAGTAAAGGCTCCAAAAAACAGATTGTACCCGCGCGCCACGGGTGTAAACCCTATTGGCCTGGATGCGTTGAACATGCGTTATGGGTACGTTATAGTCAATTGGTCACGGCGACCAATGGTGGTTTTAAGCCGCTTAGTGGTTTTATAAAGCGCTGCCCTACCACCATTTTTTCACCACTCCACGCTACACTTCTATGATGAAAACCAGATTATTTTATTTGTTGCAATGCACTCTGCTAACCGTCAGCTTGGGCGCTACCACGCTAGCCCACGCACAATGGGGCTGGACCGACAAAGACGGCCGCCGCGTGTTTAGCGACCAAGCGCCGCCCAATAGCGTTCCCGATAAAAGCATTTTTAAGCAACCTGCAGGCAAGGGCCCAGCCACCATCACCCCCATCAAAGAAGAAACCGCCGCAGACAAAGCCATAGCCGATACCGCCAAGGCTGCCAGTGATGCGGCCAAAGCCGCAGCCCCCAAAAACGCTGCCAGCAGCGCAGCAGACGTAGCCACCGACAAAAAGAAAAAAGAGTTGGAAGCTGCAGTAGCCGCAAAAAAGAAGGCTGAGACAGACAAATTTGCAGCAGCCCAAGCCACCAACTGCACCGAGGCCAAAAAGTCCAAAGCCTCACTATCGTCTGGCGTGCGCATTGGCGTGACCAACGACAAGGGCGAGCGCGAGTTTATGAGCGACACCGAGCGCGTGGCGCGTAACAAACGGGTTGACGACGTGATTGCGTCTGAATGCAAATAACGCCTTTTTGCAAAGGGCGTGGGCCTAGATTACGCCATTAATTAAGATTAAAGGCATAATAAATACATTCTTTAGCTGTATTTAGATATGAACCTACATCAATTCCGCTTTGTTCAAGAGGCAGCGCGGCGCAACCTTAATTTGACCGAGGCCGCCAAGGCACTGCACACCTCACAGCCGGGTGTATCCAAAGCCATTATTGAGCTGGAAGAAGAGCTGGGCATCGAGATTTTTGCGCGACACGGCAAGCGGCTTAAACGCATTACCGAGCCGGGTATGCATGTGCTCAAAAGTGTTGAGCAGATCATGCGCGAAGTAGGCAATTTAAAAAAAATTGGTGAACAGTTTAGCCTGCAAGACAGCGGCACGCTAAGCATTGCCACTACCCACACGCAAGCGCGTTACGTGCTGCCCCAGCCCATTGCCAAGCTGCGCGAGGCGTTTCCTAAAGTTAACATCAGTTTGCACCAAGGTACGCCGGGCCAAGTGGCCAAAATGCTGATCGACGAAGTGGCCGAGATCGGTATAGCTACTGAATCGCTAGCAGACTATGCGGAGCTGGTAACCCTGCCCTGTTATGAATGGCAACACATGCTGGTAATGCCTGCCGACCATAAGCTGGCGCAGGTCAGCCAGATCACGCTGGCAGATTTGGCCATTGAGCCTATCATTACCTACCACCCATCGTTTACCGGGCGCACCAAAATTGACGCGGCGTTTGCGGCCAAAAAGTTGTCGCCCCGCATCGCGCTAGAAGCTATCGACTCTGACGTGATTAAGACCTACGTACGCACTGGCCTGGGCATAGGCATCGTGGCAGAGATGGCTGTAAAAGATGACCCCGCAACCGATTTGGTGGTTAAACCTGCAGGGCATTTGTTTGGCAAAAATGTGGCGCGCGTAGCCTTTAAACGCAGCGCATATTTGCGCAATTTTGTCTACACCTTTGCCGAACTGGTGAGCGACCGCTTGAACCGCAAACTGATTGACCGCGCCATGAGCGGCAGTGTAGACGACTACGAGCTGTAAGACAGGCGTAAGCGAACCTAACAGGCACAGGCGAACCCCCATGCACACCCTAGAACACACCCCCACGCTGCAGTCGAAACTGCCCCAAGTAGGCACCACTATATTTACTGTGATGTCGGCGCTGGCGACCGAGAAAGGTGCGGTCAATCTAGGCCAAGGCTTTCCAGATTTTGACTGCGACCCCCAGCTGGTAAGCGCCGTCACCCAAGCCATGACGCAGGGCCACAACCAATACCCACCCATGCCCGGTATCCCCGCGCTGCGGGCTGCAGTAGCTGCCAAAATGCTAGCGCTGCACGGCAAGCAGTACGACGCTAATGCTGAAATCACCATCACCGCAGGCGCTACGCAAGCCATCATTACCGCCATATTTGCCGTGGTGCACCCCGGCGACGAGGTGATAGTGCTAGAGCCATGCTACGACAGCTATGTGCCTAATATTGAGCTTGCAGGCGGCACGGTGGTGCGCGTGCCTTTGACGCCAGGCACTTTCAGGCCCGATTTTGACAAAATCAGCGCCGCTATCAGCTCTAAAACCCGCGCTATTTTGATCAACAGCCCGCACAACCCTAGCGCCACCGTGTGGACCCGGGCCGAGATGCTGCGTTTGCAAGAGCTCTTGGCACCCACCAATGTGCTGCTGATCAGCGACGAGGTGTACGAGCACATGGTGTTTGACGGCCAGCCGCACGAGAGCGCGGCGCGCTTTGCGGGACTGGCAGCGCGCGCGTTTGTGGTGAGCAGTTTTGGCAAAACTTACCACGTCACGGGCTGGAAGGTAGGCACCGTGGCCGCGCCTGCCAGCTTGACGGCCGAGTTTCGCAAAGTGCACCAGTTCAACGTGTTTACCGTTAACACGCCTGTGCAGCACGCACTGGCCAGCTACATGGCCAACCCCGCGCCGTACCTCAATTTGCCAGCGTTTTATCAGCGTAAGCGCGACTTATTTTTAGACGGTATTCGCAAAACCCGCTTAAAGCCGCTGCACACGCAAGGCAGCTATTTTCAGTGTGTTGACATTAGCGCAGTCAGTGATTTAAGCGAGGCCGAGTTTTGCAAGTGGTTGACCAGTGAAATCGGCGTAGCGGCTATTCCGCTGTCGGCCTTTTACGGCAACAGCTTTGACCAGCGCGTGGTGCGTTTTTGCTTTGCCAAGAAAGACGCCACGCTGCACAGCGCGCTAGAGCGGCTGCAAAAGCTTTAGCGTGGTTAGTCAGCTGGTAGTGTCAAAGCGCTGCTGATTACCTAGCCGGCGGAGGTTTTCTTTCTGCTAAGCTTTGCAGCTTGTTTTTAGTAAGTTATTTTATGCTATTTAGCCCTGTAACCCAAGTAAATCCTGCTCAAGCAGCTATGTAATTGATAGTACTTATAATTACCTAACGCAACGCATCAAGCGCACTGTCAAACTCATCTTGCGTAAAAATACGGCGCATCGGGGGTAGTGCGTTCAACAGGCGTTTGCCGTAGCCCATTTGTACCAAACGGGTGTCACACACCACCAAGATGCCGCAGTCGGTCTCGCGGCGTATCAGGCGGCCAGCGCCTTGTTTTAGCGATACGGCGGCCTCGGGGATAAAGTAGTCATTAAACGGGCTGCGGCCTTCGGCCTCTAGCTTTTGCGCTCTGGCCTCCACCAGCGGGTCGCCTGGCGGTGGGAAAGGTAGCTTGTCGATGATGACCATTTGCAGTGCATCGCCGGGTACGTCAATACCTTCCCAAAAACTGGCAGACGCTACTAGCACGCAGCCCGGTTGGCTTGCCTTGGTGCCTTCACTGCCGCCCTTGCGTTTGTCATCTACCTCACCGCCTTGGTTCCTAAACCGCTCTACCAGCTCGCGCTTAGGCGCACTGCCCTGCACTAGCACTACGATGCCGCTGCCGTCTAAGCTGTCGGTCAAATCGTCGCCAATAGTTTTGAGCGCGCGCAGCGTGGTGGTTAGCACCAGCGTGCGGCCTCCTAGGCGGCGCACGGCTTTTGACACCAAATCAGCCACCGCCAGCGTGTGGCCGGCGTCTTTGGGCTGCGGCAGGTGGCGCGGCACGTACACGGTGGCTTGGGTGGCGTAGTCAAACGGGCTGCTGGCTTGCAGCACTTGGGCAGTTTCTAGGCCACAGGGCTGGGTAAACCAGCTCAATTTGTCGTCATCGCCCAGCGTGGCCGAGGTAAAGATATAGCTGCGCTGGCGGCGCTCCGCGTCTTCTGCTTCGTTGGCGCCTTGAGGATAGGCTAGCGCGCCGCCGTCTTTGTCTAGGCCCAGCAGCCGTTTGCGCACCGTAGCGGCAATGTCTAGCGGTGACTCGACCAAGCGCAGTTGCACGCCTACGTCTAGCCAGCGCACTGCGCCTGCCGCACAAGGCCTGGTAAATGCCAAGCTGTGCTCAGCCAGCATGCTGGCGCGCTCGTGCAGGCGCACAAAATCGGGGGCCAGCTCGCTTACGGTGGCCAGGCCCTCGCAGGCCAGGCCCAGCGCGGCGTCTAGGTCTAGCAGGGCTTGGGTCCAGGGGGCTTCGGCCAAGTTCTCGGGCGCTAGGCCTTTCCAGCGTACGCGGGCATTTGGGGGTTGCTTGCCTACCACCAGCCGTAGTTCACGGGTAGACCGCTCTACCCCGCCTACCAAGCTTTGCCAGTCCACCAGGCCGCGCGCCAGCGTTAAACCCGCCGCCAGCATGTCGCGGGCAAAGTCTAGCAACTGGCCAGTGGACAAGTTATTGCCCAAAAACTGCACACCCGTTTCGTTCAACTGGTGCGCCTCGTCAAATATCGCCACCCGCACGCTGGGCAGCAGCTCGGCCATGCCCGACTCGCGCACGGCCAAATCGGCAAAGAACAAATGGTGGTTGACCACTACCAAATCAGCGGCCAGCGCTTCGCGCCGGGCTAGGTTAACGTGGCAGACTTTGAACTTGGGGCATTGGCTGCCCAAGCAGTTATCCCGGGTAGAGGTCACCAGCGGAATCACGTTGGAGCGTTCATCCAGGCCCGGTATTTCGGCCAAATCGCCGGTAAAGGTGGCCTGCGCCCATTCTTCTATGCGTGCTAGCGTGCGTTGTGCCGTGCGGTCGCTGCCTGTTTCGTGCCGCGCCAGGCCCATGCGGTGCACGCATAGGTAGCTGCTGCGGCCTTTTAGCAGTGCAATGCGTACCGGCAGGCCCAGCGCCTTGACCAGCCGCGGGATGTCCCGGGCGAACAATTGGTCTTGCAGTGCCTTAGTGGCGGTAGACACCATGACGCGTGCGCCCGACAGTAGCGCAGGCACAAGGTAAGCAAATGTTTTACCTACGCCCGTGCCAGCTTCCACCACCAGCGCGCCGCCGTCCTCAATAGTTTGGGCCACGGCCATGGCCATGTCGCGCTGGCCGGCGCGGGGGGCAAACTGTTCGGTAGCGCGTTCTAGCACCCCGCCTGCGGTAAATGCCGCGCGTACCTGGTCTTGCAGGGCCATCAGGCGGGCTCGTTTCCGTCGATGGTGCTTTGCAGCTGGGCTATTTGGTCACGCAGGGCCAAGCGGCGCTTTTTTAGGCGGCGCAGCAGCAGCTCGTCAGGCAGCACTTCGCCCGTGGGCAGGCAGAGGCGGTCTATGCTGGCGTTCAGGTCAGCGTGCTCCATTTGCAGCTCAATTAGGCGGCGGGATGGGAAATGTAGGTTAGAGTCCAAAATATTCTGTGTGCAAACGGGCTAAGCTTCGATAATAATTGCAATACACTGTGAACGCACGGTTTATCCTGTGCATGCACCCACTAATGAGACAAATACTAAAGACGCATCTACTATGGCCAAGGGATTTCGCATCACTGCATCAACCGGCATCCACAAAGGTGACCGTGAATACCAACAAGACCAAGTCTTACTGCTAGACCACCCGCGCCACGTGGGCTGCATGCTGGCCGTAGTGGCAGACGGCATGGGCGGCCGCAGCGGCGGGCGCAAGGCATCAGACCAAGTGATGATGACCGCGCGCCAGCTGTTTGAGCGCTACTCGCCCGAGGTAGACGACGCACCGTCTGTGCTGCGCCAATTGGTGCAAGAAGCGCATATTGTTATTAAGCTGACAGCCATCTCGTCAGAGCAAGAGCCGCACAGCACGCTGTGTGCATTTTTAATCAACCCTGCAGGTGATTGCCATTGGGTGCATGCAGGCGACAGCCGTATTTACCACTACCACGGCAACAAAATGGTCAAGCGCACGATGGACCATTCGTATGTGCAAACCTTGGTCGACAAAGGCGAGATCACCGAAGAAGAAGCCAACGTGCACCCACAGTCGAATATTTTGATGGGTTGCCTAGGCACCGAGGACGACCCCGTCATCGACGTGCACTATGTCCCCGCCCTGCGCCCAGGCGACACGCTAATGGCCTGCAGCGACGGTGTGTGGCACTACTTTAGCAATACCGAGCTAGGTTCGGTGTTGTCAGCACTTACCCCGCGTGAGGCCACTGAGTTTTTAATCGACAAAGCCCGCAGCCGTGGCCGGGGTACGGGAGATAACTTGTCACTGGTGGTGGTGAAGGTAGAGTCGCTAGGCCCCGAAGTTGCGCGCCCCGTAGAAATTCCGTCGATGAGCAGCTTGCGGTAAGTACGCCGCTGCTTATTTTGCGATAGGTGGTGTAGGCAGCCCTGCAGCGGGTAGCTTGGTTGGCTGTTTAGCCAACATTTTTGCGCGCCTTTCTTCGGCTTCTTTCATACGCGCTTCATAGCGTGCTTTAGATTGTGCGGCCTTGGCTGTTGCTGCGGCTTGGCGCTGCGTGGTTGACTTGGCGGCATCGGCTTGCTTGCGTTGCAGGGTCGTACTGCGTGTTTGGGCGGTTTGCGCAGCGCTTTGCTGTACGGCTGCTTTGCCTGCTTGCTTGTCTTCAGGCTGTGCCGCAGCCGCTAGCGCACCGCCTTGCTGCGCGGCAACCTGCGCTTGCCCCTCGGGCGAGGTTTTGGCTTCGGTGCGTTGCAGTTGCTCAGCACCACGGCGTTGGCGGTCCGCGTCGTTTAAAGCCACCTCTTGGCGTTTTAAAACGGTGACTTCACTGCGCTGCTTTTCGCGCGCCTTGGCAATACAGGTGTTAACCGCAAATTTTTGGTAACAGGTTTGTTTGGCAGTTTCATAGTTTGCGTCTGCTGCATCGCGCAGCTGGGCAATACGCAGGCGCTCGGCGTCCTCTGCAGACCCCTGTGCAGCCTTTGCGGTGGGCGATGGGTTGGCCTGTGTTTCAAGGCTGTTTTGAATGGTGTTTTGGGCCGAAACTCCCGTAATAAATGCTTGGGCAGCTATGAAGTTAATAGCTAGCATGCGCCGCCACTTTAAATGCAATAACACGTTAACCATATGCTATTTTATGCTGCAGAGCTTGTAACGCGATTTAGGTCAGCGTAGTGTCAACTGTGCGCCGCTCCAGCGCCAAATACTCGGTCGATTGCATCTCGTTTAAACGCGATGCCGTGCGCGGAAACTCGTGCGCCAGCGGCCCTTCGGTGTACAGCTGCTCGGGCGGTACGGCTGCAGACATGATCAGCTTGACGCGGCGGTCGTACAGCACGTCGATTAACCACGTAAACCTGCGTGCTTCTGACGCATGGCGTACAAACATTTGCGGCACGTTACTGAGCAATACGGTGTGAAACTGCGTGGCCAGCTCTAGGTAATCGTTTTGGCTGCGCGGCCCGCCGCACAGGGTTTTAAAGTCGAACCACACCAAGCCGCCCGCCTTGCGACGTGCATAAATTTGCCGCGACTCAATTTGCAGCACCGGGTTGTCATCTTGCGACTCGGCCAAGCGATTAAAAGCCAGCGTCATCTCATCATCAGCGTGATCGCCCAAAGGCGTGTGGTACAGATTGACCTGCTCCAGCGTGCGGCGACGGTAGTCGGTACCGTTGTCAACACTGATGACCTCCAGATGCTGGTTGAGCAGCGCAATGGCCGGCAAAATCCGGTCGCGGTGCATGCCGCCAGGGTACAAGTCGTCAGGCTTGAAGTTAGACGTGGTGACAAAGCCAACACCGTTGTCAAACAACGCGCTCAACAGACGGTGCAGAATCAGGGCGTCGGTAATCTCAGCCACATGAAACTCATCAAAGCAGATCAGCTTGTAGCGCTTGGCCATGCGCTTGCCCAACTCGTCCAGCGGATTCACTGTGCCCGCCAGGTCGCGGAGCTCTCCATGAACCTCCCGCATGAATTCATGAAAATGCAGCCGGGTTTTGCGTTTGATCGGCATCGCGTTGTAAAAGCAATCCATCAAAAAGCTTTTGCCGCGCCCCACCCCGCCATACATGTACACACCGCGCGGCGTGCTGGGGTGATTGATCAGTTTTTTAAAGGCGTTGGAGCGCTGGATTTTGTAAGCTGCCCAGTCATTGGCGCAG